>JAHCHP010000023.1 GCA_026129765.1 Fimbriimonadia bacterium | reverse complement strand
GACACTTGCGCAATCGCTGAATCGATGATTTTCAAGGCGTCCTCCGCACCGCCGGTCGCGGTCACATCCACATCTGCCAGGCTCATACCCGCCACAGCGCTCGTCCCCAACTGAGTGGTTCCCAAGTTGTTCAAAGAGAGTCGAACCGTCTGCGCCGAATTCGCGCCCACCTGGAACTGCAATTCGCCAGTTGTGATTCTTGCGGCAGCGGTCAACGCGCCGGTCACACTGTTGTTGGCAAACTCGGTCAAAAGCAGCACATTGCCGTTCGTATCAGTTAAGCGCAAACCGTTATCGCTGGATGCCCGTCCACCCTGGAACAGAACACTGGTCACGCCAGAGGCGGTATTGAGCGACACCGTAAATTGCGCGTTGCGTCCAGCCACCAGAGTCGCGCCCTGACGCACTAATCCCGTTGAGTCGTTGAAATCCACCTTGAAGTTCGCGCCATAGGTCTGCTGGCGCAGGTTCACGACATAGCTGCCACCGGAGATACTGGCTTCCGCCACAACGCCAGTTGTACTGGAGAATGAGTTGATCTTATTGATGAAGCTTTCCAGGGTTTCGGTGCCGTTCATGCTGACGGTTTGCCCGTTAATCACCACGCTTCCTGCCGCCACCGTGCTGGTTAACGCCGCATAAGTGGCTGCGCCTGCCACCGAAGCGCGCGAAGCGGTTGTGACCATCGCAATCGATACATCGCCCGATGCGATCGCTGTGCCTGCAATGGTTCCGCCAAAGAAAACACCGCCCAACAGATTCGTGTTGGTCACCGCCGTGCTGACGCCCGCCGTGCCGTCCAACAGTTTCTTCGAGCCAAACTGGGTTTGCTGCGCGATTCGGTTGATACTGTCGAGAGCCGAACGAATCTGGTTTTGGTCTGCCTGCAGCGCCGTCAAGTCGTTGGTACCTGTGTTCCCCGCGTGAACCGCCAATTGGCGCATACTACGCAGAAGATTATGCACCTCTTCCAAGCCTCCCTCTGCTGTCTTCACCAAGTTCGCAGCGTCCTGAGAGTTGGAAATCGCCTGTTCGAGTCCTGAGATTTGCGCTCGAAGGTCTTCTGAGCGAATCAGTCCGGCTGGGTCGTCCGAGCCGCGATTGACGCGCAGACCGGATGCCAGTTTTTCAATTGAACGACCGAAGCCGTCTGCAGCCCCTTGAACGTTTCGCAGCGCGTTCAGCGAGGACATATTGGTATTGATACGTAAACTCATTGAGTAGACTCCTCCTTGAAATGATCAATCCTCAGAGCATTCGAAACGGGGCGGTGTATCCCCCGCCGGGTTGTCTCGCCCCGTTTGCCTTCGGCGCTAATGCGCCTCCGTCTCCAAAACTTCATTCTGGAAAGCTACTTGCTTCAGTTTCTCTGAAAAATTACCAGGTTTCATTAAACATCGTAAAAGTAACAGGTACCTGCGCAAAATACGAGGAATTCGTTTTGGTCGACTCTGTCCCGAGTTCATTTGAGGCTAAGATTCAAGAAATGAGATAAAAAGCGGTATAATAAATCGATAGGTTTAAGCAATGAAACGACTGAATTTTACATTAAACCATGAAACGGTGCAACTCCTGGACGAACTGTCCAGTCTGTATTACCATGGGAATAAATCGCGGACAGTGCGCGCTGCGCTTGAGTCATTAGCCACCCATGTGGGACATGCGGGCTGGGTGATCAGTGGTTACACGCCCATGACCCTGCAGCAAACAACGAATTGCCATACCTGCGGCGTTGCCTATGCGGAAGGCGACACGCTTTATCGTCCGGTGTTCAAGCGGGGAATCGCCAAGGAAGCCCTGCCCCACCTGCCTTCGGAAAATTGGCTTGATTGCCAACAATGTGCCGAAGCCCAAGAATCTTGAAACCTAAAAAAGGTTCATTCGTACCCGATTCTGTGCTATAATTGATAGTAGCAATTCAAAGAGGAGGTTTTCCATGAAAAATATTCTGGTTGCAGCCATGTTTATCTTGGTTCTCGGTTTTGTGATGATGATGCTTCCCGCCAACGCGGAACTGAAGCGAGGGCAGAAACTGCCTGCCGCAGCGATGACCGATCTGAACGGTAGCGAAATCAAAATGGGCGGCAAGCAAAACCGCGCCTATGTCATCGACTTTTGGGCGACCTGGTGTGGTCCCTGCAAAGCCGCGATTCCGTTCCTTCAGGAACTGCACGATAAATACGCGAAGCGAGGCGTCTCCGTCATTGGAATCGCTTTACAGTCGGGTTCTGAGCAAGAAGTGCGCCGCTTCGTGGAAGATAACAGCATGACCTACCCGATCACGGTGCCGCCGGCAGAAGGCAAAGCGGTGATGAACCAGTTCCGAGTCGATGCCTTCCCCACACTCTATGTGGTGGATAAGCGAGGCATCATCCGTCTTGTGGAAGTCGGCTATTCTGAAGAAGGCGAGCAGCGCATTATCAAAGCGATTGCGGATATTCTCGCCGAATGAGGAACATGCTTGATTCCTCTTCGCGCAAATTAGGTATACTTTACGCGCGAAATACCCTACGCGAGGTTCGAAAGCCATAGAGAAAAATTACAGAGTCAATCATCGAATCCGAGCGCGTGAAGTGCGCTTAATCGACGAAGTCGGAACACAGATGGGCGTGGTGCCAGTTAAACGCGCTCAGGCGCTTGCCAAAGAACGAGGGTTAGACCTTGTGGAAGTTGCGCCGAACGCGAACCCGCCCGTCTGTCGAATCCTGGACTACGGGAAATACAAGTACGAACAAGAGAAACAAGAACGCGATACAAAAAAGAAACACAAGCAGTCGGAACTCAAAACGATTCGCTTGAGACCCAATATCGGCAAGCACGATATTGATGTCAAAATTCGCAACGCTTCTGAGTTCTTGAAAGAAGGCGATAAGATCAAATTCACGGTCATCTTCCGAAGCCGCGAAATTACGCGACCGGACAATGGACGGAGATTGTTGGAACAGATTGCCGAAGCCTTACAAGAACACGGCGCCATGGACCGTCCACCGATTATGGAAGGTCGCATGATGAGCATGTTTATGGTTCCCAAAAAGCGGACCGACAAGCCCGTTTCGGAACCTAAAGAAACAAGTAATGCGGAACCTAAAGAAACAAGTAATAAAGTAGAAGCGGGGTCTCCAGCGCCTGAGCAAGCGGAGGCATCCCCCGTCTCAGGAGGAGATTCTAATGCCGAAAATCAAAACCAGCAAAACGGCCGCGAAACGATTCAAGCGGACGGCGAGCGGCAAACTGATGCGCAAACACGCGTCGAACAGCCACCTGTTTCTGAGCAAAGTGCCCTCGCGTAAACGACGACTGGATAAAGAGGGCGAGGTTTTCAAAGGCGAAATGAAACGCATGAACCGCCTGCTGGGAACCAATTCGTAACACCGATGTCGGACGCATTCCGCGTCCCAGTTCGCTGTAAGTGGCGGGCGTCATTCTTGCGCCCGCTGCTTTTGTCTAAAAAGCAGCAAAAGTACACGCGCAAAGCGTGAGGAGGCAGCACGTCATGGCAAGAGTGAAAGGCGGAACCGTAACTCGCCGAAGACACAAGAAAACCCTGAAACGCGCAGAGGGCTATTACGGGGCTAAGCGCAAATTGTACCGGAAAGCGCATGAGCAGGTGATGAAATCGCTCATGTACGCCTATCGAGACCGGAGGCAACGGAAACGAGATTTCCGCCGGCTTTGGATCACACGAATCAGCGCGGCTTGCCGCGCCAACGGTATCCGATACCACGAATTCATTCACGGGCTGACAGAGCGAGGTGTTGATGTCGACCGCAAAATGCTGTCCGACATCGCCATTCGCGATCCCAAAGCGTTTGAGCAGCTGGTTCAGCAGGCGCGCGCCTGACGCGGCTCAACACGCGATTATAAACTCTAATGACTCCCTCTCCCTGACCGCTTGAAGGGAGAGGCGAGTTAGAATAACAATCCCATCATGGAAATCATCCAATCGCTTTTGACCGAAGCGCAGAGCGCCATTCACGGCACCCATTCCACCACTGAACTGAACGGGGTGGAGTCGCATTATCTTGGGCGCAAGGGTCCCCTGCAGGAGTTGATGAAGCAGATCGGCTCCCTGCCCAACGATCAAAAACCGCTTTTCGGACAGCAAATCAATCAAGCGCGCGAACAGTTGGCGCAATGGGTCTCAGAACGACGCGAACAGTTGCGAGGCTCAGAACTGACCGCGCAATTGCAACAAGAGCGCATCGACCCGACCCTGCCCGGACTGCCGCAGCCCAACACCACCTTGCACCCGCTCACCCTCACGGCAAAGCGCGTGAAAGCGACCTTAATCGGGTTGGGGTTTGAATTTGTGGAAGGTCCCGAATTGGAAGAGTTCCGATACAATTTTGACGCGCTGAACTACCCCGAAGATCACCCGGCGATGGATGAACAGAATTCATTCCATGTGCGTGAGGGCTGGCTGATGCGCACCCAAATGACCGCGCTGCAAGGGCGCACCTATGGAAGACGCAAGCCGCCGATGCGCATGGCAACCATTGGACGCTGTTTCCGAAAAGAGAACGTCGATGCCACCCATCACCACACCTTCCATCAGGTGGACGCTTTCATGGTGGATGAAGGTATCAGCATGGCACACCTGAAAGGCACGATCACGCTGTTTGCGCGCCAAATGTTCGGCGCGGATGTGAGAGTGCGTTTCCGCCCCGACTTCTTCCCCTTCGTGGAACCAGGAGTCGACTTCTCCATCTCTTGGAAAGGCGGCTGGTTGGAATTGGGAGGAGCAGGCTTGATTCACCCCACCATTTTAAGGAATTATGGAATCGATACCGAGCGATACAGCGGATTCGCGTTCGGATTCGGCATCGAGCGGATCCCTATGTTGCAGTATGGGGTCGACGATTTACGCTTGTTCCTGGAAAATGATCTCCGATTTTTGAAACAGTTCACAACCGAGTAAAAGATTATGCTGATACCCATCGAGTGGCTTAAAGAGTTCGTGCAGTTCGACTTAGATGCCGACCGTTTAGCGGAGCGGCTGACGATGGCAGGTTTGGAAGTGGAAGAGGTGCTTCGCCAACCTGAAGGCGAAGTGCTGTCAATCTATATCACGCCTAACCGGGGCGACTGCTTGAGCGTGTTTGGAATCGCGCGCGAAGTGTACGCGCTATTGGGCGATCAGTGCCAGCGAACGCCGCTCTATGAGCGTATTGCGCAGGCATTAAACCAGAGGGAACCTTTCGAGGCAGGCGAAGCGGCTCAGTGGGCATCGGTCGTTATAGAAGACCCTGCTTTATGCCCCCGATATGCGGCGCGGGTCATTCGAGGAATTAAGGTCGCGCCCTCTCCCGCCAAATTCCAACGACGCCTCAATCTGGCGGATATGCGCCCCATCTCCAATTTGGTCGATGCCACGAACTATGTGATGTTAGAGTTGGGTCAGCCCTTACACGCATTCGATTTAGAGACATTAGCCGACCATCAGATCGTGGTTCGACAGGCGCGCGAAGGCGAAACCATCCAAACCCTGGATGGCAACATACATGAGGTTCAACCGCCGATGTTGATGATCTGTGACTCGCAAAAACCGGTGGCTGTCGCGGGCGTGATGGGCGGCGCGGAGACCGAAGTTTCGGACAGAACGGTCAACTTACTTTTAGAATCGGCGCATTTTGACCCGCTCTCTGTGCGTCGAACCGCCAAAACGCTGGACATCCGCACCGAGGCTTCATACCGCTTCGAGCGGCATGTCGACCCGCGTCTGGTCTCGGTTGCGCTCAACCGGGTCTGCGAATTGATTGAAGAGATGACAGGCGCGCCAGCGGTTACGGGCATGATCGATGTCTATCCTGCCCCACCCCCACAACGCTCATTGACAGTTCGCATGGAGCGCGCAGAGCATCTGTTGGGCTTTTCTTTTGACGACTCGGAAGCGGTCGCCGCGCTGGAGCGGTTGGAACTGCGCCCCACTCATCAGGAAGCGCGCATCTACCAAGCGCAAGTTCCTGCCCATCGTCAAGATATTGCTTTGGAAGAGGATTTAGTGGAGGAAATCGGGCGGATTTTGGGCTATGATCGTATTCCCGAAGCCCCGCCGGTGGGCGTCAGTATGCAAGGTCGAGACAGCGATCTCAGCCAATTCCTAAACCGCTTGCGCCATGCGATGTTGACGGCAGGATTGCAGGAAGTGGTCAACAGTTCCTTTGAGCAGGAGTCGCCCTTACATCCACCAGGGGTTCAAGCGGTTCCTATCCGCAACCCCATGCGCCCCGAATTGAGCGTGCTGCGCCCTTGCATGCTGAATAGCTTGGTCGCAACGGCGGATTATAACCAGCGGCGCGGCGTGCAAGACATCGCAATATTTGAGGCAGGCAGAACCTTCCGACAAACCGACGGACAGCCCCCCTACGAAGAGCCGGTGGCGTTCGGCTTACTATTGACAGGCAAATGGCGCGCGCCGCATTGGCAAGCCTCCACTCAAGAGGTGGATTTCTACGCGTTGAAAGGTTGTGTGGAACATTTATTGGCGCGCTTGGGGATTACATTGGCGCATTTTGAGCCATTGACCGATGACCCGCGTTTCCATCCCGGACGCGCGGCTCGCGTCTATTCCGGCGATCACCTGCTGGGCGTGATGGGCGAGTTGCATCCCGAAATCATGCGCGCGTTTGATTTGAAGCGACGCCATTTTGCGGCGGAATTCGAGGTGGCAGCTTTGCAAACGACTGCCGCTTTAGGGGTTCGTTTCCAACCCTTGCCCAAGTTACCTGCGGTGCTTCGTGACCTGGCGATTGTGGTGGATCAGAACGCGCTCTATGCCGACATCGAGGCGACCGTTCGCGCCGCGGCGGGAGAGTGGTTGGAAGAGTGCCGCCTCTTTGACCGCTATGTCGGGCAGCCTGTGCCGGAAGGACATCACAGTTTGGCGTTCGCGCTTACTTTCCGCAACCCGCGCCAAACCCTGACCGATGAAGAGGTCAACGAGCGGATGGAAGCGATTTTTCAAGCCTTAGAGACCCGCTTCCAAGCGCAGCGACGAGCTTAGGTCTTTGTTTTGGGCAAGTCTTCCCTTCTTCGCCTTGCTTGCTGGGTTTTGAAACCGCGAATGAAGTCACGCCGATGACGGGCAAAGTCGCCCTAAGGCGGCTCACGACAAAAACGCAAAGGCGCAAGGGGTTTGGTAGGGTCTGCCCGATTGGAGGGCGAAGCTCCGTCTTCGCCGTTGTTTGTCTGGTTAAACTTGTGTGTCTACCCAAAAACAGCAGACCCTTCTGCTTCGCTCAGGGTGACAGTCGGGGTGACTCCCTCCACGTTCACGTGGAGGGTTGACAGATGGTAGGGGCGCACCTGTGTGTGCGCCCTCTTGGCGGGCAGACACATAGGTCTGCCCCTACGTTTTTTGTCATTCCGAGCGCAGCCGAAAATTCGTCATTGCCGCGAACGCGGGGATCCAGCCTTTGAGAAGCAGACCCGTTCGCTTCGCTCAGGGTGACAATCCCTCTGTCATGCCGAGCGTAGCCGTGTCATCTGCTGTTTAAGTTTTGAGACATCTTCCTTCTGTAATTGCCTCGATTGGAGGGCAAAGATTCGTCTTGTCCCATATTTATAGAGTAGTCCTGTGTGTCTACCCGCGCTTTGCAAGGTCTCAAGCGCGATAAATGCGCCTGAGACCTTGCTACCATGCTCAGCAAAGAGGCTTTCCCAAGGGGACGAGCCAACGACTTACTTCTTGGCAGGAGGGAGAATCACCGTATCGATCACATGGATAACGCCATTGGTACATTCGATGTCCGCTTTCACCACTTTCGCATTGTTGATCATCACGTTCTTGCCGGAAACCTTGACCTTCACATCGCTGCCCTGCAGGGTTTTC
The DNA here is from genome assembly GCA_026129765.1 of Fimbriimonadia bacterium. Lineage (GTDB taxonomy): Bacteria > Armatimonadota > Fimbriimonadia > Fimbriimonadales > GBS-DC > JAHCHP01. Next base: position 38,440 of record JAHCHP010000023.1, on the reverse strand, counting down.
GCCTTGTTCACCTTGACGACTTGACCACTGGTCACCTTACCGCTGACCACATGATAAAGCAAAACCTGCTTTAAGGCTTCCTTATCCTTGCCCAGCGCATCTAAAGTGGCTTTCGGCACTTTGGCAAATGCGGCGTCGGTCGGCGCAAAGACCGTGAAAGGTCCATCGCTGCGCAGCGCATCGACTAAGCCTGCTGCCTGAACCAAGCTCACCAATGTTTTGAATTGACCGGCTCCTATCGCCGTATCCACAATGTCCTTCTTCTCTGGCGCAAATGCATATCCCATGGACAACGACAGCGCCAACGCGCCCACAGCCATCATACTCATCATTCGTTTCATATTGTTTTGAACCTCCGTTGGTTTGTGATGGCAATAGTGTACCGAAGTCCAAAACCTTATTTCAGTGATATGAATCACACTGGGACTAATCTTTCAAAATCCAGAGCTGTTCTTGTCGTTCGCTGAGCCACTCCACACCCATTTCGTGAACCACGACCATCTCCTCGATGCCGAGATAACCCTGTTCCTTCAAAAAGACGCCCAATTCCAGCGTATACACCTGCCCTACCTCTACCGTCATCGTGGGAGTCTCGCCGTACCGTTCCCAGCGCGGTCCCAAAATGCCGCCGCCGTCATGTGCCACGCGCCCCACCTGATGACCCAACGCATGCATGTATTCGGGATAGCCTGCCGCTTTGATAAATTCCCGCGCGACGGCATCCACTTCCCAGCCTATCATGCCCGGCTTCAGCGCGTCCGCGCCCGCCGTAATCGCGCCCGTGACCGCCTGGAACGCTTGTTGAACCGGCTCAGGAATGCCCGCATCGTAATGCGTTGGCACATACCAACATCGCTGAAGGTCAGAACTGTAGCCCTCTTTGATCACGCCCAAATCGATATGGAAAATCTGTCCCGGTTGGATTTGAAGCGTCTCGGAAGGAACGCTATGCCCGCCCATCGATTCGGGTCCCGCGTTCACAATAGGATCGCCGGCTTGGTCCCACGCATAACCCAGGTTTCGCTCGCTCATTCGGGTCTGGATGAAGTCGTAAACCGCGCGCTCTGTCAGCCCCACGCGGGCATAGTCCGAAACCTCCTCAAACAGCCGCTGGGTTTCCGCAATGGCAGACCGAATACGCGCCAGCTCTGTGGGCGTTTTCCGGGCGCGCAAGGGTATCAAGATCGGTTCTGCGCTCATCAACCCCGCTTCGTAGACCGTGCCTTGCAAATAGCCTTTCAACAAATGGAACATGCCGAGCGTCAGTCCGTCCGCCTTTGGGTCATTCTCTGAGAAGTTGACCGCCAAGCGCGGGCTTCCTTGCGAAGAGGGATGGAGCGACTCTAAAGCTTCCAGCAACGGTTCGCGGATACTCTGCGTGTAGGGTATCACCGAATGCCAGTCGCCGCTGGCGATGAGCGGGTCCGCATCATAATTGCCCACCACCGCCACGCGCTTGCCCGTCCGGCTGACAATGAGCGCGCTTTGCCATGTCAAGCCGCCCTCCAAAATTAACGGCAGGGCAGGATCCCCGCCTTCCGCCGTTTCGCGGACAAAAGTCAGCCACAGATCAATATCCTTTTCGTTCAGCAGCGATTCCGCCTGATTCAGTTTCTCCGATGTGATATTCATAACAGGGGGATTCTACCTAAGAGGCAGCGGGTTTTTTGAACCGCCCCGCCAGACGCTTCAGTATCTCCTCGCCTGCCACACCCACCAAAATCACGCCCCCGACAAAGGCGAACTCCAATTGGGTCGGAATTCCCAAGATGTTGATCGCGTTATAAAGCACTCGCACCAACGCCGTGCCGATAATCGCTCCCATCACGCTGCCCACACCGCCCCGCAAACTGCATCCCCCCAAGACGGCTCCCGCGATGGCATAAAGTTCAAAGAAATTGCCGTGACCAGAGGGTTGAATCGAGTTGAGGTCAAGCGCAAACAGAACTCCTGCCAGCCCTGCCATCAGAGTGGAAAGCATATAGGTCATAATCAGGGTTCGGTCGGCAGCGATTCCGCTGTAGCGCGCGGCTTGCTCGCTGCGTCCTACCGCCAACACATGACGCCCGTAAACGGTGAAGTTCAAAGCCAAAGACGAGGCGATTAAGACCAGAATCATAATTAAGAACGGGTTCGGTAATCCCCACGTCGTGCCATTTGCCAAGAGGCGTAGTTCGCGGAAGCCATCGCCAAATCCCTGCGTCATGTCGCCCGTCAAATACCGTGACACTCCCCGGTAGATGAACAACCCGCACAAAGTCACCACGAAGGGTTGAAGGCGCAGTTTTGTTATAAGGATGCCGTGAAACGCGCCCAATGCGGCGCAGATTCCTGCGATTAAAAGCAGCGCAATCCCCACCGGTATCCCCATCTCCCGTGTGAACATAGGCAGCAGGCATCCTGTTAAACCGACCACCGACCCCACCGACAAGTCGATTCCGCCTGTCATAATCACAAACGACTGCCCCACACTCAAAATGCCGAACATTCCTGTCCAGCGCGCAATGTTGGACGGATTTGGCGATTGTAAGAACTTGGAATCGAGCAGCGACGTCACCACGACCACCAGCAAAAGCAGCCCCAACACCCCCAAATTCTTTTTCATGCCTCCATCAACCTCATAATCGCCGCTTCGCTCAGCGACTCGCGCGCCAATTCGCCGGTGATTCGCCCCTGATTCATCACAATCACCCGATCTGGCACGCTGAGCAGTTCCTGCATTTCGCTGGAAATCATCAAGACGCCCATTCCCCGCGATGCCGCCTCTCGGGCGCGTTGGTAGATCTCCTGCTTGGACCCCACATCGACTCCGCGTGTCGGCTCATCTAAAATCAGTAAGCGCGGTTCCCAACGAAGCCACTTGGCTAAAACCACCTTTTGCTGATTGCCGCCTGACAGGGCTTCGACTGGTTGCGCGCCATTCTGCGCCTTTATTCGAAACTGATCTATCGTGTTTTGCGCCATTGCTCGCACCTTAGACCATAAGACCCAACCCGAACGCGATAAACTTGCCCACTGAGACATCGCCAGATTCTCTTGGATAGACATCCCCAAAAATAACCCCTGCGATTGGCGGTCTTCGGGAACGAGCGCAATGCCTGCCCGAATCGCTGATTGAGGTGAACGGAGAAGAACGGTTTTCCCCATCAACTGAATACTGCCCTCTTCGACCGGCTCCAACCCGAACAGAGCGCGCGCCAACCGGGAACGCCCCGCGCCCACCAGCCCCGCCAACGCGACGATCTCCCCACGGTTCACTGTTAATTGAAGGCTCCCTGTGACTCTATCTTTCAGCCGCAAGTTTTTCATCGATAAGCAGACAGATGAAGGCTCTGTTGAGGGCAGGCTTACTGCGCTGGCTGCGTGGCGATTCTGCCCGCTCATCAACGCAGCCATACGCTCTACTTCTATATTGCTGCCAGTCAATTCGCCTGCCAATCGTCCATCCCGCAGCGCCACCACCCGGCGAGCGATCTCCTGCACGTCGCGCATACGGTGGGAGATGTAGAGGATGGCGGTTCCCTGTTGGTTCAAGTCGCGGATCAGCGCATGCAGGCGGTCGGTTTCTCGTTGGGATAGGCTGCTTGTGGGTTCATCCATAATCAAGATTTTTGCCTGTTGCGACAAGGCACGGGCAATCTCCACCATCTGCTGGTAGCCCTGACTCAGTTGGGAGACAAGGGTTTGGGGCGAAAGCGTCTCTGCCAGCCCTATTTGAGAAAGCCAATAGGCGCATTGAGTCTCCATTTCGCGGATTCGTCGTACCACCAACGCAATTTTGAGTTCGCGCCCCAGAAACATGTTTTCCGCAACGCTGAGATTGTCGCAAAGGGAACGCTCCTGCGGGATCAAAGCAATACCCAGTTTTTGCGCTGCCGTCACCGAACGCAACCAGCAAGCCTTGCCCTGTATCAAGAGTTCGCCCGAGTCGGGTTCCAGCAATCCGCTGATGATCTTCATAAGGGTGCTTTTTCCCGCTCCGTTTTCCCCGATAATCGCCAGCGTCTCGCCCGGATAAACTTGCAGGGAGACCTCTTGCAACGCAAGGGTGCTGCCAAAACGTTTGGAGATATGTCGCGCCTCTAATATGGGGGCATTAGGTGGGGATTTCGCCGGTTCATCCATGCCCCTAAAGGTTCCCTGAAGGAGCGCGTCTTCCTGCAAGAGAGAAGGGAGTTGGTTATGAGATTGTATTCATAGAAATCTGATTATTCCTCACGCTTCCGCAAGATCGAGTGAGGGGTTTCTATCGCAATTTCCGAGTATCGTTCGTAATCGTCAAAATTGAGTGTTAAAATGATGGGTATATCATAGGACCATGCAAATGCCGTCATACGAGCATCATGAACCTGCTTACCTTTCACTGAATACTTTCTCACTAAGTCAAGCCACCGTGTCGATATATCCTGTGGCTCAGGTAATAGGGTAAAAATCTCACATAAATCAAGATAATCTTGATAGGCTTCATCCGTAGTTTGTCCCAAACCATTATTCTGCAGAGGTCTGGTACAAACATTCCAATATTCTATCAATGCTTGTATACAAATACAGATTGAAACGCCTTCCTTTTTGAGCAGAGCACTGCATCTGTTGTCTCTTGATGATGCTGACTACTTAGGTCTTTTAAGCGGACCATAACGCTTGTATCTACTAATACGTTCATAGCCCACGGTCATCATACAAATTTTCTCTGCGAAGGGCTTCATCAGGAATGTTTGCGCCCTTCACTCCACGACGAATTAGTCGCTGAAGCGCATCCAGCGATTTTCTGTAAGTTGTCGGGTTTTGTTCTTCTTGGCTCATCAAGAAAACACCGGACGCGCCAACAGGTATATCTACTGGCTCATCAGGGACGAAAACCTTTCCATCAAACCGGGCTCTTATCATAACAGTCAACTTGTCACCTCCATACTCAATGATACCATTCTATTCTCGTGAAAATCTCTTATAGCTACAAACCCTCGTTCTACTCATTCTTGAAGCAGCTGCTTCAGAATATCAATCGCTTTGGGATATTCATCCGCGAATATCCACTCCAAGTCCAGCCAAAAGCCCTCGCTCACATGCGAGTGAAGACGCCCTGAGCCGAGCTCTTCCACCTCGTAAACATCCTCTTTCAAGCGCAAAGCGCGAACCCGCTTGTTCGGTTGATCGATAAACCAAATCTCCGGCACTTGCAGCGCGCGGTAATCCGACTCTAAAGCCATGAGGTCTGAATCGCGATCTCCCAATGAGCGAATCTCCATGACCCAATCGGGGGTTCCTTGAATCGCTTTGTCGCTGATGATCTGCATCCTTTCTTTCCGAATGAAGACCATATCAGGCAGACGTGTCCGGTAGCTGTTGATCAGCACCGCCGACCGGGAACCAAACGCGATACCCAAATCCAGAGTCTCAACATAATCGCCAATCAAACGAATTAACCACTGAAATAACCGTTCGTGTTTCCATTGAGCTGCCATTCTTTTCGTTACCACCCCGTCCACCAGCTCCACCTCATCCTTGTCCCCGAACCGTTCCAAAAATTCCTGAGAGGTCATCGGCGCAGAACGGGAAGAGACGATGGACGTATCTTCGGTCTGTTTCACGGGTTGATGACGTGTTTGAGTGATCATAATGACCTTATTATAGCATAGTTGAGAGACACAAGGCTGCCGTACCCGAATGTGGGGTACCATGTTGTTGAACGCATGGAAGCGATTACCCCCCTGTTAAAAACATTGGTCTCGTTGGTTGTGATTGTCAATCCGTTGGGCGCGGTTCCCTTCTATTTGACACTCACCCGTGACCAACCGAGCCGAGGCAAACGGCGCATCGCGCTGGTTGCCGCGTTGGCGACTGCGCTGATTCTGCTGATTGCCGCCTTTGCGGGCAATGCGATGTTGGGGTTCTTTGGGATTTCGCTGCCCAGTTTCCGTGTGGCAGGCGGAGTGCTGCTGCTGTTGATGGGCATCGACATGATGAATGCGCGCCCCAGCCGAACTCGTCAAACCCCGGAAGAGGAGGAGGAAGCAACCAATCGTACCGAAGCTGCGATCACGCCCCTGGCGTTGCCTTTGCTGGCAGGTCCCGGCGCGATTGGCTCAGTGATTCTGCTGGCGAGTCGAATGGCGGACGCTCCTCAGATGTTCATGCTGGCAGGCATTGCGTTGATGGTGGGACTTCTGGTTTGGATCACCCTGCTGCTGGCATCACCCATTGGCTCCGCTTTAGGGAAAACAGGCTTGAATATCCTCACGCGCATTATGGGGCTGATCGTGGTGGCATTGGCTGCCGAAATGATTGTGGAGGGCGTGCAAGCGATGTGGAAAAAGTAAGCCGTCAGCGCCACAGGTCTGGCAGGTGAAAATCGGGGATCAGATCTACCTTCAAGACCGTTTTAAGGAAATAAAGCAGTCCCAACGAGATAAAGAATAAGCCCAACAGAAACGCGCTCGTCGCCAGGAGACCCCCCAACCTCGAGGCTCCTTCTGAAGCCGACGAACGCCTGTCTGCCATCGCTTGCTGGGTGGCTTGACGCCGGTCTTTGCCAAATAGGAAGACGAAATAGAACTGCGTGAAGAAAAAGGGAACCACCCCGCGGATGTCCATCATGTGGCGCGTATGGTGGCGTAGGAAGGCGCGCTTCAATAACAGGTACTGCTCATCGGTCATCGATTGGATCAATTCGGGCGGCAAACTCTCCAGCAGGTGTTCGATATAAACATCCTGCGGCTGACTTTCGATGGGCTTTCCTTGGAAAGCCTGCTCCATCTTGAGCGCGAACTCGGCATCAGGAGCTTGACCCTCATTGGATGTAGTTTTAGGCATCACTCTTAATCATAGGTCAACCGCATTGACGCATTTATCGGCATAATTGCGAGGTTAGGTATAATCATCGCTTCTTAATTGAGGGGGAAACGATGTTGAATGAGTTCCAAATTTGGCAGGAAAATCACCCGCCCTTGAATCTGATTTCCATCACGGACTTAGACCCGACAGGCGTGAACGCGCTGTTTTCGTTGGCAAAAAAAATGAAGGAAGGCACCAAGCGCGGACAGGAAGCTTGGCAATTTCCGCGCCGGGCAGCGGTGGCAATGATCTTTGAAAAACCGTCGCTGAGAACCCGGACGACCTTTGAGGTAGGCATGTATCAAATGGGGGGGCATGCCGTCTATTTGACCCAGCAAGATATCCAGATGGGCAAGCGCGAGGCGGTGATGGATGTGGCGCGCAATCTGGGACGCTGGCTTTCTGCCATCTTTGCGCGAGTTTACCACCATCAGGTGCTGTTTGAACTGGCTCAGCATACCGGCGTGCCAATTGTGAACGCGCTGAGCGACTTGGAGCATCCCTGCCAGGCGTTGGCAGATTTGATGACGATTCAGGAGTGGCGGGGCGAAGGCAAGTTAGAGTTAGCATGGATCGGCGACGGCAACAATGTCTGCCATAGCTATTTGCTGCTGGGCGCGCTTTTAGGACACACGATGCGGATCGCGACCCCGCCCGCTTATGCCCCCAACCCCGAAATCGTGGTGGCGGCGCAGAAATTGGCGCGCGCCTCCGGCAGCCAGATTCTGCTGACCCATTCGCCTACAGAAGCCGTTGAGAATGCCGACGCGGTCTACACCGATGTGTGGGTCTCGATGGGGATGGAAACCGAACGCGAAATCCGCATGCGCGCGTTCCGCCCCTTCCAGTTGAATGAAAAGTTGTTGGCGCGCGCGAAAAAAGAGGCGATAGCCCTGCACTGCTTGCCTGCGCGGCGCGGTGAAGAGATTACGGATGAAGTGATGGATGGTCCCCAGTCCGCGATTTGGGATCAGGCAGAAAACCGTCTGCATACGCAGAAGGCGCTCTTTGCGCTCATGATCGAGGAGTTTGTGGCAACGACCGGCAAAACGACCGGCTGATTTTGATGGGCGCGCGCTCACTCTTTGCGGTAAGGAATCAACAGCGAAACGCGACGGTTGGAGTAATGGTTGGGGTCTTTCGGCAGCCGCAGCCGTTTATCGGCATACCCCCTGACCTCGGCGACCTGTCCCTTCCATAGCCCGCTGCTATCCAGAATCCGGCGCGCCGCGTTCGCCCGATCCGACGAGAGTTCCCAGTTGCCATACTGTTTGCCATATTTGTATGGTCTTCGGTCGGTATGCCCCTCAATAATGACCCGGTTATCCAGTTGACCGACCTCCTTGGCGATAACCCCCATTAATTTCCGCGCTGCCGGTTTGACCTCCGCGCTGCCCGTCACAAAGAAGACGGGTTCTGGTCCCTCAATCAGCTCGATACGCAGTCCTTCTTGAACGATTTCGATCTGGATGTATTCTTTCAATCGGGCTAAATCAGGAATATTGGCTAAGGCTTGTTCAAAATACTTCTTGGCTTCTTCAAATTCTTTCTTTTGCTTTTGCTTGGACGCCTCCGAAGCGGGATCGCCTTGCTGGTTGCTGTCGCCCGATTTCGGTATCGTGTCGTTGAGACTGAACACATTGTCGCTTTTGGGCGAAGTATCCAGCAGATTGTTCGGTTCTCGGAAATAGCCGGCGATGGCGCGTTTGACATCCTGGTTCAGCCCAATAATCCACATCACTAAGAAGAACGCCATCATCGCCGTCACGAAGTCGGCGTACGCGACTTTCCACGCGCCACCATGATGACCGTGCTTGGCATGCTTCTTCTTTATGACCCTGATTTCGGGCGCGTCTGATTTTGCCATTGGTTTTTATGCGGCTTGCGCCTGGTTCGCGCCACCGCCCGCGCGCGTTGCCTCTTCTAACTCTTGGAAGCTGGGTCTCACGCCCGGCTCAATGGACCGGCGCGCAAATTCTACACAGGTCATAGGCGCATCACCGCGCGCAAAGGCGATGAGCGCTTGGCGGATGCACTGCATGTATTGATGTTCCGACTTGACATGCCCTTCCACTGCGCTTGCCAGCGGCTGGAACACGCCATACGCCAGCAGAACCCCCAAGAAGGTACCGACCAGAGCGGCAGCGACCTTATGACCGATTTCTTCGGGGGGACCGTCAATCGCGCCCATCGTTATGACGACGCCCAAAACGGCAGCGACGATCCCAAATCCAGGCATCGCGTCTCCGACCTTTGCCAGCACTTCTGCCGGTTTATTCGCCTCTTCATGGTGCGCTTCCAAGTCGGTTTCAGTCAAATCGCCCAACTCATACGCGCCCACCGCGCCGGTCAAGACCACTTTCATCGTGTCACACAGGAAATTGACCGCATGATGATTGCCCATCAGGAACGGGTATTGGCTAAACAGTGAGCTTTCATGGGGTTTTTCTACATGCTGTTCCAGCGCGAGCAGCCCTTCTTTTCGCGCTAAGGTGAAGAGGGCAAAAAGGGCTTTCAGCAGTTCCAGGTAGACCGGGGTCGTGAAAGGGTTGCCTTTCATCAAGCCCAAGACGCTTTTGATGACTTGGGTCATCACGCTGGGCGGATTACCCACCATCATGGAGCCTAATCCAGCCCCACCAATGATGATAAACTCTGAAATCTGGATCAGCGCGCCTATCTTGCCTCCGTGCATGATATAGCCGCCCAGTACCGCGCCGATAACCACCAGCGTGCCAATAATGACGAACATAGGTTATGTGGTCCTCCTGACCGAAATCGTCCATAGGCTATTGTCGGAAAGCGGGGGAGAGTTCTTCAGGCATGGCGCAGAGCGTTCTTTGGGCGGCGCGCTCCACGCCATGCGATTTGAGGACGAACTTCAAGAATATAGACGCCCTTTGAAGCCATAGGGTTCAATCTTCCGCGGAATCAGCGCGCAATGCGCCAATGAAGGGCAAATTCCGGTACTGTTCGGCATAATCCAGTCCATAGCCCACCACAAACTCGTTTGGGATGGAGAAACCGCAATAATCCAGGGTGATGGGCGCTTTTAAGCGGTCAGGCTTCTGCAACAACGCGCATACTTTCAGGCTGAATGGGCGTCGCTCTTGAAGCAGTCCCATCAAATATTGCAGCGTTAAACCGGTATCCAGAATGTCCTCTACGACCAACACATGCCGCCCCACGACTTCGGTATCTAAATCTTTCAGCAATCGCACAACGCCGGAGGAGGTGGTTTCTGTTCCATAGCTGGAAATCGCGACGTAATCGCATGCCACCCTGAACGGAACCGCCCGCATCAGATCGGCTAAGAACGGCACACTGCCCTTCAAAACGCCTACCATCAGTGGGAAGGTGCCTTCATAATCGCGAGCGATCTGCTGCGCCAGCTCCGAAACGCGCTTCTGAATCGTGGCTGAATCGAGCAGGATGTCCACTTCCGGAAACTGCTCCAGCCAAACGCGATCTAATTCTGCGGATGAACGTGCCACTTTTTACTCCCATTCAATCGTTGCGGGCGGTTTGGAGGTGAGGTCATACAACACGCGGTTGATGCCGGGAACCTCGTTGACGATCCGATGCGCGATGCGGGTCAACAGTTCCCAAGGCAGCTCGACCGGCTCCGCCGTCATCGCGTCCTCGCTGGCAACCACGCGCAGCACAATCGGGTTCTGGTAGGTACGCTGGTCGCCCATCACCCCCACACTGCGCGTATCCAGAAGCACCGCAAACGATTGCCACACCTTGCGCAGCCAGCCTTCTTTGCCCAACTCCTCCATCACAATCGCGTCGGCTTCCCGCACCTGATGAAGGCGGTGTTCGGTCAGTTCACCCATCACGCGCACTGCCAGTCCCGGACCGGGAAACGGCTGACGCCAAACCAGGCTGTCGGGCAGACCCAACTCGCTGGCTAAGGCGCGAACCTCGTCTTTGAATAGGAAACGGAGCGGCTCCAGCACCTCCAAGGTCATCCAATCGGGCAGACCGCCCACATTGTGATGGGTCTTGATTTTAGCGGCTTGGGGCGTGCCGCTCTCGATCACATCGGGATAGAGCGTGCCTTGCGCGAGGAACCGGCAGTCGCTCAATTCGCCCGCATGCTCCTCAAAGACGCGCACAAACTCTTCGCCGATAATTTTTCGCTTGCGCTCCGGGTCGGTCACCCCTTCCAACTGGCTCAAGAACTGCGCTTTCGCGTCAACAAAAATCAAGTGAGAGGGAAAATTTTGGGTAAAGAGCCGCTGCACCTCTTCCGGCTCGCCTTTCCTCAGCAGTCCGTGATCCACAAAGACGCAGGTCAACTGATCGCCAATGGCGCGCTGCACTAACGCCGCCACCGTGCAGGAGTCGATACCGCCGCTCACCCCGCATAACACTTTGCCCTTTCCTACGCGCTCACGGATTTTCTCGATGGAGGCGCGCGCGAAATTGGCGGGAGTCCAGTCGCCTTTGCAACCGCAGATCGTTTTGAGGAAGTTGTTGATTAAGGGCTTGCCAAAAGGGGTATGAGTGACTTCGGGATGGAACTGCACGCCATAAAGTTGGCGCGCGGGGTCTGCCATCGCTGCCACCGGCGTGTTGAGTGTTTTGGCGAGAATTTGAAAGCCGGGGGGCGCAGATCGAACCAGATCGCCGTGGCTCATCCAACAAGGCATGGTCGCTGATGCGCCTTCAAAGAGAGAGTTCGGGGCGGTTACTTCCAGTTCCGCGCGCCCATATTCGCGGTTCTGCGCGGCATCGACCTGTCCGCCCAAGTCCAATGCCATGCGCTGGTGACCATAGCAAATGCCCAAGACTGGCACGCCCAATTCGTAAATGCCTTTATCAAGAGCAGGCGCGCCCAGTTCATACACGCTGGCAGGACCGCCCGATAGAATGATGCCCTTGGGTTGCCTCTCTCGAATTTGATCCAACGGGGTGTTATAAGGCAGTATTTCGCAGAAGACTTGACACTCGCGTACCCGGCGCGCGATGAGTTGGGTGTATTGACCCCCAAAATCCAGCACGACCACCCATTCATCCGTGCCTGGATGCTCCGCCCACATATTCATGGAATCATGATACCCAGCCCATGTTCGCGAGGGGGTCCGGGGGCGATTTATGAACGCGTTTATAAATTTATGCGCGTTTTATGAACGGCGTTCATAAATTATGACGCTGTGTTATAAAATATGCGCGTTATGGCAGTCCATACCAGGAGGCTTTGCGCTCACCATGTTGGACTAAAACTCCTTTCTGGGTCAACTTTTTCAACAGCCGTGTGGCTTGGGGCGGGGATAACCGGCATAACTCTGAAACCTCGCGGCGGGTGATTTTCCCTTGAGAACGAACCTGCTGAAGGATTATCTTCTCTAACTGCTCCGGTTCAAATCCTCTCTGCAGGGAGTAAGCAACGGGTTCATCTAAAAGTTGGTAGACGGAAGCAGAAAGATGCCAGTCGCGTCCTTTACCTTCACCGCGCCCTTCCACCAAACCTCTTTCTTTCAGCTTGTTCAGCGCGCTGCGCGCGTCAGCCATCTGCTTTTGCGTGGTTTTAGCCGCCTCTTCTGTTGAGAGGCTGCGTTGATACCACAACGTATTCAGAATCAACAGCTCATCCAGGGTTAATGTATGTCCTTGACGCGCTTGCTCCAATACAAGCCGAACAAAATTCATGTTCGCTTCTCCACCCGGTATAACGAGGGTTACACTGCTGGCATCGCTGCGCGCATAAGAGGGAGCCGGACGACCGTTTCTTAGTTGCTCATAAAAAATCGTGTCAATTCCTCGCGCTGTCCGTTCCACCAGTCCGGCTCGCTTGAAAGCATCCGCCAAAAGCGGGCTACGAGGGCGTGGCTGCGTTACCAGCACATTATCTAACCGCACCCCTTCGGGGAAACCGCCGGGATTACTGATTTCCAATCGGTCCTCATGCCACTGGATATGAACGGCTCCCAAGCGCGTATAGTCGCGATGGATCAAAGCATTTGCCACTGCCTCACGAAAAGCGGCAGGCGCATAGTCGGGAATTCCTTGCCGGAACATCCCGATTAGAATTTCCTTTTCTCGGTTCAAAGCATTGAAACGAGTATCTAACTCCTCCATGATTCTCAGCAGGGACCAGCGAAAGAAATCGTTTACCTCAACCGATTGACCGCGCAATTTTTGAAAGGCAACTTCATGCGCGGGAATGTAGCGCGCCAGCGAATCGGTCTTCCCAAAAAGCAGCAAACCCAACACGCGAATGGCTTGGACTTCTCCGTTCGCTTCCACTGCGCCAATCGATTTCGCGAGTTCTAAGTCGGGCAATTCTGCCAAACTTAGATCGCTGCCTCTCCGCTCCCGGATCGTACGACGATATCGTTCAAACTCTAAGGGGTCTAAATCGTCCCAGCACGCGCCTGAGACCACTAAAGCGGAATAATCCATCTGTCCGCGGTCGGCTTGGAGCGACTGCATCTCGTGAAAGTGATAAGGCAGGCAAGCGGGACGACCATCGCCGCCTATGGCGCGACGCAAATAACGCCCATCGGAGGTTCCAACCGGCAATCTTGAGGGAGGCACTTCGATGACAATCACTTCTACTTGTTCCACAGGAACCACCCACACGCGGGTACCCAACGAAGGGCGGGTACGGTTCGCAATGAGCGCGACGAGCCGTTGCGGGTCGGTTAAGTTGGCTTCGTGACGCGTCCTCGCGCCTGTGATTGCGCCATTATCCTCGACTCCGATGATCAGCCAAGAAGGCTCACCTCCTTGACGGTTGGCTAAACAGACCACCGTTTCCACCAACTCGGTATCTGAAAAAGCGACCCGCTGATCACTTTTGAACTCTACTTCGGGGGTCTCGCCTCCAGCAATAAGTTCAAACAAGCGTTCTATAGTCAACCGCGCGCCGCCTCCTCAATGAGGATGGACAGATCTGCTCTATTCACTACTAAATTGTACCCCTATTGCTCACCTCTCATGCCTTATCTGCGTATCGGGTATCATAATAGCCATTGAAACGGAGGAAAAGAATGGAGCAGCAGTTTTTCACGTCGGAAAGCGTAACAGAAGGACATCCTGACAAGTTGGCTGATCAGATCAGCGATGCGATTCTCGACTCGTGCCTTTCCAAAGATACCCAATCACGCGTGGCGATTGAGACCCTTTTGACGCGCGGGCTTGCCGTGGTTGCAGGCGAGTTGACCACAAACGGCTATGTGGAAATTCCCGATATTGTGCGTCAAACGGTCAATGAAGTCGGCTATACCCGGACCGAATATGGCTTTGAAGGCGATACCTGCGGCGTGTTAGTCGCGATTCAGAAACAGTCGCCGGACATTGGGGTGGGGGTCGACTCAGGTGGCGCAGGCGATCAAGGCATGATGTTCGGCTTCGCGTGCGATGAGACGGACGAATTGATGCCGTTGCCGATCATGATTGCGCACCGGCTGACCAAACGTCTCTCTGAGATTCGCCGCGTGCGTCCCGATTTCAAACTGCGCCCTGACGGTAAATCACAGGTCACCATTCTTTATGAAAATGGCAAACCTAAAGCGGTCGATTCGGTTGTGATTTCGGCGCAGCACGACCCGGGACAAAACCAAAAGGAACTGGCAGACATCGTCAAAACGCATGTGGTTCAGCCCGCGCTTCAGGAGTTTGAGAACCGGGTCAATACTCAGGTGAAGCATTATTACATTAACCCGACCGGTATCTTTGAGATTGGCGGACCCCAAGCAGACACGGGCGTTACGGGGCGCAAAATCATTGTGGATACCTACGGGGGCTACTGCCGACATGGCGGCGGCGCGTTTTCTGGCAAAGACCCGACCAAAGTCGACCGTTCTGCAGCCTATATGGCGCGCTACCTGACCAAAAACATCGTGGCGGCAGGTTTGTGCAAAAAAGCGGAAATCCAGCTTTCTTATGCGATTGGCGAAAAGCAGCCCGTCTCCCTGTTACTGGAGACCTTCGGCACCCACCACGTTGCGCCCTCCAAAATCACGGCGCGTATCCGTGAAGCGTTCGACTTGAGTCCCGGCGGCATTATCCAGTTCCTGGACCTTTTGAAACCGCAATACAGCGCGACCGCGAAGAATGGACACTTTGGCAACCCTGCCTTCCGCTGGGAACAGACCGACTCAGTGGACATTTTCAAGAGCCTGAGTTAAAAAATGCAGTGAACCGCCAGGAAGAACAGAGTTCCTCTCTGGCGGTTCACGATTGATGCGCCTGTATCTACTTAACAGGTTTATTTTTTATTGCGCTTTCGGCGTAATCCCATCAACGCGAGTCCCGCGCTCAAGGCTGCCATTGTGGAAGGTTCTGGCACGATATAGCCGCCGCGCAGCGTATCCAGTTCATAGATATTGCCTAAGCCCTGGGTACCGAACTCGGAAAGACCACCCATGCCAGGATTCGGCGAACCGGCTTCCGATTTGGTGTATTTATCGTTCCAGAGGTAATTCGCGGGGTCTTTGGGACCGCCTTTGATGGCTTCAAACTCCAGGTACTGGGTTGCCATCAGATCGTTGACATTCAAACCCAAAGCGACATAATCAAGCGCCATTTCAACAGTGTTCACATCGCCCGGCGCGATTCGCGCCCACAACACCGTAGTGTTATTGGACAATCGCCCATCCGAAATGAAACCTTGGTTGTAACCGGTCATGCCCGATTCTTCTAACGGGTTATCAGACTTTGTGACGTTCAATCCGGTCGCTCCCCCATTGACCACACCGCGTCCGCCGACATCGCCATTTGTATCGCGATACCCAAACGTTTTCAGGCGGCTGAAGACCGTGTTAGGGCTGCTGGCAAGCTCTGGTTGGTCTACCACTAACAACCGGCTATTTCGCCCATTCGGGTCTGCGCCGAACCGGAAACCATACCGCTCAACGAGTCCTACCGGCGAGTTGGTGCCGTCGGATGTGCTTTTGTTCCTGCCAAACATGCTGATAGAAACATAAAGGAATTGTGAGTCAAATCCCACACTGGCGCGGGTAATATCCAGATACTCGAAGTATTCATGGGTGGAATAATGCCCGCCGCGATTCGCATAGTTTTGCACGGTTGGACGCTCATAAACATCGTTTTGATATTTATCTGCGCCTGGCGTTACGTACCAATACCGCTGCCCGGAATGGTTGTAAGAATTGGTCCCCGTAACGGCATCATGGAAGGTCTGAAAATAGACTGGAGAAGATGGCTGCGCAAAAAGCGCGGCTGGAATCAATAACGCGGACAGCAAAGTCGTCAAAGCGACTCTGTGATGGCGTTTTCCAGTTGGTGATAGCCTCTCGGACCGGCTGCTGCAGACAAGCAAACTGTTTCTATACATAGCTTCTTACCTCCTCGTAGGGTGTTCTTAGGGTTCAAGAGCCGTCAACTCATAACTTCACTTCATTCATGATACATGACTCAGGTGGAGACAAAAACCGGACAAAAATCAGACAAAATCGGTTTTCATAGGTTCATGAGGCACATTTTGTGCCATCGGCGGCATTGGGTTTCAAGTTTAATTAAAGTAGCCCCTAAAAATAAGGACTAATGAAAAACGGGTTTCAGTTCCCCGCGCCAAAGTTGACGAAATCGGGTACACTCATGAGGCTGAAAATTCGTACTTTGCCTGACTTCTCTGGGGTGCCTGAGTTAAGGGTCGAAGAGGAGAGTGAGGGCAAGGGCGGCAAACAACCCACAGGAGGTATTACTGTAATGGCATCCATTACAATGAAGGATCTATTAGAAGCGGGCGTTCACTTTGGCCATCATACGCGGCGGTGGAACCCGAAAATGAAAAAGTATATTTATGGCGCTCGCGCTGGCATATACATTATCGACCTGCATTTAACCCTTGAACTGTTTGAGAAGGCACAAAAAGTGGTGCGCGACGTGGTCGCTGATGGCGGGCACATTCTGTTCGTTGGCACCAAAAAACAGGCGCAAGAAGCGATAAAAGAAGCTGCGTTGAAGAGCCGACAGTACCATATTACTCATCGCTGGCTGGGAGGAACCCTGACCAACTTCCGAACTATGCAGTCCCGCGTGAAGCGATTGAAGGAGCTGGAGCGCATGATTTCGGAAGGCGAAATCGACCGTATCCCCAAGAAGGAGGCAGCGAAACTGCGCAAAGAGTATGAGAAACTCGATCGCAATTTGGGCGGTATTAAAGACATGCCCGGCATGCCCAGCGCGCTGTTCGTTGTGGATTTGCGCCAAGAGCATACCGCGGTTCAGGAAGCGGCTCGCTTAGGTATTCCCACGATTGGTATTGTGGACACCAATTGCGACCCCACGGAAGTCAACTACCCCATTCCTGGCAACGACGACGCGATCCGCTCGATTCGCCTGATTACGGGACGCATTGCCGATACCATCGCGGAAGATAAGCAGTTGGAATGGCAGGGCGGTGAAGTGATTGAATTGCCCGAAATCGAGGAAGAGGAGCCTCTGCCGCCTGAGCAGGTCAAGGAATTTGGCGAGCTGTTCGGCGAAGACATCCAGATCGAGGAAGAGGCTCAAGAGGCAGGCACCGCGACGAAGAAAAAAGGTAGCGATGAAGAAGATAGCCCAGCGACCGAGGTCCGCGAGGAAGATTGGGATATCGCTAAAAAGTTCGGTATTAACGACGAGGAGTGAAAATTATGACGGTAACCCCGCAATTGATTAAGGAACTGCGCGACGAAACCAGCGCAGGATTTATGGACTGTAAGAAGGCATTAGAGCAAGCCGAAGGCGATATGGAGCAGGCGCGCAAAATTCTGCGCGAGAAGGGCGCGGTTGTTGCCAGTAAACGCGCTGACCGCGAAACGAACCAGGGCGTGATTGTCGGGTTCGCAGCGGAAGACATGAAAAGTGGCGTAATGGTGGACATGCGCTGTGAAACGGACTTTGTGGCTCGGAATGAAGAGTTCGTCGCGCTCGCGAACGAAGTGGCGAAGCAGGCGCATGCCTATGGCAAAGAGGGCGACCTCCAGGGCTTGATGGAGCAGCCTTCTCTCTCTGACACCAATATCACGGTGGCGAAGCGCATTGAGATCGCCATCGGCAAAACCGGCGAGAAAATCGACTTCACGAACTACGCGATCAGCCGGGTTCCGGATGGCGAAAACGGGGTTGTGGATGTCTATATCCACCACAACAACAAAGTCGGCGTGATGGTTGCTTTGACCGGTTCCGCCGATGCCGAAAGCCTGCGAGCGGTGGCGCATGAAATCGCGATTCAAGGCGCGTGGAGCGCGCCGAAGTTCGTGACCCGCGACGAAATTGACCCGTCGGTCATCGAGGCAGAATTGCAGATTGAGAAGCAGCGCGCCTTGAACGAGGGCAAGCCCGAGAATGTGGCGGAAAACATCGCCAAAGGGCGTGTGGAAAAAGGCTTCATCCAGCAAGCAGTCCTTCTGGAGCAACGCTATTACCGAGACGATTCGCTCAGCATCGCGGACCTGATGAAGCAGAAAGGCAGCGACCTGAAAATCGCGCGGTTCGCGCGCTTGGAAGTGGGCGCGTAAATGGAACGATCGGAGGCAGACTTTGGAAATACAAAGTCTGCCTTTTTTCTTGCAGGGGGAGGGCGACAACTATTTTGGAAACATCTTCATCGGGACAGCCCATCTGGAAACGCGCGCTCTTAAAACTGAGCGGCGAATCGCTGGCGGGCGACAAAGGTTTCGGTATCGACCCGCAGGTGGTCGCTTACTTGGCAAATGAGGTAGCGCAGGTTCATCAAGCCGGGGTGGAAGTGGCGGTTGTTGTGGGGGGCGGAAACATTGTTCGTGGCGGCGCGTTCGCTCAAAACGGCATGAACCAAGCCGCCGCGGACCAAATGGGCATGCTGGCGACCCTCATCAATTCGCTCGCCTTGCAGGATGCCATTGAGCATTTAGGCATCGATACCCGCGTGCAGTCTGCCTTGACCATTCAATCGGTTGCCGAACCCTTTATTCGCCGCCGCGCCATCCGGCACCTGGAAAAAGGGCGCATTGTGATTTTGGCGGCGGGCATCGGCAATCCCTATTTCACAACCGATACGGCTGCCGCGCTCCGAGCGGTAGAGTTGGGCGCGGGCGCGCTGCTGAAAGGCACGAATGTGGACGGCGTGTATGATCGCGACCCGAATGTCTACCCGGATGCGGTGAAATATGAATCGCTCAGCTATCATGACGCTCTAACGAAGAAGCTGCGCGTGATGGATTTAACCGCCTTTACCTTGTGCATGGAGCGCGATATGGAGATCGTGGTATTCGATATCCGTGAAGCGGGCAACGCGAAGCGGGTTGTGATGGGCGCGCCCATCGGCACACGAGTTAAGAACCTATAAATTTCGTTTTGGAGGGAACAACCATGTCAAGACAACATCAAGCAGACAACACTCCCAAAGTGGAGCATGTGATTGAGGACGCGGAAAACCGCATGACCCATGCGGTGGAACATCTGAAGCATGACCTCAACGGCTTCCGCACTGGGCGCGCCAACCCCGCCATCTTGGAAAAGATTATGGTGGACTATTATGGAACGCCGACCCCTTTGAATCAGGTCGCGAATATCAGCGTGCCGGAAGCGCGACAACTTCTGATTCAGCCATATGACCGCAATATGATCACGCCGATTGAGAAATCGATCCAGCGGTCCGATTTAGGGGTCAATCCCCAAAGCGACGGGCAAGTCATTCGGATTAACCTGCCTGCGCTGACGGAAGAACGACGCAAAGACCTGGTGAAACAGGTTCATAAGCGCGTGGAAGAGGGGCGCGTGGCAGTGCGCAATGTCCGGCGCGACGCGATGGATCATCTGAAGCAGATGCAAAAGAACAAAACCATCTCAGAAGATGATCTGAAACGATATGAGCATCAGGTGGACAAAGTGACCCACAAGTATGTGGAGCTGTGCGACAAGGCGCAAACTTCCAAAGAGCAGGAGTTAATGGAAATTTGATCGCGGAATTAGAACCTCTCACTCAGAAACTGGACATGCAGCGCATGCCCGCGCACCTCGCTATCATCACGGATGGTAACGGGCGCTGGGCGCGCGCTCGTGGACAGGATCGGTTGATTGGTCATGCGAACGGCTACCGGGCGGTGCGGAAAATCATCCGCGCCTGCTCCGATCTGGGAGTGAAGGTGTTGTCGTTTTATACCTTCAGCACCGAGAATTGGCGCCGTCCCCGTGAGGAGGTGGAAGGACTGATGCGGTTGATTGAACAAGCCGCGCGTGAAGAACTGCCTGTGATGCATCGAAGCGGGGTTCGGATTCGTGTCAGCGGACGCCGGTCAGAGCTGCCTCTTAGCCTGCAGGAAGCGTTGGCGCGCGCTGAAGAGTTGACCGCTCAGAACGAAACCATCACGCTGCATTTAGCGATCAATTACGGGGGACGCGCTGAATTGGTCGATGCGGTGGTTGAGTTGGCGAAACGCGCCCAGCAAGGCGAGTTGAATCCCGAAGCCATCACCGAAGAGAGTATTCACGCCTGCCTCTACCAGCCCGATTTACCAGACCCCGATTTAGTGATCCGTACCGCCGGCGAAGAGCGCACCAGCAACTTTCTGTTGTGGCAGTCCGCCTACTCGGAGCTTTATTTCTATCCGAACCCCTGGCCCGATTTTGATGTGCCGGATTTAGTGGACGCCATTGCTGAATACCAGCGCCGTATCCGCAAATATGGCGGACTGGCGGAGTGAGTTGGCTGCTTTTGTCTTAATTCTCTTCTGGTGAGTTCTCTTTTCCTTTTCCCAAAAATCTCCTGAATCCTTGTTGTAAGTCATCAACCAAAGTATGCATGATCGGAATATCAATCAAGCTTAAGATGGTCCCCACTAATAACCCTCCAACGACAGCCGTACCCAGAGGTTGGTAAGCATCGGTTCCGGTTTGCGGAAAGAAAGCTACAGGAGACAAAGCCGCGACGGTTACCAGGCTCGTCATTAAAATCGGACGTAATCGCTCCGTACAGCCGCGCACGACGGCTTCATTGCGTGCCACCCCCCGGCTCCGGTAATGCAGGATATGGTCAATCAATAAAATCGCCGCGGTGATGTCCATGCCGGTCAGCACAATCACACCCAAGATAGAAACCGTGCTGAAAGCTTGGTGCATCAGATAGAGGAAGATGAACACCCCCGACAACTCCAGCGGCAGGCTGAATAGCATCTGCGCGGGCTGCAGGAAACTCCCGAACTGCACCACCAGCACAAGATACATCAGTATTAGAGCAATCACGAAACCGCCCAACATCCGGCGAAAAGAGTCCATCATCTGGGTCATATCGCCTCGCACCTCCATTCCGTAGTCGCGAGGGGGCCAGTTGATCTGGGTCATCGTCTTCATCATTACGTCCATCGCAACATCCATCGACGGACGGGGAGTGATTTGCGGAATGGGGAGGTCAGATTGCTGATTATTTTCATGTTGGATTGCGGGTTGATCGGACGCTACCAAGGCATTGCCCTGGTAATCCCCCTTCCGATAATAACCCATCACGCTCACCACCCGTCGCAAGCCATCCCTTTCAATCAAGGTCGGGGCGGAGCGGTAAACAAGGCGGGCGACCGACTTCATCAGCACATCTTTCCCCTCCGAGTTCACCAAAACGAGGTTCTCCAAGTCTTGAGGGTACTGCCGCTGTGCCTCGTCGTAGCGCAGGAGGATGGTAGTCTGCCGCCGTGTGGGAAAACGATAGAACTGCTCCGTGTAGCCTCCCTTCAGCGAGTAGTATGCCTGCGAGGCAATCTCTTCGGGCGTCAAACTGACCTGCGCGGCTTTCTGCAAATCCACTTCCAATTGCCACGACGGGAGTGACATCTCCCACGAAGTGCCGGGTTGGTAGAAATCCGGCACTTGCTCTTTGGCGATTTGGAGGGTCTCTTCCGCGAGCCGGCTCGTCAAGTGTAAATCCTGTCCGTAGACGAGGATTTGAATCGGCGCAGCGGAGGTAGCCATCACATCGGAACCCATCTCCTTGATTTGCAGCAGGCGGATGCCTGGAATGGTAGCGGTCGCCTCCTCTTGAATCGCGTCTATCACCTGCCAAATGTCCCGCTTTCGCGTGTCCTTATCCTTCAAAGTCAGCATGGCGGTCGCCCCATTGACGCGCATCCCCCCGTAGCCCGTGAAGTACGCGCCCTCGTAGTAGCCAGGTCCGCCTTCTGCGCCAATCTCCCATGAACTATGCAAGATTTCCGGGTATTTTTGAACGATCTTCTGGATGCGCTGCACGGCTTTCTCGGTTCCCGCATAGGAAGTGCCGGGTTGCATCTCTAATTTCAGGTAGGCTTGCCCCACATCCGCAAGCGGCATCATTTCGGAGCCGATAAGAAAGTAGAAACCGAAACCCACGACCAAAGTCGCCAGCACGCGCACCATGTTCACGAAGCGGTGCTTCAAAAGATAGCGGATGAGGTTCGCGTAGCCCCCTTCCAATTTATCCAAAAACCGCTGGCAGGGCAGTAAAATCCAGCGTTCCAGCGGGTTTCTCCGCTCGGGCTGCCCGCTTTCTACTTTCAAAAAGCGTGAGGCAAGCACCGCCGTGAGGGTCAAGGATACGAAGAAGGAAGCAAGCAGACCGAAGATGAGGGGCCAGACCAGCCCCACAAACATCAACTCCACAATCCCCCCACTGAAGAGCAACGGCGCGAGAGCAATGCAAATCATCACCGTAGAGGCAGCCACCGCTCGGCGCACCTCCGTGATGCCGTCCACCGTCGCCTGCACGCGGTCTTTACCCATCCGTAGGTGACGCTCCACGGCATGCAGGTCAATGATGGCGTCATCCACCAGCCTGCCGATGGCGAAGAGTAAGCCAATGAGCGTACTGGAGTTCAGGCTCATATTCAGCGGAACGAGCGCGAGGATAGCCATCGCCATGGAAGTCGGGATAGCGGTCAGCGCAATGAGGGTCATCCGCGCGTTGCCCAAGAAGAGCCAAATCACCAGCCCCGTCAGCAGCACCGCCAGCAACAGTTCTTCAAAGAGATTATGGAGCAGGATGTCCACGAACTCCGCGTTGTTGTATGCCACCTTGAAGCGGATGCCCGGATAGTCGCGCTCAAACTCGCGCACCTTCGCCATCACCGCCTCAATGACACGGGGAGAACTCGCCCAAGGGTTCTGAAGCACATTAACGGCGAGCGCGTCCTCCACGTGCCAACTGCCCCGTTCATCCTGCCATTGGTGATGATATCCACTGCGTTTCTCGTCGTAGGTGTCCACCACCTGCGCGATGTCTTTGATGTAGACAATCCGCCCGTTGACCGCCTTGACGGGGTAAGTTTCCACCTCGCGCACCGAGCGGGCGAGGGTATCCAAGCGCACCATTTCCTCGCGGTCGCCGGCGGTGAGGCGTCCTGCGGGTTGCGCCCTGTTCACCGAATCGATGGCTCGGCGCACATCGCCCATCGATAGCCCGAATGCGCGAAGTTTCTCCCGGTTGACCAACACCTGCATCTGCCGCCGGTAGCCCCCGAAGACCGAAACCGTGTAGATATCGCCGCTCGCCATTTTCATCCGGTCGGCGATTTCGTTTTCCAGCACTTCCCGCAAGCGCGCGGGGTCCCACCGGGAGTCGCCGGTCACGGAAAGAGTCAGCACGGGCAGGTTCAACGGGTCTATTTGAAGCACCCACGAGGGCTGTGTGTTCGCGCCCTGCATAGGGAGGTCATCCTGCACGGCGGTCAGGAGGGCTTGCACTTGGGTCAGCATGCGCTGCATGTCAGTTCCGTAAGGGAACTCCAGAGAAACGAGACTGTAGCCTTCCTGTGCGGTGCTTCGGATATAGCGGACGCCCGGCACGCCGGTCATTCGCTGTTCAATGGGTTTGCTGTAATAGAGTTCCATTTCTTCCGCGCTCAAACCAGGCGCGCGGGTGACAATCCCGATAAGCGGACTCTCTACATAGGGCATCATCCGGCGTGGCATGGTGAAACCGATGACGTAAATTGCCATCGCGAGCAGCCCCACATAGAAGGCAATCACCGCGACGGGATGCCTCACGCTCCATTGCACGATATTGAAACCATTAGTGTTCATTTCTTGTTCTCAAAGTTATATAAATCGATGCTTTTGGGCTGTTTCCCCGAAAGTTTCGGGGATGTCTCGGTCAGAAATCGTTTAATGCCGGTGTCCGCCGGATGTACCGGGCAGTGTTTCGCTACCGGTTCCGCCCGGTGGCGCGAGTTCCCGGGGTCCTTGCGCTGTCCATTCGGTCAAGAACACGGGGTCCTCCTCAACAAGGGTTTCGAATCCCGCGGTGATGACTTGGTCGCCGTGTTGCAGACCTTTGATGACCTCTATTTGGCCGCCGTCCCGTTCTTCGAGTTGGACGAAGGCGCGTTTGGCACGATGGTCTCTGCTCTGTTCAACAGGGGTGAGATCCATTCTGCAAATAGGGCAGACTCCCGGCGCGTTAGTTCGAATTTCCGGGTGCATCACGCAGGTGTATTCGGTGACGACGGCAGGGTCTGCCAGAGCTTTCACGACTGTCCACACAAAAGGGCGGTTTTGGGTATCGTAGCGGACTGCCTGCTGCGGGATAGTGAGGGCTTGGCGGGTATGTGCTTGCAGTCCGATTTTCATTTCCACATATTCGCCGGGGTTCCACTCGCCTTTGGGGTTGGGCAGGAGTGCCTCCACTGTAACGGTGCGGGTTTGAGGGTCGGCGGCGCGGAAAATGGCGGTGATTTTCGCGCGGTGAATCTTATTCGGTTCAGCATAGCGTCGGATGAAGACGGGGAAGCCGGTTTTGAGGCGGGCGGCATCCACATCGGCGACTTGTGCCTGAGCGCGGATGCGGCTTGTATCCTGAATGCGGAAGACAGGCGTACC
This sequence comes from Fimbriimonadia bacterium, assembly GCA_026129765.1. Lineage (GTDB taxonomy): Bacteria > Armatimonadota > Fimbriimonadia > Fimbriimonadales > GBS-DC > JAHCHP01. The sequence goes on along the minus strand of JAHCHP010000023.1, from coordinate 13,825 downwards.
GGGCATGAGGAGTGTGCCGGGTGCTGCGCTGCGTTCCGTAACGATGCCGTCGTTCAACGCACGAAGTTCGGTGTATTGCACTTGGAGTTGTGCCGCGCCGGTCGCGCCCTGTTTCTCGCGTATCATGGCGTCCATGCGCCGTACCTTCGCTTGGGCAGCCCGAACACCGGACTGTGTGCTTCTGAGCAATGCTTGCGCGGCTTGGAGATCGGCGTTTGCGGTTTTGAGGCGTGCACGCGCGGCTTGGAGTGCTGCGCTGCGCTCCTGCTGCTCCGCTTGGTTCACTTCCAGCGCGGCTTGGAGGGCGCGTGCCTTGGCCTGCATGTTCGCGACCTGAGTTTGCGCTTGGTCTACCTCGCGTTTGGCGACGAAGCCCTTGTCCAAGAGGTTAGTAAGGCGCGCGGTTTCGCGCTGCCAGTAGGCGAGGTCGGCTTCCGCGCTTTGGATGCCCGCTTCGATCTCTTTGCGGTTGGCTTGCACCCTTCGCACGGCGGCTTCCGCGCTTTGGATGTCGTTTTGCGCCTCTTCCACGCGGTTTTGTGCGCTTGAGACGCCCGCTTGCTGGGCTTGGACGGCAGCGTTTGCCATGGCGTGTTCCTGCTGTGCCTCATCGCGTTCGGCGATGGCGGATTGCAACGCGCCCGTCGCCTCGTCTGCCCGTGTTTGGTACTCTTGGGGTTCCAATGTGGCGAGGAGCTGCCCCTTCCGTACCTCTTGTCCGGGATAGACGAAGGTTTGCGTGAGCTTACCGCTGACACGGGCGAGGACTTGTTCCTCGTTGTAGGCGAAGAACGTGCCGGTGTAGGTGACGGTGGGAAGGAACTCACGGTATTCTACGGTTTGAGCAGAGACGGGGAACGCACCGGGCGGGGGCTTCATGACGCCCATGTCCATCGCTTGCGCTTCAATGGGTGTCATTGCGCCGGGCGGACGGTTGCGTTCCACGAACCAGCGGGTTCCGGCATAGAGAGCAGTGAGCAGGAGCGCGCTAGCGAGAATTGTGCGCGTGTATTTGAGCCATTTCATTTAGGATCCTCCTTGTAAATCGGTTTTTCTGAGAAGCATTGCGTTGATGGCGACGATGACGGTGGAGAGGCTCATAAAGATTGCGCCGACGGCAGGGGAGAGCAGGATGCCTGCTTGGTAGGCGACGCCGGCGGCGAGGGGCATGGCGATGGCATTGTAGCCGGTTGCCCAGAACAAGTTCTGAACCATCTTATTGTAGGTGGCGCGTGAGAGGATGAAGATGCGCGTGACATCGAGGGGGTCGTTTTCAACGAGGACGAGGTCGGCGGCTTCGATGGCAACGTTGGTTCCCGCGCCGATGGCGATGCCTGCGTCCGCTTCGACGAGTGCGGGTGCATCGTTGATTCCGTCCCCAACGAAGGCGATGCTGTGTCCTTCCTCTTTTATCTCACGCACAATCGCTGCCTTTTGCTGTGGCAGCACGCGGGCGTAATAGCGCTGGATACCTAATTCGGCAGCGACGGTTTGTGCGACGGCTTGGGAATCGCCGGTAACCATGACCACCTGTACGCCCCGATTTTGGAGCGATTGCACAGCGAGTCTCGCGCTTTGACGGACGCGGTCGGTGAGGGCAAAGAGGGCGACGGGAGCGGTTTCTTTCATCAGAAGGATGGTGCTTTCGCCTCGTTCACCGGCTTCCCGCAGCCCCACTTGGAGTTGGGCGGGCAGTTCCGCTTTCAATTCCTGCGCCCACTCGGGACGCCCGGCGCGATAGAGTTGCTCTTTTTGCCATGCCTCAATTCCCTTGCCGGGTACGGCTTGGATGGCGTTGACGGGGGTGATGGTGAGGTTGCGCTGCTTTGCCTCTTGGACGATGGCATCTGCGAGGGGGTGTTCGGAGAGGGTTTCCATGTTGGCTGCGAGTTGGAGAGCGTGGTTTTCATCCATACCGGCGGTGTAGACCGCACGCAAACCGAACTGACCCTCGGTGAGCGTGCCTGTTTTGTCAAAGGCAACGACTTGGATGTTGCGGGCGCGTTCAAATGCCTCACGATTACGCACAAGGATGCCTTTTTGTGCGGCGAGCGCAGTGGCATTAACGATGACGAGGGGAATGGCTAACCCAAGCGCGTGTGGGCAAGCGATGACGAGGAGTGTGACGGTGCGCTCAATGCGGAAGGTGAGCTCGGCTTGGAGAAAGGTCCAGACGAAGAAAGTGAGGGTCGCAGTGGCCACAGCAATCAAAGTGAGCCAGAAGGCTGCCTTGTCCGCGAGCATCTGGAAACGACTGCGCGATTGCTGTGCTTCTTCCACGAGTCTCATCATTTGGTGGATAGTAGTCGCTTCGCCGATGTGAATCACTCCTACTTGGAGTGTGCCTTCGCCGTTGACTGCGCCCGCGACGATTTGTGAGCCGGATTCTTTGGGAACAGGGCGGGATTCGCCGGTGAGAAAGGCTTCGTTGACACTGGACATCCCTTCTTGCACGATGCCGTCGGCGGGGATTTGCTCGCCAGGTCGGATGAGGATGCGGTCGCCCGTCTGCAATTCGCTTACGGGAACGTCTTCTATGTGGTCATTCCGGATGCGGTGCGCGACGGCAGGGAAAAGAGAGGCAAGATGTTCCAGCGCGCGGCTTGCGCCTTGGACGGTTTGCATTTCTATCCAATGCCCAAGCAGCATAATATCCACGAGGGTGGCAAGTTCCCAGTAGAAGGGCATTCCCTTGAGACCAAGTGTAACGGCGAGGCTGTAGCCGAACGCGACGGTGATGGCGAGTGCGATGAGGGTCATCATTCCGGGCGCGCGCGCGTTGAGTTCGTGACGTGATCCTGCGAGGAAGACCCCGCCCCCGTAGAGATAGATGAGAAGGGCGAGGAAGGGGGCAAGCCACTCTGCGCCGGGAAAGGTGATGGGGCGGTAGCCGAGCAGGTGTTGGACTTCGTGGGTGAAGTAGAGGACGGGAAGAGTGAGGAGCAAGCAGACAAAGAAGCGTGTTTTGAACATAGCAGGGGTGTGCCCCTCATGTTTATCGCGTGTGTGCGGGTGTATTTGCCCTTCTCCGCCCCCATGAAGGGGAGGCTGCGCTTGGTGCTCCGCGACAGAACGATGTTTATGCTTCATGTTCCGGTTCTCCCTGCTGTCCTATGCTTTGATGGTTGGGCATGTGCGCTCAGTTGTCGCCAGCCAGCGGTTCCGCGTCGAAGCCTGCCTCTGTGACGGCTTCAATCAACGGTTCCATTCGGACGGTTTCCGCTGCTTGGAGAGTGGCTGTCGCCTTGTCCAAACTGACTTCCACTTTCAGAACGCCCGGCACGTTGCTGAGAGCGTTTTGCACGCTTTTCACACAGCCTCCACACTCCATTCCACCGATTTTAAGCGTGATTGTTTGCGTTGTCATTGTGATTTCCTCCATGGGCTGGGCAGGGGTTTGCCCCTCCCCCGCCCGGTTTGATATTAGTGGTGACCGGCGTGCGCGTTGATTTTGACGCCGGCATTCTGCACCGCTTTGCTGATCTGGTCGTAGGTCACATCCGCCGTTTTGGGGTGAAAGGTGATGTAGAGCCTGTTCTTGTTCTGCTCCGCTTTTTGGACGCCTTTAATAGCAGAGACGGCTTTCCTCGCTTTTTCGGCGTTTGCGCCCGCGCCTGCTTGAAGTGGAAGCATGAAGCGTGCAGAGTATTTCATTTTGCTCCCCATGGCGTGCGGAATATCTGCGACACTCAGCGTGAGTTTGGAGAGCGGGGTATTATGTTCGTTGAATCGGAGCGTTGCGATGCCAGTCTTAAAGTCCAGTTTCGCCTGTGAGACGCCGGTCACTTTCTTTAAGCCGTTTTCCACTGGAGCGACGCAGCCTTCGCAGTGCAATCCCCCTATGCTGAGTTGGATGGTGCGGGTTTCGTGCATGTTTGTGAACCCGAATGTGCTCATGCCTATCAGTAGTAATCCTGCTGCGACAACGAATATTCGTTTGTTTTTCATTTTGTTCCTCCAAAGTTGAATTGAGTTGAAATGGACAGCCTCCATTGGATTGGGAATAAGCCTATGGGATCAGCCCAACGAAGCTGTAGATACAAACCACTTTGATTTCATTGCGCTTTGTTCTCCTGACGTTATGCTAAAGTGTGAACGTCTACTCCCCCAAAATGGTTTAGAAGTTTTGGAGATAAGAACAATAAGTTTAGCAAGTGAAGGGCGATTAGATTTACCTAAGAAAACAATTTCATAGGGTAAATTTATGCCTTTTTACAGACAGAAGAATTAAATGGGAGGCGCGCGGGGATTTTCACGTTTGTGAGGTGGTGAATGAATCACCTGTTCAAAGTAGGAAAGCAAAGGAATTCGGTACTGCTGAAAACTCGTTAATTCCCAATCAGTAAGCAGAGCTATCCCTACCTGGTCCGAAGTTTTGGCTTTTTCGGTTTTTATCCACTCAGGTAACTGTAAGTCTCGCTCACAAAAGTTGCAATGGCTGCAGTTCGTCTTTGATTCCTTATGGAAATAACCTTCACCTTCTATGCCTAATGAAACTGTTTCCTTAGAACAACAAGCAGGTTTTTTCTGATTTACAGGTTGCTCGGAGTCACAACAGGATAAAGGTGATTGCTGATTAGGCGCAGGTGCGGAGTGGCAATCGCTGTTTAAGGACTCGTTTTTTTTACACCCGCAAGAGACAGTAGAACTCGTAAATAAGGGCGAAACTCCCACCCATATAGTCAGAGCCAAGAAAAAATAACGCCAATGAGTCCACTGTTTTGCGATTAGCATCGCTTTTACCTATGCAAATTATACCTTATAAATTGTGAAATGGTTTTGGCTTCACCCCACCGTTTCAACTTCTTGAAAGAAGCCTTTGCGTTCTGCCTCCTCGATTAAGCCGCGCGCATAGTCCCACAAAGTTTCCGAGCCATGCTCAATGACTTGATTGCGGGCGCGGACTTTCTGAGGCGGCACATGGTTTTCCCGCCAGCCGCCCCCTTGATTGTGATAGTTGGGCAGAATGCCCGCTAAGCGATCGATGGCGCGCGCAAACCGCGCTTCCGGCGTTTCTTGATTGTCGAATTCATCCCACAAGGCGCGAATGTTGGCTGCTTGATCGGACGGCAACAGGTTGAAGATGCGTTCGGCAGCGATCAGCTCACGCTCACGCTGGGTTTCACGGCGCGCTTCGTCATAGGCGAAGGTGTCGCCCGCATCGATCTCCACGATGTCATGCACCAATGCCATCATTATCACTTTGGCGACATCAATGGGTTCGTTGGCATGCTCCGACAAAATGACTGCCATCATCGCCAAATGCCACGAATGTTCGGCATCATTTTCGTATCTTGAGCCATCCAGCAGGCGCGTTTTGCGAAAGATCTGCTTGGCTTTGTCGATTTCCAAGATAAATTCCATCTGCCGCTGAAGGCGGCTCCAGCGGTCTGGTTCCCTGTAGTCTTGCGCTTCCATGTCGGAATATTATAGCGTATTTGGCGCGTTAATATCGCCAACTTTGAAAAATAGAGGCAGGAAGCAGGTAGTCCGCGTTTAAGGTATGGCTTCATGACCCGGTTCCGATTGGCGCTTTGGTTGCTGCTGGGAGTGGCTCTTTTGCTGGCAGGCTGCGAGACCTCAGCCCCTGCCAATGCCTCGAAACCGCCCGGCGCGCTGGAAGTGGTTTTCTTGGACGTGGGACAAGGCGATTGCGCGTTTATCCAGTTTCCGAATGGCAAAACGATGCTCATCGATGGGGGCAGCCCTGAAGCGGGCGCTCTGGTTACCGCGTTTCTAAGACGGAGAGGAGTCTCGCGTTTGGACTGGGTGGTGATGTCGCACTTGCATGCCGATCACATCGGCGGTTTGATAGAGGTCTTGCGAGTGTTTGAGGTGGGCGAGTTCTGGGACTCGGGTTATGTGGAAGGATCGCCGATTTATGAAACCTTGCTTCGAACGGTTCAAAGGCGCAAAATCACTTACCGCCTTGTGGAGGCGGGAATGCGGTTCCGTCTATCGGAGGCGTGCGATATGAGGGTTCTCGCGCCCAGAAAGCCGTTTATGAGCGACAGCGGGTCCAACGCGAACAACAACAGTATCGCGCTCTATTTGACTTATCAGCGGGCGTCTTTCTTGTTTTTGGGCGATTTGGAGGAGGCTGGCAGGATGCGCGCTCTGTCGGGTGAAGCGAACTTGCCAGTTTCTGTGCTGAAGGTGGGTCATCACGGTTCATCTAATGGTACGGATGACGCGCTGCTCCGCTTAACCCGCCCCCGCGCTGCAGTGATTTCGTGCGGCGCGGAAAATCCCTACGGTCATCCCCATTCCGATACGCTTGAATTATTGGAAAAGAACCGGGTCAAGGTGTATCGAACGGATGAACATGGAACCATTCGCTGCTTGGTTTCTGGGGACCAGTTGCTGATTGAGAAGGAGCGGTGACGGGGAGTTGCTGCGCTCGGCATGACATAGACGTTGTCACCCTGAGCATTGCGAAGGGTTTGCTTTTCGAAGGCTTGGATTGCCGCGCGCGCGGGAATGACGAATTCGGCAACCTTGTCACCCACGCAGACAAAAGGAGGAGACGGAGCTCCGCCCTCCAGATGGATGGCTGAAAGGCTTGTTGTCCCTAAAGGTTGGGTTGAATGGGGAGATTCTCGATGGGAATTTGACCAACAAAAGTGGGCAGCATAGCGATCAAGACTCGATGCGCGATGCAGAGAATCAGCACGGTAATTCCGAAGCCGACATCCCCACGCGCGATCCCTAAAATGGAAAGCACGATCCCTGCTAAACTGAAGAATGGCGTGCAGGTACAGCAGCCCAACATCAAACAAGTGAATCCTAACCAGCTGAATAAACGCCCAGAGTTCCTGCGGCGAGAGTCATTGGCATAGGGATCGGGTCCGGGCAAGTGGGGATACGTTTGATATGGGTCGGGCTGTTGGGCATAGGGATTAGGCTGCTGCGAATAGGGGGGATAGGGTGCGGTTCCGGGCGGTTGTTGGATGGTGGGACCGGCGGGACCGCCTGATAGTCCCATTGATTGGCGCAAGTTGTTGGCTGCGACTTTTGCCGCGATCAGCGTGGGGTCTAAACGCGCGGCGGTATCATAAAGCGCGAGGGCTTCTTGTTGGCGCGAGGTTTGATGGAGCAAGCAAGCCAAATTGTAGCAGGCATGCGCGTCTTGGGGGCGCATCCGAACCGCGTTTCGCAGATAGGGTTCGGCAGCGGTGAGGTCTTTTTGCGAGGCGAATATAATACCCAGACAGAGCTGGACGTAGCCGTCTTGAGGATATTTGACAGCAGCGTCCAGCAAAACCGGCAGGGCTTCTTTGTACAAACCCTGCTGAAAGTATTTGATGCCTAATGGTCTGGGGTCATTCACGAGATCGCTTCGATCACTTTCGCGCAGCGTCCACACAGGTCGGGGAAGGCGGGCGATGATCCGACATCGGGCAGCACCAGCCAACAGCGCGCGCATTTCACGCCCTCAGCGGGGACTACTTCCACCTCCAATCCGCTTTGCGCGCCTGGCGTAAGTTCCGCTTGAGAAATCCCAAAAAGACGCGGCAAGTCATCGCCTAATGGCGATAACAGATCATAGTAGGTCGGGTCAGCAGCGATTTTCGCGCATGCCGATTGCGGGTTCGGAATGCGTTTTTCGTTCTTCGCCTCCTCCACCTTACGGTTCACGATGTCACGCGCTTCCCGCCGCTGGCTCCAGAGATTCAGCAACGCTTCGTTCTCCCATTGGGGCTGAGGCTCTGGAAAGTCTGCCAAATGGACGCTCTGCGGCTTATCAGGCATCGGCAGCCTTGTCCAAACCTCTTCCATCGTATGCACCAGGAAGGGGGCGAACAGTCGGCATATGACCGAGGTCATATCAAACATGACCGTTTGCGCGGCGCGCCGTGCAGGATCGTTGGGCGCGCTGGCATAGAGCCTGTCTTTCAGCACATCGAGATAGAACGCGCTGAGGTCGACATTGCACAGTTGCCGCGCCGCCTGATAGAACCGGTGGAACTCATACGAATCATACGCGCGCAAACTGGTTTTCAGGAACTCCTGCAGTCGCGCCAACATCCAGCGATCCAATTCTGGCAGTTGGTCATATGGCACGCGCACATCGGGCATGAAATCATACAGGTTGCCCAGCATGAAGCGCATGGTATTGCGGATTTGCCGGTAAGCATCGACCACATATTTCAGAATCTCATCCGAGTAGCGCACATCTTCAAAGTATTCTACTGAAGCGGTCCATAATCGCAGCACATCCGCGCCGGATGCCCGCATGATGTCTTTGGGAAGGATCGTGTTCCCCTCGCTCTTGCTCATTTTGCGCCCGTCGCCATCCAGCACGAAGCCGTGGGTAACGACCGAACGGAAGGGTGACGCGCCTTTGGTCGCAATCCCGATCATTAAACTGGAGTTGAACCAGCCACGATGTTGATCGGAACCCTCAAAATAGAGATCGCTGGGCCAGGTCAGTTCAGGGCGCGTTTCTAAGACGGCTCGATGCGTGCTGCCGGAATCGAACCAAACATCCAACACATCGGTTTCTTTGCGGAATTCGCCCGCGCCGCAATGGGAACATTGAGTTCCTGGCGGCAAAATTTCGCTGGCAGGTTTGCTGTACCAGACATCGGAGCCTTCGCGCTCAATGACTGCCGCAACCGCCTCGACGCTTTCGGGTGTCACCAACGCACCCTCGCAGTTTTCGCAGAAGAACGCTGGGATACCGACACCCCAAGCTCGTTGGCGGCTGATGCACCAGTCGGGGCGGTTCCTGACCATCGCGGTGATACGATTCCGACTTTCTTCTGGGAACCATTTCACCTGGTCAATTGCCTCCAAACTGCGCTCGCGATGGAGGTCGTGGTCGATGCTCATGAACCATTGGACAGTAGTTCGGAACATCAAAGGCGAGTCGCATCGCCAGCAATGCGGGTAGTTGTGCTGGTAGGTTTCGTGCTTCATCAAATGCCCGACTTCTTGCAGTCGCTCGATGATGCGTTTGTTGCCCTCCGGCATGATTTTTAGCCCGGCAAACTCGCCAGCCTCGTCTGTAAAGACGCCTTTTCCGTCCACTGGGCTGAGGATGGTCAGGTTATACCGTTTGCCGGTCGCGAAGTCCTCCGCGCCATGCCCCGGGGCGGTATGCACGACACCAGTTCCCTCATCGCTCAGCACATAGTTCGCCAGCACTACGGGCGAGGCGCGCTCAAACAGCGGGTGTTTGAACTGGATGCCTTCCAACTCTCTGCCCTTGAAATTCTTCACGACGCGATAATCCTCGATGCCGACCGCGCTCATCGTCGCTTCCACGAGTGAGTCGACCAAGAGATAGCAGGCGTTCTGCGAGTCAACCTGCACCACCTGATAGTTGAAATCGGGATGAACCGCCACCGCCATATTGGCTGGTATCGTCCAGGGGGTGGTTGTCCAGATGACAATATACGGGTTCTGAAGACCGCTCAAGACCCCTTTAGAATCCTCAAGCAAAGGAAAGCGCAAATAGATCGAGTCGGAGGTTTTCTCCTCATACTCGACTTCGGCTTCTGCCAGCGCGGTTTCACAAGTGGGACACCAAAGCACGGCGCGCATATCGCGATAGATATAGCCTTTCTGGACCAGCTCGCCAAAGACCCGCACAATGCATGCCTCAAAGCCGTATTCCATCGTGAGGTAGGGGCGATCCCAGTCGCCCACACATCCCAATTGACGGAACTGTTCCCGCTGGATATCGACAAAGCGTTTGGCGTATGCCCGGCAAGCCTCGCGAAGCGCGACACGGTCGGCAGTTTTGCCCTGCTGGATGAACTGTTGGCTGACCGCATTCTCGATGGGCATACCGTGGTTATCCCAGCCCGGCACATAGGGCGAGCGATAGCCCTGTAGACGCCTGAAGCGGATAATCACATCTTTCAGCACTTTGTTAAGGGCGTGTCCCATATGAATGTCGCCATTCGAATAGGGAGGACCGTCGTGCAGAACAAACGCGCCTTTCGGAGCCGCTTTCTCCTGCATGAGACGGTATAGGTCCATCTGATTCCAATGCTGCTGCCATTTGGGTTCTTGTTCCGGCAAGTTGGCGCGCATTGGGATCGTGAAATCGTCCTTTGGTAAGTTAAGTGTCTGTTTATAGTCTTGTGCCATGTGATTAGCCTCTTAAGTGTAAGATTCTACCTGAAATGTCGATAAATCGTTTCGGCGTTGTTCAATACTGGAGCGATGGCGGTATTATTGGGGGAGGTGTCACGTAAGCCGCGAATGAATTCGCGGAGTTGAGGATGTAAAGTCGTCCTGCGGCGGCTCGTCCATAGCAGACTTGTGCAATCAACAGGTGGTCGTGGGAAACTGCCCTTTTTCAGGCTGTCAATAAAAAATCCGCTATCTACCGTCATTCCCTCGAACGCGCGAATCCACTAAAAACTGAACCTTTCGAGGGTTTTTCTCACGAAAAGCGTTAGCTAGCTAATTCATACTGGTTTTACTTAATCATGACGAATGCTCACATTCATTTATGGTTCTTGAGACGGGTTATTGACAGGATACTGCCTCATCCAAGACCTTCCTGGGCTGGGACGCTTCAGCCATTGTTCCCTCAACAACATAGCAACGCGGGAGACTTTTAGGCATTCAGTAGGTCTTTGTTGAATATCCAGCCATTGAGTCAACCGATCTAAGAAGTTTTCGTACTCCTCGTTGATGGGAAAAACAGCCAATGCATAGGTCTCAAGGTACAGATCAACCATCCTCAGAATGGGTTCCGCACACCGCTGTTTCAGTATATCATCGCCCTGTTCGAACAAGTCAATGACAAATTTAGGAATCCAAAAGATATTGGGAAATTCCATTGGACTAAGGTTCAATTTCCAGAACAACAATTCAATCTCCACCATCGCGATATATGCGCTATAAGTGGAGATTGCTAAGTCGGCCTTCCCTTCCATAACCAGCGCTTTAACCATTGCCCGATAATGGTCTGCTCTTATATGTTCCTGTTCGGTTTTGACAGTCTCCCAGAATTCGCTGAACTGTTGGGAGTGAGCCAATACATTCAGCCGAGTATTCAAAGCTAATGTCCGTACGAATTGGTCTGGTGGCTGGTGTTCTTTCAAGAAATTGTCAAACTCGTTCTGTATCTCCAAAGCCTCTTTGTAACGTCCTCCATTGGAAAAAATATGCATAATGCCAATGAAGCCTGTGATTATCTCAAAGCGATCACCATTCTCAAGCAACTGTTTCCAAAGCTGGAAAACACGCACGATTTCACGATCATCGATGTCATAATCAAACTGCATCAGCTCTCTTAAAATCGAACTCATTTGCACCATCATTGAGTCTCCTTAAAGTGGTACTGGACAAAACGTTGGGGATACGCAAGGGAAAGGTATCGGTCCCAATATGGGAAATGGCACGAAAGGCATAACATTTTGACCTGGAACCGGAAATGGTCGGGGATTTTCAGCGAGATCCATACATCTAAATACACATCTCATGAAACAGTTGACTTCCTCTGGTGACCTTCCCGGCAATTCAATGCGTGAAATAGTTGGACCTGAGGGTAATCCTGCAAAAAAAATCCTCAGGTAACGGAAACTGATAGTTTGGGTCTTCCGCACACTTCTCCGCACAATGTGTCGAGCAATAGTCGAATGCCGTCGGTGGTTTTGGTTTAGTTCGTTTTCTACACAGAGCTGGAAACCATGAACAGAGCTTATCACGAATTCTTTGAATAGCTGATGCCATCATAAACTCCCCACCCTCTTCATCATACTTTAGATACATAGGGGGTAATAGAGGTGGTATACTCAAAGAAGTCCCAAAACTATCTTGATAGAACATCTCTCCCTCGCCCGGCGGGTCTAACGCGCTGAGCCAATGCCCCGGCAGCCAACCGTAGTCGCTGCTGTCGTTGTACCACATTGCAAAATGGTTCATATTCTACTTTCTCTTCGGTTTCCAGTTCAACGGATCGTCAAATAGGGTATAGTCGGCGACCTGGTGAAAATTCGTTCCGTCTATGTTTACTCGCCATATCCCATTTTTCTGAGTTAATCCGATTTCCTCCCGGCGCAAAAAAAGAAACGATTTTCCGTCAGGCATAGTACGCAAACACTCATGACCTGAGGGTTTGTCATCTTGAGGGGTCAGTTGACGAGCTTGATTTTTAAAAGAATCGTATATCCAAACCTGATAATCATAAATGCGATGCTTATCTGAAATCAAACCGAAGTACTTGCTGTTCGGAACTTCGACTAATTCACTTATCGCAATAAACTCATTGTTCAGGGCTGAGGGCAATTCTTCTATTGTCTCGCGCGGGATTGTCCGATATGCTTCAGTCATAAATTTTCTCCATTCGGCATTTTTCTCTGCTCCGTTCTTTAAGAGGTCGTCCCTCTTGATTTTCGAGTCCTCTTTCAAAAGTTTATCTACAGCAATCCGCACAAAAGGATGATTGTTCCTATCATAACTGATAGTGATCAAATGATGCCCCCCTGGCGAAACAGAGTAATACCGGCTCAATGGCAACGCTGTTTCACCTGCTCCATCACGATTGATTACATACAGGCTTGAGTTGTCCCAAACGTAGCCTCCCATGCTATAAGGACGCAATCGATGAGATCGAGAGAACAATATTTGGGACCCGTTCATTACGAACATGGGCGAGGAATCAGAAACCCCGGTTTCTGAAGTCAATTGACGAACTTCCTTTGTCTCCAGATTGAACAAATAAAGATGATAAGGTGATTTCGGATCATTGGGCATGGAACTGGCAGAGTAAACAATCCATTTGCCATCGTGAGAAAAACAGGGATCCGATTCGAAGGCGGGTGATTCAGTCAAACGACTTACTTCAAAGGTCTTGAGGTCCAATAGATAGATATCTCGCGTCCCTTTGCCTTTGGCGGTGAAAGCAATTTGATTTCCAGAAGGATGAATATCAAAGGTGATTCCCGTATGACCAATATCGGATGTGCTGCTACATCCGCTTAGGAGCAATGCACAAACAGAATAGCCCATTCGAGTGAGGCTCTTTACCTTGCTCAGACGAACGATAGAGAATGCGTTTTTGAAGTTTCGTAGTTGGTGTTCTAACTTCATGGGTATTACCTTATAAGTGTTCTTTAGAGTGTTTCTATCACAGTGCTAACGTGCGCAAGGCGATGATGATTGACACGAACCTGAATTTCCGCCAAATTTCATGATTGGATTCTTGGGAAGGAAAAAACATCCACCTTGTATCAACATGTAGTTGCCAATGATCGGCTTCATACGTTCACAACTCGCTCGTTGTGGAGAACTTGAACAATCTGTAGAAAGAGCGCATCCCGCCAATATACAGTCACAGATACGACATTGCAACGATGTAAGCCAACACCACCCTACACAATTATTGTCATCATAGCATTTGTCGTGATCCTTACAACAACCATCCAGATAATCGGCAGGCTCAGGATAAGGTTTTTCATAGTCGCGAATACTTTTGGGGGGATGCCCAGGTCCACACCACTTTCCATAAATGGGTAAACCTGAGCCTGCACCTTCGCCAGAGGGGGGAAGTGGAAAGAAGGGCAGGCTATCGCAACCGCCGTTCCAAATACACGAACTCCTAGCACTCCCGTGAGGACAGCCTTGAGTGGGAGCTTCAACCGGATTGCATGCGGACGGGAAAATACACTCAACGGGATTGCCATTCGCATCGCGCCAATCCATCACAGTATTATTGTTTGGATTACGGATCACTCTTCCGGCAGGGAACTTGATTTGCTGATAACCATCATACCATAGCGAACGCCCAGCCTGTAGATAATCCTCCAGGCTCGTCCAATTGCCCTGACTGCCCAAGGTTCGCTCGTAAACCCTCATCGGC
>JAHCHP010000022.1 GCA_026129765.1 Fimbriimonadia bacterium | reverse complement strand
AGCGAGGTGACAAGCCTCGTCTCCTGAAGTTGCACACCGGACAAGTGGCAAACTTCAGGGTTCCCCTTGCGCGCAAGGGGAACCGAAAACTCAAGAAACCCTCTCATCCTTCCAACAATAGCAGTAAATCTCAGCACAAAGGCACTCACAAGCTCAAAATACGGTACAATAAGAGAGTAGGCGAAACGCATGGCACTCTGTCGAATAGAATTGTTAGGGGGACTCAGGGCGTATCAGGGTGACCGGGAGATCACCCGGTTCAGAACCTATAAAACCGGCGCGCTGCTGGCTTATTTAGCCTATCACCAGCAACAAACCCACTCGCGCGAGAGCCTCTGCGATCTTTTCTGGACCGACTACAACCTCGACGATGCGCGCAACAGCCTCAGCAAAGCGCTTTCCTCCTTGCGCCAGCAATTGGAACCGCCGGGAACCCCCAGAGACAGTGTTTTCTTGGTCGACCGGATGAACGTTCGCCTTAATCCTGAACATGTCGATACTGATGTGCGCGAATTCGAAAAAATAATCAAGCTTGCCGCCCGCGCCAACAGTGAGCCGGAACAATATCAGTTTCTTACCCAAGCGCTCGCGCTCTACAAAGGAACGCTGCTGCCGGGATACTATGAAGATTGGGTCGTCACCGAGCAGGTCCATCTGGAGAACCTTTACTTCGGCGCGGTCAAACAAGCGACGCATCTGTTGGAACAAAACGAAGACTGGGAGGCAGCGCTCGCGACAGCGCGCAAAGCGGTCAGTGTCGACCCGCTCCGGGAAGAAAGCTATCTGATTTTGATGCGTCTCTTAGCCTCGGCAGGACAAAGCGCGGAAGCGCTACGAACTTACGAGCAATTTGAAAAACAGTTAGAGAAGCAGATGGGCGTGAAGCCCTCTCCAACCCTGCAGGCATTGGCGGATCAATTGCGCGCTGCGCCCAGCGAAAAAACAAGCGAACAGCCCGCCAAGCCCCAGCGTTCAGGGTTTCCTTCACAAGCTGCGCTTTTCCAAAACAAGCCGGTTTCGCCCCCCAGCGCGTCCTCGTTGCCCACCTCCGGCATGGCAGTCTGCCTATTGATCGAGGTGATGGAGGGCAAACGCAACTCGGAACTGCGCGCGGCTTGGGCGCATCATACCGGTCTCATTCGCGAGATGTTCCGTCGGCATGGCGGAGTCGAATTTGATCGTCAAGAGGCAGGAACCATTGCCCTGTTTGGCAGCGCGCAGGATGCGTTGAGCGCTGCGATGGCAGCCCAGCAAGCCATGAGCGCGAAGGGTTTTCAGGCATTGGTGGAAAGCGCGCGCATGGTCTTGCATACGGGACACCTGTCCGAAGAAAAATCCAAAAAGATTCTGAAGAGCGGACTGCTCTCCTTTGCAGCACAGTTGCTGATGGCAGGGCATGGCGGGCAAATCCTCTGTTCCGAAGAAACCGCTGTGTTGCTCAGACGCGAACTCACGCTGGGGGTGGAACTGAAATCGTTAGGGGCTTACAGGCTCACCAGCGAACAGGAACCAGAGCGTGTGTTCCAAGTGATCTATCCTGAGATGCCGAAGCGCGAGTTTGAGCCTCTGCAAGCCAAGCCTGCCTACTCTGGCAGTTTGCCCCTGCAAACCACGCGTTTCTTTGGACGAGAAGAAGAATTAGCCGCCTTAGAAAGGCTGCTTCATCCCGCGACCGATCCCGAAGAGGGCGCGCGGCTGGTGACCTTGCTCGGACCCGGAGGCAGCGGAAAATCCAGGATTTCTGTGGAGGTGGGCAGGCGGCTGTCGGATGCCTATGCAGGCGCGGTTTGGTTCGTGCCTTTGCAAGATGCGCGTCATTCTGAAGAGATTCTGCACAGCGCGCTCACCGCATTGGGGTTGACTTGTAAGCCCGATGCCGACCCGCTGCCAGTCATTAGCGATTTTCTGAAAGCGCAGCCCAGTCTCATAATCTTGGATAACTTGGAGCAACTGATGCCCGAAGGCGCGGGGGAAGTCGACCGACTCTTGAAGTCTGCACCGACGGTGAAAATCATCGCTTCTTCACGCCGCAAAGTGGCGATTCAGGGCGAACGCGAATTCCCCTTGCGCCCGTTGCCGGTCCCCAGCGAAAAAGAGGAACCAGAATCATCCGCCTTTGAGAATCTATCCGCCTATCCCAGTATCCAACTGTTCATTGACCGGGCGCAGGCGGTGGTGCCGGATTTTCAATTGACGGCAGGAAACGCGAACACCTTGTCGCAAATCTGCAGGCAATTAGAGGGATTGCCATTAGCCTTGGAATTAGCGGCGGCGCGTGTCGGCGTGCTGAGCTTAACCCAAATCTTGGAGCGGCTCCAACAGCGCTTGGACCTCTTGGTGAGCCGTCAGCGAGACGCGCAATCGCGGCACCGCACCCTCCGCGAAGCCATCGCTTGGAGCTATGATCTGTTGGATGACCAGCTGAGGCAGTTCTTCGCTAAGCTCTCTGTCTTTTCAGGCGGATGGACCTTGGAGTGCGCGGAACAAATTTTGAAGGAGCCTATGGCGCTCGACTATCTGACCGACTTAGTGGAGTGTTCGCTGGTGATTGCTGACCGTGAGGAGCAGTCGATTCGATTCAGAATGCTGGAGTCGCTCAGGGAGTTCGCCTCAGAAAAACTATCCGAACAAGAAAGCGCGTTTTTGCGCGAGTCGCATGCCCGATACTACTTGCAAAGAGTGGAACAGTTGTCAGGAGTGCAAGCGGAGGAGAAGAGAAGCGCCGTTGCCAATCCTGAGACCCAATGGATGGAGCAAGAACATGAAAACTTGCGAACCGCGATGGAGTGGGCATTGGCACACAATCCTGAAATCGCCTATCGATTTGGTTACGCGCTCATGTTTTTCTGGGACGTTCGCGGGCATTGGTACGAAGCGACGCGCATTTTGAAATCTTGCCTGGACATCCCCATGCCAGATGAACGTCTGTTGGCGAGGGTTTTGAATACGGCAGGCACCTTCAAAAGAAAGCAGGGTGATTTTGAAGCCGCAATTCAACGGTTTGAACAGGTGCTGGAGATCAGTCGCTCACTCGATATCCAGAAAGAGATGGCGGACGCTTTATGCGGGATAGGACTCTGCAAACAAGATTTAGGCGATTTCCGGCAGGCGCAGTCACTGCTCCATCAAAGCGCGGAACTGTATCAAACGCTTCAGAACCTGGAAGGGTACATTCTTGCCGTAAATGGGCTGGGGACTCTGAACGCAATGCAAGGTAACTGGGTTGAGGCGCGCGATTACTTTAGCCAAAGTTATCAGGAGATCCTAAAGACGAATGACCGGGTGCGCATGGCGGCGACGCTCAATAACTTGGGCGTGGTAGCGCGCAAACAGAGCGATTTTGAGCCAGCAAAAGAGTATTTCGATAAAGCCTGGAAGATCAACCAAGAGACAGGCAACCGAGGATGGCAAGCAATCAATCTCTTGAACATTGGAAATATCGAACATGATCAGGGAAACTACGAGCAAGCGGAGCATTATTTCCTTCGCGCGCAATCTTTGTTTTTAGAGGTCGGTGATCACCGGCATGTCGCCGCTTGTATCTTGAATCTGGGCAATGTGGCGCAAGGAAAAGGCGATCTGGTAGGCGCGCGCGATTACTACCTCAAGGGCTTAGATCACAACCAGCGTATGGGAATGCGTTTCTGGGAGTCGACCTGTTACGAAATGTTAGCGAGAATCCTGATCCAGATGGATGATCTGGATCAAGCCGAAGAGTATAGTCAGTTAGCCTACGCGATGAACCTGGAAATGGAAAATGAAGAGGGGCGCGGGTTGTCCCTTAGTACGATGGCGACTTTGGCGATGCGACGGCAGGAAGTAGAGAAAGCGGCGCAACTGATCAAAGAGAGCATCCTCGTGCTGCGACCTCGTGTTGTGAACCAAGAACTGATCAGCGGACTCTTCCTAATCTGCGCGATTGCGATGGCAAAAAAGCAGGTTGATGAGGCTGCCACATTTTACTGCGCGGCAGAACATCATAGCAGCGTTTTTGGCATCACGATGTACACAAACAATTATCAGGAACAAGATCGAGAGATAAGCCGGTTGAAGGATATTTTGGGAGATCGCTTTGACCACCTGCGCGCAGAATGCGCGACTTTGACTCTGGATGAAGCCTTGGACCGCGCGCTCCTTTACCTCGATACGGTATAGGGAAGCCTTGCCAACAGGTATAATCCATCTATGGCACAAGCACCGCATTATCGAGCATTGTTCCTGATTGCGGACGGCATGGGCGACCGCCCCATCCCGGAGTTAGGCAACAAAACCCCCTTAGAAGCCGCGATGACCCCCTTTTTAGACCGCTTAGCGCGGGAAGGCGAATGTGGTTTGATGGACCCGGTCTCGCCCGGTATTCGGGTGGGGTCGGACACGGGACATCTCGCGCTGTTGGGCTACGACCCCTATCAAGTCTACACTGGGCGCGGTCCCTTTGAGGCGTTGGGCATTGGGATGGAAGTGCGGGGAGGCGATATTGCGCTCCGGTGCAATTTCAGCACGGTTGATGAAGATTGGATAGTGACTGACCGGCGCGCGGGGCGTATCGAGCAAGGCACTCAGGAACTTGCGAATGTGCTGTCGGGTATTGAAATCGAGGGCGTGGCATGTTTCTTCAAAGAATCGGTCGCTCATCGAGGCGCGTTGGTGCTGCGGGGCGCAAACTTAAGTCCTCATATCACCGATGCGGATCCGCATGCGGAAGGACAGAAAGTATGGGAATCGCAACCCGTCAGCCCAGAGGATGAAGCGGCAGCCCGGACCGCTCGAATCGTGAATTTGTTCACTCGCGAATCGTATGCGCGCCTGAAAGACCATCCGATCAACAGGGCAAGACAAGAACAGGGGTTGAAGCCTGCCAACATCGTTTTGGCGCGCGGCGCCGGAGTCGCGCCCCATCTAAAGCCGTTTGACACGCTTCATCATACGCGCTCAGCAGCCGTTGTGGAAACGGGATTGATTCGGGGAATCGCGCGTTTTGTTGGGATGGAGATTTGCGATGCGCCCGGAGCCACCGGCGGTATCGAATCGGATTTGACCAGTATGGGAAAAACCATTGTGGACGCGCTTCAAACGCATGATTTCGTGTTGTGTAATGTGAAGGGACCTGATCTGTGCGGGCATGATAATTTACCCCAGCAAAAAGCGCAATGCATCGAGCGCATCGATGCGATGGTCGGCATGATTTTGCAGCAGGCAGGGAAGGGGCTTTACATTTTGGTGACCGCGGACCATTCTACGCCTTGCTCAGTAGGTGACCATTCGGGCGATCCGGTTCCGCTGCTGATTTGGGGACCCGACTTGCGGGGCGATGACACCACTGCCTACCACGAACGCGCCTGCGCGAAAGGCGGCTTGGGGCGTCTACGAGGGCAGGACTTAGTGCCGATCTTAACCCAGCTGATGAATGTTCAAGAGAAATATGGGGCTTAAAGTATGACCGATTTTGGCAATTTTCATGCGGGCGTCGCGCAGTTTCGACCGAAGAAAGCGGACTATGCCGCGAACCTTTTGCGGGTTCGCGAACTGTTCCAACAAATTCGCGATCAGAACCTGCGCGTTCAGGTTCTCGCGCTGCCAGAAACCAGTATGACAGGTTACTTTTTACAAGGGGGCGTTCGGGAAGCTTCGGTGTCTGCTGGACAACTGCTGCAAGATTTAGCCAACGCTTATGCCGACACAAAACCGGAGCATGCGCTTGATGTCTGCATTGGCTTCTATGAACAGCACGAAAACCAATATTACAACTCAGCCCTCTATGCGCAGTTAGAACCTTCGCCTGAACATTCGCGACTGCTGCATGTGCATCGGAAGTTTTTTCTGCCCACCTACGGCGTGTTCGATGAGGAGCGTTTTGTGGCGCGCGGTAAGCAGATCGATGTGTTTCAAACCCGGTTCGGCAAGGCGGCGATCCTGATCTGCGAAGATGTGTGGCACTCCATCAGCGCGACCATCGCTGCCCTGAAGGGCGCGCAAGTCCTCTATGTGCTGGTGGCTTCGCCCGCGCGCGGTTTTCAATCCGAGAGCATTGGCAATGTGGAAATCTACCGGCGCATTCTGACCCGCGTGGCGGAAGAGCATACGCTCTATGTTGTGATGGCAAGCTTGATCGGTTTCGAGGGAGGCAAGGGATTCATTGGCGGCTCGATGGTGATTGATCCCTTTGGCGCGACTCTGCTGCAAGCGCCCATCAACGAGGAAGCCTTGATGATCGCCCCCCTCGTGTTGGATAATATCGCGATTGCGCGCGCCCAATCACCCTTACTGGCGGACCTGGAGTCGACGCTGGCGGATGTGGCGCGGGAATTGAACTCTATAGAGGCATAAGGGATGGATAAAACACGTATTGGGGGGTTAGTCGGGGGACTGGGGGGTCTGACGGTTCCAGGCATCGTGGCGGCGGTCATGGGGCTGACAGCGCAAGCGATAATGATTGCCTTGGGAATTCTACCCGTGACGCTGATTTTGGGGGTTGCCACTGGCGCTGCCATCGGTAAATGGATCCAGAACCGACCGCTGCCGATGCTGCCCGCCTACAAAGAGGAACATAAACGGCTCCAGCAGACCGCGCGAAAAGTCAGGGCGAACTTAGACCGTCTGACAGGCGTCAAAAGCGCGCGTACCGAATTGGATGAAGTGCTGAAAAAAGATGTGGAACTGCGCCAACAAGCGACCCTGCTGAAAACCCAGATCATCGAGAACTCCAAACGCAGCCTGCAATGGATAGACCATCTCCAAGGCGGCGCGCAGCTCATTTTGCAGCAAATACGGATGCCCGGCGCGAAACGAATCGATGGCACAGACTGGACATTGGAAGCCTATCGAGCGAAACTGGATCGCGAGGTGAAGCAGTTAGGGAAATTGCTTGAGCGCGCCCAATCCAGCGACTCTCATCGCGATCTGCAATATGCCTATCGGAATAAATGTGTGGAACGCGCCACTTTAGCGCGTTTAGAAGAAGCCATCGCGACAATCGAGGCGGAACTCACCAGTATTCGGGCAGGCATCGAGTCTATTCTTATTCAAACCACCCGGCTGTCTCATGTTGGAGCGGCGAAAACAAGCATCAACACAGGCGAGCTGTTTACCCCGCTGCAATCAGAAATCCAGGCATTTGAAGATGCTTTGCGCGAAGTGCTGGCAGACAGTGTCGACCCCTTTAGACAGCAAGCCGAAGAAGAGCTGCGCCAGCATCTGCGGGATCAATAGGAATGGTTTTCAACCTGTTCAAAACGTATTCCAAACGCGCGCTCAAAACCGGCAACCACTCCAGGTATCATCGCCTCCACAGAGACGGCGCGCTGCGTGAGCGATTGAACCGATGCGACGCCCTTTTCCTGAATACCGCAGGGAATAATCCACTCAAAGGGGCATAAGTCGTTATTCACATTCAGCGCAAACCCGTGCATTGTTACCCACCGGGAGGCTTTAATGCCCATCGCCGCGACCTTCTCATCGCCGACCCACACGCCGGTATGTGGCGGCAGCCGCCCCGCTTCAATCCCCCAATCCCCCAGAGCGAAAATCAACGATTCTTCCACTAAGCGCAAATAGCGGTGCAGATCGCGCCCCTTATCCCACAGGCTGAAGATCGGGTATCCTACCAATTGACCCGGCGCATGATAAGTCACATCGCCGCCTCGGTCGGTCGCATAAACCTCGATCCCGCGCTGCGCATACTCCGCCTCCGTCATCAACAGGTTTTCCGAATGCCAGCCTTTCCCCAGCGTAATGACCGGCGGATGCTCCAGCAATAGGAGCGTGTCAGGAATGACTTGTTCAACCCGGAGCGCGTGAATTTTGCGCTGATGTTCTAAGGCGAGCGCATAGGGAACGGTTCCCATCCATATAAACTGCCCCGCTTGCATACGGGGATTTTACCCGTTTTCCGTGTCGTCGGCAGGATTCAAGACACCGCCGAAGAATCATGCAGTTATTCAGGCTGTTCTACCGGCTCTCAGCCGCTAAACCGCAAAAAATGCCTGTTCATCGCTTATTCCCGTTGTATGGAATAATACGCATGGTTCAGGAGGTTGGCGATATGGTTCAAGCGCGGCAAAAGATTTCAACTGAATTAAAGGCGAAGACTCAAACCAGTCCAGGGCTGCTGATGCTCAGTAAGCTGCTGATGTTGACCAATACCGAATTGGAGCAGCAGATCGAGCAGGAACTGCAGGAAAACCCCGCCTTGGAAAAACCCAACGAAACCGAAACCGCGCTCCCCACCGAAGACGACTTCCAGATGAAGATTTTCTTCTCTGACCCGGAAACGCGCTTTGAGCGTCCCCTGGAAACGGATGACGAGGAAAACGACACCCTCAGCGCGTTCGCGTCCGGCATGTCGTTGCGCGACCACTTACTGTCCCAATTGATCCCTGCTTTGCCGGAAGACCAGCATGAATTAGCCTCTTACATGGTCGATTCTCTGGATGAGCATGGCTACTTGAATGTGGAACTGGAGGAGATCGCGCTGAGATTCAAGCAGCCCTTAGAAACGGTGCAAGAGGTCCTGCGAGATCTGCAGAATTGCGATCCGCCGGGCATCGGCGCGCGGCACCTGCAGGAATGTCTGTTGCTGCAGATACAGAGCATGTTGGCTGATGTCGATGCGAATGGCGACTTAGAGCGGATTCAAGATGCAGAACGCATTTTGACCTTGGAATGGGACGACTTCACGCGTGACCGCAAAGAGCGCGTTATGCGGCGGCTGCGCCTGACAGAGGCGCGGTTCCAAGCCGCGACCGAGTTCATACGCCATCACTTGACCCCCTATCCGGCAGCCGGTTTTCAAACGATGGGTATGAACGGCGATCAGTCGGGCGTCAGCGTGGAACCTGATGTCCTCATCAAATCGTCGTTGTCGGGTCTGGAAATAGAGATTCGCGGGATGGACACCAGCGCCATCAATCTGAACCCCTACTATTGGCAGCAGTACCGCCGGATTAGTCAGGGAACCGCGCGCTTGACCCAAGCCGACAAGGAGCATATCTGCCATTATGTGGAGCGCGCCCAGCTGTTCCTCAATGCCATTCGAAAGCGGCGGGAGACCCTGCTGCGCGTGGTGCAGTTGATTGTGGAAACCCAGCAGAACTTTTTCGTTACGGGCGATATCCGGTTCGTACAGCCCATCACCCGCGCTGAGGTGGCGGAACGAATCGGCTTGCACCGCTCTACGGTGGGGCGCGCCGTCCGCAATAAGTTCATTCAGATGCCAAACGGGCAAGTAGTTTCGTTTGACCTCTTTTTCAAAGCGGCGCATCGGGTCGCCATGCTGATCAACCAGATTCTTCAAGAGCATGAGGCAGACGGGCGCAAATTGACCGATGTGGAATTGACCAAGCACCTCGCGGCGATGGGCATAGAAGTCTCGCGGCGGGCAGTGGCGAAATACCGGGGACAGTATCGCATCCTCTCTTCGCGTTGGCGATGACCCCGTTGTCGTTAGTCCAAAGCACTTGGTTATCTTTGAAAAGCAGACCCATTCGCTTCGCTCAGGGTGACAAGGTGACGCTTGTCATGTTGAACGCCCTCCCCAAGTGTCATGCCGAGCTTGCCGAGGCATCTGCTGTTCAGACACGCCCGCTTCGCTCAGGGTGACAGTGAGACCGACTGTCATGTTGAACGCAGTGAAACATCTGCTTTTTTTTGTTCAACAGCCTAAAAGCAGACACGCCCGCTTCGCTCAGGGTGACAGCCGTAAGTATTCCGTCCTCTCTTCGCGCTGGCGGTGACCCAAAACGTTCCTTCATACGGTATCATGTTGTCTGAGAAGGAATGACAGAATCGAATCATCGTAAAGCGCATCAATTGGTCGAGAACGCTCTCCATGCGTTGGCGAAACGCCCGCGTTTTGAGGCGCGCCCCGTGCAAAATGAGATGGCGCAGTTCGTGTTGCGTTGCGCTTACAACCAATCTCATGGTTTAGTGGAAGCGCCCACCGGGGTCGGGAAAAGTCTCGGCGCGCTGATTCCCGCATTGGCTTGGGCGATCACCGAAGGCAAGCGAGTCATCATCGCCACCTATACCAATGTTTTAGCGGAACAGTATTGGCAGAAAGATTTACCTCTCGCGATGGAACTGCTGGGACATGCCGCCCTCGATCTGAAGACCGAACTGGTGATGGGCAAGCCCCGATACGCATGTATGGAACAAGCGGTCAATGGGGAGATTTCGCAAATGCCTTCCACAGTGCAAAAGATTGTGCAACAATGGATGGGGCAGGCAAAGATGGGCATCGAAAGCGAGTTTTCCGCCTATGCGCGTCGGAAACACCTGCCTGCAGGCATCGCCCGCGAAACCTGGAGCCGCCTGCATGTGCCGCCGATTTGCAAGCAGCGTCTCTGTTCTTTCTACAACAACTGTTTCTACTTCCGAACACGGCGGTCTGCCTCGCGCGCGCAGGTGGTGGTGACGAACCATTCGGTCATTTTGGCAGATATGGAATTGCGCTGGGTCACTCAGGGCGCGTCTTCGCTTCTGGATGAGTATGACCTGCTGGTGTTGGATGAGGCGCACGATTTTCTGGATGCGACCCGCAGCGCGCTGGAGTTCACATTAGACAGTAAAGAGATCGCCAACGTGGTGCGTATGGCAGCGCGGTTGGTCAATCAGATCGCGGAGTCGGTGGCAGGTCCCTCCACACCGCCCTCCTTCGCTGACCAACTGCATGGAGCGGCAAACGATTTTTCGCGCATTGCGCAGTCGCTGGTTTTAGAGATGGAAGCCTCGCTGATGGACCTCCGGCGCAGCACGCTGATCACTGCCTTGCCTCCTGAGATTTTGGAGCAGCCATCGGCGCGTGACCGCGCGGTGCCTGATTTAATGCCTATTGTCCAACATACCGCCGAACGGCTGCAGAGCGAAATCGCCGCCTTCTATAAAGAGGTGCGCAAGACGCTGGAACAGTATAAAGGGCAACTGCCGGAAAAGGGATTTGATGAAGCGAAAGAGTTGTTTAATCAGCAGGGCTGGTGGTTCAAAAAATTCAGCGGCGGCTTACAGCAATTGGTGCTGCCGGAAACGGGCGCGACCTGGATCGAGTGCGGGCGCAAAGAGATGGAACGCGGCGCGAAAACGGTGCCATTGGAGTTCTCGGAACTGTTGACTGAGCACCTGTGGGATGTTTGTCCGGTGGTTGCCATGAGCGCGACCCTGACTATCGATGATTCTTTTGAGTTCTTCCAGACCCAAACCGGTTTGACGAGCGCGGAAACCTGTCTGCTGCCGCCTGTGTTCAATTACCAGCAGAACGCCGCCTTGTATCTGCCGCCGCCTGGCACACTGCCGGAACCGCCCCCCAGCGCGCGCGCTCCTCAAGCGGAGATCTATTACCAGCGTTTGGCAGAGGAACTAACCCGTATACTGAAAGCGACTCGCGGACGCGCCTTAGTGCTTTTTGCTTCGAGGGCAGAGATGGAAGCGGTACGCGAACGCATGCCAGAACTACCCAATATCCCGATCCTGATGCAGGGTTCGGGCGGGCATAGCGACTTATCGGATCAGTTTAAGCAGGAGACCCATGCGGTGCTGTTTGGTCTTCGTTCGTTCTGGACGGGCTTTGATGCGCCGGGCGAAACCCTCAGTTGCGTCATCTTGGCGCGTATCCCGTTTGAAGTGCCTGTGGAACCGGCGCAAGTGGCGCGGGGCGGTTTGATTGAGTCGCGTGGCGGCGATCCCTTTACCGCTTGGACGCTTCCCAATGCCAAACAGCAGATCAAGCAAGGCTCCGGGCGGCTGCTCCGGCGCGCCGATGACCGGGGTATTATCTGCCTGCTGGATGCGCGCCTGCACACCAAGCGATACGGACCCGAAATCATTCAGAACATGCCCAGTGGTATCCTGAAATTCAATGATATAAAAGAAGCCGTTAAACACACCCGGCTTTGATCTATTTGCCGGGTCAACCCTGTTACAACTTCTTCGCCGCCTCTTTGACCGCATTAAGACACTCTTCCAGGTCTCGGATGGGGTTGGATGGGTTCTCTTCATACTCCAGCGCGAGACAATGCCGGAACTTCGCTTTCTTCAACGCGCTCAGAGTTCCCCGCACATCCAAATCGCCTTTCCCCAACACCTTGAACTGGGTTCGGTCCTTCACATCTTTCAAATGAACCCCGAATGTCCGCTCCCCAAACCGCCGGATCGCTTCTACTGGGTCTTCGCCTGACCGCAGGAAATGCCCCGTGTCCACACACGCCCCGATACGGTCGGGTTGTCCCTGCATCGCTTTCCAGACATCGTCGATTTTATCATAGCGCGAACCGGGTCCGTGGTTGTGAATCGCGATGGGAATTTTGAACTCTTCCACCAGTTTGCCCAAATAGCGCAGGCTGGCGGCATCGGGATCCGCGGTCAAGACTTGAATCCCCATTTGCTTCGCGAAAGTAAACAGCCTTCGCGCTGCCTCTTCATTCTCGTTGAATCCCACCACCCCATAAGCGAGTAACTTCACCCGGCGCGCGCGTAAGGCTTGGTGATACTCGCGCATGGCATCGGTCGATTCGGTCAACGGGATATGCGCCATAAACGCTTCCCAATGCTGCAAACCCAATGATTGCGTGATTTCCAGCGCTTCCGGCGTTTTGAAGTTGCGCAACGAATAGCTCTGGATACCCATCTGAAACGATCCGTACTCTTTTTGCATAATGATTATATTCCTCTCCTTCTTTCTTTTGCGCGATAGAGAGGACTCCTGCCGTTCGTCGCGAACAAAACCGCTATGAACTTGGGAGTGATGATCGGAGCCGCTGAGCTGAGCGAGTTGGAACCGGCGATTCAAGCCGCGGTCGATGCCGGTTATGGGACGTGTCAAATCAACCTGTTTCAGACGGGCTGGAGCGAAGCGCGCATTGACCAGATCGCTGCGCTGTTGGAACGCTACGCGCTGCCCGCGGCGGCGATCGGCTGCTATATGAACCCCCTCAAACCGGATGACCCGTCGCTGATGGGCGCGAACTTGAACGATTTGAAAGCGGTGATGCGGCATGGCGCGCGTTTGGGCGCAAGGAAAATCGTGATCTGGAGCGGAACCTATGCGGATGATTTGTTGGCGGACCACCCTGAGAACCAGACAGAACCAGCATTGCAGCATATTTTTGACCTGTTTACTGAAGAGATTATCCCGCTGGCGCAACCGGGAGGTTGGCAAATTCTGATCGAGCCTTGGCACACCCATGCGCTGGGCAGCGAAGAACGCCTGTTGCGCTTCATTTTGCGGTTCCCTGCAGAGTTGCGCGCTCATCTTGGGGTTGTTCTGGACGCGCCGAATCTGATGCCGCCAGACCGCTATGCGCGAAGGGATGCGGAGGTGGTATCCATTGTTCAATCGCTTGCGCCAGTTGTGGGGTTAGTTCATTTGAAAGACATCGTTTATGACGAGCAGGGGCGTTTGGATTTGCCAGCCCCCGGCAAAGGCGCGCTTGACTATCGGGGTTATCTAAACGCGCTGCGCTCGCATCTCCCTTCGGAAATCCCGTGTATCGCAGAGCATATGCCGCCCAGTCAGTTCGCTCCGGTGAAACAGTTTTTGGATTCGCTGGGATGATGCAAACGAGAACAGGAAAATAGGCACAGTGAACGAATTGAGGAACTATGCAAGAGTTCTACCTTTCATTGCCGCCCATCGGACCCTACCGGGGCTGGAAAGACCGCGATGCTAAGCGGACTGCCGGTTTTGAGGAAGGGAAACCGGTGGTGGGAACCTACTTCTTCTATTGGTATGATGTGAACACCACAGAGCATTTTGTCAATCACGACGGCTCCGACGCCTTGACCACCCATCCCAAAAATTCAAAGGGTTATAGCTACCGGCAACCGGAGTGGCACCAGCGCGAAATGCGGGACATTCAGCGCGCAGGCATCGATTTCATTTTGCCAGTTTATTGGGGAACTCCCGCAGATCGCTCTCCGGGCAAGCCGATGTATTGGAGTATCGAGGGACTGAAAGCATTGGTACAGGCGCAAGAGCAGATGCGAGCGCAGAAGCAGAATCCGCCCCCAATCGGCATGTTCTATGACACCAGCACGTTGGAGCATAACGGCGCAGGGTTCCACGCCGACCTGCGAACCCAAGCGGGCAGGGAATGGTTCTATGTCACGATTCGAGACTTCTTTTCGCTGGTTCCTGCGCATTTATGGGCGAGAGTTGGAGAGAAGCCTATTATTTTCCTATATGCGGCAGCGTTCGCGAAGGGCGTGGATCAAGCCGCTATCGATTTCGTCTATGAGCGGTTTCAAAACGATTTTGGATGCAAGCCTTATCTGGTTCGCGAAACGTCGTGGAATGTCAAAAGCGACTCAGTCTATGCATGGGGCGGCGCGCTCGATCCCAAAATTCTTCAGGTGGCAGCCATCGGTCCGGGCTACGATCATTCGGCGGTTCCGGGCAGGCAGCCTTTGGTTCGCGACCGTGAAAAGGGCGAATTTTATGAACAGGCTTGGCAGCAGATACTTCGTTTAGACCCGGCGCGCCGTCCTTGGATGGTTCTGATTGAAACCTGGAATGAGTTCCACGAAGGCACCGACATCGCGCCCTCCAAAGAGTACGGCGATCACTATGTGAAACGCACCGCGCATTATGCCAAGCTTTTCCGGCAGGGAAAGCAGGTAACGCTGAGCGGTCCTTTCAGCAAGGCGAAATCGGTGGAAACAATTTTATTGCGCAAGCCGAAAGAAGCGGGATTGAAACTGCATCTTGCGTTGGGCGGGGATGGCGACGCGGAACCGACCGAAATCCAGGGCGAGCAAGCATGGACAACCCGCCGCAACCGGCACAGCGAGAACCGTTATCTCTATTTTCAGGTTCATGACAGTTTCTATTACGATTCGGCGACGCCTCTGGAAATAGAAGTGGAGATTTGGGATAGAACCGATGCGAAACCTTGGGACAGCGGCAGTAGTGGACTGGTTGTATTGGAATATGATTCCACCGATTCGGCGGGCAGTGTGCATGAGGGCGCATTCAAATTGGCGGCAGAATGGCGTCTAACGGATACCAAGCAGTGGTTGAAAAAATCGGTGGTTTTGTCGGATGCGCGTTTTGCCAATCGCGCGAACGGCGCAGACTTCCGCTTACGGGTGACGGGTTTCGACTTGATTGTCCGGCGTGTCCGTGTCCTCAAACGATGAGTCTTCGGCGGGCGCGTCTGTCTCTTTCACTTCTTCTTCGGTGAAGGTGTAGTAGATGATCCTGCGCCCGTCCTCCAGTTCTTCCTCTCGCTTATGCATGCGCACTCGTTTTTCTAACATGTTTTCAAGTCCGGTAGGCGGAATTGATCGTGACATAGTCGTCGGAAAGATCGCAAGTCCATACGGTGGCTTGCAGCCTGCCCGCGCCCAGCGATACTGTGATTTCGATATCGTCCACGCCCAACAGTCCCGCCAATTCCGTTTCGCTGACGGCGGTAGGCGCGCCGTTCTGGAAGATCAGTTTGCGCTGCATCCAAAGCCGCACTTTCGGGAGTTCGAAGGGAACCCCGCTCCGACCGAGCGCAGCCAAAATGCGCCCCCAGTTTGGGTCCGCGCCATGAATCGCGGTTTTGACGAGCAGCGATTCGGCAATCACTTTCGCCGCTTGACGAGCCGACGAAAAGTCTTTTGCGTCTCGAACGGTGATATTGATCAGTTTGGTCGCGCCTTCGCCGTCCCGCACAATCTGCTTGGCAAGACTCTCGCAAACGGCTTGCAGACCCTCTTGGAACACTCGAACCAACGCCGGGTCCAGCATAACGCCTGATGCGCCGTTCGCCATCAAGATCACCATATCATTCGTGCTGGTGTCGCCGTCCACCGTGATACAGTTAAAGGTGCGTTCCGTAACCTCGCTCAAGCCGATCTGCATCGCGTCGGCAGGGATTTGCGCGTCGGTCGTGATGAAAGCCAGCATGGTCGCCATATTGGGCGCGATCATCCCGGAGCCTTTCGCAATACCGCCAATTCGCACGACTCCAGTGGGAAGCGGCATTTCCAAACAGACGCGCTTGGGGGTTTGGTCGGTGGTCAGAATCGCTTCTGCAGTGGCGCGGTCATCGCCCCCATTCAGGTGCTTAAACGCGCCTTTTATGCCCTGATGCACGTGATCCATTGGCAGAGGCACTCCGATCACGCCGGTGGAGGCAACCACGACTTTCGTCGCGTCGATTCTCATCTTTTCCGCGACCGCAGATGCCATCGCTCTTACATCTTCTTCGCCTTGCTCGCCGGTCAAACAGTTCGCGTTGCCGCTGTTAGCGATAATGGCTTGCGCGCGCTGGGATTTTGTGATTTCCATCGACCAGCGTACGGGCGCGGCTTGGATTTGATTGCGCGTGAAGACGCCCGCCACGTTCGCCTCCGTTTCGGAGACGATCAGCGCGAGGTCTAAGAGGTCTGGTTTCTTGATCCCGCAGTAGACGCCCGCGCTTTTGAACCCTTTCGGAAAATTAACTCCATGTGAATGTTGAAGCTGTCCTTGCATTGTAACTCCTCTCTGTTGATTTAGCCTAATCGGATTCCATTGAAACAGACCACTTTCGGATTGGTCATATGTTCCATCGCCCAGCGAATGCCTTCCCGCGAGAGTCCGCTTTCCTTGACCCCGCCATAAGGCATCAAGTCGCTGCGGTATGCGGATGAATCGTTGATCATCACGCCGCCCGCCTGCAACTCGCGCGCCGCCCGGAACGCCTCTTGGAGGTCGTTCGTGAAGATGCCCATCTGCAGTCCGTAAACCGTGCTGTTTGCCTGCGCAATCGCATCCTCAAAGTCGCTGTAGGCTTGGACACTGACCACAGGACCGAACACTTCTTCACAGTTCAGTCGCGCATTGGGAGGCGTCTCTGTCAGCAGGGTTGGCAGATAGAAGGGTGGTTGAGATCGCGCGCCTACCACCGGTTTCGCGCCTGCAGAGACCGCCTCTTTAACCCATTCCGTAATCCGTTGGAGCGCGTCGTAATCGATCACCGGTCCCACATCGGTTGCTTCGTCCATCGGGTCGCCCACTTTCAGGGTTTCCACTTGCGCGGCGACCTGCTCAGTCAGCGCCAGTTGTATCGATTCGTGCGCTAATACCCGCTGGACCGAGATGCAGAGCTGCCCGGCGAGCCGGTATCCCCCCAGAACAATCGCTTTCGCCGCTTCCTCTAAATTCGCGGTAGGCGTGACGATGACCGCCGCATTACCGCCCAACTCCAAAGTGATCTTCTTTGCGCCTGCCCATTTAGGCAATTGTTGACCCACGGCTCGGCTGCCCGTGAAGGAGACATAATTGACCGCCGGGTTTTCAATGAGTGGTTGCCCCACCTCTTCGCCGAACCCTGTAATCACGCTGACCGCTTCCACCGGCACGCCTGCCCGGTAGAGCAGTTGCGCCAGGTGCAAACTGGTGAGCGGGGTCTGTTCGGCAGGTTTCAACACCACCGCGTTGCCCGCTGCCAGCGCAGGAGCGACTTTATGCGCGGCTAATGCCAGCGGCACATTGAAAGGGGTAATCGCCGCCACCACACCGACCGGCTCATGCACCCAAAAACCGAAACGCCCCTCGCCGTTGGCTGCCGCCTCAAAAGGAACTTGTTCGCCGGTAAGATATTTACACTCTTCCGCCGCCAACCGGAATATGCTGGCAGCGCGCGCCACTTCGGTTCGGGAGTCGCGAATTGTCTTGCCATTTTCCCGCGTTAGGAGTGTTGCAAGCGCTTCACTTTCTTGCTCAATCAGACGCGCCACTTCATTCAGCATGGCAGCGCGCCGGTAAACGGGCATCTCTCTCATTGCCTGCGCGCCTTTAACAGCGGCATCCACTGCCCATTGCGCATGTTGCGCGCTGCCACGCGCCACCACTTCAATCACATCGCCGCTAAACGGGTTCGAGACCTCGAACACCTCGTCCGCGCCCACCATTTGACCTGCTATCCACATTTTTTGCATAGGACTAACCTCTATAGGAATATTTTAAGTAAATTTACCTAAAACCTTAGCCCTCAATGAAGGCAATCGCATCGATTTCCACCTGCGCTCCGCGGGGCAGGTCCGCGACTTCCACGGTGGCTCTGGCGGGGAAAGGCGCATTGAAATATTGGCTGTAGATTTCGTTCACGGCTTGAAAATCGCCCATATCGGTCAGATAGATTGTGGTTTTGACAACTGCGTCGGTACTCACGCCTGCTGCCTGAAGAACCGCCTGCAGGTTCAACATCACTTGGCGGGTTTGCGCTTCGATACCGCCCTCTATCATTTTTCCGGTGGTTGGATCCAACGGGATTTGCCCAGAGAGAAAGAGCAAATTGCCAGCCCTGACCGCTTGAGAGTAAGGACCAATCGCGGCGGGCGCGTCAGGGGTGTGAATTGCGGTTTTGTTCATGTTTGCCTCCGCAAAGATTATACCCCCCGCATGTTACAGGGGTCTCATCAGTTGTTCGCGCGCTTCGTCCAGGCGATCCGGCAGGTTCCATAACAACACGCCCTGAACGTGTTCATCCCGCAGATAGTAGATCGTTCCACGCACCAGTGGTTCCTCCCAGTCAATGCGCGTTGGCAGGGCGGGGTCCAGTTCTCCGACCGCGTCATACCGCAGGTCAAACAAATGGGAATAGAATGCGGGAATATGTTCACATTCGGTTCGTTCGCCTGCCATATTCATGCCCGCATAGTAGCCGGTGGCAATGGCGTTGTCCTCATGCTCCACGCGAATCCTTTGCTGGAGGATGGGATGGAACCAAGCAGCCACATCGCCTGCGGCATAGATATCTTCGCTGCTGGTCTGCAGGCATTCATCTGCCCATATCCCATTGCCAACCTGCAGCCCGGCATCCACCGCCAAACGGTCATTCGGGCGCGCTCCCAATCCTGCGACCACCGCGTCTACGCCCCATACCGGTCCGTCTGCGCAGACGATGGTGAATCCCTCTTCGGAGGGCAGCACATTCTCCACGAAGCCGCTCGGAAAGACCTGTACGCCGCGCGCTCGGTAATAATCGTTCAGATGGAGACTTAAATCTTCAGGGAGAATCCGCCCGCAAATGCCCGCTTCAGGAAAGAACATAACCACCTCTTTCCCATGCATGGTGAGCGCGGCGGCGATTTCTGAGCCTACATAGCCGCCGCCAATCACGGCGAAGCGCCTGCGGTATTCGGTCCAATCGCGCAGGCGCAAGTAATCATCCAACCCCCGGTAATAGAGCGTCCTCTCATCCCAAGCCAACTCCTTGGCGGGCGAGCATCCCGTCGCGATCAACAGTTTATCATAACCGATTTCTTTTTGGCTGCGTGTTCGAACTGATTTTGAGCCGATATGGAGGGCAACAGCGCGCTCAGAAGTCAGAAGAGTGACCCCTTCGGTCGGAGTCTCCAGCCAGATCGATTCGACAGAGATTTCGGGTAGCCAAAGCGATTTGGAAAGAGCGGGACGACGGTACGGTGGAAAACGCTCCTCGGTGAGGATGGCGATTTCGGAATCGGGGTCTATAGCGCGAATGCCCATCACAGCCGCATCGGCTGCCATGCCGCCCCCAAGAATCAAATAAGGATAAGATTGGCTCACACGGGAATTATACCGGATAAAAAAAGGGCTGGTGTTCTGGGGAGAACGACCAGCCTGATTAAGCAAGGGTAGGGGACTGAGATAAGCTGTTTTTAATGGTTTCTTTAAGAGAGGGGAACAGCGAACCGTTCCCCCCAATCGCTTTTATTAAGACGGGTTCGAATTGTCATACAGTCCGACCAGATTGCCGTCATGGTCTTTGAAAATTCCAATGTTCTCCGTGTCAGAAATCGGATGAAGAGGCTGGTGAATCTGCGCGCCCAGAGCAGCCGCTTTCTGCAGATGATCAGCAACATTTGCCACCCAGATATAAACCGTGGGAGACGCGCCCGCTTCTACTTTTTCAGTTTTCGCGAACGCTCCACCAACGCCTTCGGGAGTGTGGAACATCCAATAGGTATCGCCATGAGGACTGAAGGTCCATCCAAAAAGTTGGGCATAAAACTTCGACGCGCGCTCTAAGTCCGTTGTGTGCCATTCCACATGGCAGATAGTATTATTGTGCATCGTTCCCTCCGAATGAGGCGTGGCGCCTCGTTTTTAGATTGTATACAAAAGTATACCATAGTTTGTTTCGCTTTGTCAAGGGGTAACACCAAAAAATCGAACAAATTTTGCGAATTTTTTTTTGCGCCCTGATTTGAGAGGAAACAGAGCGCAGAGAGGGAAATAAAGAGTAGTTTCTTAGAAGTTATCCACATAAAAACAGGCAGGAGAGAACAGATGAAAATCGGATTAACAGCGCTGATGATGGTTTGCGCATGCTTATTGGCTTTTGGACAGAAAGCGCCCAGCGCGCAGGAAGCGATGTCGAAATTGGCGGCAAAATCCAAGGGCATCAACAGTATGACATGGAAATGGGAGTATCAAAAACGCGACGGCGATAAAATGGGCAGCAAAGAAGTTTATGAGTTGGAATTCTTGAAACCCAACTACCGCCGGATGACCATCATCCAGCGCGATTTTTTCAGCAATGGCGCGGTCCTGATATATAATTCCGATGAGGACTCGAAGGTCAACGCGCGCAAAGGCATTATCAAACGCTCCTATGAGACGGGCGACAGCGAAATCGACGGCTTCTTCCGCTCCGATCTGCCAACCGTGGTGAAGGAACTGCAAGAGTGGTTCAAAGGCGCGAAAGCAGACCCCGTGAAATCGGAAATGCAGTCGGGCAAGGCGACTTGGCTGGTTTCATATAAGCCTGCTTCAGGGAAACCGTATACCCAAGTAAAGGTTTGGCTCGATGCCAAAGATTGGATGCCCCGTCGAATCGAGTTGTATGACGCGAAGGGGTTATATTCATTGCGTTTATACACCAGCTACAACGTGAAGTCGTTCACCAAAGACCACTTCAAATTCTGATTAAGAGAATAGGAAAAGCAAACCCGTTCGCTTCGTTCAGGGTGACAAGGTCTTTGTCATGCCGAGCGGAGCCGAGTCATCTGTTTTTATTCGTTTTGAAGCGCGTTTAAGCGTGTTCCAACTCGCCGTCAAATTCCATTTTGGCATGGGGGATGATCCGTCGCAGCGCGCTCTCTAAATCGGAGGTGTAGCCGACACGGTAAGGCACCTCAATCCAGCGGGTGCTTCCGTTCGCGCCGACTCCAAACCGTACCGCGTACTCGCCGGGGTATTGCTCCAGTGTTTCGCGCACCTTCATGAGGTCCGCGCGGGAGGCATGCCGCAGTCGCACGCTCAAATAACCGCTGGCGTCGTCTGGCAGTTCGTTCGGCAGCTCGAACAGTTCCACGTGGTCGGCTAACAACTCCACGTTCCTGCTCTCCTCTTCGTTCATGCCGCCGTTCTCTTCGCCGCCATTGCGCCGCCCATCGCGCGACTGCAGTTTGCCTCGTACCAGCACGATCTTTTCTTTGTTGATCGCTTCCCGGCAAGATTCATAAACCTGCGGGAAAGCGGTCACATTGATCGCGCTACCGGTGTCTTCCAAAGTGAAAGAAGCCATTTTTGCGCCGGTCTTTTTCGTGGCGAGAATCCGGCATGCGCTGATGATTCCGCCCACGCGAATCGTTTGCCCGACTTCGACCTCCGCCAGTTTGTCAATCGATAATACGCTGCGTTCTAAAAGGCGGGCATAGGGGCGCAGGGGATGATCCGACAGGTAAACGCCCAGCAGCTCTTTTTCTTGCGCCAGCTTCTCAAGGTGGTTCATATCGTCCACATCGGGCAGCATGGGCTTCGGGATGGCGGGCGCGTTTTTGTTGTCGCCGCCAAAGAGCGAGTTCTGTCCCGCCGCCCGTTCTCTGGCTAACGCTTGCGCATGCTGCAGAATCAATTCCAAGCCGTCCAGCAGTTGCTTGCGGTTCGAGTGCAGGCTATCGAACGCGCCTGCACGGATCAGGGTCTCGATGGTGGCGCGCGCGATACCGCCGTTGGTTAAGAGCCGTTCACAGAAATCGTAGATATCTTTGAAGGGACCGCCCTCTGCCCGCGCTTTCAGAATCGCTTCTACTGCTGCCTCACCCACATTTTTTATCGCGGTCAAGCCGAACCGGACCGCGCTCGTTCGAGCGTTTTGGCTGGCTCGTTTCTGCTTTTTGCCGCGCTGGCGCGCCGCTTTTTCGTCAGACCAAGGCTCGATGCTGAAACCGGCATTGCTGGTATTCACATTGGGTGATAGCACGGCAATGTCCAGGCGATGGCACTCTTCAATGAAACTGGCGATCTTCTCTTTTTTGTCCAAATAGACCGCCATCAGCGCAGCCATATACTCAACAGGATAGTTCGCTTTCAGATAGGCGGTTTGATAAGCCACATGCGCATAACAGACCGCGTGCGCTTTGTTGAACGCATAGCCCGCGAACGGCTCGATCAAGTCAAAGAGTTGGTTGGCTTCTTTTTCGGGAATGTTTTGCTCGCTTGCTCCCTTCACAAATTCCGCGCGCATTTTTCTCATCTCTTCCGGTTTTTTCTTGCCCATCGCGCGCCGCAAAATGTCTGCCTTGCCCAGCGAGAATCCCGCCAATGCCTGCACGATTTTCATCACCTGATCTTGGTAGACGATGACCCCGTAGGTCTCTTTCAGTATCGGTTCCAGGCGCGGGTGCGCGTATTCGATTCGTCGGTTGCCGTGTTTACTATCGATAAACTGCGGGATATGATCCATCGGACCGGGACGATAAAGCGCGACCATCGCCGCCAGTTCCCGAACGCTTTGCGGGCGCAGTTGGCGGATGTACCGGCGCATGCCTGCGCTTTCTAATTGGAACACGCCCGTTGTGTCGCCTCTGCCGAGCATCTCATAGGTTTTGGCGTCATCCATAGGCAGGTTGCGCGCGTCTAAGAGTTCGCCGGTCGTCTGCTGGATATTTTCGACCGCTCTTGCCAGCACCGACAGGTTGGACAGTCCCAAGAAATCCATCTTCAGCAGACCGATCTCTT
This sequence comes from Fimbriimonadia bacterium, assembly GCA_026129765.1. Taxonomy (GTDB): domain Bacteria; phylum Armatimonadota; class Fimbriimonadia; order Fimbriimonadales; family GBS-DC; genus JAHCHP01. The sequence goes on along the minus strand of JAHCHP010000022.1, from coordinate 27,090 downwards.
CCAAGTTGCCCATATGATATTGGGTCACCAGTGAGCCGTCTGCCGCGCGGCTGAGAGGCACTTGATTCACCAGCGGTTCATGCGAGATGACCACGCCCGCCGCATGCACGCTGGCATTGCGCGTTATTCCCTCGATTCGCTGCGCCATATCGATCAGCCGTTTGACTTCGTTGGAGCGTTCATACTCCTGCTGGAACTCTTTGGATTTCATCGCCTTTTGAATGGTCATGCCGGGCATGGCGGGGATGATCTTCGCCACTTTGTCTGCCAGTTGGAGCGGCATATTCAAGGCGCGCGCCGAGTCTCGCACCGCCGCTCGAGCCGCCAGCGTTCCAAATGTGATGATCTGCGCTACGTGGTCCTCGCCATATTTATCGCGCACATATTTGATCACCAAGTCGCGGCGCATATCCTCAAAGTCCATATCGATATCGGGCATTTGGATACGCTCGATATTCAGGAAGCGTTCAAAGGTGAGATCATATTCGATGGGGTCGATGTCGGTGATGCCTAAACAGTAAGACACGAAACTGCCTGCCGCCGAGCCGCGAACGCCGAAGTAGATGCCCTGCTCGCGGGCGAAAATCGCGAAATCGCGCACGATCAGGAAGTAAGACGCAAAGCCGGTTTTGTCGATAACCGATAACTCATATTCTAAACGTTCTTTGTGAGCCTCATTGGAGTTCGGCACTAAACGAGGCAGATATTCATAACACAAATCGCGCACATGCTCGATAGGCGTCTTGCCTTCAGGCATGTCGGGAGCGGGCATGGGGCAGCGACCAAATTCTAAGTTCAAGTTGCAGCGTTCCGCGATTTCGAAGGTGTTCTCCATCGCGCCCTTATACATGCCAAATCGCTCACGCATCTCTTGGGGTGTTTTGACATAGAACTCCTGCGATTCGAACTTCATGCGCTTGGGGTCATCGATATTCGTGTTGGTTTGCACACAGAGCAGCACATCGTGCATTTCGGCATCTTCCCGCGTGAGGTAATGCGCGTCGTTGGTACAGACCAAAGGCAGTTTCATCTCTTCCGCCAATTTTAACAAGCCTTCATTCACTTGGCGCTGTTCAGGCAGATTATGATCTTGCAGCTCGATGTAGAAGTTCTCTTTGCCGAAAATTTCAAGATACTCTTCGGTCAAATGTTTGGCGAGGTCATAATTGCCTGTTAGCAAGGCTTGCGGGATGTCGCCTGCCAAACATGAGGAGGTCGCGATTAAGCCTTCCGCATGCTCGCGCAGCAGAAACTTATCGACTCGGGGCTTGTAGTAGAAGCCTTCCAATTGCGCGACGGTCGCGAGTTTCAGCAGGTTGCGGTAGCCGACTTCATTTTTCGCGAGGGTCAACAGGTGGTAATAGACGCTCTCTTTTTTGTGGGCGCGTTCTTTTTCGCGGATACTGCGCGGCGCAAGATACAGTTCGCAGCCGATAATGGGTTTGACACCCTCTTTTTGACAGGCGTTATAGAAGTCGATAGCTCCATACAGAACGCCGTGATCGGTCAATGCCACCGCAGGCATGTCATGGTTCGCCACCATTTTTACCAGTTGTGGTATACGCACCGCTCCGTCTAATAGACTATATTCCGAATGAAGGTGTAAATGAACAAAAGATTTCGCTTCCATGCGTCTTTCCCCAATACCGCTTGTCAACCGTTTTTCCCCACACAAGGTCGGCATGCTACCTGAAGAAATCGCGCTGTTCGTTGCCGCGCTTTAAGCCTTTCTGGACAGAACTATAGGTGGGTTGGATTCATTGGAAGTATACCAGATGGTGAGAGATGAATGCAAGCGTTTGAAGCGGATTTTGAAGGAAAATAAAAGAATTTTCGGGGATTGCGCGATTATTCATCAATAGGTTCTTATTTACTCGTTTTATTCGGATTAAAGCGTAAATAACGCGTTTATAGCTTGTGCGCGTACTATACGCTATTTGATATCAACAAGCGTCAAAAGGCGCAGGTTTAAGGGGTTGGTTCCTCCGTTTCGGTGAGCGCGTTCAGCAGCCACTCAATGGTTTTGAGTAAGCTTTCGCGGGGCTGAAGCGTGATTTTGTCTGGCTGCGCTTTTAAGCCTTTCCATGCTTTCTGGAGATTGATCTGCATGCGCGCTTTGATCTTCCGGTCGGGCTTCATGGTCAACTCCAATTGGCGCGCATCGCCCGCAATGGCAGCCACCCCCAGCGTATCGGCTTGGAGGCGCAAGCGCATAATCTTCAGCGCGTTTTTGGCGGGGGCAGGCAGCGGACCGTAACGGTCTCTCAGTTCCTTGCGCAAGTCGTCCAACTCTTTGCTTTCACGCGCGCCCGCAAGCCGCTTGTAATACCAAAGCCGCTGGGAATCTTCCGGCACAAACGTTTCAGGCAGCAGCGCGGGAATCGGCATTTTAATGGGGGGCAGTTCGATGGGTGTGAAACTGTCCACTTCCGAAAGCGGTTCGCCTTTGCGAAGACGCTGAACCGCTTCGCGCAGCATCAACTGGTACAGCTCAAACCCGACCGATCTCATCGCGCCATGCTGCTCTGTTCCCAGCAGGTTGCCCGCGCCTCGGATTTCCAAGTCCCGCATGGCGAGCGCGAAACCGGAACCGAGATGGCTGAACTCTTGCAGCGCGCGCAAACGCTCGGCGGCGGTCTCGGTCAATTTCTGACCTTTGCGATACAGGAAATAGGCATATGCCTGCCGGTCCGAACGCCCCACGCGCCCGCGCAATTGATACAACTGTGACAAGCCAAAGTGATCGGCTTGATCCACAATGAGGGTGTTGACATTGGGCATATCCAGGCCGTTCTCGATGATCGTGGTGCTGAGCAAAATGTCATATTCGCGGTTATAGAAGCCCATCACAATCGCTTCCATTTCGCCGGGGTTCATCTGTCCATGCGCGATGGCGATGCGCGCATGCGGCACCAACTCCTGCAGTTTCTGGGCTTTATGTTCCATGCCCTGAATGCGATGGGACACATAGAAGATTTGCCCGCCGCGCTGCAACTCCCGCAGAATCGCTTCCCGCAGCAGGTAATCGGTGGCGGGCTGCACATAAGTTCGAATCGGCAGCCTGCCGGGCGGCGGATCGGTGATGAGGCTCATGTCGCGGATGTCTGTCAGCGCCATATAGAGCGTTCGCGGAATAGGCGTTGCCGAGAGGGTCAAAACATCAACGGTGGCGCGCAGTTGCTTCAGCTTCTCTTTTTGCATCACGCCGAACCGTTGCTCTTCGTCGATAATCACTAAGCCTAATTTATGGAACTGCACATCTTTAGAGAGCAGGCGATGGGTTCCGATGATTAGATCGGTCGCGCCGGACTTAACGGCTTGGACAATCGGCTTTTGATCTTTGGAACTATAAAGACGGCTCAACAGCGCGATATCGATGGGATACGCGCCGAACCGTTCCATAAAGGTCTGCCAATGCTGGTAGGCTAAGACCGTCGTGGGACAAAGCACCGCGACTTGGCGCCCTTCTTGCAAGACTTTGAAGGCGGCGCGAATGGCGACTTCCGTTTTGCCGAACCCCACATCGCCACAGACCAAACGATCCATCGGGTGCGCGCTTTCCAAATCGCGTTTGCTTTCCACAATCGCTTGCAGCTGGGTGGGCGTTTCCCGGTAAGGGAACAGCGACTCCATTTCCGACTGCCAAGGCGTATCCGGTCCGCACGGGGGGCGTGTGGCTTTTTCCCGCGCGGCATACAATTTAATCAGCTCGGCTGCCACTTCCTGCGCCTGTTTGCGTGCGGACGCCACCGCCTTTGCCCATGCTAAACTGTTGAGTTTTCGGATTTCAGGCGGTCGGTCATCGGGCGCGAGATATTTCTGCACGCGGTCCAATTGGTCGGCAGGCACATACACTTTATCAGGGTTGGCATATTCGATCAAGAGGTACTCTTTGGTTTCGCCCTCACGGGTGAGGGTGGTTAACCCTCGAAAGACGCCGATTCCGTAATGAATATGCACCACATAATCGCCTGGTTTCAGGTCCAGAATGGAAGTAATCGGTACTCCCTCATTAAAGGTTCGCGCGGGCATACGCAGTTGATTGCGTTCAAACAGTTCCGCATCGGTGAGAAGCGCGAATTTCGCGTCATCCCAGACAAAGCCGCCGCCCAGATTGCCCCGGAACAGGATCACCGCGCCATCGGCAGGCAACTCGTTCTCCTCTTCGCTCTGTTCGCGATAGGGAATCTCAGAGTTTTTTAATGCCTGCGCGACACGACTGGGCTGGTCGGTGGCAATAACAATCTGGTATTGGCTTTCGCGCCATTGCCGGACATTTTCCCAGAGCGCGGGCAGTCTGCCGCGATAGGTATTCAGGGTGCGCGTTTTGACCGCAAAGACCCGTGTATGGGCTGCTTCTTTGGGCGCGTCCATCATGCAGAGGTCCAACCGGCGCGCGCGGTCATAAAGATGGCGCATCGGTTCCAGATAATCGTCAGTGGTGAGGGCAGGAATGTTTCCTCGTTCCGCGCGCGAGCGGAATGCCGCCGCCAACTCTTCCATAAGCCGCTCATGCGCCGAGTCGAGCAGCATCGGTTCTTCTAAAATCACGGCGGCGTCCTTGGACAGGTAATCCAAAGCGCAAGCGCGCTCTTCCACCAGCCAAGGCAGGAACAGTTCCAGGCGGTCGAAAGGCTCCCCGGTACGCAGCGCATTGAGGTCTGACTCCATCAGTTCGGCGGTGGCGGCTTTGAGGTTGTGGGGCAGCGATTCGAAATGCTCTTTCCAAACAGCTTCGACCCGTTCCGCGCCTTCGCGGTTTCCCAGCGGGGTTTCTCTGGCGGGGGGAATGAAGACCTGCTCCGCGTTGCGAATCGAGCGTTGTGTGGAAGCTTCAAATCGCCGGATGCTGTCGATCTCATCGCCAAAGAATTCGATGCGGACCGGCAGTCCTGCGCCCAGCGGGAAAATATCCAAAATTCCGCCGCGCCGCGCGAACTGTCCAGGCAGACGGACCGGTTCTTGGAACTCATAGCCCAGTTGAGTGATACGGCGCGTGACCGATTCTGGCTCAATGATTTGCTTCAAACTCAGGGTTAAGCTGGATTCTTTGAACTCGTCAGGCGGCATGCCGCGCTGAAGCGTTGCGCCCAGTGTTGCCAGCACACAAACGGGTTCTTCTTTGAGAAGGCGCCGCAAAGCGCGTATTCGCTCATGCCGGGTTTCCAGTTCGATTTCTGTTGGTTCAATCAAAGGGGTGAGCGCGGAGGGTAATCGCGCGATTCGTTTTTCTGGTAGACCCAACCGCATCAAAATCGCCGCCCAAGCATCCACGCGCTCCAGCGAGGGTGTCACGATCAGGGTCGGACGCGCCGCCTGGTCTATCAGCAAAGCAGTCAGCACCGGCATCGATTCGCGACAGATATCGCGCCATTCGGTCGGCTCGGCAGGCAGCGCTGAGGGCAGTCGTTCAGATAAAGGTCTTAACCAGTCGGTCGGCATCGCGCAAAGATTGTACCCGCGAATGGACAGCTATGTTCTTTACAAGCGCAACGCATCGAGAGGCGTTATTATTTTTACTTCTTGGAAGCGAGTGAAATCTTGCGGATTCAAGGTGAGAATGTAGTGCAATGAATGCGAATCAGCGAGTGCAGCAAGGCGCGCATCATGCACCTGCTTCCCTTTTACTTCATATTGCTGAGCAAAATCCAGCCAACGGTCTGCAATATCGACAGGTTCGGACAGCAAGTTACACATGGAGCGGAAACGAGCACAATCTTGGGAGGTTTCTAATATGCTGCGTCCCATCCCATTGACTTCTTTTGGGTGCGTGCTAACACTCCAGAACTCAATGAGTACTTGGGCACAAAGACAAAGTTCAATTTACCTCTCCCGCAAGTGATCAATCGCTGTAATGCACTCAGGAAAAATCGGACTGTCAGCGTCTCTTAAGCGCACTAAAATACTGGTATCAAGCAATATGCACAATACATCAGTTCTCATATATTGCCTCACGTCTCAAGGCTTCATCGGGTAAGTTCAGCCCATGCGCTGCTGTTGCTTTTAACTCGTCCCAAGCGGTCTGTGCAGTCTGGTCATTCTTTACTTGATCGGGCAATATCGTAACTTCAATTTCCAATAAACGGTCTGTTGGCAACTCCACATGCTGTTCAGGCAAGATCACGGTCCCATCAAACCGCGCGCGCAATACAATAGACATCGTTTTTCGCCTCCAAGACTTATTATACCGCAGGTCGTATTTTTTTACGGGTTATCCAAAATGCATAACCCTTTCCGAATTATCCAACCATCTTGCAATTCTGCGAAAGAATGTGATAAAATTCACAAGGTATTTTCAATGCGCTATCGAAATCAGAGGTTGGAGGTTTTTTTCATGCCACGTCCAAAACACGCGGAGCCTAAATTAGTCAATATTGAAATCAATGGAATTGCCTTGCAAGTGCCGGAAGGGGAATATTTAGTCGATGCCGCCAAGCGCGTCGAGGCGGATGTGCCGGTTTTTTGTTATCATAAATATATGGAAGCGGTCGGGATGTGCCGCATGTGCTTAGTCGATGTCGGTTATAAGCAACCGGATGGCTCGGTTCGGAAAATGCCGAAACCCCAAGCTTCCTGTACCTTACCATGTTCCGAGGGAATGGTCGCGTGGACCGAAACCGAGCAGATCATCAAAGACCGGAAAGCAGTACTGGAGTTTTTGTTGATTAATCACCCATTGGACTGTCCCATCTGCGACCGGGGCGGGGAATGTCCGCTGCAGAACAATACCCAGTTCTACGGTCCGTCCACCAGCCGGTATATCGAAATCAAAAGACACCTGCCCAAGTCGCTGCCGCTATCGGACCATGTGATGCTGGATTTAGAGCGGTGTATTCAATGCGGTCGGTGCGTGCGGTTCACCGAAGAGGTTTCGGGCGATGCGCAATTAGCCTTTTTGTTTCGCGGGGCGCAAACCCAACCCCACACCTTCCAACTGACAGAATTTAACAGCCGGTTCAGCGGGAACGTGATCGAGATATGCCCGGTAGGCGCATTGACCAGTCGCCGTTATCGTTTCCGGGCGCGCCCCTGGGATATCGTGACTCAGAAAACGATTTGTACGGGCTGTTCCAACGGCTGCAACATCTATTTAGATAGCCGGGGTGGTGAGATGGTTCGTATCAACGCGCGCGAAAATCCGCAGGTCAACGAAACCTGGACGTGCGACAAAGGAAAGTTCCAACCGAACATTATGCGCGCTCCCAATCGAATCCAACAACCGATGATTCGCAAAGACGGCGCATTGCAGCCGGTGGAGTGGCACGAGGCTTACGCGCTGATTTTGGAGCGGTTCCAAGATGAGCGCGATAAGGGCGGCGTCAACGCGGTTGCAGGGTTCGCAGGGCAGCGCATGACGAATGAAGACCTCTACCTGTTCCAGAAGTTGTTCCGCGCAGGGTTTGGCTCCAACAATATCGACCATCGGCTGACTCGTTATCAAGGCGACTTGAATAAAGACTTGTACACGCCTTTGGGGACCTTTGCCCCTCAGAACGAAATGCGCGACTTGGAGGCGACGTCTTTAATCTTCATCTTTGGTTCTGACCTGATTGATGAGCAGCCGATGGTCTACCTGCGCGCTCGAAAGGCGTGGCATCGTTTCGGCGTAAAGGCACTGGTGGCTTATCCTGTGCCGACTGAAGCCGAGCATTTTGCGGAGAACGCGCTTCGTTATCAACCGGGCAGCGAATTGGCATTGGCGTCGGGATTGCTGCGCGCGCTGTTGGGCTTGCTGCCTGCCGAGAAGTTAGACGGCATCGAGGGGTTGGAGAAGATTCGCGACTCGGTGGCGTCATGCGATCCTGGGTGGGTGGAAGCGCAAACAGGGGTTGCGCCAGGGGTATTAGAGCGCGCCGCGCGTATGATCGCTGACTCGCCCTCAATGATGTTGCTTGCGGGCGAGAAGGTCTGGAATCATCGCGAAGCGCAAACGCTGATTCACATGCTGACGCAGATCACGCGGGTCACCGGCAATGCCGACAAAGAAGAAGGCGGTTTGAATTTGATGCCGTTGGCGGCGAATGGGCAGGGAGCCATCGATATGGGCGCGCTGCCGAACCAGTTGCCCGGCTATCGCTCGTTGGCAGAGAAGGCTTCGCTGGAAGCAGTTTGGGGCTGTACGCTGCCCACAGAACCGGGACTCGCGTCGGATGCGATGTTCCAAGCCTGTTTGGAGAGCAGCGTGAAATGCCTCTATATCGCAGGCGCGAACCCCGTCGCGGAGCATTACGACCCTACCTTGGCGGCGCGCGCGGTGCAGTCGGTAGAGTTCTTAGTGGTTCAGGATGTGTTGATGACGGAAACCGCTCAATACGCCGATGTGGCGCTGCCCGCTTGCGCTTTTGCCGAGCGCGAAGGAACCTACACCAACTTTGAACGGCGCGCGCAGAGAACATGGCAGGCAGTTCCACCCACCGGCGAAGCCAAACCCGACTGGCGAATCTTTTCTGAGCTATTGCTGCGCTTAACCCAGCAGACCCCGGCGTTTAACCCTCGCGAGGTGATGAAAGAGGTTGGGCAGGTCTTTCCCGCCTACGCGGCATGCGCTTATGATCATCTAAAGGATCAGGGCGTTCGCTGGCAACAGGGGTAGGGAGAAGGCTGGGAAAGGTGTCTAAAACGTTGACAGCAAATGCCACGGTTGCGCTCGGCATGACACTTGTAGGGTCAGACCTATGTGTCTGACCTGTTATGAGGGCGCGCGTTCGAGGGAGTGACGTGGATGTCTGTCTGCTTACAGTTAGAGGGCGAAGCTCCGTCTTCGTTGCTTGTCCTCTCAACTTTCACCCCTCATCTTTTAAGATCGGCGCAACCGGTTCGGCGACCCCAATTTTCGCGCTCCCACCGCCGCAGGCATGCGTTCGGGCAGCATGTCGGTTTCCACGACCGCTTCTTCAAACTCCTCTTCCGCTTCGATGGGGATTTTAATCATCAAACCGATCAAGAAACCAAGCGCGGATGCCGCTCCCAACCTTGCTTCTAAACTGCCCATATTGGCGATGAGCCAATAGAAGAGATAGGCTGCCAATGCGCCGCCGAGAAAGCCCGCCCATCGCGCCGGTGTGAGCCGCAAATGAGGGATGAAGTGACTGAGCGAATAACCCAGCAGCGCGCCGCCCATCATCAGACCCATATAACGGGGCGCGACGAAACCCATCCCGGTGCCGACCGTGAAGAAATAGAGCGTTTGTCCGATTGCGCCCGCAATCGCGCCAGTCAGAAAGCCGCCCACAGCGCCGCCCAGCAAAGGTCCTGCGCGAAGCAAAGCCGGGTCGCGGTTCCATGGCTTTTGCGCCACGCGCAGCAAGAAGGTCATCGCTGCGCCGATCAGTCCCATCCACAAACTCACGACCCAAAGCGGCGTCCAGAAATCGCGTTGGAACGCGCTTAAACCGGCGCGGGGATCATCCACCATGAAGGCGACGACGCGCTGCCGGCGTTCACCGCGAGAAATAGAGCCTTCGTAGGTGGAAATCTTGCCTTCTTTGACTACTCGAACCATGTAAGGGGTGGGGTCCGATGCGCCGTGATTGCGGAAATGATCCACATAAACGACATACTGGCCACGCGGTGCGTTACCCGGTGTCCAATAGATATTTTCAATGGGCGTGTCCGACTCCGGACGCACATTCATATCGACATCTAACTCACCTCCCGACTGGCTCGCGCGGTTTTGATACCAAATTTGATCGCCATTTGGGTCCACGCAATGGAGGTCCAGGTCGTTACGGTTGTTCCAAGAAAGCGATATCTGTGGATCGCCCCGCTGGGCGTTTTCTCGCGTGAGGCGGATGTTGATATCAGACTGGAATAGCAGCGCGGGCGCCGTCCGATCGTCTAAGCGGTCGGGCGCGCGCGAAATTCGATAGATTTGTTCCGCCGTCAACGCAGCCATCACGGCGGCAACGGCTCCCACCAAAGCGAAGAAAAGACGCATTGGGCTTATCTCCTAAACGCGCCAAGAATGCGGCTCAGAAACGAAGGTCTCGGCTCTTGCTCGGCGGGTTTCGCTTTACGGTTCTTGGAATTCGATTCACGGGGCGGTTCCAAGGTCTGCACCAGCGAGTCCCAATAACGTTGGAAACGGTTGGCTTCACCGGTTGCCGCCACGCGCGCCGCATCGCGCAGTTTGCGGATTGCATCGATCGCTTGACGCAGGCGGTGTAATTCTTGATTCATATCCACCGAACGCTGTGCCAGCGCGAAGGCTTCTTGAACCGGCGCCTCAGCGCGTCGTTTTTCCAGATGCGCGCGTTGCAGGTGGAACAGCGTTGATTCACGCAGACGGATTTCCGACTCCTTCCAGCCCTTCATCGACTTATAAAGCAGGTAAGGTATACTGACGATGGTTCCAATCAGGAAATAAAAAGACATCGGAAGTAAAGATTCTGCGGTATTTCTTAAAGATGCCCGAATGTGTTCCGAATGGAGCATACGCAAGCCCAGCGCATCGACTGCAATTACCGCGATATCCACAACACCCAATATGAGGAAAAGAGGGATGAGAACCCCGACCGAGCGATGGCGCGCAATGACAGGCTGACTACTGGCGGTGGGCGCAGGTTCCAGACGACGGGAAAGGGAAGCGAACAGGTTGTAATGGGTTTCGCCCAGCAATTTCTCAATACAGAATCCGATAATCGCTGCTGTGGCAAGCAGCCAAAGCCGGTCGCCCCGTTTCAGGTCGGGCAAGCTCAACAAGCCGACGATGACCCCCGCGTTCAAGCCCAAAATCAGTCCCGAAGCCAAAGGCGCAAAGAACTCCAATACCCAAAGCGAGAAACGCGCAAGTAGGCTCATTTTCGTGCTGGTGGGTTCAATGCCGTGCGCGCCCGCCATCTCCTCTTCGGTGGGAACATCATGCATCAACGCCTCTTCTACCTGCGCAGGCGTGAATTCGTGTCCTACAATGAGGGGCGCGTGCAGGTCTTGGGTTTGTTGTTTCGTGTGGGGAGGGGGTTCATGCGGCCAAGCCAGTCCCGCCTTTGCGAACGATTTCACATAGGCTTCGCGAGTGGATTTCAACTCTTCAGCGAGCGCATGCTCCCGAGCTGATAGATTATGCAGGTAGCTTTCGGTCTGTTCGTAGACGCGCTGCAGTTCGCGCTGCGCGCTTTCCGCGCCCACCCGGTATTGCCAAAGCAGGTCGATGGCATGGGCGGGCAGCCCAAACTTCTCGATGGATTCTCGCATTTCTGCCAGGAGCTTCTCGGAATGAGGCTCCATGCCGCCAATCGGCAGCGGTGGATTGTACCAAGAGTCGACTTCCGGCGGCGTTTCCCAGAAGACATCGCGCTTATCGGGCAGATCCGCGTTCGCTTCTTCGGGTAGGGACTCATTCGGTATCACCAGTCCGTTCTGGGGTGAATCCGCAGAGACGGCTGCGCTGTCGAATACCTCTAATTCTCGGTTTTCATCATTCAAGAAAATCACCTCTTCATGCGTGCCATCCAGCCTTGTCAGCGGGCGCGGTTCATCATGTCGCGGAACCGGTCCACGCCCCCTTGAACGTCCATTCTTCCAAACACCACCAATTTGCCTGCTTTGTGAAGCGGTTCTAACGACTTTTCGATCTGCATCCGAAACTCATTTTCAACTGGACCGACCAGCACAGCTTTTACATTCTCTAATCCCGCCAACTGCTCAGCCATACGCTTCGTTTCCGCGATTTTGTGATCTTCGCCGTCGGTCAGCAGCGCGAGCGCGACTTTTTCGCCCCGCGCTTGCGCTTCTTTGGCTATCGTCAGCATTTCGTTCATCACCAAGTGATGCTCCGTTCCCCACTGTCCCCGGCTGTTATCCATCAAGTAACGTTCCGCATCAAGCAGGTCTTGCGAACTACGAGGCTTTTCATGAAAGAGCTTCGCGATGGTTTCCGCATATGCCCAGACCGTCAAGGTCGATTCTCGGGGCAGATACTGGTCAGTAATTACGTTTAAAATCTCTAAACAGCGCTGTTTTTCTCTGGTATCCATGCTCTTGCTGATGTCTGCGCCGATCCCAATCTGCCAGACAGGCAGCGCGGCATTGGCATTGCTTCCGCGGAAAAAGAGAAAATAGCCCAGCCCCGCCAACAGCAGCAACGCAGAAATGACCCCCACAAGGATCAGTTCCTGTCCCCCGCGCGTATCTGTTGAAGTGTTGCGGTTGTTCGTGTTTCGATGGTATCGTCGCATAGCGCGTCTCGCCTCCGTTCTTGTAAACCAAATTGTTGTTACTAAACCCGATATATCAACGGAGTATCGCGCTGCGCGCGTCGCCCCATCCTTCCTTATTGTCCCCCGACAATAGATACAGTTTATTACTTCCCTCTGAACTGCGTTAGTTCCATTATATGATGCCCAATTCTTTACCGACTTTGTGAAAAGCGGTTAAAGCGTCCTCTAAATCTTGTCGCGTATGCATCGCGCTGGGCATCGTGCGCACTCTCGCTTTGCCGCGCGCCACCGTCGGATAGACGATGCTGACGGTGAAAACGCCCTCTTCTCTTAGACGCCGCTCCATCGTTTGCGCTTTGCCCTCGTCCCCACAGAAAACCGGCGTAATCGGCGTTTCGGAACCCATTGTGTCAAAGCCCAAGTCTTCCAGGCTTGCCTTCCAAAAGCGCGTATTTTCCCAGAGCCGCTCCATCGGCTGCGGATCGGTCTGCAAAATTTCGACCGCTTTGATCAGCGCGCCAATCGCCGCGGGCGGAAGAGCCGTGCTGAACAGGTAGGGTCGCCCCCGGTTTATCAGCCACTTCTTCAACAGCGCGCTGCCCGCGATATAGCCCCCGACCACGCCTAATGCTTTGGACAGCGTGCCTAACTGGATATCGACCCGTCCATATAAACCGAAATGGCTGGTCGAACCGCTTCCGTTCACGCCCAAGACGCCCGAAGCATGCGCGTCATCCACCATGACCACCGCGTCATACTTTTCAGCCAGCGACACGATGTCGGGCAGGGGCGCGATGTCGCCATCCATACTAAACACGCCGTCGGTCACGATCAATCGCTTTTTGAACTCGCCGCAGCGTTTCAATATTTCTTCCAAGTGGTTCATGTCGGCATGTTTGTAGACATACCCATCACTTTTTTTATACTTCGCCGCGCTCAATCGAACGCCATCGATAATACTGGCGTGGTTCAGCTCATCTGATATTATAACATCACCTTCGCCAAAACATGGGGGGATAGTGCCAGAATTCGCATTGAATCCCGATTGAAATACCAGCACCGCTTCCGTTTTTTTGAACTCAGCCAGTTTATTTTCCAGGGTCTCATGAAGCGTGTTAGTGCCGCCTAACCAGCGAACCGCGCCTGCGCCTGCCCCCCATTCCTGCGCCGCTTGAACGGCTGCTTGCACAACGCGGGGGTCATTCGCCAAGCCCAAGTAGTTGTTGGATGCCAAATTGATCAGCATCCGCCCGCCCATCTTCACGCGACCATTTTGGGGGCTTTCCAATATCGGGGGCGATTTGTATAAGTTTTGGGCTTTAAGCTCCTCCATTTGAGTTTGAATCCAGGATTGAAAGTTCGTATTCATGATCGTGTATTAAGTATACCGCTTTTTTCAATAACGACTTTAAAAGTAATCGGTAAGCGTCAAGCAGGATTCTGCGGTGGGAAAAAGCGCGTCGAGGGTAGGCAGAAGCGATTCAGGGGCTTTGAGCCAATGCTTTGCTGACGCTTCGGACGGTGAAACCGCGCCCATCGTCAACATGGAAAAGGTTCGCATATCCATTTTAACGATGGATGACGCGCGCCGGTTTTCCTCCATTCTCAGCTCGCCCTCCTCTCCCGCAAAGAAGGTAATTCGCTGCGCGTTCCAGTCGCATTGTTCGTCTTTGATCTGCAAACTGAACGAAACCCCTCCCAACATACTGTCGGGCGCATCGGGAGGCAGCAATCGCTCCAACAGACCTGGCACATCCAACACGCGCCACATGAAATTGGGCATTGCTTCCCAGCAGTAGAGAGGCTGCTCAAGGGGCGCATGCTGGCGGTCAAAAATGGACAGATTCAACTGCTTCAAATCGTCGGAACTGCCCGTGAATTCAACGGTACGGATCCGTTCCATGTTTTGCGCCAGCCAGCCAATCATGCCGCGCCGCGCATGTTCATGGTTCCAGACCATCTCGCGAACGCGCAACACATCGCCTTCCTCGACGAGATCATAGAGGAGATAACCTCGAACCTCCCCTTGATCATGCCAGACCCATTTGCGCCGGTTGTTCCACAGCACATATTGCCATCGAAGCTCTTCACGCGCCAATCGTCCATTTCGGGGAGGGCAACGCTGCGCGTACAGTTTTTTGAGCGCGCTTTCGTCTGAAACTTCATAGCGTCTCATCCAGCGGGACTCGGTAAAAGCGGGCAGGCGTTTGGGAGGGAGGCGAAGCCGGAACAAGCAGCCGACCGTTTCCCAACCCAGCGGGCGATAGAAATGGTGGCTGTAAGGAACCAACGCCGCGGCAAGAAAGCCTTTTTGCTTTAAGGCGGGCATTGTGTCAGTGAGCAGGCGCGAACTGTAGCCTTGCTTGCGGTGATTGATATGCGTCGTGACTCCAGAGATACCCGCCGTGGGAATGACCTGCCCATGGACCCACATCGGCGCGGGCGAGACGTTCATCACAGAAACCAATTGCTCTTCGCCAGAGACAACCGTCCATAAACCCCATCGCTCGGTAAAGGGGCGCATCGGGTCATCATAGAATACTTGACGCGCCATCCCGAAATCTAATTGGAAACCCATGCACAGTAGGCGCAGGTAATTTTCATTCCATTCTTCCGTGATGGGGGCGACTCGAATGGGCGGCGACCAGAGTTTCATCGCTCATTCTCACCTACTTTGTCGGGCGGCGTTCCTCCATTGTCGGGGGTATCGTCCGTCACTTTTTCTACACGCACGCGTATTTTGACCCTTGAATTCCCGTCGATTTTGAGACCGTTCGGCACTATCAAATTCACAAAGCGGTCGGTGTCTTGGCGAACATCCGCAAAGGAGATCGGTTCTGTCTCCACGACATTCAGTTTGTTGAGCAGGGAAGCCGAACCCGTCACACGCGCTTGAGGCGGCTCTATCGAGAACCATGCGATTTTGTAGGGGAAAGCGGGCAGGTCTTTGATTTGCGGGTTGATGGGCAGCGTTTTGCCGGTGATCATCGGCATCAGTTGAACCTTCACCCGCACCTGGGATGGGTTGGATTGCACTTGCAAAACCTGGTTGCCGTCCGCGCTCAGGGCGGTGGGCGCAATATCCATTTCGGTGTCGCCTTGCACGCCATCCAAATCGAAATAGACCGCCGCTTGCTTAACACTCTTGATATACTCTTCCGCCCCAGACAGGCTGATGACAGAAGGCTCGGTGGTGCTGCGAATCTCGACCTGATCGGAGCCGGGTCTGCCTCGCAGGACCACTTCGACCGGCATCCGAACGGTAACTCGTGTTGCCAAATTGACCCTGACATGGGGAACAGAAGGGGATAAATCTGCCGCTTCGTTCCAACTTCGCGGGTAGCGCAGACTGATGGGCAGACGGTTATCGCCCGGTTTCGCGCCCGATAGGTCGACGGTTGCCCGCACCTGAGTCAGATTCAGCATCTCCAAGTTGCTTTTGACGCCTTTGGCTTTCACTTCCACCGTGTTGATTTCGGGCAGGGTCACAATGAAGTTTTGCGGGCGGTTTAAGAACTCAATTGGCACGTTCGCGCGTTTTTCCACAATCGGATGCAACTGCGCCTGCACATAGAGCGTCAATACCAACGCCGTGGCTAAGGCGGTGATCTTTTCCATCAAATTCATGCGCCATCCCTTGAACATGGTTACTGTCCCCCTGACTTGACCTTTTCCGGTTCGGGTTCTTCGATTCGTTTTGTTTTTTCTTTACGCGGTTTACGCGCTTGCTGAAACGCGCTTTCCACGCGCTGCCAAATTCGCTGGCTGCGCGGCTCAACCAGTAAATCCTCTAACAGTCGCTGCAGGCTCTCGGTGTCGATATCCATCGTCCATGAGCCGTCCATCGCGACCGTGATGCGCCCTCGCTCTTCCGAGACGATAATGGCAATACAGTCGGAATGTTCCGCCGCGCCTATGCCAGCGCGATGGCGCGTGTGGAGATGCGCAGGGATGTCCTCGTTCTGGCTCAATTCGGCAAGATAGACCGCCGCTTCAGTGATTTCGGTTTCGCGCAGGATCACCGCGCCGTCATGTAAGGGGGAACCGGGATAGAAAATCGCGCGCAGGAGCGGCGCAGCCACTTCCGCGTTCAGCTCGACCCCTTTGCCTTCGCCCACTCGGTCATTGCGCTCCCAGATAATGAGCGCGCCAATCCGCTCTCGCGACATCTGACCGACCGCTTCCACAACTTCCTGGATGGCCGTTTGTATCGGCTCTTTGTCGCCCATCGAGCGGAACCGCCAAAAATCGACTCGCCCCATCGTTTCCAGCACGCGTCGTAGCTCAGGGAAGAACAACAGCACCAGCGCAACCGGTCCTAAGGTGGTCATGCGATCCAACAGCCAGTGGATCGTTTCCAGCCCCAGCACATTGGTCAGATAAAGAGTCAGCGAAAAGACAAGCAGCCCAAGCATCAATTGCCACGCACGCGTTCCACGCGCCAGCAGCAGCAAGCGATAGATCAAAAAGGCGACGATCAGAACGTCGATGACAGTGATAAACCAGCGCGAAGCGATTTGCTGAGCTATTTGGGTCCAATCATTCAACACCACACCCCGTGAAGAACACCATGTATATTATGCACGATTCCAGACCGATTTTGACCGATTTCACGAAAAAATTGTGAGAAATTTGCTGGCTGGGTATAATTGCGCTATGTCGGAGGGAGTGGAAAAGTGGGGTTTGCCCTTAGCGATAGGCGCGCTTGCGCTGAGTGGCTGCGCGCGGCGCTCAGCTCATGCAGAAGACCGAATAGAGGTTCGCGTTTGGAGCATGTGGGGTGGCGATGAGGAACAGGTCTTTCAAGGGGTGGTGGACTATTACAATCAGCGTCAAAACCGCGTCTATCTCAAAAATTTAGGCGCGACTGAGGATCAAAAAATCATCCGCGCGATTGTGGCGGGCGCGCCTCCCGATTTCTTCACCCTGCGCGAACCGGGCTACCTCGCGCCGCTGGCTGCCAACAACGCGTTGATCGCTTTGGATGAGTGGTTTCGCGAGTCGGGACTGCGCGGTTCGGACTTTGTGCCTGCCTCCTTAGAACAGGGGCGTTTCCAAGGTAAACTTTACTCTATGCCTTTTTTGTTGGATGCGAACGCGCTTTTTTGGCATCCTGAGCTTTTCAGAAAAGCGGGACTTCCGCCCAATCAACCCCCCAAGACCCTGGAGCAGATGCTTGCCATCGCCAAACAGTTGACCCAGTTGGATCGCTATGGCAACATTACCCAATTGGGTATGCGTCCGCCCTGGTTCCCGACATTGGTCGCGGCGTTTGGCGGGCAATTTATCGATCCCAAAACCGGCGCGGTTACGGCGGAACATCCCGGTATAATGCGCGCCGCGCGCTACTTCCGCGCCTTGATCGAGGCGATGGGCGGTGGCGACAAAGTGCAAGCGTTTACCGCAGGATTCGGCAATGAGCAAGGCACGAATAACCCCTTTTTCTTGGGCAAAGTCGCGATGATGGTCAACGGGCAATGGAATCCCTACTGGTTCCAGAAATACGCCCCGAAAGTGCCTTATGGTGTCGCGCCCGTTCCCTATCCTCAGGATCGTCCCGATTTAGCGCGCCCTACTTGGATTGGGCAAAACATGTTCTGTATCCCCAGAGAGTCGAAACATCCTCGCGAGGCTTGGGATTTCTTCGTGTGGATGCAGTCTGAAGAAGCGCAAATTCTCTTTGCGGACACCATGCACGGAATGCCCAATATCCGGCGGGTCTTGCAAAATCCCCGGCTTAGAACGCCCCAAAACGCGGAGGAGGTATGGAAACAAGGGTACTCTAAATTCTTGGATTTAGTGGACAGCCCGAATGTGGCTTTTTTCCCCACTTCCCCTGTCGCCACGCTTTATATGAACGAATTGACCACGCTGGAGGATTATTTGACCAGCGGCAGCAAAAGCCCAGAACAGGCGCTGCGCGACATCCAGCGCAGGGTATCGGAAGAGGCGAAACGGTGGTAAGTAAAACCCGTATGAATTCATTCGTTTATGCGCTTTACAATGAAGTCTTTCGAGTGCTTCTGTTCATTATGGATTCCCGCGTTCGCGGGAATGACGACTTGGCGCGATTTGTTTTCGGGTTCAGCTATAGAGAACGGATGATTCTTGGTGGAGTCCACTTAAAAGCAGTATACGCGATACTCGCATGGGGCATGATAATTGCATGCGCTCAAGAACCTTTGCAAATTCCCCTCACGGATCAACCCATCAGCCTTTTTTCGGGAGTCAAACGGATTGTCCGAAAGTCGGAACAAGGTTTTCTGATCGAAGCCAGCCAGAAGGTCTTGATCAGGTTGGGCGAACGGACGGTTCGGACCGAATCGCTCTGGATCGATACTGAACAGCAGTTGATATGGAGCGACAGCGCGATGCGGTTGAGCGCGCCAGAGGGTTCGCTTCAAGGCGAGGGATTTGAGTATAACTACAGCAATGAGGGAGCAGGTGGATGGTTTAACCATGCCTATTTAGAGATAGGACCGCTGCGACTATGGGCAGACCGCTTAGAAGGGAACCTGCAGACTTTTCAAACGCAGAATGTACGCTTGACCGCCTGCGACAGCGAAAATCCGCACTACTTGATTTTGGCAGACCGGGTCTCGCTTTCCAATGCGGATCGCCTGTTCGCGCGCAATGTGCGGCTGCAATTAGGCGGAAAAAACTTTCTCAGTTTACCGTTCCTGCGGACTCGCCTGAAACAGAAACGGGATGAATTGAGCCTGCCCTTTCCGGTTTACAATGCCCAATCAGGACTGGGCTTTCGATGGGGCATCGAACTGCCTGTGCCACCCCGGATAGAACTTCAATTGGAGAATGTGACCTATCTGCGTGACCGCCCGCAATTTCAGACGCGAGTTGCTTATAACCTGGCGGGTTCCGCGCTGCCGCCTTCCGCTGAGGACGAGCAGGGGCGTTTTTTGGTAAATCCTCTTCAGAATTTGCGGTCCGATATCACTTCTTCAGATGCCATGCAAACGCGCGAACCTTTTTCGGTGATCAGTCTCAATCGTTCGACTGGGATTCCTTTGCTGGGGCGTTCTGAGCGGGATTTGTTCGTCGACCGGCTGTGGGAACTGGGCTGGGGACAGCAGATAGAGGCAGGGCAAGGCGCGGGAACCCTGTTTCTCAAGGCGGGACGTTTGCAGGAACATCGTCAAGGCGCAAAACTGCCTGCCCGTGACCGTTTGTCTTATCAAGCCGATTGGTTCCAACCCCTCACGCCTTCCAACCGCCCGACACGCTGGTATGCGCATGCCTCCGGCGCAGGTTATCTTTATCAAGGCAGCGATCATTTTGGCTGGCTGCGCGTGCAGATCGCCTTTCAGTGGCAGCCGACGCCAGACCGCAGGGTGTCGCTGGGCTATGCGCGGGGATACCGTTCGGGAATCGCGCTTTATCTGGCAGACGACCTCATCACGCTGCAAGAGGCGATGCTGCGTTTTGAGGATCGGGTCGGCAATTTTCGGTTCGGGTTTTTGCTGCGCTATGATTTGAATCGCCGCCAGCTGTACGATGCGCAGGTGGAATTGGCGCTTCGCCAGCACTGTTTAGAACCCACGCTGTTTTGGCGAAAAGCGCCCTCCGACTTTCAGGTCGGTTTGTCGTTAGTGTTGGAGCGATAGGTTCGCGCGTTCTTGTTCTCGGCGCGCCAAACGTTCTTGCCGCCGTTTGTCTGCCTGTTCCCATTTCAACTTCTCTTCTGGCGTTTCGGGTATCACGGGAACGACTGGGGTTGGTTTGCCGTTGAAATCTAAAGCGACAAACACCAGATAGGCGACAGAGGTCACGCGCCGCTCGCCGCTCAGCAAGTCCTCCGCTTCCACAATCACCTCCGCTTCCATCGAGGTGCGCCATGAACGAATCAATTTCGCATTTACATGTACCAGATTGCCGACATGCACCGCTTCCCGAAAACTGACGGTATCGATCTCTGCGGTTACTGCAGGCAGCCGAGCATGACGAGCCGCCGCGATACCGCCCGCTTCATCAATCAGTTTCAATATCCAGCCTCCATGAACATTGCCGAGCGGATTGGCATGTTCTGGATGCATCATTTGCGTCAATGTAACTGCCGATTCTTGAGGGGATTTACCGTTTTCCACGTCTATAAGAGTACCTAATCCAACCCCGGTTCTCGTTGGGACGGGTATCATGTTAGGGGAGGAAAAGAGCTATTTTCCCATAGACCTATGACCTATTCAGTCCCTTCTGAGAAAATGACCCCGTTAGCCATCGCGCAGGATGTGCTGAAAACGGAGGCAGACGCGGTTGCCCGTCTAAGCGAACGCCTGAACGAAGAGTTTGAGAGCGCGATTTCGCTGTTGATTCAATGTCCCGGTAAATTGATCATTAGCGGGGTCGGGAAATCGGGCGCGATTGCGCGCAAACTGACCGGCACTTTCAGCAGCACGGGAACGCCTGCCTTGTTCTTGCACCCTGCGGAAGCGGTTCATGGCGATTTGGGAACCGTAACCTCGTCCGATGTGGCGATGCTGCTTTCCTACAGCGGTGAAAGCGACGAAATTCTGGGGGTGCTGCCCGCTTTGAAGCGGTTGAACGCGCCTCTGATCGCGATGACCGGCAGGCGCGATTCCAGCTTAGGGCAAATGGCAGATGTGATTTTGGATGTGTCGGTCGAGCGGGAAGCCTGCCCTCATAATCTCGCGCCGACTGCCAGCACGACCGCGATGTTGGCTTTCGGCGATGCGCTGGCATTGGCGGTCATGACCGCGCGCGGTTTCACTCCTGACGATTTTGCGCTGAATCACCCTGCGGGCGCGTTGGGCAAGCGATTGCTGCTGAGGCTCAGCGACGTGATGAGGTCCGGCGATTCTTTGGCGATTGTCCGGCATGACTCGCGTTTGCGCGATGCGTTATTTGCTATCACGAAGGCGGGCGCAGGCGCGGCATGTGTTGTGGATAATGAAGGAAAACTGCTGGGGTTGTTGACCGATGGCGACATTCGCCGCCGTCTGCTGGCGGACGAAACTGCTTTGAATTTGCCTGTTGGCAGCGCGTTCAACCAATCGCCGTTCACTTTGTCTGGGAATCCGCTCGCGTATGAGGTATTGCAAACCTTTCAAAGTCTGCCGGTGAAAATCGGCGATATGCCGGTTTTGGATGAAGAGGGCAGACCAATAGGGATCGTAACTTTGAAAGACTTGCTGCGGGTTGGGATTGTGTAGTCAGAGTCAAAAAACAGACTGGTAGACCTCAAGCCAACCATATCGAATCATACCCAAAGCCTTCGGCTGATCGCGGTTGCCCCCCTCGATGGCAGTGAAATAACGATATATCTGAAGTGAGAATCATCAGGGCATGCTCAATCAATGAGCATGCCCTTAACTTTTTGCTTCTTCTGTGTCTTCCTTTGCTTTTTCTATGCCTTCCAACATCAGACGATTCGAACTTATTCCTGCTCTTTTCCATTTCCCCTTGAACCGTCCCCCTTCTTTCATAACCTGTTCGGCGCGTTGAAATTCCATCTGGAACTGAGCGCGAGGATTCTTGCCGTGATACTGCCACTTTTCCGGCGCAAATTCATTCCACTTTTTCAAGGTGGCTACCCAACAGAAACGACTTTTAAGAGGGTCATAGTAAACCTCATCCGTTTCGCTGTCTCTAATCTCTTCCCATTCCGTGACCTTAGTTACCCCATGTGCATGAACGAATTCCCATAAGGCGCGAAGTTTCATATTGAGGCGTCCAAGCGGAAGATTATCAATCAATTCCTTCAAGGCTCTTCGGCTAATACTGGAATGGAACCTCAAAACATACCGATTACTGGCATCGATTCCTACCTCGATTCCTTCAAATGATTCGTCTAAGTTGGCTTTTAGGGCAGTCATAAGGGCTTGGTCTTCTACTATTTTCTTAAGGGAAGACTGAGATGGAGAAGGAAGGATAGCAATTGTTGACTTATAAGTTCGTTTTAACCGTTCCAGTATTGGAATCAAGTATTCAATAGCGTCATCAATTGATTCCTTATCAAAGTCATTCCCAAATTGTTCAATAACCAACCCCCACCAGTCGGGCAAGTCATCAGGCGATAGTCCCCTTTCTTTAAGTTCCTGCCATATTTCCTGCTTCGCGCTTAATTCACTCATGCCACCAATTTTACCTCAATTTGTTAGCAAGTATTCTATACCTATCATGAACACTCAACCTATCATGAACACTCAAAACAAAGAAATGACTGGATTAGAAGTCGCGGTGAAGGCTGATATTCCGATTTCAAGAATCGTTGGATTACGTCACGGGTGGATTACACCTCGCCCTAACGAGCGCAAACGATTAGCACAGGTGCTTCACTGCAAACCTGAAGAGGTAGAGAAGATACTGAGTTTGGAGGCAAACCAGTAAATGGCTTACCGTCCCCGTTCCCTTGACGTTCACGCTACACGAGTTCCCGCGCCACATGCAGCGCGTGGATGGCGTCGGCTCATTGAGATCGTGAATCAGGTGCAAGAGCGTTTAGAAGTAGGAACGCCTGCCCCACAGGCGATGGGGGCAGGCGAACAAGGCAATTTAGCCACAACCTCGCAAGGAGATTGCAATGAAAGTATACCCCAATCCTAATACACAAAGGTTTCTGAATCGTCTTCATTCGGTAAAAACGACAGGACAGGGATGGATGGCACGTTGCCCGGCACATGAGGATAAGACTCCCAGCCTAAGCATTTCGGAAGGGCAAAACGGAACCATCCTGATAAAATGCTTCGCAGGCTGCCTTCCAGAAGCCATTATGAAGGCATTGGGCTTGACGCTTAAAGACCTCTATCCTGAAAAGGGTACAGCCACCCATCTTAAGCCAAGCCCAATAACGCTTGATTCCTTCGCGAAGGCGAAACGGTTGCCCGTTGATTTCCTGCGCGGTCAAGGAATCAGAGAAGGCAGTTTTAGTGGGAATCCTGCACTGGTCTTTGAATATCGTGACTCCTACAACAACTTTCTTTTTGAAAGGTACAGAATCAGCCTTGAGGCAGGGGGATACCGCCAACCGAAAGGGAAACAAACCGCCCCTTACGGTTTATGGCGATTGCCTCAACAAAGCCGGTCTCTGTTCCTTGTAGAAGGAGAATCAGACGCCCTCACCTTGTGGTATATCGACTACCCTGCGCTTGGCATACCCGGCGGGAACCATTGGAGAAGCGAGTATTGGCAATTTGTAGCCCCTTATAACAAGATTCGTGTCTGGATGGAACCTGATCAAGGGGGAAAAGCCTTAATTCGGGCGATTCGCAACACCTGCCCTGCTGATCTACGGGAACAAGTGGAAGTATGGCAACCAGATGGCAAGGATCAAGGTAAAGATGTTTCGGAACTTTGGTTGAAATGTGAAGGGCAACAAGACGCCTTCCTTCAAACCATGAAGACAGTGAAGCGTGTTCCACTGTCAACAATCGCAGTGGGGGCGAATGAGACAGATCAAGAGGCGTTTGCCTATTCCGAAACCATTTGCTTAAAAGACGTTAAACCGGAACCGATTCAGTGGCTTTGGATGCCTTATATTCCCATCGGGAAAATCACTCTTCTTGTAGGCGATCCGGGCGTTGGAAAGTCGTTCCTTTCGTTAAAGTTGGCTGCTTCTGTCAGTCGTGGGATTGGCGAATTCGGGTTGAAATTGTCCAAACCGGGAACCGTTCTTCTGTGGAGCGCAGAAGATGGAGCGAGTGATACCATTCGCCCGCGTCTTGACGCTATGGGAGCCAACATCGGTAGGATACATCTTCAACAGAACTTGCTTTCCTTTACCCCTTCTGAATTAAGAGGTACAGGGGATTACGAACGAGGCTTAGAGCAATTAGAATACGACTTGGAGAAACTCAATCCTACCCTCTGTATCATCGATCCATATGCAGCGTTCATTCATGCGAAGTTAAACTCCAATGCTGCCCCCCACATGCGCGCTATATCTAAGCGTCTTAGTGAACTTGCTGAACGGCATGACTGTGCGATTCTGATAATTGCCCACTTGAACAAGAATCAAAGCAGCAATGCTCTCTACCGCGTCTCTGGAAGCCTGGACATACCAGCAGCAGCGCGTTCAATGCTGCTGGTAGCCGAACATCCCAACGAGCAAGGGAAAGTCATCTTAACCCATGCTAAAAGCAATAATGAAAAGAAGGGGCAGTCGTTGGCTTACACAGTTCATAATGGACACTTTGAGTGGATAGGAGCGGTAGACTTGAATACTCGTGACTTATTCGGCAAAGAAGAAGGAACTTCGATGAGTGAAGCCATTGAGTTCTTAGAGTCGATTTTAGCCGATGGGGGACGCCCTTCAAAGGAGATTCTAATTGAAGCCAAAAAACTTGGAATAAGCAAGAGTACCCTTGAAAGGGCAAAAAGAAGGCTCAAAATAGAGAGCCAAAAAGGGGGTATGAAAGGAACTTGGCTTTGGGGATTACCTCTCTCTGATGATGATGAAACAGAGAAAGGATCATCGAAGATACTCAAGATTCCCGAAGATACTCAAATACAGAATGTGACGATCTTCGATGAAAGTGAGTATCTTCGGCTCTCTGATGATGATGAAACAGAGAAAGGATCATCGAAGATACTCAAGATTCCCGAAGATACTCAAATACAGAATGTGACGATCTTCGATGAAAGTGAGTATCTTCGGCTCTCTGATGATGAAAATGATAATGATGAATTAGAGAATCGCTTACCTATGATTGATGATTCTGATATTCCTGAAGACTGGAGCGAAACAGAATACCTCAGATTCTTGGCAGCCAAGCACAGGTATCCTACTTTGGAATACAAGCAAGGGCATACCATAACGAATTGGGAACTGTTTTTGACGAACAAAACCGATGAGCATGAACGCGCTTTACGCGCATTCTTGACTATCTATCCAGATGGAAAGGCGTAAATAAAACATAGGGGACAGGTGGCACATTATGGCAGAGAAACTTCAAATCCTGAAGCAACAGAAGGCAATATATGCCTTATTGGAACATCCTACCATACGGCAGGCTTCAAAGGCTTGTGGCGTACCTGAACGTACTTTGTACCGTTGGATGAACCAATCCGAATTCAAAGATCAATATGACGCGATTCGACAACAGGTATTGCAGTTTGCCATCGGTCATTTGCAAGCGTCAGTTCCACTTGCCATTCAGATACTCTCACAAATAGCATGCGATTCAAACACACCTGCAAACGCCAGAGTCAGGGCTGCCTGCGCTCTTTTAGACGCTGCTCTTTCATTGGAAAGAAAGGACGCTCCTATGACCACTTGCGTTATGAAGATTCTGGAAATCCCTGAAGAAACTGCTAAAATGCTTTAGAGGTAAGATCGCAAAAAAAAGCAAGGAAACAGGGGCAAGATGGCGAATCATTAGAACAAGAGAAGGCTTTCACAAAAGCCCGGAAAGCGCGTTTCTTTTATTGGAATAGTGATTTTAGTCATAGAAACAATTGGAACGCCACAGAAGCCCATTTGAGGGCAAATAAAGGCAATTTAGGAGGCATTAGAAAATGAAACAGGCGAATCATCATTCGGTGCGAAAGGTCGTTGGGTATTGTCGTTGCTCTACCGAAGAACAATCTTCACGAAGTGACTTCAATACTCTTGAGTCGCAAGAGCAGTTTATTCGGCGTTATTGCGCTTTACATTATCCCGATAGTGAACTGGAAATCATTCATGATGTTGCCAGCGCGAAGGATACTAAGCGTGAGGGCTTGCAACGGCTGTTGAAGAAAGTGGCTGAAAGAGAAATTCAAGCAGTGATTGTTTACAAGTTGGATCGGTTCAGCCGTTCTTTGAAGGATTTCTTCCAATTGGAGGCGACTCTGAGCGAGAAGGAAGTGGATTTCATCAGCGTAAAAGATCAATTTGATACCTCTACATCGAATGGACGGTTCATGCGCAATATGTTAGCCGTCTTTGCGCAACAAGAACGGGAAATGACCGCAGAGCGCGTTCGCGATAAGATTCGCTCAGAAGGTCTTCAAGGTCGCTGGATCATGGGTCGTCCCCCTTTCGGCTACCGAGTCGTAAACAAACATTTAGAGGTGATTCCTGACCAAGCGGAAATAGTGCGATTTGCTTTTGAACGCTTTGTGCAAACCGCTTGCCTTTCGCAAATCGTGCAAGAAATCAATGACAATCCCGTGTATAAGGCAGTATTGCGTGCGAGGGGCAATGCTGAATTGCGAACCGATTACCTTAAGAGCATACTCACGAATCGGCTCTATACGGGAGACTTCTGTATATGTAAAGAATTGATTGCTGAACAAAAGTTTCCTGCACTCGTGGATACCAACACTTTTGAGATGGTACAAAGGTTATTGCCTCGCAAGAGACACAGGCGCGCCCGCGAGGATGGCAGTGCTGAATACCTGTTGCGTGGAGTCATCTTTTGCGCAGAATGTGGAAGCGCAATGACGCCTTATTATGTGATTCCTCATTCGGGAATTGTTCGCTATTATTCTCATCCCCGTAAATCCCCTTGTAAAAGAAGAAGGATCAATCTCAAACAGTTGCACAAGCGAATTTGGGAAGTGATTGGCTTCATTGCAACGCAAGATGAATTTGCCGAGTCGATGCTACTTCAAGCCTACACTCAAAATACCGAAGAAACGCGCTTGAAAGTTGAAAGGTTGACCTCTGAGATTGAACGGTTACTTGATCTTTACTCCAGTGGGGTAGATGTACCTGAACTATCGCAACGTTTAGACACCTTACAGCGTGAGCGCGCCCGCTTATCGCGTGAAGTCCAGGTCATGGATAAAGAAGACCTCTGCAAGCAGTTAAACACCTTTCGCAAAGGGTTAAGACGGTGGTCAAGTCTATGGGAAGCGATGTCTCTACAGGAAAAGCGAGAATGTATGACTGCTGTCGTGGACGCCGTCGAGGTTCAAGCCGACTGCATAAAGGTCTTTTTGGCAGCCGACTTCGAGTCAAAAAACAGACTGGTAG
>JAHCHP010000021.1 GCA_026129765.1 Fimbriimonadia bacterium | reverse complement strand
GCGGGTTCTGATAAGGGTTTTCATTCAAAATCGTTAGGATCACCTCTGCCTTTTGTTTCAGTCCTGCTGCGCTCAGTTTTTTAGCATCTTTTTGGGCTTGTTTTGTAAAAACTAACTGCCATTTCACCATGTTAGTTCCTGTGCACACTCCTCAACGGGCGTCTTCAACCCCTCTTGAATAGACTTACGCATACCCGGCACAGACAAAAGGTAAAGTGTCTCTTGAATAGACCGCCAATCCTCTTCCGAAACTAAGACCCCATTCACAGGCTCACCTGTAATCTGAATAGGCTCATGTGAAGAAGCAACCTCTTTTAAGAGATGATCCAAAGTGGCTTTGGCTTTTTCTGCTGGAATTGTTTTCATGCAATCTTCCCCTCTTCAAGTATACCCATTTCTAAAGAAAGGAATACCCGTCCCCTTCGCGAACAGTACAAGCGTGCCATGAACTGGGAACCGTTGGGGCTCTTTCTTGTGTCGGTGGGCGCGGGAGCGTTCGGCGCGATGCTGGGCTTGGGAGGTGGGATCATCCTTGTGCCTGCCATGACCCTGCTCTTTCACGTGGAACTGACCGCTGCCATCGCCGCCAGCTTGGTCAGCATCGTTGCCACTTCCTGCGTCGGCGTCCAAACCTACTTGCGGGCAGGACTAACGAACGTCAATCTGGGCGCGCGTCTGTTGATTCCCATGGTTTTGGGCGCGATTCTGGGCGGAGTACTTGGAACGCGCATCTCCGAAAAAATGGTTGCCGCGCTGTTTATTATTCTCATCTTCTATGTGCTGTTCCAAATGATCCGCGCCGCGAAACCCGCCAAAGAGTCAGCGGCTTCAACGCCCGCGCCCAGTTCGTCAGAAATCCCCTATCACAAACGCCCCATCGTCTATGGGGTCTCCATACTCAGCGGGATCATCTCTGCGCTATTGGGGGTGGGCGGCGGACTCATCCAGGTCCCGCTCATCAACGGGACATTGGGTTACCCGCTCCGCGCAGCCATCGGCACCAGCGGTTTTCTCATTGGCGCAACCGCTGCCATCAGCGCGCTGATCTATTTGGCAGAGGGCGCGATCATTCCTGACCTGGTTGTGCCGTGCGTGTTGGGAGTGATGGTAGGCGCAAAAATCGGCGCGGTGATGGGCATGCGCGTCCCCACACGCGCGCTGCGGTTCATTTTTGCTGGGGTGATGATCTACACCGCCATTCGAATGTACCTGAAGTGGTTTTTGTGAGGTTCAAGGGCGATGTTGCAAACGCTCGATAGACAATGCCCTGCCTGTCTGACGATCCAAATCCAACAACACCCCGCACACCACCGGATCGCTTTTTGCCACTTCAAACTTCGAAGGCAACTGCGTTAAGAAGCGCGGCACAATGATGTCGGGATCCATCCCAATCACCGAGTCGTAAGGACCGCACATCCCCACATCAGACAGAAACGCGGTTCCGCCCGGCAAAATGCGCTCATCGGCGGTTTGCGTATGTGTATGCGTGCCGATAACCGCGCTGGCGCGCCCGTCAACGTGCAAGCTAAACGCCATCTTTTCGGAAGTCGCCTCGCCATGAAAATCGACAAACAGAAACGGCGTCTCAATTTCTGGGCGCAATGCATCGAAGACCCGGAAGGGGCAGTCGGCAGGCTCCATAAAGACACGCCCCGCCAGCGCCATCACCGCCAGCGGCTTATCCAACACTTGAAACATGCCCCATCCCTTGCCCGGCACGCCAGGCGCGTAATTAGCGGGACGCAGCAAACGCGGATCGCTCTCCAGCGCAGGATAAATCTCTTTCTTGCCCCATACATGGTTGCCCAGCGTGATGATCTCGATCCCATAGCGGAACAGTTCATTCGCGATGTCGGGCGTAATCCCCACCCCGCCCGCCGCGTTTTCGCCATTCGCGATCACCACATCCGGCGCATAGCGCGTTTTCCATTCTGGCAGGAGGTCCCGAACCCCATGACGCCCCGGCTTACCCACAATATCGCCCAAGAACAGAATTCTCATCTGCTGGTTCCCCCCATATCGCCCAACCGCCAACCTGCTAAAGCGCGCCAAGGCAGGGAATAATCGCTGTCTGAGCCGTTGGTTGTCGCCCCAAAACTCTCCTGCCGAGGCAGCGTTTCTGCGGCTGCCAGCGCAAGCAAAACCTCTTCGGGAGGCGCGCTCTTTTCCGGTTTCAGAATCTCCGCATGCTCTTCCAAAAAACCCGTATGCAGATCACCTGCCCTAAACGCGGGATGGGATATCAACTCCCTCAAAAAGGCAAGATTCGTTTTGATGCCCGCCACTTCCATGCTTGATAACCCATGACACATGCGGTTCAGCGCGCTTTCGCGATCTGCCGCGTAGGCAATCACCTTCGCCAACATCGAGTCGTAGTAAGGAGAAATCTCTGAGCCGCTCTCCACACCCGCATCGACCCGCCATCCCGGCAACGCAGGCGCGCGCCAATGCGTGACGGGTCCCGTCGCAGGCAGGAAGTCTTGGGCAGGGTCTTCAGCGCACAAACGCGCCTCAATCGCATGTCCCCGCGCCTGCACATCCTCTTGACACAGGGTTAAAGGCTGCCCTGCCGCAATTCGAATTTGCCACTGCGCCAAGTCGATTCCTGTCACCCATTCCGTCACCGGATGCTCAACTTGCAAGCGGGTATTCACTTCCAAGAAGTAGAAGCGCGCTTCTTCATTGGGGGGAGTCTCCAACAAGAACTCCACTGTTCCCGCGTTCGTATATCCCGCTGCCTTCGTCAACCTCACCGCTGCCGCGCAGATTTGCTCGCGCAATGCGGGGGTCAAGGCAGGCGAAGGACTTTCTTCCACAATCTTTTGATGCCTGCGCTGCACCGAACATTCCCGCTCAAAAAGGTGAATCAAGTTTCCGCGCGTATCGCCCAAAATTTGAACCTCGATATGGCGCGGTCGTTGCACGTATCGCTCGATCATCAAGCGGTCATCGCCAAACGCGCTTTTCGCCTCGCGCGCTGCGCTTTCACATGCGCCCAAAAATTCTGACTCGTCCCAAACCGCGCGCATGCCCTTTCCACCGCCGCCAGCCACCGCTTTCAACAACACAGGGAACCCGATTTTGCGCGCTTCTTCCAGCAACTGTTCGGAGGAAACATCGCCTTCCGGCATATAGCCTGGCACGATGGGTACATTCGCGCTTATTGCCAGTCGTTTCGCCTCGCCTTTATCGCCCAAGCGCTGAAGGACCTCCGCTGAAGGACCGATGAACACAATCCCCGCCGCCTCACATGCCCGCGCAAAAGAGGCATTCTCCGCCAGAAAACCATACCCGGGATGAATCGCTTCCGCGCCCGCCTGCTTCGCGACCTCAATCACCTTCTCCATTTTAAGATAACTTTGCGCGGCAGGCGCAGGTCCCAGCAGATAAGCTTCGTCCGCCTCCCAAACAAAGGGCGCATACCGGTCCGCTTCGGAGTAGACCGCGACCGTTGATATGCCCATCTCGCGGCAAGCTGCCATGATTCGGCGCGCGATCTCGCCCCGGTTCGCGATTAAAACCTTACGAAAAAGTGGTTGACTCATAGGTCAAAAGGATACCCGATGACAGGTCTGACTCTGCAGGGAACTCCACCGCGCGCGTCGAACAGAACGCTATCCTATGAAACCTCTCTCAGCGTTAAAAGATGAATTGGATGCGATCTGCTTGCAGTTCAATGGAGTCATGGGCTACAGTCTCACCCATGCCACTTTTGAGGAACGAATTGATCTATTGGGCGACGAAATTTTCCCCACCGCCAGCACGATCAAAGTCGCAGTGATGGGCAAAGCCTTCGAAGAGATCATGGCAGGCAGACTCGGCTATTACGAAACCTTGCCCGTCACCCTGCGTGATCTGCGGGGCGGCTCTGGGCTGCTGCAGTTTTATCGCGCGGGGTCGGAAGTCAGCGTCAAAGAGCTGATCCACCTGATGATCACTGTGAGCGATAACACCGCCACTATCATGCTTGCGCGCAAGCTGGGAACGGTCAACATCAACGACTGGCTTTTCCGGCAAGGAACCAAAGAGACCCGTCTGCTTGCCTTGAGACCGGATGAGGACGCAGAGTTGGTCGCGCTCTGCAACCAGTGGGGGTTGGGTATGACCACGCCCAACGATATGGTGACCCTGCTCAACGCGATTCGGGTGGGAAAGGCTGGAACGCCCGCCGCTTGCGACGAGATGCTCCGAATCTTAAGCCACCAGTTTTACGATGATCTCATCGCCGCGCAATGTCCCCCTGAGGTCACCGTCTGCAGCAAATCAGGTTCCATCAATCAAACCCGCGCAGATGTGGGAATTGTCTTCTCGCCTTCGGGACCCTACATGCTGGCTACTTTCACCAAAGAAGCCTTAGACACCCGCTGGACACCTGACAACGAAGGGCAGTTAGCCATCAAAGCCCTCTCGCGCGCGGTGTGGAATCATTATCACCCAACCCATCCCTGGCGCATTCCCGAAGAGAATCATTCTCTTTATCCACCGGCGGAATAGAAAGGGTATAATTCATTAGAATGATAACTCGTGAACATGTTTTAGAAGTTTTACGCAGTGAAAAAGCACGGCTTTTTGAGAAGTACGGGCTAACCGCTATTGGCATGTTCGGCTCAGTAGCCCGCAATGAGCAGCATGAGGACAGCGATATCGACATCGTGATAGAGATGGAGCATCCAGACATTTACAAACTCTCCCGACTTCGTGAAGAGCTTCAAGCAATTCTTGGCAACCCTGTTGACCTTGTACGAAAGCATCAAGACTTGCGCCCCCTGTTCAAAAAACGCCTGCAGCGAGATACTCTCTATGCGTGACCCTGAAGTCGTTCTTGAATTACTCTCTCAGATTCACGAGGCTGCTGAAAGAATCAGGCAGCGTGCAGAAACAATTCTTACGCCGGAAGATTATGTCAACTCTGATGAAGGTCTTTTGCGTTTAGACGCGACGGGCATGATGATTATTGTCATCGGAGAATATTTGAAAAAGTTAGATAAACAAGTCAGTCCCGAATTCTTCGAGGAGTATCCAAAGGTCGATTGGAAGGGCGCAAAAGGCATGAGGGATATTTTGAGCCACGAGTATTTTCTCTTGGAGAAGAGAATCATCTTTGATGTCGCAAAAAAATAAAATTCCTATTCTAATCACAACTATTGAGCAAATGATAAAGGACGTAAAAAGCCGGCATTTGCCTGAATCCTCCTCAGATTAAGTGGAGAGTTCACTTGCCTACTACCCAACAGGTATAATTCCTGTGATGGCGGAAAGACAAGAAATTATGGTGATGGACTCAGAGGATATGCGCCGCGCGATCACGCGCATCGCGCATGAAATCTTGGAGCGAAACAAAGGCGCAAAAGACTTAGTCGTACTGGGAATCTTAAAACGCGGGGTTCCCGTTGGCAAACGGCTCGCGTTCTTGCTTTCCAAAATCGAAGGCTGCGCCATTCCCTACGGCAGCGTCGACATTACCCCTCACCGGGACGACCGCGGTCCCCGCCAAACGCTGCTCACCCGCAGTCAATCCGACATTCCCTTTGACCTCAATGACAAGCGCGTGATTTTAGTGGACGAAGTAATTTTCACGGGGCGCACCGTACGCGCCGCCTTAGACGCGCTGGTTCAGCATGGGCGTCCCGCCAGTGTGCAGTTAGCCGTTCTGATCGACCGGGGACACCGGGAAGTGCCGATACGCGCCGATTACGTCGGCAAAAACCTGCCCACCAGCCGCGCCGAATTTGTGATGGTGCGCTTGGCAGAGTTAGAAGGCGAAGATGAAGTTGTCGTGATGAAAGCGAAAGGCGCTGGAGGAGGCAACGATTAATGCCACACCTGTTGAGCGCGCGCGATGACGCCTTTCCCGCTCTAATTTTGCGCGCCGAACATGTCCATCATGCTCTGCAAAACCACACTTTTGCTTCTTCACCCGTTTTCGCCGGTAAAACCATCGCCCTGCTCTTCTATGAACCCAGCACTCGAACGCGAGTCGCTTTTGAAAGCGCTGCCCACCATTTGGGACTTCACCCCATTACCATCAACGCGCAAAGCAGCAGCATTGTGAAAGGCGAGTCTATTCGCGATACGGTGCAAACGCTCTGCAGCGAAGGCATGGACGCGCTGGTCATTCGTCATCCACGAGAAGGCGCGTCGGAAGTAGCAGCGCATTATGCCTCCGTGCCTGTGCTTAACGCGGGTGACGGTTCCCATGAACACCCCACCCAAGCGTTGACGGACCGCCTCACGTTGCAGTTAGCGTGGGGCGATTTGAAAGGACGTAAAATCGCCATTGTGGGCGATGTGGCGCACAGTCGGGTGGCGCGATCCAATGTCTGGTCTTTAACGCAGGCAGGCATGGAAGTTTGGCTTTGCGCGCCACCCACCCTATTGCCGCCTTCCTTTGCGGGTGTCAAAACCACCTCTTGTCTGTCTGAAGCGTTAGAGGGCGCAGACGCAGTGATGACTCTGCGCATGCAAAATGAACGGATGGAAGGCGGATTGCTGCCCGGATTAGGCGCGTATGTGCGGGACTATCAAATCAATGCCAGCAATCTCCGCTATGCCAACCCCGACTGCCTGATTCTACATCCAGGTCCCATCAATCGTGGAGTAGAGATCGACGATGAAACGGCAAACAGCGCGCAGTCGCTGATTCTGAAACAGGTTCAGCATGGATTAGCCGCCCGCATCACGGCATTAGAATTTGCGCTGAATGGGGTATAATATTTCTCGCGCGGGCGTAGCTTAGTGGTAAAGCTCCAGCCTTCCAAGCTGGCTACGCGGGTCCGATTCCCGCCGCCCGCTCCAAACTATTCCTCGCAACCCATGTGTCATATTTTTCTCTCACAAAAACAGTTTCACCTGCTATGCTCGGCAATTTTTTTGGGGCGCGCCTGCATGTGCGCCCGAAATTGGTCAGACACATAGGTCTGACCCTACAAGGCTGTCACCTTGAGCGAAGCGAAATGGTCTGCTTTTTATGACTGGACTCCCGCGTTCCCCGCTTTCGCGAGGATGATGACAAAGCGCGTTTGCATGGTTCAGGAAAGAGCGCAAAGGGTACAAGAGTGATGTGGAAGGGTGACTCAGGTCAAAAAAGAGAAGAAGGCTCCCCCCGTTTGGGAGAGAGCCAGAGTAAACTTCATTTAACATTCAGCGCCAAAGTTGAACAGCACTATCAGCAGATCGTCGTCATTAACGAAACCATCGTTATTGACGTCACCCGGCACATTAAGACCAAAGCTGCCGAAGTTGAACAGTACGATGAGTAAGTCTTCATCGTTGACGACACCATCATCGTTCGCGTCGCCTGGCAGGTTGCAGGGGTCTTCATCGCAGCCCAGCTCGCTGACATAGAACGCGCCGGTCAAACTAATGACGTAGCGCCCGCCTGCTGCAGAAGTGTTATTCCAAGAAGCCACCGGGTTCGCCGCGCCAGGACCATCCGCGCATCGCACATTGCGAACGGTTGAATCTGCCCACAGCAATGCGCCGCTTGAATCAAGCGGATCCTGATTGTACCGGCTGATCGCCAACAGATAAATGCCCGCCTCGGTGATACAGTTGGAGGAGTTATCGATGCGCGATTGGAGCGTTGTTCCGCCCACCACATCATCATTAAAGACGACTCCTGTCCCATCACATCGGAACAACCAAAGTTGGGTATCCCAAGTCGTGGAACCGACTGTAGTAGCGACAAATGCTGCCGGATCGGTGACGCAGATGACGTACATATCAACGTCACTCGCCGCATGGTCTCCGCGCACACGGATCACAGGCGTCTCACAAGGATCGGAATCTACAGCAGTTATTTTCTGC
This sequence comes from Fimbriimonadia bacterium, assembly GCA_026129765.1. Classification (GTDB taxonomy): domain Bacteria; phylum Armatimonadota; class Fimbriimonadia; order Fimbriimonadales; family GBS-DC; genus JAHCHP01. Next base: position 49,416 of record JAHCHP010000021.1, on the reverse strand, counting down.
GCAGACTCAGGCAGATTGCCCGCATCGCCGCCGCCATTTGTAGTCTCATCCCAGCCTTCAAACGGCGTGCCGGGAACCGCTTCGATTTTCAGATCATCGAAGTAGCCCACACCCGCGCGGTCCGTGGTTGTAAAATAGTCCGTGCCGATATTTACATTTCTCGGAACCGTTGCTTGCGCGAGGTTCGCTGTGAACTCAGAGCTGTCGGAGAAACCAGAAATTTTGGCAGTCGCCGCACCCGATTCCCGGTCGTGCGTCAGCTCAATCTTCAGCCAGCGATCCGCGAAGGTGCCTGCGTTGGCTTGACCAATCCCTGCGCCGGTGTAGGTAGAAGCCCAGGTCGTTCCTGCGCGTACCGTGCCGTTGCCAGAAATGGTCAACCCAAGAATCGTGCTGCCCAAAGTACCGGTATCAGAACTCGTCAGGTACAAACCGTAGAGGCGGTTTAACTGATTCGCGCTGGAAATCCACACATAAATGGTGGCAACTAACTTGTTTTGATCCGACGCCTGCCAGTTCAGCACGCGACGAATGGAGTAGAACGAGTTGGACGCTCCCGAGTTATCCCATTTGATACTCTGGTCACCCGTGCGGGCAAGCTCGTTGGAAACGGTATGGCTGACTCCGGTGCCGGAACCATTAGCCCATGACTCGATTCCATTTGTGGAGCCGCCTGCATTAAATGGCGGGTTCTCGAAGCTTGTTTCGTAAAGGGTCTGTGCCTGCGCGCCTACAAACAGCGCTGCGGCAGCCAACAAAGCATAAACATTTCGCATTGTATCTCTCCTCTCGACAGCCGGTTGCTGTCGAAAAAATTATACCATAAAAGTTAACAGGATAAACCTCATGGGGGGGGGATCTGGCTGACCCACTGAAACGCGGTTCGGTACTCATCCGCCGTCCCATAATCCAACGAAACCGCCTCCAATTCCAATGCAAATACCGGTTCGCGCTCCAATAGAACTTGTTCAGCGGTGGTGAGTTGCATCTCGCCATGGTCTGCCCGATGTGCTGGTTCAATCGTGGCTAATGCTTCCCAAATCCCTGCGCTGAAGGCGAATAACCCAAAATGCGCTAAGCAGTGTTCATCGACAATACCCGGTGTCCTGAGACGATCCCTTGCCTCTTCCAAAGTCGGTTTTTCTTGAACGCGCTCGATCCGATAGAGCGAAGGTATTTGTGTAGGCTCGCCTTGAATGATTCCGTAGAGAGGAGCTTTTTGAAGAGGAACTCGGTGCGCGCCGACCACACTTGCGCCAGCGCGATCATAGGCGGAAATCAATTGCTGAGCGCAAGGAACGCCATTCTTAGACCAGTAGAGATGATCGCCCAGAGCCACCAACACAGGTTCGCCTTGCGCAAATGCCTGCCCTTGCCAAACCGCATGCCCCAAGCCGCGCGGCTCTTCCTGAAGCGCGTAGATGATTCGTTCTCTTAGCGCGTGCAGACGCCGCTGGGTCGCATGGAGCGCAGGCTTACGTTGGATCGCCTCTCCGAATCGTTCCGGGTCGCCCACAAAAAAACGCTCGTATAGTTCCCGTTGGTCTGGCGCGATCACCAAACATGCCTGCTCTATCCCTGATTGAAACAACGGCTCCAAAATCAATTCCAGACCCGCATAAATGGATCCGTCTGCCAGAGCAAACGGCATCAAGCCTTTGGGAGTCGTGATGGAGACCGGATAGAGCCGTGTGCCTAAGCCCGCTAAGGGAACAATCGCTTTGCGAATCGTCTGCATAGGATTACCTCTTACGCGACAGGCGCGCAAACTCCTGCCCACAATATGCAGGAACCTGCCCTTCCAAAGCGAACCCGTAAAGCGCGAGGAGACCCTTTTACCGCTATGAATGTCAGAGAAGCCGCTTATGAATGGATGAGAATGCGCAATATCGCGTATATGTTTGGCAATCCCGGCTCCACCGAGCTGCCCCTGCTGATTCAGTTCCCGGAAGACCGCCGCTATGTGTTGGCGCTCCAAGAAAGCATTGCTGTCGCGATGGCAGATGGCTGCGCGCAAGCCAGCCGCGCTCCTGCTCTCATCAACCTGCATGTCGCGCCCGGTTTAGGCAACGCGATGGGGGTCCTGTTCACCGCGCTCAAGAACAATTCGCCTTTGATTGTGACCTGTGGGCAGCAAGACACACGCCACATGTTTCATGAGCCGCTGCTCTCTGGCGACCTGGTCAGCATCGCGCGCCCTGTGACCAAATGGTCGTATGAAGTGAAGACGCCCGATGACGTGATTCCTGCTTTGGAACAAGCCTATCTGCTCGCAATGACTCCGCCTCGCGGTCCGGTGTTTCTCTCGATTCCAATGAATTTTTGGGATGCCCCTGCCGAAACGCCTGTTTTGCGCCAATTAAATCCCCCCAGCGCGCCGCAAGGCTTGGAGCAGGTCGCAGACGCGCTGTCCAAAGCGCAAAGTCCCGCCATGGTCGTGGGCGCGCAGGTGGATGCCGCAGGCGGATTTGAAGCCGCCGTCGCGTTGGCAGAAAAATTGAAATGCGCCGTCTTTTCTGCGCCGCTCAACTCACGCGCAGGATTCCCCACCAGTCACCCCCTATTCAAAGGGATGCTGTTGCCTGCCGCGCCTCGCATCTTCCAAGCGTTGATGATGCATGATGTGATACTGGTGGTGGGCGCGCCGCTCTTCACATTGTATCCCTACTTCGCGGGAGGGTTCACCCCCGCCACCGCCCAAGTTTTCCATATCACAGAGGACCCAATGGAAGCTTCGCGCGCGCCTGCGACGGCGACTTTTGTCGGCGATTTGCGCTTGGCGCTGGAAAATTTGGCATCGCAAGTTTCTGCGCGAAACGCGCCGGTTCCCTCTCGCGCGGCGGAAGAAGCCAAGCGACGCTCGGAGGCAGCCCGCCTTAAACCCAAGATGGGCGCGCGTTATGTGCTGCATCTGTTGGCTCGCCAACTTTCTCCGGACACGGTCATCGTCGACGAGTCCATCTCTTCCAGCCTCTGCCTGCGGGAATTTATCCCCATCCAGCAGTCCGGCGGCTACTACACCTCTGCCAGCGGCGGCTTGGGCTGGGCGATGCCTGCCGCGGTCGGCGTGAAACTGGCGCAGCCGGAACGTCCTGTCGTCTGCGTGATAGGCGATGGCTCGTCGATGTATTCGATCCAAGCGCTCTGGACCGCTGCTCAGGAGAAAGCGAAGGTGACCTATGTGGTGTTGAACAACTCTGGCTATAACATCTTGAAGAGTTTCACGCGCGCCTTTTACCCGGGAAGCGAAGTGCCTGGACTGGATGTACCGACGCTTGATCTGGTCGCGGTGGCGCAAGGAATGGGCGTGCCTGCCGAGTGTGTTCAAGACCCCGATGCGGTTGAGGAGGCGATTGCCCGCGCCTTAGCGAGCGATACTCCGACTCTGTTGGATGTGCATGTGGACAAAACTGTGCCGAACCTTTTTTAGCGGTAAACCTTTCATTTATGGATGAGCCCGTTCCTTTGCAAACCAAGCCCTCCCAAGCGGGCTAACAGCCAATATTGGTCGGCTTCGTTCTGCGAAGACTGGCTTCTGATAAGGATGGAAGTCTCTCCCAGCAAATTAAGGTAGTAGATTCAAAAAGTCCTCGACAGTCAAACCTGAATTACGTATAAGCGCGCGCAAAGTGCCTATAGAAAGTTCTTTGTGTTGAGGAACAGATAAGTTTACCGGCACACCCGTTTTTGACATCACAACATGGCTACCAACTTGACCGACTATTTCCCAACCCGCTTTTCGAAAAGCCTTGACAGCGTCCTTACCAGATACATTTGCTAATCGTGCCATTTTACACCCACAAAACAAAACGACATGACCTACCTTAAATGAATGTTAAAGAATCGTTAAGAAGGTCAAATGGCAACTAAAACCGCTTGTTGATCAGGAGTTTTCGCTCGAGCATCTATCGCCTTTTTATCCTCTGCCCATAGCCATGCAACTATCGCCTCGCGGATATTCTCTAATGCCTCTTGCTCATCCTGCCCTTGAGACACACAGCCCGGTAGCGCGGGGCATTCCACTACGAACCATCCATCTTCAGCCTGTTCCATCAATACGTGAAAAACCATAGGATTCTCCTCAGCATTATTATACCACTGCCAGACTTAAATCTCCCAAAACGGGTAGACTCTGACTATGTTCAATGAGCAGAGTTGGAACCTTTTGGAGTCGCTGTCGCGCCAATCAGAGCGATTGGTCGCGGGCGACACCCTCACGCTCAGCCATTACCCAGAAGAGGTAGGGATTGTTCGGGAGGGTCTGATCCGGGTGTTCACCATCTCGTTGCAAGGTGAAGAAAAAACACTGCGGCTCTGTGCGGGGGGCGATTTTTTCGGGGAACAACGGCTTTTGGGAACCAACTCAGTCTCCCTCTTCGCGGAATCGCTCCATTCCTCCCAAGTTCTTTGGCTTCCAGCCAACGCGTTGCAGGATGCTTTAGCCAACGACTCCGCGCTCCAATTCCAGTTTCTGCAAATCTTGTTAGGCTATGAAACCGCAGCGATGGAAGAGACCGTCAGCCTTGCGCTCGATTCGCTCTCTTTACGGCTGCTCAAAACGCTGCTTCGTTTGGCGCGTAAGCTTGGCGAGGTCGATTCGGAAGGATGGGCCAAACTGCGGGTGACCCAAGCGCAATTAGCCACACTGGTCGCGACTCCCCGCGAATGTGTGTCGGTTCATTTCCAGGAATTTCGCCAACAGGGGTATTTGAAAAGCCAACGAGGCAGTGTGACGATCCACCTGCCCACACTGGAGAGGAAATTAGAATTAGGTCTGAAGTGAAGCCCCTATAGACGTCCTTTACAAATGAGGTAGAATCCCACTATGAGCAAGCGTATCGTTATCGATTTGGATGACTCGGACGCCGAGCATTTAGAACAACAAGCACGTCAAGAGGGACAGTCGCTCTCAGAATGGGTACAACAACTGATAAAGAACCATACAACGTCCCAAACACACACACTGGGCGAGTTTGAGATCGTCAGTCTCCCTGCAAGCGCAAGACGCTGCCGATACAGAGTTTTGCGTCAAGGCACAGAGATTCAGCTTGATCCCCAGTTATTAGTTGGCTGTATTGCTTCTGGTTTGGGTGATCTATCCACCGACCATGATCGTTATTTGGCTGAGGCGTTTGAATAGTGAAGGTCTTTCTGGACACTGCGGGAATACTTGCGCTGATGGATAAAGACGACGACTTTCATCCTCAAGCAAGCGCATGCTGGAGCTCTTTGCTCAAAGAAGAACTTTATACAACCAATTACGTCTTAGTCGAGGTAATCGCCTTGACTCAAAATCGATTAGGAATTAAGTTCGTTCCAAGCCTGGTAGCGTTGCTTCAAAGAGTTGAGATCGAGTGGGTCGATAACAATCTACACATGGCAGGTATGAACCGTTTACTGCTTGAAGCGCGCCGTCGTCTTAGTTTGGTCGATTGCGTCAGTTTTGAGTTTATGACACGCGAAGAGATTTCTTCTGCTTTTACTTTTGATCGTCATTTTGAGGAGGCAGGTTTTCTCCAGTACCCTCCACTTCCTCAAAACAACGAGTGAACAGTACGGTGGAAATTAGAATTAGGTCTGAAGTGAAGCCTCTACTCTTCGATTTTATCGATGCGTCGCTGGTGGCGAGAATCACCACTGAACGGGGTCTGTAAGAAAGCGTCCACGATACCCTTCGCCAGTTCAATACCCACAATGCGGCTGCCCATGCAAAGCACATTCGCGTTGTTATGATCTCGGGAAAGGCGAGCAGTGACAGGGTCGGATGCCAAAGCGGCGCGGATATGAGGAACCCGGTTCGCCGTTATGCTCACGCCCACCCCTGTACCACAGATTAATATGCCCTGAGCGGAGCCGTTGGAGGCAGCAATCAGGGTCGCTGCCTCCCGCGCAATATCAGGATAATCGGCAGAAGCCTCCGAAAAGACTCCCACATCATGGATATCCACGCCCAGACCGATCAGATACTGTTTGATCTGCTCCTTGAGCGCGAAGCCCGCATGATCCGAGCCGATGACAATCCGCACGACTTAACGCCCCTCGTTCGCTTGAGCGCGCAGTTCGCCCTCGCCCGATTTATGCGCATGAATCTTCTCGCGCAGAACCGAGATCGCTTTCTGCAGTTGCACATCATCCTGGCGATGGTCATCCGACATACGCCAATCTTCCGACGGCTTCACCTCATAATCCGGTTTCAATCCGCCTTCCGTTTTTTCGTTGCTGTCATCGAACTTGCGGTTCAAGTCAAAGCCGGTCGGCGTTAGGTACTTGGCGGTGGTAATCGCGACCGCGGTGTTCTGCGAGGTCGTAATCACCGTCTGAACAAGCCCCTTTCCAAAGGTCGTTTCACCAATCAGCGGCGCGACCTTATAATCCCGCAATGCGCCGGAAACGATCTCAGACGCGCTTGCGCTCCCACCATTGACTAACACCACGACCGGGAAATCGCGCTCAAAATAGCGGCGTCCATTCGTGTAAAGCTTGTCCTGTTCGCCCTGTTTGCGCTGCACAATCACCGCCACCTTTTGACCTGGCACAAACCGGCTCACCACTTCAATTGCGGCATCCAGCAAACCGCCGGGATTATAGCGCAGGTCCAAAATCAAGCCTTTACCGCCGTCTGCCTTCACCTTCCTCAGAGCCTGGTCCAACATCGGCGCAGCTTTCTCACTGAAGTTCTGCAGCCAGATGCGATAGATTTTGTTTTCCGAATCTTCGAGATAAACATCGACGGTGGGCGACTCGATCACATCGCGCGTGATTGTCACCTCGATAGGCTTCTCCTCGCTTTCGCGTCGCAGCGTCAATTTGACTTTCGTGCCGCGCTGCCCGCGAATCAAGCGAACAATCTCATCCAGAGAAATGTCGTTCAACCGTTTGTCATCCACCGCGATAATCACATCGCCTGCTTTGACTCCTGCGCGTTCTGCCGGACTGTTCGGGATCGGGCGCACCACTTTCGCGCCATCGGTCGCGTCATCCAACTGCGCCCCAACTCCCACAAAGTCGCCTCGCGTGTCCTCTTGCATACGCTTGAACTCGGTCGGGTCCATAAAGCGCGTGTAGGGGTCTTTCAGCGAACCGAGCATGCCGCGTATCGCATCGTAAGTCATCTCTTCAGCTTTGGGGGGCTGCGCGTAGTAGTTGCGCTCGATGGTCGCCATCACACCCTGAAACGCCTGGGCGGGAACCAATTCGCCGCGGCTCTCACCGCTATAGCCCGTCAGTTCCGACAGCCGCTCCTTGACAGCATTCATCGCAAAATGAGGCTCTTTTGATCCCGCCGCGACATCGGAAGAGACAAAGCCCAGCGCGAACAGACAGAACAACATCGGCAGCGCGAACAACACTCGCCAAATCGTGAAACCTTTCGTTTTCATCATTTCTTTTCTCCCCTCACTTCTTCTGCAGCAGGTTGAGGGCTGCAGTAAGCGCAGGATCGCCTTCTGGCACGCCCTGCATCTTCGGCTCTGCTGCGACCCGTAGATCAGGTTGAACCCCCTTCTGATGGAACACCGTGCCGTTCGAGCCGATATAGCGCCCGGTGGTCAAGGTGAACGCGGAGCCATCATTCAGGCTATACATTGCGATTTCGGATGCCTCGCCAAAGGTGGGCATCCCGACCAGTTTCGCCTTCGATTCGCTCTTCAATGCGAGCGCCATCACTTCTGCCACATTGTAAGTGCCGCGATTCACCAGCACCACTAAAGGCAGTTTGGTCGGTTTCGGGGGCGAACTGAGCGTGAGGGTCTTTTTCTTCATCGTTTTCTCTTGTCGATACTCCACCTGCGTCACCTTGCGGTTCGGCAGCAGGTTAGACAAAATCTTCATCGTGGGGTCCATCTGACCGCCTGCCGTGTTGCGCAGGTCAATCACGAGTCCTTTGGCGCGGGGTTGCAGCGATTTGAGAGCGGTTTCAAACTGCGAAACCGCCGTTCGGTTCAGCAAATTCAGGCGCACATAACCCCACTGCCCCTTCAGCATCCGGTAATCGACCGACTTCACCGAAGCGCGCGCAGGTTGAACCTGTATCTCCAGTTTCTCGCTGCCGCGGCTCACCAACAGGGAAATCGGCTTCTGCGCATCGTCCCCTTTCCCCATTTGGCTGAGGCGTTCAATTGTGCTGGTGAGGGTGGTGCTGTTCTTGAGACGCTCCCGCGCTTGGCGGTCCGCCTCACGCACTACTTTACGGTCGGCATGCTGGCGCTGCAACTTCACAACTTCATGGAACGGATCATGGGAGATAATCCACTTCTTATCGATTTCGATAATCAGATCGCCCGCCTTCAAGCCCGCTTTTTCGGCAGGACTTCCGGGTAGGGGCGATACCACTTGCACTAATCGCTGTTCCAAATCGCCCTGTTTGCGCGCTAAAATCGTCAAGGACGCGCCAATCCCCTCATATTGCCCTGCAGCGACCTTCTCCAATTTTGCCTTCTTATCAGGCGTCAAAAACTCGGAATGGGGGTCATTGAGAGTCGCGAGCATCATTTCAAGGGAGCCATAGGTCATGGCGGTGGGGTCCGATTTATCCACATATTCATCGCGCACTAAGCTCATCACGCGCCAAAACAGCCCTAAATTGGCGGAACTGTTAGATAACGCGGTCGACTCCACAGCGCGCGCTTCCGTATAATGGGGCGCAAACTCTTGTTGAGCGACCACTGAGATCGCGGGATTGCGCGCTTGCATCACTCGGTGAGTCGCCCAGCCGCCTCCAAATGCGGCGAGCGCGATCAGCGCGCTGATTCCCCAACTGGTTCGTTTCTTATTCACTGATTGCCTCCGTCTTTTTACCGTACTTATATTGTAGCCTATTTATAGCCGGATTGTATGCCTCTGACAAAACTTCTTGCCCGTCTCTTTCTTTGGACGCTTGTGAGGCGAACCCTGTTCCTATTTTACGAAGCGCGCCCGCAATAAGTGCCTTCCCACGCCTCAGGTATAATTTTCCACATGTCGACCCCGTTATCCGCCCCGCCTGCCGCCTGGGCAGACATCGATTTGACGGCTATCCAGCATAATCTCCGGGCAATCCGCCAACAATTGCCTCCTGGAACCCAGATCGCCGCCGTTTTGAAAGCGAACGCCTATGGACATGGCGCGCTCCCCATCGCGAAAGCACTCTCTTCGGGCGATTCCGACACCCGCGCCGACTGGTTCTGCGCCGCGACTCTGGACGAAGCGTTGGCCATCCAAGCGCATGTTCCCGGCATGCCCATCCTCACGTTAACCGCGCTCTGCCCCGATCAATTCGCGGAAGCGATACAAGCAGGTATCGAGTTCCCTATCGAATCGGTCGATTCGATTCGCGCGGTTCAGACACTCGCCGCCAAGACCGGTAAAATCGCGAGAGTTCACCTGAAATTAGACACCGGTATGAGCCGTTTAGGGGCGCAAGATTCGCAGATTCCCGCCATGTTATCCGAATGGCAAAGCTGCCTGCAGGTCGAAATGGCAGGAATCTATACCCATTTCGCCAGCGCAGACTGTGACTTAGACGAAACCCGCGCGCAATGGCAGCGGTTTGAACGCATGCTCAAGCAAGCGCGCGCTGCCGGATTCACCCGCGCCCTCGCGCATGCCGCCAACAGCGCAGCGATCTTGAGACATCCTGAAAGCCATGCGCAAGCGGTTCGACCGGGATTGCTCATATATGGCATTGCGCCCACCCCTGAGATGGCAGAAGCCCCCCTCATGAAATCGTTCAAACCCGCGCTGTCGCTCAAAAGCCGAATTGTCTCCCTGCGCGATGTGCCTGCAGGCGCGGGTGTGAGCTATGGCGCGCTTTATCGTGCCTCTCGACCTCTTCGCGTCGCGACTCTCGGTATCGGTTATGCCGACGGCTATCCCCGCAGGCTCTCGAACCAGAGCGAGGTCTTGGCGCGCGGTCGGCGCGCGCCCGTGCTGGGCAAAATCTGTATGGATATGATCATGGTGGATGTGAGCGCGATTCCCGGAGTCAGCGTAGGTGAAACCGTAACATTAATAGGTTCAGAAGGCAACGAACAGATCAGAGTGGAATCATTAGCGGCGATGATCGACACCACCCCCCACGAAATCACGACCTGTTTAGGCAGCCGGCTGCCGCGCTTGTGTCCGTGAGCGGTCTATGCGGCGCGGCGCTCTTCTTCCACATACTCCAGGACCCAATCTTCGCGCAGAGGTTTCTCCTCCTCCAGCGCAGCGCGGCGTACCATCCAAGTGTAGAATAAGGTTGCGGCTCCAAGATAAAAAGCAAGGGCAATCCACCAAGTCATCGTTATTATCTCCCCTTTTCATTATAGGAACTTAGACCTCAAAGTTCAGAGCCTATTGAGAAAAACTTGTAACGATAGCAGGGGGCGAATAAATTATTCGCCCCCTGCAGCCCAAACTCTTGCTCAATATTAGAAGGAGAATGTAGTTCGTATCGTCCCGATGTATGTATCTCCAGGGGTATTTTTCTCGTTCAGATGCTCCAGCGCTGCCGTGATACTAAGCGACGGCGAGCATGCATGGCTGATTCCAAACATATTGCCTTGGATGCGCTCGCGGTAAGTCGGATCGGTCGCATTGAAGTATTGATAGCGATAGAACAACTTGGTTTTTTGATTGGGCAAAGCATAGTAAGCCTGCAGATACCCGCCCTCGACATCGGCGCGATCAACAGACAACCCGCCTAACCCTGTATTGTAATAGTAGGAACCGTCGCCCTGCGCCCATTGCCCTTCAATCCCCCAGTTCGGCTGATTATAATGGCCATCGATGCTCCAGCGATCTCGTTTATGTTTTGTGCCGTTTGGATTCTCAAAATCGCCGGTCAAATAAGAAGCGCGCGCGCCGCAGGGTCCATGCTCCTTGCCAACACTGAACAAGAAGTCTTTTGCATTGTTATTGTCTGCCTGGTTGATGCCGTTCCCATTGAAAATACCCAGGTTCAGGTCCCATTGCAGATCATTATTTGACTCGGGACGATAGGTGAACAAGACCCCGATGTCGCGCCCGTAATACCCTAAGGTCGAGGTATTGATGTGCGCGCGCTCTGGGGCAAGACGCTCGTTGGACGGGCGGATGATCTCGGTGCTGAAAGGCACTTTCTGCTGTCCCCCAGTAATGGAAAACTGGTCATTAAATGTGACGGTGAAATACGCGTCGTTCAGCACGATGCGGTCCCAACTGGGATCGAGTGCTTGTGAAAAGCGGGCATACTCGCTCTGTCCCGCATCCAGCGAGATTTTCCAGGTGAGGTCCGTCGAGTCTTTCAGGTTTTTCTGCTGCCATGCGCCCAGATGCACTCGATTCGCCTCAAACGTCGATAGGTTATCTGTCCGTCCAGTTTGCGCTTTGAACTCGCGCCCAGACATGGACAGGAATTGTGTTTGACCGTAGCCGAATACTTTTACCGAATCATCGGCGCGAGCGATCAAACTGCACGAAAGACAAACACCAAACACAACAGTAAGACGGAACATAGGGTCCCTCCTTGGAAATAGGTTAATGCAGGATGACACGATTGGGGAAGTATCCCCAGACGCATCCTTTGTCGAACCGTAACATTCTTACTGTTTCACAACAATTCCTGCCAATTTCATATCATTTTAATCTTTTGGGCGTATAATTAATCATGAAGAACCAGTGGACATAAACATACCGCGGCTTCATGGGAGGATAAACAACGATGAAACAATCGAGCATTGCAAGATATACGCGGCGCGATTTTTTGAGGGAACTCGCGCTGGGAGCCGTTTCCCTGACTGCCGCAAGCGCGTTTTCGGAGGAGATTGCCCGGTTCGTTGAGAGCGGGGATTTCGCGGAAGAGCTTATCGTTACGCCTCGTATGACGGAAGGTCCTTTCTATCCTGACCGGCTGCCACTGGATCGAGATAACGACTTGATCATTATCAACAACAGCCTCACGCCCGCCGTCGGCGCGATCACCCATCTGAGCGGGACTATCAAGGATGTAAAAGGTAATCCGATTCGCAATGCCATCATCGAGATTTGGCAGGTAGATAACCGGGGTTCTTACCTTCACAGTCAGGGTGGGGGCGGACAAGGGCGCGACAACAACTTCCAGGGCTATGGGCGGTTCGAAACCGACTCCACCGGCGCATACAAGTTCCGAACGATTAAGCCGGTGACTTACCCCGGCAGAACACCCCATATCCATGTGAAGGTGAGCAAAGGCGGACGCGAATTGCTGACCACGCAATGCTTCATTCAAGGCGAACGCATGAATGATCGGGACGGCGTGTTGAATGGGGTGCGCGATCCCAAAGCGCGCGCATCGGTGATTGTGCCATTCTTGCCCAAAGCCGATTCAAAATCGGGTGAACTGACGGCTCGTTTCGACATCATCTTGGGCTTCACGCCGAAAGATTGAGAATCAACTTCACAAGGGGATCGTCAGGGCGCAGTTGCTGAGCCCCGACCAAGCATAACTCAGACATCAACAACCCCTGCCGAAGTTAAATATCACGGTCAAGAGGTCGATATCATCGACTCTACCGTCGTTGTTGATGTCTTCCGGTCCGCCGGTGTTTCCAAACGCGAACACGACCAGAAGCATATCGAAATCATCGACGCAGCCATCACCATTAACGTCACCTGGGATGGGACCCACCAAAGTGTCCAATAAGTAGGCTTCATCGTAGCCGGTGACGGTGTTACGCCCGTATCCGACGATAAATCGCTTGTTGGGACTTGCAGCATTCACCGAACTGAGATAGGACCCATTTTCTAACAGGTGTGGAACGGTGCTGTTGATATCTTTAGACCATGTTTCATCGTCCCAAAAGATAGCTCTCCACTGTCCATTCGGCGACAACATACGACCATACGTTATGTGATCGTTAAACACCACACGAGCCTCAACGCTGGTTCCGCCCGAAAGGCGTTGTTGCATGCCCTGCCCCGCTGTCCAAATGAAAGCGCGTCTATAGAGCGAAGAGTCTTGAGCCCATCCCACAATCTTACTGCCATCGGCAGAAACCCCTAACGCGCTATTGGCGGGACCGCCTAATGTGCCAAGGGCCTGCATGCCTGTCTGCTGAGTCCATCTGAAGGCTCGCGCATTGTTTTGAGAGTTTCTCGCCCATCCGACAACGACCGAGCCATCTGCAGACAACGCGCCGGCAAAACCGCTCGTGCCACCCAATGAACCGAGATTCACCATGCCCCCGTTTTGAGACCAGCGAAAAGGTCGCCAGTTTTCGCTCGCGACTTGCGCCCACCCCACCACGTAAGTTCCGTCGGGGGTCATGCCCCACGCTTCGCTTTGATTGCCGCCCAGTGTTCCGATATCCTGCATACCAGTCTGGGAAGTCCATCTGAAAGCTCTATTGAGTCCTTGAGCATTTTTCGCCCAACCGATGATCACCTGTCCATTGGCGGAAACGGCGGTGGCTTCACTCTCATTTCCGCCCAGCGTTCCCAAGTTTTCGATGCCATTGGTTTGGGTCCACCGGAAAGCGAATCGGCTTCCGTTGTTGTTGGTCGCGCTTCCCACGACAGTTGTTCCGTCGCTGGAGACACTGTAGGCGGTGGAAGTGGGTAAACCCGGCAAGCCGCCGAGCCATGTTAACTGCTGTGAGTAGAGCGTGGTACAGCACATTAAAGCGGCACATCCCATACTGAACTTAGTCAAAACTTTAGTATATTGAACTGCTTTCATTCATAGAACCCCCTTTTTGATGATTGTCTAATTTCACTTTCACCGAACAGCCAAAATCCTTTGAGCGCGTATATACGGTCTTAAGGCTTACGATGCGTGGCAATTTGGTATTCAGAGAAATAGATACGTTGGGTTAGACGAAACTCATGCCGAATCCTTCTGTAGATTATACACGATTTTGAGGGTATATGCGTTTTCGGATACAATCGTTCCGTTTACCAGTCTTGAGTAATTGGGCGACGGAAATGCGCGTCGTTTTCAGTAAGACTGGGAACCCAGTTGCTGTAGTAGATTGATCCTAAGGCATACCACTTCGCGTGACCATCCGAGAACACAGAATTGATTCCGCCATTATGCCAGTCAGTCTTCATCTGAGGGTTTCCCTGGTAATAGCCTCGTCCGATTCTATCCCAAATGTAACTTGAACATCCGTTGGTACATCCGCTGCAGTTGGCATAGCAATCCATCCAAGGGTTGTATGAATCGCAAAAAACGATCATGTCTGATATCCGCTCGATAGCCGAAAAATGTCGGTCCATAATCATATAGTTTGAGGTATAACTTCCTTTGCGTGGGCGGTGAGTATCTAATGCCGCAACCGTGTCATGAAAATTCCATCCTTCTTGAGTAGGACACAGAAAAGGTTGTTCACTTTTCAAGTAAGGCTTTAGTGCCCACAAAACAGTATAGCGTTTGCCATCCAGGCTTCTGCCATCTGGAAACGCAGCATACCGGGTCAACGCGCCACCAGGCGTAGACTCATCATAGTCTTGGGTATAAAGCAACCATGCTTTTGCTAACTGCTTTACATTGGAGCTACAATTGACTTTTCTTGCGCCTTCTTTAGCGCGAAAAATAACCGGAAACATTAGCGCGGTCAAAATCGCAATTATCGCGATCACGATCAAGAGTTCAATTAACGTAAATCCGTATCCTCTTCCACTTACTGAGCTAGTCATAGTAATTACCTCCCAAAATCAAAAGCCAGGTTTTCTTTAAGTTTCGCCTCAATGCGCTTCGTTTGAGACGTATGTCCATACATGGCTTGCCAACGGGTGAAGGCGCGCATTTGACAGTGACGCGCGAATTCAGGAGTGATCTCATTTTCGTGAGCAGGTGGTTCAGGCAAAACTCCTGCCAAGAACATGATTTCAGGTTCGTTCAATTCCATCGGTGATTTTGCAAAATAGAGATGGGAAGCGGATGCAATACTGTATGCGCCCAGCCCAAATCGCGCGCTGTTGAAATAAAGTTCCAGTATCTCTTGTTTTGTTAGCCGCTTTTCTAATTCCAAGGCGAGTAGGATTTCTGCGAACTTTCTGGCAACTGTTTTTTCTCTCCCCAACCAGACATAACGCGCCGACTGCATCGTGATAGTTGACCCTCCTTGCGCCAGAGTCATTGAGCGGACATTCTTTCTTAAGGAGCGATGGAGCGCATTCCAATCAACCCCTTGATGGTAAAAGAAATTCCCATCTTCTGAGGCGATCATCGCTTCTTGAAGCAAAGGAGGAATATGATTCAATCGAGTGTAGTCCTTGTTCTGGGCAAGATAATCGTTTCTGAGCGCATTGCTGACCTTTAGGTGATTCACTTTAGATAAAGATGGAATGACCACAATCGCGCTTGCAGTAAGAAAAATACCAAGAGCCAACAATGCGGCTAAAAAGAACCGTCTCTCTCGAATTCTGACTAAATTCAGGTCTAATTTGTTGGGACTCTTTGAATCATTCTGAATAACCACTAAAGCACCTAACAACGCAAAAGTGGTCAAGGTTGATTCCCATCGGGCAAAGTGTAGAATGGGGGTGTCCGCGATGCCTGCAATGATCAAGGTCAACAGGGCAAAACTTATTCCCTGGAAGATCAAGCGATGTTCATATGCAAGGTTGGCATGACTTAGACCCCGTTTTATGACCCGTACAACAGCCCATATGAGTCCCAAAAATATGCCCAGCCCAATGATTCCAAGCTCGGTAATTACATGAATCATTAAGTTTTTGGGTTCATCATTCATTGGGTTGAAACGAAGTAAGTCGGGACCCGCTTTCGCTTTTTGAAGGTCGCCGTAGGTTCCGACTCCAAACCCAATGAGCGGCGAATCCTTCACAATAGACACTGCCGTTATCCATATCGCAGGTCTGCCCCAAAAGGAACGATCATTCTCATTACCGACCCATGCGCCTTGGGTTCTGACCAATGCGGCGGATAAGAGTAAGCCCAAGCATAAGCCGCCTAATGCCAGACGATGAGTAAGTGGGCTTTCCACAGCCGGTCGGACAAACAAAAAACATAGTAATCCGAAGGATAGAGCAATCCAACCGGTGCGCGTGAATGTGAGGATAAGAGCGAATATGGTCAGACACGCTAAGAATAGCCAGAAGCCCTTACGAAACCGATTTTCCTGTCCCCAAGCAATAGCAATCGTCAGAGGTACCCCAATCATAACCAAAGGGTACAATTGATTTGGAGTTCCTAAAGTTCCCCCGGTTCGGTGTCCAAAATGGGGAGTCTCAAATTGGTTTATCCCCTGGATGTAAAAAATGATCGCGTATAGAGCTTGAACGCCGATCGCAAAAGCAATCACTTTTACAATGGTGAAAACTGCGTTCCGATTCTGAATGAAAAGGAGGGACAAGAACATAATGAAGGTGTAAACTGCCCAATTCACCAATACAAATTCATAATGCTCACGGGTTGAAGCGAGAAAATCTATCAAGTAGAGACTAAAGAACGATACAGTGAAGAAAATTGCAATCCGAGCGGGAACATTCCATATGCGGAGCGAATAGTGGCAAAACAGTCCGAACAGCAAAAGAGCAAACACAGCATGCAAGCCCGCAACATACAATAAGCCATCGTAACCTGTAAGCGAGACAAGCTCAGCTCCACCCATCCATAGGAACCCTTGAATTGAGAGATGCAGCAAAGCTTCAAAAGGAGCGCTTAGAATTGTAGACCGAGTCAGTTGATAGAGTAAGAAGCCAGTGACTGCCAGCCCAAGAATCGAGATATTAATCGGGCTTTTCCACCAGACATATTTTGTTCGGCTTTCCCCGCGAGCCACGGCAGCATCAAGGTTCACCTGAATCTCTCCTAACTCTGAGGTAATACAAACATCCTCCAAGGATAAGAGCAACTCCCGGCGCCAGTAACCAGATGGAGAACCGCCTATTAGAAGACGAACCTCCTAACTTGCCTTGTTGAAAAGCCATTTGCCTAAGTTCAAGTTGCGTGGGAAGGGTTCCTGTCCAATTGTAGTCTACTTGATCATTAGACAATCTGTGTTGCCAATAGTTTGGTTTACTGAAAAATGTATCGGAGGTGAGCCTAAAGTCACTCATCCTTTCGCCCTTTGGTAGCCCTACTTCTAATGTAGATGTTTTTGAGACGGACGCTAACTTGAAATAGTACTCCGTGATGGCGATTGGGTTCTTTATTCCTGTGGTGATTTTGAGATAGATTTCGTTGGGAATCCATCTTCCTTCTATTTTTTCCCACGAGCGCGTTTCAACAATAATACCGGGCTTCTTCTCTGTCCCTTCAAAGACCTCAAGTTTCTTAGGGTAAAAACCGCGCTCTCTACTAAGTTGCAATTCAAATCGTCGGTCAAGTTCAGGCTTAAATCCAACAGGATTCTTGCCTACCACCGTCACGGTATTGTCTGAATCTCCCTTGACACTCCAATCTGATTGATACATCGGCAATGGGTTCTCTGCAGCGACAAAAATATAGAGATCGGGGCGAAAAATCATTTCTACAGGGTCAAAGTATCGTCGGCAATCACCTGGACAAGTCCATACTTGTGTGGGGGGATTTGCGGCGCCTTTTTTCATCATTTGAGAAAAACGAATACTCTCATTTCCGTTTAGGTGAAGAGTCTCGAGCTTGCTACCTGCGGCTTGAACTTCACTTTGCGTAGGCTTGAACGTCGGGAGCATTATTTCTACTTTTATAACTGGATTTCGCTTTGCAATTTTCAATACCGACTTAAAACGGCTCTTATCCCCTTGTTGAGAGTCTCGCCCTGTCGTTTGAGTAGGTTGGTTGGGAAATCGGGTAGCCCTTATTTCAACATCCCAAACAAAGGTCTTATCGTTGGACCATTGTTCTCGTTGTTGGCAACTTGTTGAAATGGCGTTCAAAGTTTCTGTCTGAGCTTGCACACTCAACATCAGCCCCAGCAACAAAGAAAAAGCCATCAAAACTGATAGTGAATTATGCATTATCTCCTCCAACGGTTTCTTTCTGTTGCTGTATAGAATTTAATCCTCAGATCTATCCACATCCAATGCCCCAGATTTGCCCTTGCAACGGAGCCCAGTCATCACTGCATACACATGCTCCACCCGAAATAGAGATACAGCTTGAAATCTCTCCATTGACACTAAGCCATCGCCAAACCTGATAACAGTTGCTGCCGCTCTCAGGTTTGCAAATTGGAGATGAAATCACTCCTGCCATGCAATTCCCTGATCCACACCCTGCAATCGGCAGGCATCCATTATAGGCACCCGATTTGCCGATAGGCGTGTCTACAACTTTGCATATTTTGTCCTTAATTGGACCAAGCTGAGTATCTCCTACTGTTATCGTAAGGCTCAACATCAATCCCATTGACACCAACAATGTGTATTTAAGGTTCTTCATGTTTCCTCCTGAAACGCTCTATTATGATTGTTTATGTTCTGATTCTTAAATAATAAAACGCGCCTATCAAAATGATTAGAATGCCGGGTGAAAACAACAACCACCAAGACAGATTAAATCCACCTGATTGAGGTGGAAGTCTGCCTTGCTTCAACGCAATCTTGCGCAACTCCGATTCGCTTAGCAGGAAACCGTCCCATTCATAATGAACCGCCTGTTCCACATTCGCGATATATTCGTCAGGTTGGAGAGATTGGCTCACTAATCGGTAATCAGAGACACGTGTTCCCTTAGCAAACATAGGCGTCGTGGCTGAAGTTTGAAAATCACACTTCTCTAATCGAAAGGTCATAGACGTTTCATTTATTTTGGGCTGATGTCCAATCTGCGATTTATACTCAACGACATGAGGAACCCATTGATGATTCAGCTTGCGAAACTGTTTTGTTTGCCAAACAAGACTTGGGTAAGCGTTCGAACCACTCACATACTCGAATCGCCAAGGCGCATAGTCATGTTTGACACTCAGCCAGAGAAACAGATTGGAATAACTACTCAGTTGACTGGGACTCTGGCAGGCAAGCTTGATATAATTTTCATCCTCCTCGACCATCGTCCAATTGCAATCGTACATGCGCAAGGGGTTCTTAACGGATAGAAAACTGAAAAGTTCGGCTCTCAATAGCGGATTCCGTGGATGTAGCGAGCGGAAACAGTCGTTGTAGCCTTTCCAGACGATCATTGGTTTGTCCAGTTGTTGCCCATTTTGGTCTTCAAGCATCACACTTTCTATTCCAACGCTATCTTGGTATTGAGTTAATGAGCTTTGTTGAAGAAGTGCCGCTTGATTTTCATTCGCGGGTCTATTGCGCGCGCTGTTTCTTGTGAACCAACGCTCTTCAACAAAGACTTTTGTACCATTACTTCCAATTTTGAGTGACGTTTTATATTGAATCGTGTCTGGATTCTTGGCAGGCGTTGATAGAACGGTCTTGAGTTGCTTTTCGTACTCTTGAGTCCCTTTTGCAGCAACCGGCACAGTCGATAAGTAGTTTTTGTCTTTTACCTCTACGTTCCACATGAAAACGCTCGTAGAGAACAACTCCTCCCGATTAGACAATCGCTCTTCAACGGCACTGATGGATGTCTGGGAGAAGCTATTCGCCCAGAATATCATTACCCAAAAGACCCAACTCCCGTGCTTCATGTTATTTAGAGCCTCCTATCAGAAAAGCTGGTTGCTTCGCTTTCGAACTGCCTATTCAAGGTTCAATCACACGTCAAGCCCGGAGCGACTGCATTCCAACTTTGCCACGGCGCGCCAGAGTCACAAATGCAACCAGGCGCTCCATAGCTACAGCCTTTGATATGTCCTTCTACCAAAATGAGTCCCGGTCTCTCGACACAATTGTAGCCATTTTGTTGTACACACTTATTTCTTACAATAATACCTGTCGCGCAACTACCTTCACACAAATTCTCTGATTTCAGGTAGCAACTGTTCAGAGGTGGATTGGAAAAACTCTCCTCAACAGACACACATTTCTTATTTTTGGAAGAATCTCCAACGGTTAGCAATATGCCAAAGCATAGACCGATTAGAAACGATTTCTTGATCACTTCTTTCATCACATAACCTCCTCATGATTTATCTTTTGATGAAACGATTTCAAATTTAATTTTCAGGCGTTCGGTCCAAGATCCTTGATCAGATTGCAAGATCAATTGAACCATCTCCTCGTGAAATCCGACGCGCTTGCCGAACGTTTCAATTTGAATGTCAACAGGAGTTAAAGCAAATGGGGCAAGTTTATCCGCTTTAAACGTAGGCAGTACACATCCACAAGTTGGTTCGGCGCGAATGGATAATATTTGAGAGGTGGGGTTTGCTATCCAAGCGCGATGCGCTATCAAATCGCCAGCCATAAACGCGCCTTCATCTACATCCGAGTTCATGAGCCATAATGTCTTACCCCGAAACATTCTTTCAGAAGCAATGACGCCACCAATCCAGCTTAAACCCAGGATGAATGAACCAATCAGAATCAAACGTCTACGTTTAGAACCATCTGGAAATAATTTCATAGAGTTCTCCTTAACATAGTAACAGCAAAAAGGCGGCTAAAATATAAGCAAGTCTCTGCTTTTGAGACTTTGACCAGCTCTCGAACGCGACTTTGTCAAATGGATTCCGCGTGAGCGAGAATGACGTCAGGACACCGTTAAGAGCTCGCAAAATGGCCAAAGTGGAATGGAACTTTTGAGTAAGAAAGTTTTCAGGAGTATGTAATTGAGAAACGGTTTGAGGACAACCACAAGTGATTTTGAATTACTCTTTATCTGCTTTCATCTCGGTCCAAAAAGGTTCTAAAAAAATGAATCAATTTAGTCTTTCGTTGACTCACTGCGGGCTGTGAAACTCCTAACTTCTCACTAACCTCTTTCTCAGTCAATTCGTCGAAAAAGTAAAGTCGGATTAATTCTTGATCTTTAGCATCCAATTCTGAATAAAGCGCGTCAAAATCTGAATGGAACTCGAGTAAAGATAGGATACGTTCCAGCTGTTCAGAGGACAACGAAGATGTTTCATAATCAGAAAACCTTTCAGACTCGAACAAATACCTAAATGAATTTTTAGACTCTTTACGATGATAGCTCCAAAGGGCAGTTAGCACTTTTCGAAATAACCAGTCGTCCGTAAACTCATCGTGAGTCTTGGATAATCTCCCACCATTTTCTTCACAAACCACCAAACTGGCAATCGATCGCATTTCACTGCACCAATCGTCTCTTTCCCAATGGGTTGGAACTCTCCATCGACGAGCGATGCGTAAGGCTTTCTCTATTACGGCGGCGTAATGATCTTTCATGGATTTCCCCTACCCGTAGTTGTAACAGTGATTTTACCACATAATTTATGTATTGGTCGTGTGCGAGGTATACTTGTTTTCTGATGAGCGACAAAAAACCAACGGTACGGCTGATCACTTTGGGCTGCGCGAAGAATGAAGTGGACTCGGAAGAGATCGCGGGCGTGCTGCAAGAGGCAGGCTATGCGCTGGACGGCGCGACGGACAATCCCGACATGATCGTGATCAACACATGCGGCTTCCTGGAGGCTGCCAAACGCGAAGGTCTTCAGGTCATTCAGGAGGCGGTGGCGCAGAAAAAACGGGGCAACGCTCAGAAGGTGATTGTGGCAGGCTGTATGGTTCAGCGGATGGGCGAATCGCTGAAGCAGCTTGCGCCGGAGGTGGATGCGTTTGTGGGCGTGGGACAGATGGCGCGCTTCGCGGACATTGCGCAGCAGACCCGCCAGAGCCGGACAACCTTAATGGAGATTCAACCGCCTCATCATCGCTGGGCAGCCGTCTCCACCCGATTGCGAACGAGCCAACCTTGGTCAGCCTATTTGAAAGTATCGGAAGGCTGCGACCACCGCTGCGCCTTCTGCACCATTCCCTCGTTTCGCGGCGACCACGTGAGCAAACCCATAGAGCGCGTGCTGGAAGAGGCAGAATGGCTCGTTCAGAATGGCGCAAAAGAGTTGAACCTCATTGCGCAAGACACGACCCAATACGGTTATGATCTCTACAAACGATTTATGCTGCCTGATTTGCTGCAAGCGTTGTCGCGCATAGAGAATTTGCGCTGGATTCGGCTGCATTACGCCTACCCGTCCCGCGTTTCGAACCAGTTAATCGATACGATGGCTTCCCTGCCCAATGTCGCTCCCTATGTGGATGTGCCTCTGCAGCACGCAGACCGCGAGGTGTTGCGCGCGATGAAACGACCTGGACATTCGGAAACTTACTTAAAGATGATCCAGCGGCTGCGGGAAGCGATGCCCGATTGCGCGATCAGAACGACCTTTATCGTGGGCTTTCCGGGCGAAACAGAAGAGCAGTTCCAATCGCTTCTGAACTTCTTGGCGCAGGCGCAATTGGACCGGGTGGGCGCGTTTATCTATTCCAAAGAGAACGGAACGCCCTCGGCAGAGATGGCGAACCAGGTTCCCGCCCGCATAAAACGTGAACGCTATGACCGGCTGATGCGCGCTCAGCAACCGATCTCTTTGGCTCGGAACAAAGCGTGGGTGGGGCGAACGCTGGAGATTTTGATAGAATCCTTCACGCCGGACGGTCAATACGCGATTGGGCGCAGCCACCGCGACGCGCCGGAGGTGGATGGCTTGGTCTATATCCGCGACTGCCATGCCCAGCCGGGCGAGTTCGTTCAAGCAACCATAGAACGCGCCGATGTGTATGATTTAGTGGGTAAAGTCTGAGTAGCAACCGTTTAGTTTAGTCCGTTTTTTATGGCATATACCAGGTTTGCCGCCTAAGGTTGCCCAAACTTGTCACCCTGAGCGAAGCCGAAGGGTCTGCTGTTCTATCCCCCGAATGAATTCGGGGTCTAATGAAGACCAAGCCCGTTCAAACGGGCTGCAAAAAACGCGCACAAACCTGCTCTTGAGCCTGCTTGAGCAGCCTTGTAGGGGCGCACCTGTGTGTGCGCCCTCAAATGAGCAGACACACAGGTCTTTCCCTACACCGGATTTCAATTTGGGCAACCACAGAGGGTTGTCCTTACGGACATGTCCATTGATGAGAATGAAAGAACCGGTCCCCCCCAAGTAATCAGGGGAAACCGGTAGAATGGGTTGAAAGGCTTAGCGCGCTTCGGTTTCGCCGCGAGGTCGGGGCGCTTCAAACGGCACATCGCCACTCGCCTGCATCTTCAAAGTTTTGGCATCGAGCCGGTAGATTTTTTCGCCTCTCAGCACATAGACGCTGTCCCCATAGGCTGCCAGCGCTGCGCCGCCAAAACCAGGACCGCCCATGCGCCCTTGTCCGCCCGGAAAGCCTTGACCGCCGGGAGGAGGACCGCCTTGGAAACCGCCGGGCGGAGGTCCACCCTGTCCACCCTGGAAGCCTCCGGGAGGAGGACCGCCCTGAAAACCGCCGGGACCGCCCCGAGGCGGCTGCGCGGTGGGTTCCTCGCCGGGAACTTGCGCGCTCACATTCGGAGCCTCTTTCGAATCGTTCTTCTGCGCGAGCAATGCGCCCGGAGTCCAGAAGAAGGTACTGACCGCGAACACCGCGGATAATCCTGTTAACCACCAAAGTCGTTTCATGTTGCTTCTACCTCCTCAAAGGTTTTTTTGTGTGTTTCGGAGGCTTCCCCTGCGCGCGAGACCTGAGGTATGGACGACTTGAAATCGCCGGAGGTTCTCGCGTTGGATCGACCACCATGAAGAGTTTACGACACGAACATTAAAAGCAAATGAAAATGGAGCGGGTTTCGATTTTATTTCAATTTTCTTCGCGCAGGCTCTGTTTCACCGCTTCCAACACCTGAACAATGTCGCTGGGGCGAATCATATGATGGGTCACCATTCGCGCATGGGACCCCGACAGCGAGATCAACACTCCTCGCTCTTTGAGGCGCGCTTGCAATTCGCGCGCGCCGATGCCTAAGGAGGGCGACAGGTCAAAAATCACGATGTTGGTTCGGACGGTGTCGGGGTCCAGCAGAATGCCCTCTATCTCCGCCAGTTGGGTGGCTAACATGCCTGCCAGCGCATGGTCCTCCGAAAGACGCTCCCGCATTTGGGTCAGCGCGACGATTCCCGCCGCCGCCAACACGCCCGTCTGCCTCATGCCGCCGCCCAACATTCGGCGAGTGCGGCGCGCCTCCGCCATGAAGGCTTGACTGCCACAGACCAAGGAGCCGACCGGCGCGCCCAACCCCTTGGACAGACAGAAGTTGATGACTTCCGCCGGGCGGGCTAATTCAACTGCGCTCAGACCGGATGCCGCAGCGGCATTGAAGATACGCGCTCCATCCAGATGCAGGCACGCGCCACGTTCGTTGGCAAGGGCGGCGACCTGCTGCACATAGTCCAGCGTCAATACTGCGCCCGAACAGCGGTTATGGGTATTCTCCAGCGAAATCACGCGGGTACGCGGCGCATAGACCTGATCGCGAACCGCATTGTTGAGCGATGTCAAGCTCATGGTGCCATCCGGTTCATTTGGCACGACGTGCATAAACAGATTGCCTAAGATTCCGACTCCGCCGACCTCTGCCGTGTAGAGGTGCGATTCGCTGCCGCAAATCACCTCATCATTGCGCCCGGTCATCGTCAACAGGCTGATGAGGTTTGCCATAATCCCGGAAGGCGTGAACAGGGCTGCCTCTTTTCCGACCGCTTCTGCCGCCAATTCTTGCAATTGGATAACGGTCGGATCATCGCCTAAAACATCATCGCCGACCGGCGCGTCTGCCATCGCTTTTCGCATGGCGGGGGTAGGCTGGGTTACGGTGTCGGAACGAAGGTCAATCATACTCCCATACAGTTCTTGCTTGTAAAGCGAACTCCTGCCGCAAACCGATTGCGCAAGGTATAATTTTGAACACTTAACTTATGAACCGACCCCAGATTTTAACGATTCCCAATCTCTCGGAGGGACGCGACGCAACAGCGATCCAGGTGATGGCGGACGCGGCGCGCGCGCAGGGCGTTCGGTGGCATCACTTATCTTGGGACCCGGACCATCATCGCGCGGTTATGGCGTTCTCCGGCTCGCCTGCCCAAGTCAAGCGCGCAATACTGGCGTTGGGAGAGGCGGCGGTTCAAAGTATCGACCTTCGTGCGCACCAGGGAGCGCATCCCCGGATCGGCGCGCTGGATGTGGTGCCGTTCGTGCCTCTATCGGGTATTTCCCGAGAGGAAGCGGTCCAGTTTTCTCTGAATGTCGCCCGCAGTTTCGCGCGACGTTTGCGCGTGCCGGTTTACCTGTACGAACATTCCGCGCAAGCCGGCAAACCGAAAGACCTCCCCACTCTTCGCAAAGGCGGTTTTGAGGCGTTGCAGGCGGTTGATTTGCGAAAAGAGCGCGTCCCCGACTTTGGCAGACATCTCCATCCCTCGGCGGGCGCAACGGTTATGGGCGTTCGGAATCCGTTGATTGCCTTCAATGTAAATTTAGATACCCCCGACCTCGCGATCGCGCAAACCCTTGCGAAGCAAATCCGCCAAGCCCGCGACCATGACCCGCGCCTTACCGGGGTTCGCGCTTTGGGGTTGTGGCTGCCTTCTCGCCAGATCGCGCAGGTTTCACTGAATCTCACGCGCCCTGACTGCACCGATCTCGTTACCGTGACTAATTACCTTCGCGAGGCTGCTGCCGCGCTTGGCGCAGGCATCCGAGAAACGGAACTGATCGGCGTTATTTTGAACGATTCTGCTGCCGCCGCTTTGAATGCGTCTCTTCAATCGGCTATTCATCCCGAACAAATTGTGGGGTAGGTCTTTACTACTGATGGCAGGAGAAAGCCGCTTTTTAGCGTAACTTCTCACTCAGGAGAACAAACCATGAAACAAGATATTTGCTGGTGGTGTTTTGGTGGGAGGATGGAACCCAAACGCCTGATCGCGGAAGCCGCGCGATTGGGTTATGCGGGCTTTGAACTCGCGCCGGAAGAGGTGTGGGATGAGATCAAAGCGGCGGGTCTGCAAATCGTTTCAACCGGCGGGCATCAATCGATTCCTTCGGGCTTGAATGATAAGCGGAACCATAGCCGTATCGAGGAGGAGATTCAAAAAAACTTGGAAAAGGCGGTCAAGTATGAGATTCCGGTCTTGATCTGCTTTTCCGGCAATCGCGCCGGTCGCCCCGACGAAGAGGGTATCGTCAACACGATTGAAGGTTTCAAGAGGGTCGCCCGCTACGCCGAAGAGAAGAATGTGACGCTGGCGATAGAGATTCTGAACAGCAAAGTGGATCACGGCGATTATCAATTTGATCGGATGGCGTGGGGTGTGGAAGTCATCAAAAAAGTCAACTCGCCGCGCGTGAAAATCTTATACGATATTTACCATGCGCAGATTATGGAAGGCGACTTGATTCGAACCATCAAAAATCATCACGAACATATCGCGCATTATCATACGGCGGGCAATCCCGGTCGCAACGAAATCGACGACTCTCAGGAGATTCATTATCCTGCAGTGATGAAAGCGATTAAAGAAACTGGCTACAAAGGCTATGTCGGACAGGAGTTCATTCCGAAGGGCGAGCCGGTCGCTTCTTTGAAGCGCGCCTTTGAACTTTGCTCGGTGTAACATTCCCAATCGCCCAAAATCGTGGTATACTTTCATGATCATTAGTTATTTTAAGAAATGGAGGATCAACCGCTTATGAACAAATTTCTTTTCTCTGCGGCTTGTGTTGCCGCTTTAACTCTTGCTTCGCATGCGCAAACGATTTATCAAACCGGCTTCGAGAACCCGCCCTTCAATCCCGGCAATATCATCGGGCAGGATGGGTGGCTGCGCGATAACTTCTTTACCGCCAGTCTCGGCACGATAGGCGGTGAGCAGGCTCGTTCCGGTTCCCAGAGTATGAAGGTAACCCCGCAGGTTGACGCGGGCGGCGATACGTATACATGGTTCTTCAAGACCGTGCCGTACAACACCTCAACGGCTGGCAATAAGAAGATCATCGTGGTGAAATGGGACATGTACCTGACCAGCAGCACGCTGCAGGGCATCTACGGTATTGATTGCTACAATGACGGCACCGGCGGATTGGCGCGTCTTTGCACAATGGCGGTTCTCGATACCAATCAGGTGCAGCTGCTCAGTTTCACGGATGGAACCCAACAGACGGCTGTGAATACGGGCGTGTTTGTGAGCCGCGATGAATGGCACCGTTATCGTCTGGTTTTGAATTACAACAACCGGACATTTGATGCTTATGTGGATGGACAGTTAGTAGGCAGCGGAACACTGCAAACGGCGGGCGGCGCGATCTTCGGAGATGCGGACATTTACAATTTGAACATCGGCGGCGACTCGGACGATGTGGGTTACTTTGATAATCACTTTGTAGGCGCGTACAACTCGATACTACCTGGCGATGTGAATGGCGACGGCTGTGTCAATGACGAAGACCTCTTACTGGTGCTGTTCAACTTTGGCAGTCCGTCCCCTCTCACCGACTTAGATGATAACGGCACAACCGATGACGTCGACCTGTTGCTTGTGTTATTCAACTTCGGCGCAGGCTGCTGAGAACTTGCGCTAAAGAGGTATGTTGTTTCTTGGGGGCGTGGTTTCCACGCCCTTCTCATATTGGCGAAGACGGAGATTCACCCTCCAATCTTAACTCACTCATAGAAAAAGTTATTTCAAAATACAGGACTTTCGTCCCTGACATCCCCCTTTGTTGACAGGTAAACTTCCTGTGTCCCTTTGAAGGAGACACGATTTCACAGGAGGTTTCAACCATGCGTGTAATACGAGAAGGTATGAAAGGCGCGGATGTCAAGCGCTGGCAGTCGTTCCTGCTGGGGCAGGGCTTCAATCCGGGCATTATTGATGGCGACTTCGGTCCGAAAACCCATCAAGCAACGGTCGCATTTCAAACGAAACATAAGCTGTTCGCCGATGGAATCGTGGGGATCCAAACGATGGGAAAAGCGATGATGTTAGGCTATCCCGCGTTAAAGGAAGACCCTACAGATCTTTCTGAGCTCAGCCCTAACTTCCCCCCAAAACCGAGCTTTGAGCCGTTGACTGGCACCGCTGCCCGGCAGAAGTTGTTCGGTAAATTCGCTTACAAACACAGCCCCACCGACAACAACCCCGAAAGGATCGTGATTACTGATGACTGGGAAGCCAACAATATCGTTTCAGTGGTCATTCCCCAATTGATAGGCGTTCAAGGCGCGCCCTCAGACGGTAAAATTCGATTCCACCGGTTGGCGGTCCCACAATTGAAAGCGTTGTGGCAAGCGTGGGAAGACGCCGGTTTACTGCCTTTAGTCAAAACGTGGGCAGGGTCGTATGTTCCCCGGTTTGTGAGAGGCAGCCGGACGACGCTTAGCAATCATGCGTTTGGAACCGCTTTTGACATCAATGTGAAGTGGAACATGCTGGGCGCGCAACCTGCGCTGACGGATGAAGAAGGCTCGGTTCGAAAACTGGTTCCCCTTGCGCATAAACATGGCTTCTATTGGGGCGGGCATTTCACCCGGAAAGATGGCATGCATTTTGAAATCGCATTTCTGAAGTAATATGCAGGAGGATTGAAGGAGTTCTTCAAAACTCAGACTATCAAACAGCATCAGCCATACCGGTTCCCCGTGCCTGCAGGGGAAACCCAACGGAGGGGGTTGTGAATTTATATTATCGTGTTTCCGTTCTTCCCTCTTTGCAAACAAATAAACCCCGAGAACGGGTACACTTAAGGATTAGGTGAACCTTATGCAAACAGACGCGCCTGTTATCGAACGAGACCCAGCCATATTCGCGACCATTCCGGAAGCGATTGAATTGATCAAACGCGGCGAAATTATTATCGTCGTGGATGATGAAGATCGGGAAAACGAAGGCGATTTTGTGCTGGCTGCGGAAAAAGCCACGCCCGAAAACATCAATTTCTTGATCACGCATGGGCGGGGACTGGTTTGCTTGTCGGCAGAAGGCAAGCGGTTGGATGAATTGCAAATCCCGATGATGTCTAAGCAAAACACGGCGCAGTTTGGCACTCCGTTTGCGGAAGCCATCGATGCGCGTGAAGGGGTCTCCACCGGAATTTCCGCTTATGACCGCGCGCGCACTATTCAACTGTTCGTGAACCCTTCCACGAAACCGGATGAATTCGTTCGTCCGGGACATATCTTCCCGCTCCGAGCCACTGACGGAGGCGTGTTGAAACGCGCGGGTCATACCGAAGCGACCGTCGATTTGGCGCGGTTGGCAGGCTTGTACCCATCCGGCGTTCTCTGCGAAATACTGAATGAGGACGGCACGATGGCGCGGCTTCCTCAATTGGTGGAACTGGCGCGCAAATACCACCTGAAAATCATCACTATTGCGGACCTTATCGCCTATCGCCGACGGCATGAGAAGTTGGTTCATCGCGTCGCGCCGCCGATTCACTTACCCACTCAATTTGGCGAGTTTATGCTGCACGCTTATGAAAGCGAGGTGGATGCGAACCCCTACCTTGTGCTGACGATGGGCGACATCGATAATGGCGAGCCGGTGCTGGTGCGCGTTCACTCCAGTTGCGTCACAGGAGACCTGCTCAGTTCTCTGCGGTGCGATTGCGGTTCCCAACTGCACCAAGCGCTCCAGCGTATCGCCGATGAAGGGCGCGGCGTATTGCTTTACATTATGCAAGAGGGGCGGGGCATTGGTATTCTAAACAAAATTCGCGCCTATCACTTGCAGGAAAAGGGAATGGATACGGTCGAGGCGAACCGCGCTCTGGGCTTCAAACCCGACCTGCGCGATTATGGGATTGGCGCGCAGATTTTAGTGGACTTGGGTTTGCATGAGTTGCGCCTGATGACCAACAACCCCGCCAAAATCGCCGGTTTAGAAGGCTACGGACTTAAAATCGTGGATCATGTGCCGCTCGTGTCTGCGCCAAACCCGCACAATGCGCGCTACCTGCAGACCAAAGCAGAAAAAATGGGACATTGGCTGACGCTGGAAAATACCGATTTTTAACTCGAAAAAACCGATTTCAACCGATCCATGCCCGCCTCAATAATCGCCTCAGAGGTGGCGTAAGACCAGCGGATATAACCTGGCGCGCAGAATCCGCTGCCCGGCACGACCGCAATACGCGCCTTTTCCAACAGATAGGCTGAGACTCCATCCCCATCGGAGAAATCAAAGCCATCGATAGAGCGTTCTTTCAAACCCTCCACATTGGCGAAAGCATAGAATGCGCCCAACGGCGTCCAACAGCGGATTCCCGGCACTTGGTTCAGACCTTCCACCATTCGCTTCCGGCGCGCATCGAAGCGTTGACGCATTGTATCATACCATTCGGCAGGTCCCTGAAGCGCGCCTAATGCGGCATATTGCGCAATGGAGCAGGCATTGGAGGTCATCTGATCTTGCAGGCAGATCATTGCCTTCGCGACCTTTAAGGGCGCGGCAGCATAGCCAATTCTCCAGCCCGTCATCGCATGGCTCTTTGAAAGACCGTTGATCGTGATAACCCGCTCGTATATCTCGCTGCCCAACGCGGCAATGCTGGTATGGGAATGACCCTCATAGATCAATTTCTCGTAAATCTCATCCGCAATCACCCAGAAGTTATGTTTGATCGCGAGTGCGGCGATCTCCTTCAGCGTCTGCCTTGAATAGACCGCGCCCGTCGGATTGCAAGGGGAGTTAAGCATCAACACCTTGGTTCGCGGCGTGATGAGTTCTCGAATCGCGTCATAATACGGGGCGAAATCGTTCGATTCCTCTGTCGGCGCGATCACAGGAACGCCGCCCATCAGTTTCACCTGTTCCGGGTAAGAGACCCAGCAAGGCGAAGGAATGATCACCTCATCGCCGGGATCTACCAATGCCATCAACGCATTGAAAATGGAGTGTTTCGCGCCGCAGGATACCACGATCTGATCGGGCGAATAGCGCAAGTGGTTGTCGCGCCAGAACTTCTCAGAAATCGCTTCCCTCAGTTCAGGGATACCAGGCGTCGCTGTGTATTTCGTGTAGCCCGCATGAATCGCTTCAATCGCCGCCGCTTTCGCGAAATCGGGCGTATCAAAATCGGGTTCGCCCGCGGTAAACGCCAATACATCGATGCCCTGCTGCTTCATCTCGCGCGCCTTCGCGCTCAATGCCAGGGTGGGAGAGGGTTGAACTTGCAATGCGCGTTGTGATAACAAAGGTCTTTGCTCCTTGTAAAAAATGATTAGAATTATCCCACGAGAACGCCCAACGCGCTCTCAAACAACCGGCAGCCATCCGCGCTGCCCAACCCGCGGTTGCAGGCGCGCTCTGGATGGGGCATCATTCCCATCACATTGCCGCGCTCATTCAACACACCCGCGATGAAATCGACCGAACCGTTCGGATTCCAATCCTCGGACAAATCGCCTTCCGGCGAGCAGTACCGAAACAGAATCCGGTTCTCTTCCCGCAACTGCTGAAGGGTTGGCTCGTCGCACACATAACGCCCTTCCCCGTGCGCTATCGGAATCTGAATCACCTGTTGAGGTTGATAGCCCCGCGTAAAGACCGACTGCGTGTTCTCCACGCGCAGGTAGACTGGCTTACAGGCAAACTTCATGCCCTCATTCCGAACCAGCGCGCCTGGTAACAGACCGCTTTCACATAAAATCTGGAACCCATTGCAAATGCCCATCACGAACCCGCCTCGATCCGCATGCGCCTGAACCGCGCGCATCACAGGCGAAAAGCGCGCAATCGCGCCGCATCGCAAATAGTCGCCGTAGGAGAACCCGCCCGGTATCACCACCAGATCGTACCCCCTGAGGTCGGTTTCGGCATGCCAAATATAGTCAGTCTGAACCCCCAATTCATCGCGCAATGCGTAAAAGGCGTCGGCATCGCAATTGGAACCCGGGAAAACGACGACCGCTGCTCTCAAGGCTCCACCTCATAACGGAAATTCTCGATAACGGGATTGGCTAATAACTTGCGGCACATCTCCTCTACCTGCGCGTGCAGGTCGCCATTGGGACTGAGTTCGATTTCAAGGTATTTGCCCACTCGAACTCCCTGCACCGTTTCGTACCCCAGACTCTGCAAGGCATCCTGCAAGACGCGCCCCTGCGCATCTAACAAAGTCGGCTTTAAGGTCACATACACTTTGGCTTTGGGCATGAATCAATTGTACCTGAAGCCTTCCCAGTCCCCCGCATTGTTGCCAGTTTTCTTGAGATACCAGACTCATTTTTCAAAATAGGGTTTATAATTTTCAGTGTTGCCTCTGTTCTTATAGGGCGTCCATTGGGAGTGCCGGAACAGACCATTTGCATTTTACAGCAACCGAAAGGAGGTTTTACCCATGAAAAAACAATTTTTTACCGTCTTCGCTTTGACGGCGGCGGCAGTTTTGAGCATGAACAGCGCGCGCGCTGACAGCTACGGCGGCAGCGACTGGATCTTCAATCTAAGCGGGACTCTGTTTGCTCCGCTGGTAGGAGCGACAGGTGTCAACTCCACCAATCAAGCAATCACGATTGGCCAAACCAGCGCGACCGACATCACAATCCCGATGAACCTACCCCCCTATTTGAACGAAATTGTTCCGATCACCGTAAGCGGAACCCACCTCACAGGTCAAATATTGGTCGCCTCTATTACATTGCCCGCTGGCACGATTTCTGGCGTGAATGTGCCTCTTGTCTTGGAAGAGGTTCGAATTAACTTTGCTGGCACTGCCACCGGAATAGCAGGTCATTCGGAAGCCTTCGGTCCGCGAGTTTACGAGATCACCGGTATCCCCTCTAACAGTCCTTTTAACACCGATCCAAACACCACTTGGGCAACCATTGAGCGCGTCATGTTTGGCGGTGTTGCAAATATTGGTTCCGCTCATGTGGAAGTCGCCAGTTGGAGCGCGGTCCGCCCGGTTCCTGAACCCGCCAGCATGATGGCTTTGGGCGCAGGGTTGCTCGGTTTGGCGGCACGCCGAAGGAAGAAGTAAGCAGTGCCTCATTAGAGAAAACCATCTGTAATCACCCCTTCCGAACAGTTCCGGTTCTCCTTGCTTGCAGGGGGAACCCAACGGAGGGGGTTGTTTTTTTTACAACCACGAAAGACCCTCTCCCCCACCCATCCTTATGCTTTCAACGCCGAACCCTATTCATGCGCCTTATCAGGTATACTATTTGCTCGCTATGTATTCTGCAGATGCCATACGCGCTTTAGACCATCAATGGGTCATGGGAACCTATCGCCGTCAGGAGCCTTTGTTTGTCCGGGGAGAGGGGGCGTATGTTTACGACTCAGAGGGCAATGCCTACCTGGATTTAGTGGCGGGCGTCGCGGTGTGCAGCGTGGGGCATTGTCACCCCAAATTGGTCCGGCGGATATGCGAACAGGCAGGAACGCTGATGCACCTGAGCAACTTGTATTTGACGGCTCCACAGGCGGAATTGGCAAAAAAACTGTGCGCGCTTTCGGGTATGGAGAGCGTTTTCTTCGTGAATACCGGCGCAGAGGCATGCGAAACTGGCTTGAAAGTGGCGCGCAAATATGCCCGGAACTGTAAAGGCAGCGACGCCTATGAAATCATCGCGCTGGAAGGCAGTTTTCACGGACGCACGATGGGCGCAGTTTCGGCGACGGGACAGCCCCAATATCAAGAACCGTTTGCGCCGCTGGTACCGGGATTTCGGCATGTGCCGCGCAATGACAGCGACGCGCTAAAGCAAGCTTTCAGCGAGAGAACGGCTGCGGTGATGATGGAGCCAATTCAAGGCGAAAGCGGTATCCATCCGCTGTCCCATGAGTTTCTGAAGACGGCGCGCGACCTGTGCGATCAGTATGGCGCATTGTTGATTTTTGATGAAGTGCAGACCGGCATGGGAAGGACGGGCGAATGGTTCGCTTGGCAGCACGACCACATTCAGCCCGATCTGATGGCATTAGCCAAAGGCTTAGGGGGCGGTTTCCCCATCGGCGCGCTGTTGGCGCGAGGAAAAGCGGCGAAAACGCTGGTGCCGGGCGATCATGGCTCCACCTTCGGCGGGAACGCGCTGGCAGCCACCGCGGCGATGACCGTGATCGAGATTATTGAGGAAGAAGGTTTGAGGCAGAACGCAGAAGCAATAGGCAACTATTTCCGCGCATTGCTCTGCGCCTTGAAAGATCAAGGATGCCCCATTCAGGAAGTTCGCGGTAGAGGTCTGATGATCGGTGTGGGGCTCAGCCAGCCGG
Organism: Fimbriimonadia bacterium; assembly: GCA_026129765.1. GTDB lineage: Bacteria > Armatimonadota > Fimbriimonadia > Fimbriimonadales > GBS-DC > JAHCHP01. The sequence goes on along the minus strand of JAHCHP010000021.1, from coordinate 15,379 downwards.
TGGCGCGCGAAACCGCGAAACACGCCCTAAAGAAAGGACTGCTGGTCAACCCGGTCGGGGATCACACCTTGCGAATTGTGCCGCCCCTGATTCTAAACGAGAGTCAGGTCAACCAGGCGGTCGCCATTTTATCGGAAGTATGGAAAAACGAATTCAACTGAGGAGGTCTAATCATTATGCCAAGAGTATGCGAAATTTGTGACAAGGGAACCCAGTTCGGTCAGAACATTCGGCACCGCCACTCCGGGCAGTGGAAGTTCCGCGCGCCTCGCACAAAGCGGCAGTGGTCGCCCAACTTGCAGACGGTGCGCGCGGTGATCGCGCCCGGAACCACACGCAAGATTCGGGTCTGCACTCGCTGCATCAAAGCGGGCAAAGTCGTCCGCGCGCTGTAAATGATCTCTGAGACCCAGCGAAACGAACTTCTATCGATTCTCTCTGAACCGCATCGGCTAAAACGCAATGAGCCGATGCGGTTTCATACCACCCTCCGAACCGGAGGACCCGCCGAACTGTTCTATCGTGTCCACCATCTGAACGAGTTCGCGAACATCGCGACTTGGGCGCAGCAACACCACGTGCCTCTCTTCATTTTGGGACATGGCTCAAACATCCTGGTCAGCGATGACGGTATCGAAGGCCTTGTGCTGTTTAACAGTTGCGAAACGGTCCGGGCGGGCGAAACAACCTATGCTGAGACAGGAGTCTCCTTTCGCGATCTCTTCTTAAAAACCGCCCAAGCGCATTTAAGCGGTCTTCAGTTCGCGGTGGGTATACCCGGCACGTTGGGTGGCGCGCTAATCTCCAATGCGGGAGCCTACCGCCATAACATCGCAGATTTGCTGGTCTCGTTAGATATCGTAACAGGGGGCGAACGCAAAACGGTCTCGCCAGACTGGATGCAATTTTCCTACCGCGACAGCCGCCTTCGCCAACCCAACCCGCCCCCCACTGCTTTGCTGGCGGTAGAGATGAAGATGCAGCAGGGCGATTGGCGGGAAGTGTATGCTTTTGCGCGCGATATCCAACGGCAGCGCATTTCCAAGCAGCCTCCCCAACCCTCCGTTGGCAGCTTCTTCAAGAACATCAATGACCCCCAGCTGGCAGCCCGACTCTCAGAGATACCGGAGCCGATCCGGGCGGCAGGCGTGGTGCCTGCAGGTTATCTGATCGCGGCGTGCGGACTGAAAGGTTTTCTGGTTGGAGGCGCGCAGGTTGCCCAGAAACACGCCAATTTTCTCATCAATTTGAACCATGCGACCGCCACCGACTTCTATCAATTGGCAAAACATGTCAAGCGAACCGTGTTCGAACAGTTCGGGGTCACTCTTGAAGAAGAGGCGCTTTATGTGGGAAATTGGCGATGGGACGAGTGAAACAAGCCCTTTTGCATGCCACAATTATATAGGTGAGGCGAACCATGAAACGAATTTGGCTTTTGATGATTTTGGCGGTGATGAGCCTTGGGCTTTCGGGATGCGCGGATAAACCGCTCACCGAAGAGGATGTAAAGGCGCAGTTAGCGGAGAAAAACCAATCTGCGCACGATGAGATCGGGAAATCGACTCCCCGCGTTCAAAGTCCCATGGCGACGGAACCGGGCGAGACGCCTGACACCTCTGCGAGCAGCAGCGCGGGCAACGCAGGCGCAGGGCAAGGCGTGGAGCCTTATATGGGAGACTTACCCGCTTCCGGCGGAACCGAACCCAAGCGCGAGCCGCTGCCGGAACCGCCTGCGGATATCAAGTTAGATCCGCGAACCAATGAATACCAGCATCAAACACCCGGCATGCCGGACGGCGCGGGAACGCCTTTAACCGATCCGAATACGCCGGTCAGCAGCCCCGCTTCCGGCGGATAACCGGTTTATTTGGAAGAAGGAGGAACTTATTTCTATGAGTCAGTCAACGACGCCTGTATTACAGGAACGAAAGGTCCGATTTGAAACGCTGTCTGGGATGGAGATCAAACGGCTTTATACGCCGCAAGATGTGTCTCAATTAGAATACCAGACCGATTTGGGCAATCCCGGCGAGTATCCCTTCACACGCGGGCTTTATCCCACCATGTACAGGGGAAAAGTCTGGACCACCCGGCAGTTCTCTGGTTTCGCGACCCCGTTCGAAACGAACCAGCGATATAAGTTCCTGATCGATCAGGGGCAGATGGGTTTGTCTGTCGCGTTTGATTTGCCCACGCTGATGGGCTGCGACCCGGATGACCCGCTGTCGGAAGGCGAAGTGGGTAAATGCGGGGTCAATATCGCCTCTCTGGAAGATATGGAAGCGCTGTTTGACGGCATAGACTTGGGAGCGATTACCACTTCGATGACCATCAACGCCCCCGCTATTATTCTGTGGGCAATGTATCTTGCGGTCGCGGAAGAAAAGGGCGTGCCTCTCAAGAATCTTTCGGGAACGATCCAGAACGACATCTTGAAAGAGTACATCGCGCAGAAAGAGTGGGTCTACCCGCCGGAACCTCATATGAAGTTGATTGTGGACACGGTGGAATTTGGCTGCCAGCATGTCCCGAACTGGCATCCCATCAGTATCAGCGGCTACCACATTCGCGAGGCAGGCTCCACCGCGGTGCAAGAGTTGGCGTTCACTTTGAACGACGGCTTTGAATATGTGCGCTGGTGCATCGAGCGGGGTTTGGATGTAGACGAGTTCGCGCCGAAACTCTCTTTCTTCTTTAACAGTCATATCGACTTTTTTGAGGAGATCGCGAAGTACCGCGCCGCGCGCCGAATCTGGGCGACCGAAATGCGGGAAACCTTCGGAGCCAAAAACCCCAAATCTTGGTGGCTGCGCTTCCATACGCAAACGGCTGGCTGTTCACTGACGATGCAGCAACCCTATGTGAATATCATTCGTTCCGCTTTTGAGGCGTTGGCGGCGGTACTGGGCGGGACCCAGTCGCTGCATGTCAATTCCTTTGACGAGGCATGGGCATTGCCTACCGAGGAAGCCGCCCTTCTCTCGTTGCGAACGCAGCAAGTGATAGCGGAAGAGACCGGCGTGATCAACACAGTCGACCCGTTGGCAGGTTCCTATTTTGTGGAAAGCTTGACCAGCCAGATGGAAGAAGGCGCGCGCGACTATTTCCGTAGAATTGAGGCGGAGGGGGGCGCGATTCCGGCGATCAACTCCGGATTCTTCCAACAGGAAATCGCCGATGCCGCCTATCAGTTCCAACGCAAGGTGGACAAAAAAGAGTTTGTCATCGTGGGGGTTAATGACTACGTGATGGATAAGGAACCTATCCCGTTCAATATCCTAAAAATCTCGGAAGAGGCGCATGAAAAACAGGTCTCCCGCCTGAACGATTTACGGCGGCGACGCGATAATCAGGCGGTCTCCAGCGCGCTGAACTCAGTGCGGGAGCACGCCCGCAAAGACAGCAATATGATGGAGCCGATTCTGAATGCGGTGAAGGCTTATGCGACACTGGGCGAGATCGTGAATGCCATGAAAGATGTTTACGGCGAGTATCAGGAAGTGTCTGTGGTGTGACGCTTTGGGCGAGGAATAACCCGGTTCCCCTGCTTGCGGGGGAACCGCTCTCACTTCTCCACTTTGATCTTGACTTGCCTTGTGGTGGACTTTCCTGCCGCGTTAAACACTTTGATCTCGAGGGTTACCTCCCCGACTGTGAGGGGTTCAGTTTGAATTCGGAACCATTCATACCCTGAATCAAAGAAGCCATCGCCCGGTTCCGCGCTGTTCCAATCTTTCGAGTTGCCGACTCGATATTGAATGGCAGTGATCGGCACATCGTTCCGCCAGTTGCCCTTCCCCATTTCCCCGTTCTTCTTGTCCGCTGGAGTAAACATCTGGAAGGCATATCCTTCAACGGTGGCGCGTTTCTCTTCTTTATCCACCGGAGTCTCGCGGTTCACAATCAATGCGGGAGGCGTATTGCAAATCGTGATAGGCGCGCTGACAGCCTCCACCGTCGCAAAATCGGTCGGCATACTGGGTTTGTCGGATGCCGTTACTTTCAAGAGGTAGGTTCCATCGGGATACTGGGAGGTGTCGATGGACAGGCTATTCACCCGACCGCTGGAAGCCGATTCGCCGGATGCCGCGCGCGCTTCGCGCCGTTGATCAATATAGGTCTGCATAGTGGTTCGCATATCCTCGATGTTCTGATCCATATTCTGCTCGATTTGCGCGCGAACATCGGCAGGCATATCGGGTGAACTATCTAACGCCTCTTGAAGCTGGGCGCGCATCTCTTCAGGAGACGGCACCTCCATTTCAGGCTCTTCAGCCTCCGCCTCTCCTGCCTCGCTGGGTTCTGTTTTGGCAGGTTTGCTCTTAGCGCGCTCCCACGTCTTGCCTCCATCGTTAGACAGGAAACTCTCATAAACCAGCGAGTCGCCATCGGGATCGGTCGCGTTCCATCGCGCAGTCTTTTCACCGCTCCAAACCGCAGCGACTTTCGGCTCTTGCAAGGTCAGTTTGGGCGGTTGATTTCTGGGCATGTACGAGATCGAGAGGTTGCGCGCCGAGACCTCTGCCTCTGCGCTGCTCCCTTGCATCATCACCCGGAATTGGATGTAACGGGCGGAAGGGCTCAAGATTCGGCTGCCAAGCGGGTCAGAATAAGCCGAAGACCACGCGCTCCATGTCTCGTCGGGATAAGGCGAATTCCCTGAGCGGGTCTGAATCTGCACTGAACAGCCTTCGGGTTCCTGCGCCGACCAGCGGATATAACCCCAGTTCGCGCGCTGCTTCGCGTCATGGATAGGCGACTCATAAGTGGAATCGCCTGCCGGAGCGGTAGTAAAAACCTCGCCATTGTTCGCGGTGCCGATCAACAAAACCCCATTGGCGCGGACAGCCGTGGTGATATCAATCGCTTCGTCATAGCCCATCCCCTGCAAAGTCGGCAATTCCTGCGCGCCCAAGGGCATTTGGTAAAGAGTGTTCGCCGTGAAAACAAATAATTGACCGCCTTCCATCAACATGGCGCGTGTGGAGAGCCCCCCTTTGGGATGCAGCGCGCGCACATCCCCTTCGGGCGACCAGCGATAGATGTTGCCGCGCGGGTGAGTGCCGATATAGACAAATCCTTTTTCATCGACTGCCAGCGCAGAAATGCATGGTTCCGAACAGTCATGGATCAGTTCCACCCGCCCCTGATGAAGACGGAAGACCCCACCCGACTCAGAAACTCCCACATACAACGCGCCGTCCGCTCCTGCGGTGAGCGCAGTGATGTTGGATTCGTCCGAGCGCATCAGCTCCTGCATGCCGTCCGCGCTGAACGCCAAGACGCGGGCGGGCGCGCCGGTGGCAGCAATGAGATGATTGTTGTACCAAATCATCCGGTTCACATAACGCGAGCCGGTTTCCCACATCTTCAAGGGTGCCTGTCCCTCAGTGATCTTGTAAATTGTTCCTGAAGGCACGGCTGCCGCGTAAAGCGTGCCATCCGGCGCGACCACTAATGCGCTGACGGCGACGGCGGGCAGTTTGGCGATCTCGAACGCTTTGCCCTCTTCATTCAAGCGGTAAACTTTGCCGCTGTTGCCGGTTCCAGCATAATAGCGACCTTGCGCGCCTGCCGCAAGGCTCCAAACATAACCTGAAGGCACTTGGGTCAATCGCTTGAGCTGAGAGAACTGTTGGATAGTTCCATCCAACGTGACGGTCACCCCGCGCGAAATGCCTTTACTTAAAACCTCATAAGTGGCTGGCTGCCAACGTTTTGCTTGACGAGAGACCGGTTTTTCTGGACCACCGGTACGTTCAGTAGGTCGACTTTCTTCCGCATCACTTTTTCCTTCACCTTCTTCTGATTCTGATGTTCCCAGCCCCCGAGTCGATTCTGGAGGCGGTATGCGCTGGAATCCGGAGTCTTGTATCCATCCAGTTGAAAAAGCGCGCTTGCCCGACAAGAACTCCTCTTCCTCCTCTCCCGTGTAAAGTCCGCCGGGCGGTCCGAAACCTTCAGAGGGGGGCGATCCAAATGGCGGCGCGCCGGTTCCCCCTTCAGGGCGCGAGGAGGGGCGATCGGACATATCGGGTCTTTGCACCATAATGCCCAGTACCTGCATACCACTGACCTGCCATGGCAGGTTCTCAACCTGTTTAATCTCGTCGCGCTCTACCCGAACGCTGGATGAGCGGGGCGCGATCAATATGTCGCGCATCACGGGGGGAAGCATCGGCAGTTTTTCCCCTTCAATGGTCACCGCCGAACCGCTTAAGAATAGCCTCAGCGTCAAATCGCTATTCTTTTCCCGCTCTTGCAGTTGTTTCACCATCTGTTGGAGATTGGCGGGGGGCGCAGTGGGCGCGCCGCCCCCGAATAAGATAGCAGCCATTTCAGGCGGCATACCGGGCGGCATGCCGGGCATCGCTCCTCCCCGCGCCTGCAGCATATATCGCCCATTCGGCAGGTTTTTAGGCAGTTGAATGCTCATGTAGCGCGTTTCCGGTTCGCCATTGTAAGGCTTCAACACCACGCCCACCTTGACCTCGTCGCCCGGTTTGTAAGAAGACTCTCGCGTAAAGATACGGTCAATCGTCGCCATCTGACGCCCAGAACGCATTTTGATCTCCATCGAGATATGCTTGAAGCGCACCGGCTCAAAGTTGTTAGATTGGAGCTGCATCAGAAAGATAAACATCTCTTGCATGGCTGCCTGCGCAGGGTCGCCTGTGGTCGAGACGAAATTGCTGTATTCAATCGCGCCTAATTTATCAGTATCCAGACGCCACCGGGTCTGAATGGTAGTTTCGCCCATTCCGTATCGGATGCGCCCCATCAAGTCGGAGGCGATCAGATTGACGATAAGCGGCGTGAGCGTGGGATGGTTCACGATTTCACATTTGAAATCGCCGGATCTCCCGGTGGTTTCGTCCACAATGCGCATCGAGACGGGCATCAAACGCGCTTTTGCCCCCACCGTGCCTGCCACCGCGAACGCGCGGTCTTGGGTGATTGCGCCCACGATCTGCGCTCGGTTGCCGAATTTTACCGAGGCGTCATAAGCGGGAAACACATCCAGAATGGTCGCCATGGACATAGGCATTTCTATTGCGCCCGCGCTTAAAAAGGGATGTCCAAACATCAAGACACGGTTCCCTTTCCGGTAGGTCAGCGTGCCAATCGCCGTCAAATCGACATCGCCAATCGCCAACGATCCCGCGACCGCAGCGCCGGGCGTCAAAGCGGCTTGTACCGGTTTGGATACGCCCCCCGGTGCCATGATGGGCTTCAGTCCATAGGGCTGCAGAATCTCTTCCAATTTCTGAACGCCTTTCTGAGAAAGACCACTCACGGCTAAAGGGGTCAAGAGAGGGCGCGCCCATAAGGTGGACTGCGTGCCTGCAGAGGGCGGGTTCAGCCCCAAATGAAGATGGCGGTATGCGCGATTCTGGATGCGGATAGGCGTCTTGAGGGTAACTGTCCTATTTTCTGTGTAGGGTGAACTGCCCGCTGTCGCCGCCTCAGGTACTGGGAGTTTTGAATCGAGTGTCTCCAGCATATCCTCCAAAGGGGTCACTAATCCGTGCGGCTCTTTGGGAAATCCGTAGCCATAGGCGACCGCGCCCAAAATTTTGCCTCGAATGAAGACAGGGCTGCCGCTCATGCCGCCGATGATGTTCGCGCCGCGTTCAGTGATCGGTCCGCCCGACATCTTGATGAGGACCAGAGGACGTCCGGCATTGGTGCCTTCGATCACTCCCAGCACATCCACCTCGAACCGCTCAATTTTGGTTCCCTTGAAAACGGTCAACCCATAGCCTTTCATTCCTGGCTTGACCTGCGAAACCGGGAAGTAATCCTCTTTGTAGGCTTGGAGATAGGAGGGCGGCACCGGCGCATTGCGCGATTGCGCGGTTGCTTCTACCGGTATGAGGAGAAACGATAACCCGATGAGACCGCTTAAACGCAGTCCCTGAACCATGCGACTAACCCAATTCACAGACAATTCCTCCAGAATTCATTATGGCGATTCTTTGGGGTTCGTATTTTTCTATGAAGACCCCCTCAGTAAGGTTCCCCCTCCAAGCAAGGGGAACCGTTTCTATAGGCTGAACTTCGATATGAGTCTTTACTTCAAGAATTGTTCAAACAGTTCCTGCTCTGCCTGCCGGGTCCAAAACCGCCCATCCTCTAAATGTTGATAGACGCTTGGCAAACGGTCTTGCAACTCTTGAAGTCCCATCAAGGGCAGGTCAGGCAAATGCGGGAATATCACGATTTTGCCGGGATAAAGATGTTTCGCCATCGCATCGATTCCCTGTTGAACAGAATTCATACCGCCAATCGCCGCCAAGACGCGCCGCGTGGGCAGTTCCCCAGTCTCGGTCAATTCAAGACACCGTTTCATATCTGCCAAGGATGAACCGCTGCTGCCCAAGATACGCAAATGGCGCGTGGCGAAGGGTGTCAGGTCGATGGGCAATCGTGTTCCTCGCGGAACCCCCGCGAACAAATTCAGTAAGCCTTCACTGGTCAACAGCGGGTATGCCATCTGGATTGCCTCTGGCGCAGAAGAAAGACACATGATGTCATCATAGCCAAAACCACCGGATAGGGCGCGCAGGTTCTCAGACTGTACATCCGTGCTCAAGTCTGCCGCGTTGAAAAAGACCAGATCGACTTGCCGTTTGAGGGCTAAGTCTTCAAACTGCTCTTTCAACGATTCGATTCGTTCCGCATGCCGGTCGACCGCCACGATGAGGCGCGGAGGCTGGGGCTGGCTCAAAGCATAATGGATCTGCATCTGCCCCATCGGTCCGCCCGCCCCTAAAATCATGAGCGCGCCGCTCGGGATCAGTTGGGAATGGCGCGTGTGATGGTACGCTTCGGAGATATCCCAGCCGGTTGTGCCAGCAATCACCACATTATCGTAATGAACACGCCCCATATCCACATCCAGTGGCGGCATAGCGCGATGACGCGAAAACAAGAAATGCCCCCCGCGCCCCAACGAATCGAGCCCATGCTGTGTGGTTTCATCCGGCAGATTGCCCATCAGAATCACATCGTCAAAGCCTTCGCCTTGTGTGTGGGTCTGAGACAACGATTGCCAGGTTTCTGAACTGCGCCCCTCATCAAATGCCCAGTTCTCTGGAAGCTCAACCCAACGCATTCCATGGCTCTGCGCCGCGAATTGCAAATGTTGGCGCAGCTTGCCCGTTGCTCCTGCGACAATGATCGTTCCCCCGTCTTCAGCCGTTGCGTTTGCGTCTAACAACGCGCTGAACTGGTACTCCACATGCGGGTCAGCATGGGCAATCACCACCCAGACACCCTCCGGTTTTGGCGCTCGGCGCGGGGCGATTTGATAACTGGCGACCACGCATGCCCATGGCTCCACTAACGCGCCTTCCACATAGGTCAAGTCAGGCGAATTAGGTATCAGATAACAGCCTTCGTCCCCTTCAATCATCGGTTCCGGGATAATGCCAAATTGGGTGAATCCGCCCTCCAGCACATACCCCATCGCCATGCTCTTACCGCCATAAAACACATCGGCTTGAACCACAAAACGTTGACCGGGCTTAAATCGCTGGGTTAAATTCTGCCCTATTTTCACCGCCGTGCAAGCAACCTCATGGCCCATAATCACCGGATGATGAATCATATCGCGCCCAGTTAAACGGGGATGCTGCGGTCCTAAGCGGGTGATTTTGACATCGCTGTAACAGATGCCCACCGCATCCATACGAACCAACAGCTGATTGGGATTGGGTTCCGGGATCGGCACCGATTCGGGTAGTCCTGATTTGCCGAGGCTTTCCAAACCTGCTCCATAGAGATGCCACCGGGTCGTCGTAGATGGGAGGGTCAGGTCGGTCTGGTAATGCTGGTAGCGGCTCATAGATGGATGGCTCATTCGCAAGACATTAGACGCTGACTTCTTGGGTTTCCGTGACCAATTGTCGTTTCGCATCCGCGTTGCGCCGGATCTGCGCGATCTCCTCGTCTGTCACCGCGCGTTCAAAACTGCGGAAACCTGCCAGTTGGAACCCGTGCTTTGCCGCCAGTTGCTGGGTAATGCGAACCTGTTCTGGCGAAACCTCTTTGCCCAGCGTGAAGTTCTCGATTCTGCCATCCAGCGCAAGCATGATCGTTTCGGACATGCAGGCATAAGCGGTTCCGGGCGGGAACCCGAAATCGAATCCGAAATCGACCTTGCCGGGAACCTGCACTAAGCCGCCTTCGATGACCAAGACATCGTTCCGCTCTTTCGCGACGCGAACCGAGACATCGCGCGGGCGCGCCACATCGCAAACGACCGCGCCGGGCTTCAAATCTTCGGGATAGATGACCGCATCGACCGCGCTTGTGACGGTGATAATCACATCTGATTCGCGCAGGCAATGGGACACATCGGTTGAAACTCCGACCGTTCCCCGCGCTTCAGGACGAATCGCCTCGGCAATCGGTTCTAAGCGGCTGGTATCCCGCCCCACGAGCCACATTTTTTTGGCTTGTCCCGCCAGAATCGTGGCGCAAGTTTTACCGATGGAGCCGGTCGCGCCCACAACAGCAACGGTCGCGTCTTCCATCGCCACACCCATCAACTGCGCGCCGCGCGCCGCGCCTTCGATGGCGGTTGCTACCGTGTAGCTGTTGCCGGTTGTGACGGCGATGTTCAAGTTCTTGGAAATCGTGATGCCGCCATCGCCCACCACCGAAGTGAACGCGCCCAAACCGATGATTTCCGCGCCCAAGCCTTCCGCAATTTTACCGCACTGGATAATTTTGTCGTAGACGAACTCCAAGGGCAGATTCAACATCATGCGTGGGGAGAGCGGACAGCCAACAAACCAGCCTTCCGCCTCTTCGCCCGTAATGGAGCGCGCGCCGGTGATATGGGACACGACCATGGGCTCTTTTTTCTGAATCATCTTCTCGATCATGCGCTCCGGCATGAAACGAGCGATGGGGTATCTGCGCGCGGCATCGCGCTTGATGTCGATGGGATGTATCACAAAAGCGAACCGGTGCATAGGTTTTTCCTCTCTTATTAGAATACCTGATTCTTGCGCGGCTCTCAAAACCGCAATTTCCCGATGCGTTCCACCGTCCAAGCGGTTTCGTCCGGTCGGTTGAAATGCGCCGCGATAGCCAAGTCGCTCAAAGCAAAATTCAAACAGTAACAGCGCATGCGTTCCGCATAATGAGGCACTATCAGCCCCTGCTTCTTGGCGTGTTCCAGCCAGCAATCGCTATAGGCAATCTCCTCAGACCAGTAATGCAAGTAAGCGATGTCATAGAGAAAATCGCCTAAACGCCATTCTGCCCAATCCAGAATACCGGTGATTTGCGTTCCGTCTGACATCGCGTTATCAAAACCAAAATCGCCATGAACAAGATATTTTTCAGAAGGACAATAGGGCAGCAACGCGCGCATTTCATCATAGAGGGCTTGCGCTAAGCGGTCATCCCAAAGCGGCGAATCAAAAGTCAGCTTCCAACGAAAACCAAATTTGGGATTGACAACAGTCAAAAGGTGCGATTGCCAAGAATCATCGCTCCCCTGCCCCTCTTCATTCGTCAAGCCCCAACCCTGCCACCGCGATACATCGACCGCGCGCATCGCATCCAACACAGAGAAAAGCGAAGGCACTAACGGTATCATCTCTGAGATTTCTAATTGATTCAAAGTCTTGCCTGCGCATCGGGGAGAGATCGCATAAAACCGTTCCTCATCATATTGTCCGAACGCGACGATCTCGGGGATGGGGATGTGTGTCTTAGCAAAATGCTGGAACGCGAATTGATCTTTCAAGAAATCGATTTCGCATACCCCCACCCGCGCGACCCATTCGTTCCCATCCGCCTCAAAAGCGTATGCCTCAGAAAACGAACCCGCGCCGATCTTGTGAAGCGAGCGCGCGCCTGCGCGAAACTCGCGCCTAAGAAACCTTAGCAACTCTCTATTCATTCGCGATTCAGGTAAACTATTAGACGACGAGGTTAAAACTCCTATGCAAATTGGTCATTCTCAGAATGTTCAGGGCGTGAAGACGATCCGGCTGAAGATAAAGCGGCAGGACAGTCCCAAACAAAAGCCCTATTGGCATGAATTCAATCTCCCTTATCGCCCCAATATGAACGTGATCTCCTGTTTGATGGAGATTCAAAAGAACCCGCAAGACTCCCGCGGTCAATCGGTCTCTCCGCCTGCATGGGAAGCCGCTTGCTTGGAGCAGGTCTGCGGAACCTGCACCATGGTGGTCAACGGCATCGTACAGCAGTCTTGCGCGACGCTGATCGACCAAGTGGGGGTTCGTAAAGGCGACGCGCTGGAAGTGACGGTCGAGCCAATGACGAAGTTCCCTGTAGTGCGCGACCTGATTGTGGATCGCAGCCGCATGTTTGAAAATTTGAAAAAAATTCAGGCTTGGATCCCGCTGGATGGGACCTATGACCTTGGCAGCGGTGACCGGATGGACCCGCGTGTCAGCGACCTGCGCTATGCCTTTGCGCGCTGCATGACTTGTGGCTGCTGTTTGGAAGCATGCCCCCAGTTCAACGATAACTCCGACTTCATGGGACCTGCCGCGCTGGCGCAAGTGAAATTGTTTAACCTGCATCCGGTCGGCAACACGCTGGAAAATGAGCGATTGGACGCGATCAGCGGACCGGACGGTATCACGGGCTGCGGCAACGCGCAGAACTGCGTGAAAGTGTGTCCGAAAGGGATTCCTTTGACGCGCGCGATTGCGGAGTTGAACCGCGACGTGACCATCTACCGGCTAAAAAAATGGCTTGGCGTCATCCCGGATAAAACGGTAGAAACGATGGAAGGATAACGCGCATGAATAAATTGAAAGTCGGTTGGATTGGCGCGGGCGGAATTGGGCGTCATTTGGCGGCATCCGCTAAGCCTGTGGAGGAAATAGAGATCGCCGGTTTTGCGGATGTGGAGCGCGCTGCTGCAGAAAAAGCCGCCAACGATTTTGGCGCGGCACTTTATGACGATTGGCAGTCGCTTTTGAAAGAGGAGTCGATCCAGGCGGTGGTCATCGCGACTCCGCCCTTCGCTCATTTAGATCAAGTGATGAGCGCGCTCATGGCTAAGAAGCATGTCTTTTGCGAAAAGCCGCTCGCGCTTTCGGTTGCCGATTGTGAAACCATGATTCAAGCCGCCGATCAGGCAAACAAAACCTTTATGGTGGGGCAGGTTCTGCGGCTGTTCCCTCTTTTCTACAAATCAAAAGAGATTCTGGATTCGGGGATTTTAGGCAAGCCACAATCGCTCTTTATCCGGCGCGCAGGCTTAGCTATCGAGCTGTTTTCGCAGGGATGGCGCGCCAAACGAGAGTTGGGCGGCGGCTTGATTCTGGAAACGAATGTGCATGAGCTGGATTATGCGCGCTGGATCGCCGGCGAAGTTCAGCAAGTCTGCGTGTTAGGCAGGCATGACTCTCGGCTGGGCGATTATGAGGGCTTTTGGCAGGGTCTGTTCTGGTTCGATACGGGCGTCACAGGCGCCATCGAGTCCAGTCTGATCGATCCGCTGGGCGAATACAGTGTTCGTATCCAATGCGAAAAAGGTTCGCTGACCCATGGGGGATTTGGTGGCTCGTTGCGCTGGAAAACTTATGACGGACAGGAAGGCGCGGTGGAAGCCAAAGACGTCGGCACGCCCGACCCTTACACTTGGGAACTGCGCGCTTTTGCCCGCCACGTGATGTTTGGCGAACCGATGCCGTTCGATGCGCGCGATGGGCGTCAAGCGGTGGCTTTGGGTTGTGCCTGTATCGAATCGCTGGATCAGGGCGGCGCCATGGTAAAAGTGAATTAATTAAAACGGGGGCTAAGCCCCCTTCCTCAAATCTCTTCTTGAACCGGCAGCGGCTCTAATAACATCTCTTTGGTGTAGACGAACGCCTCTCGCGTATAGTCTGCCAATTCAAAATCTTCACGCAACACAATCGCGCCCGTGGGACAAGCATCCTGACAATAGCCACAGAAGATACATCGCAACATATTGATTTCGTACCGTTTCGCGTATCGTTCGCCGGGAGAATAGCGCTGTTGGTCGGTGTTGTCGTCCGCCTCCACAAAGATACAGCGAACCGGACATGCGCCCGCGCACAGCGAACAGCCGATACAGCGCTCTAAACCGCTTTCATAGCGCAACAACACATGCCGCCAACGGGTTCGCGGAAACTGCTCCTTTTTCGCTTCAGGATAGTTGACGGTGTGTTTGGGCTTGAAAAGGTGCCTCAAGGTGGTCTTGAAGCCGGTCCCTATCGGCTTCACCACATCATTCACGATTTCCGCAATCATCCTTTGGCTCCTTCGATGGCATGCGCGTGTGTCGTCTCTAACGCTGCCGTCTCTTTGGGGGTCAATTCTAACAGCATGCCGGTGCGCTCCGCTCGTATTTTCTGCTGAAGTTTGATAAGGGCATACATCAAAGCGTCAGGCGAGGGAGGACAGCCCGGCACATAAACATCGACCGGCACGATTTGGTCAACACCTTGCACAATCGCGTAGTTGTTGAAGATACCGCCGCAGGAAGCGCATGCGCCCATCGAGATCACCCACTTGGGCGAGGGCATTTGATCATAAATCTGTCGAAGCACGGGCGCCATTTTTTTGCTGACGCGACCCGCCACAATCATCACGTCTGCCTGTCGGGGGGTGGCTCGGAACGCTTCCATGCCGAACCGCGCTATGTCGAACCGTGCGCCTGCCGTGGACATCATTTCAATCGCGCAGCAAGCCAACCCGAAGGTGAGCGGGAACAGGCTATTGCGACGCCCCCAGTTCACAATGTCATCTAATTTTCCGATCAGGACATTGCCGCCCATCTCTATACCGGGCAAAGCGGGCGTTGCCGAGTCATGCATGACGACTTCACGCGTTTTATGCGACATGATTAAGTTTCTCCGTTATGATAGGCTGCGCTTGGGGCGTAGCGAATAGATTGTACCCTATTTCACAATCTCTTTTGAGGATATGAGCCAAAACGGAAGTTGTCGAAAACTTTGAATCATTCCCACAAACGCGGGACTCCAGACTTAGAAAAGCAGACCCATTCGCTACGCTTAAGGAGACAGGCTTGTAGGGCCGTGCGTGCGTGTGCGCCCTCAAAATTGGTCAGACACATAGGTCTGACCCTACAAGTGTCATGCCAAGCGAGGCCGAGGAACCTGCCACCTGAGTTTTGAGACATCTTCTCGAAGAACAACCTTGTGAAACTCACACTGCTTGTGGAAAGGGGAGATGGCTTAGAAAGGCTGTGAGAATTCCACCTACAGGCTTGATTTTCAAAATCGGTTTGAGGTATAATCTGTGTCTGCTAAACATGGGGCCCCATGGTCTAGTGGACAAGGACGCCTGGTTCTCATCCAGGAGGACACGGGTTCGAATCCCGTTGGGG
>JAHCHP010000020.1 GCA_026129765.1 Fimbriimonadia bacterium | reverse complement strand
GACCCATACTGCCGGTACGGTTGGCGCAGTGGGTAACAATGGCATCGGGGTCACAGGCGTGAACTGGCGATGTAAACTGGCTGCCCTGCGCTTCTTGGGACCTCAGGGAGGCACGACCTCCAATGCGATCTTAGCAGTGCAATACTGCACGAACAAAGGCATCAAAGTGTCCAATAATAGCTGGGGCGGCGGCAGTTATTCAACCAGTTTGTATAACGCAATCAATGCCTCCAAGTCTGTAAATCACGTGTTTGTCGCGGCAGCGGGCAACAACAATCGGAATATTGACAGCTCTCCATTCTATCCTGCTTCCTATAATCTGGACAACATTATCTCGGTGGCTGCGGTGGACAACAATTTTGCCCGCGCCTCCTTCTCCAACTATGGAGCGACCTCTGTTGATTTAGGCGCGCCTGGCGTCACGATTGCCAGCACCTATATCAACTCCAATTATGCCTATATGGATGGCACTTCGATGGCGTGCCCACATGTCGCTGGCGTTGTCGCGTTGGTCTATGGTCAGAACACAGGCTGGACTTATACACAGGTTCGCAACCGTATTCTCAGCACGGTGCGCCCCGTCAGTTCGATGAATAATGTGACCGTCACAGGAGGGGTTGTGAACGCGCAGGCAGCCGTAACGGCAACCAATACGCCCCCGACAGTATCTATCACCGCTCCCACTAATGGCGCAACAGTCACACAATCGACCTCTGTGACCTTCACGGGCAGCGCATCGGATACGCAGGATGGAAACCTCAGCGCGAACCTTTCCTGGAGTTCTAATTTGCAGGGCAATATTGGTTCAGGAGCCTCTTTCTCTACCAGCAGCCTGCAAGTGGGAACACATACGATCACTGCCAGCGTTACGGACAGCGGCGGCTTACCGGGTTCGGCAAACATTACGATCAATGTGGTGAACACTGCGCCGACCGTCACGATCTCAAGCCCTGCCAATAACAGCACGACCAGTTTTGGCGCTTCGGTCACGTTCACGGGCAGCGCATCGGATACGCAGGATGGAAACCTCAGCGCGAACCTGTCCTGGAGTTCTAATTTGCAGGGCAATATTGGTTCAGGAGCCTCTTTCTCTACCAGCAGCCTGCAAGTGGGAACGCATACGATCACTGCCAGCGTTACGGACAGTGGTGGTTTAGTTGGCTCCGCTACGAGAACAATCACGGTGCAGCAAGTGGTGCCTGTGGGTCCGACGAACTTGACGGTTACACACAACAGTGGGCAAGTAGAGTGTAACTGGAACGATAACTCCAACAACGAAGACGGTTTCACAATGGTCCGAGAAGTTAATCTTGGCGGCGTCTGGAGTAATCGCGAAAGGTTCACCTTGCCTGCCAATACGACGAGCTTCACCGACACGCCTCCGGGTGATGGTCTGTACCGTTATCGCGTGCATGCATTCAACAGCGCGGGTACGTCCACAACCTCGGGTTGGGTACAAGTGACGGTCGTAACACAGTCGCCTCCGAACGCGCCTTCTAACTTGAGTGTGGTTTATTTGAACGGTCAAGTGGAATGCACTTGGACGGACAACGCCAACAATGAGGACGGTTTCACAATGGTCCGAGAAATCCGAATCAATGGCGTTTGGGTCAATCGCGAGCGGTTTGACCTGCCTGCCAATACGACCTTCTTCTCCGATGTGCCGCCTGGACCGGGGACCTATCGTTACCGCGTGCATGCTTACAACACTGCCGGAACTTCTGCCACTTCGGGTTGGAAACAAGTGGTTGTTCCGTAATCTTTCTGCAGTCGCCATATTCAAGAGGCTCTCCCAAAATTTTTGGGGGAGCCTCTTGATTTATGTAAGTATGACGCCCCTCGTCGACTATTTGTTTTTGCTATTCGCGAGAGTCTTAAATAGGTCTAAAGTTCTCGTGGATTCCCGCATTCGCGGGAATGAGGGATGGAAGCAGATGGCTTTTCACAGAGCCTCTAAAATTGCCTCTATAGTAAACATACTGAGCAGCAGTTGCCACGGCTACGCTTAGCATGACACGATTGGCACTGTCACTTTGTGCGCAGCCAATGAAGGAAGTCGCTAATTTTTTTTGCTCATAAGAGGCTTCAAACAGGTATACTTCAGTTGTTAGCCATGAGTTTTCAATCGGCGTCGGTTCTGCTATGGTTTCTGCCGGTCGCGGCGTTCATCATCGCGCTCTATCTGCTCAAGATTCGGCGGCGCGACGTTCGTGTGCCGGCGACCTTTCTCTGGCCGCCTGTCACAACCGATGTGCGCGCCAACGCGCTCTTTCAAAAACTGCGTCCCAACTTGCTGATGTTTCTTCAGTTGCTGCTGGCGTTCCTGATTCTGTTTGCGCTGGCGCGTCCGTTGATGCGTTCTCAGGGCGTGCTTGGCAGCGCGACGGTATTTGTGGTGGACGCCTCTGCCAGTATGGGCGCGACCGATGTCTCCCCTTCCCGATTCGATGCTGCCAAGGCTCGCTTAAATTCCCTTGCCAGTACCCTCGCGCCTCAGGATCAAATGGCGATTATCGAAGCGGGCGCGGAAACAAGGGTCATCGCGCCGCTTACCTCGGACAAAAAACGGCTGCAGGAAGCGGTACGGCGCATGCAGCGAACCGACGCGCCCAACAATGTGGGTGAAGCGCTGCGGTTGGCGACTGCTTTGACCACAAACCGCGATGGCGCGCGCATTGTGCTGCTGTCGGATGGCGCGTTCCCAGAGGTAGCAGATTTTTCGCCTGGTAAAGCAGAATTCATCTATGAACCGATTGGCAGCGCGCGCGAAAATGTGGCGATTACCGCCTTAGAAATGGAAGAGACCAGCCGGGGCAAGCAGCTCTTTGTCGCGCTGAAACATGCGGGCGAAAAGCCGATTAAAGGCACGCTTTCTTTCTATGTGGAAAACGGATTGGTGGATGCGCGTGAGTTGGAATTCCAACCCGGCGAGTTCAAAGGCGAAACGCTTTATGTTTCGGATGAAGCGCAGCAGATCGAGGTGAAGTTGGAAGTCAACGACTTGTTGAAAGCGGATAATGAAGCGATTTTGCTGGGAGGCGGCGCGCGCGCTTTGCATGTGTTGTTGATTGGGAAAGGCAACTTTTTCTTGGAGCGAGCGCTGGCATTGGAACCGAATGTCCGGTTGGATAAAGCCGCCGATACGCCTGAGACCGAAAAGCGCAAGCCCAACGATAACAAGCCCAGCGATTATGATATAGTGATTTTTGATGGCATCGCGCCTCAGCCGGTAAAAGCGCGCCATCTTGTTCTGATCAACACAAGCAGCCCTGAGGGTCCCGCGCCCGCGCTTGCCGGACAACCACCTCTAAAAACGCCGTCCGTCACAGTGTGGGAGCGCGAACACCCTGCCCTGCGCTATGTTTCGCTCAGCAGCGTGTTGATCAATAACGCTCTGAAAACGGAGTTAGCCGTCTGGTCCAAGACGATTGTGGAATCGAAGGACGCGCCGCTGATGGTGGCGGGCGAGAACAAGGGCATAAAATGGCTGCAGATCAACTTTGATTTGATGGAATCGGATTTCCCGCTCCAGCCCGGCTTTCCTATTTTTGTCGCGAACACCCTGCGTTGGATGGGCGGAGACCGTCCTGAGGAGCGCGGATTCACGATGAAAGCGGGCGCGCCGGTCTCACTCTCTGTGCCGGGCATGGAGAACCGTTTCACACTCAAGCCGCCCAGTGGCAGCGCGAGGGAATTGGAGGCGTTGGACGGCACGCTGCTGGTACGGGGCGCAAACCAGACCGGTCTCTATGAACTCAGCGGGGGCAGCCTGCGTATTCCCTTCGCCGTGAATCTGCTGAATCAAGATGAATCCAATATCGCTCCCCGCGCCTCACTCAACGTGGGGGGGAAAACCGTCGCAGCAAAGAGCGATACCGTTTCCTTGCGCGAAATCTGGCGTCCGATAGTGCTGATTGCGCTTGCGCTGTTGGCATTGGAATGGTGGGTTTTCGTCAAGCGGTCGTGATCAATAACCTATAAATAACGAGACCGCTGCGTCGGCGCGAGAGATGGGCGCGTCAGGTTGGAATCGGAACCCTTCGGGAGTTGCCGACTCCCAGCCGTCCCACACAAACGAACGGATCCCATGCGAATGGAGGCGCAAAATCGACGCGAAGTCGGGATGATCCACTGGCACATCGATGTAGGGCGAATTGCCTGCGACACCCGGAGAGGGTTTCCAAGAGGGATCGATCAAGGCTTGAGCATTCACCAGCCAGCGCGCAAAGTCCGCGCGTTTGACAGGTTCATCAGGCAGAAACCGGCGGTTGGACGGCTGGTCAATCACGCCTAAGCGGTAGAGGTTCTTCACCGGGACGGCGGCGGGATGAGTAAATGGCACATCGATAAAACCCAATCCTTCGTAGAGCCGCTCCTCGATTTTGGGATTCCGATCTTGAATATATTTCCAAAGCCAATGAGTTGCCTGAGCGCGGGTCAACGGCTTTTGCGGCTCAAACAGTTCATCCAAGAAATAGCCGCGCGCGCCCAAGAACTGAATCGCCTGAAAATGCTCTGTGTCCGGTTTCACATCTGGGAAGAAATAAAGATAGACATTCATTTTTACCAGTTGTCTCTGAATGTCCGCGATAGAGAGGCGCGCCGGTTGCGTTCGATAATTCAGGCTCAATGCGGCTGCGACGCCCGCTGCTTGCCCGGTCGCCATGCGTACCGGTTCCATTCGCAATGTGCCGTAGCCTAAATGTGTGGCAGAGACTGCCGCCGGAACCAGCAAACTTTCCACGCCCTGCGGCACAATCACGCCATAGGGAACCTGATACCAGGGTGTGTATTGGAACAGCCAATACTCCCCTTCTCCCATATGGGTAAAGGTGTGGTCTTCATTCTCTTTGATGATGACTTTGCGAACCGCATGCGAGTCCATTGGATAGTCGCCGATTCCTATCGAGTCGGGACGAATTCGTTCGCGTGCTCGGATCACATCCATCTGTTTAAAGTCCACTAAGCCGACAATGCGCCGCGCTTCCCGGACGTACAGGATCGGCGGTAAGTGATCGCTGTCGCGGTACTCATCCTCCGCCAGCATCACGCCCGGTTTGCCCTGAACCGTTTGAATATAATGCAAATAGCCCAGCACATTATGTTTGAACTTCTCATAAATTCGCTTACGCTCGGCGTATGAAGCGGTAATCCAGCCATAGTTGACCTCTTGCAAGTCGGAGCCATGCGGATGCTGGTTGATTTCAAATTTACCGTTTGGCATGCGCCCATACATCACCGCCCACGACTGCTCCCAAGGCGGCGCGAGGATATAGTTTTGCGGATTGTATCCTGGAGGTGCTGGGATGGTTCGGTCATCGCCGTAATCGGCAACGGCAGGCAAAATCGCGTACGCCTGCAGGCGTTTGTCGCCCCGACCTGTGCTGCCGGGCAGGATCAAATCGTTTTGTCGGTCATAATAGATCTCGCCTGCGTGGGGTTCCTCTGGGGTTCGCGGTTCGCGTCCCATCCGCCATTTTGCGCCGCCCCATGCCGCCACGTCGGCTTCCACCGTTGCGTCGATGACGATCTCGCCATAAACCTTAGAACGGCTGCCATCCAGGACTGACTCCATTTCTACGCCGATGACCCGGTTGCCTTTTCTCAGCGTTCTGACCGGGCGGGTTCCGAAGAAGAGGTCGATATTCGGCTCTTCGTACACCATGCGTTTGATCAGCATATTCGCGACCCAAGGCTCATATCGAAGACCGTTCCAGTATTCCGCGCGGCTTGTGTTCGCGCCTTGCTCGGTCTGGTAGAACTCGACGACGCGCTGGCGGTACTCTTCAAACAGACCATTGATGCGTTCAGGACGACGCACATCGGTCACCGCGACGCCGTTTGAAATCATCCCGCCCAGGCGATTTGTCTCCTCAAAGAAAGCAACTTTATGCCCCATCCGGGCAGCGGTAATGGATGCGCCGACGCCTGCCGAAGTGCCGCCTACCACTACGATGGGATAGGTCTTCTCTGGTTCCATTCGGCGGAAGGGACGGTCGGATCGCTCAATCAGCGGACTTTCGCGCCCATCCGTGTAAACCACTTGTACGCCAAATCGATAAGCCTCACCCGGCTGTAAGTTTCCAAAGTCGTATGATTTACCCGCAGGCAATTCCGCCACGCGCTGACCATTCAATATCAGACGATAACTTTGCGCTGTTCCATCCGCAGGCGGCAACCAAAAGAGCGTGACGCGTGTGTGGGAACGAGGGATAGATTCGACGGAGCGCGGCTGCGCTTTCACTGGAATCGTAAGAACGACGAGGAAACAGACCGATAACAGATAGAACCATCGCATACCCTTCTTTTTCGCGACCGCCCTGCCGAGTCCTGCCTCACTTAGCAGGATAGTCGTGACCGTCTGTTCAATCCGACTATCATCTCACCCCTGTCGGCGCGCCTATGCCTAACTTGCATGTCGCGATCATAATCCAAAGTAATCGCTTCAAAATCGCAGGCGGCATGCCGGGTCAGGAAGTCTCTTGGCGCGTAGAAGCTGTTCGCAACGACCGCTGGATACAACAGTACGGCTACCAGACTGAGCAAGAAAAGCTTGTGGAACATCAAGGAAAGTATGTGCATCCCGAACTGTTCGGTCAGTCGAAGGAGCGCGGGATTCATTACAGCCCTGTCATAGAGCGAACGCGAGAAGTGGGAGACCGAAATAGTCAATTGATCGTTGAGAGTG
This sequence comes from Fimbriimonadia bacterium, assembly GCA_026129765.1. GTDB lineage: Bacteria > Armatimonadota > Fimbriimonadia > Fimbriimonadales > GBS-DC > JAHCHP01. The sequence goes on along the minus strand of JAHCHP010000020.1, from coordinate 51,684 downwards.
GCGGTGTTGAAAGTCGTGGAGGGGTAAATAAACGACCCCTCTCCACGAACTCTAAAAGGAATAGTTCCTTATAGCCTTTCTTGCGGATTAGGCTGCTCCGGTTTTATCCGGTAATCGATCCCTTTCTCCGCGGGTTGACCGTACAGCTCTGGGTGCTGGTATTTTCCGCGCTCGTATTCATCTTTCTCAGTCTCCACCGGCGCGCCATATTGACGTACATACAGGTCATTGCGGACCGCTTTGACGATCCAAGAAACCTCCTTGCCGGGAACACCGCCTGCGATTTTGAAGCGATTGTTCGTGATTTTGCTCGCAATATGGAGATTGGGCATCGCCGCGCCTATCGGAGTCAATTGATAGCTGGGATCGCGGTTGATTTCGCCGAAGTAGCGGGGGAGTTCCACCCATGATTCGCCCTTAGAATTGAGCGTCACCGACCCGCGATAGACGTTGATTGGTTCAGGCGCTTCCATTGAGTAGTGAAGTAGATAATGGGTCTCAGGGTTGAAGGGGTGATCGATTCGGAATGACTTGGTCCCGCTTGCGCCATAACTGCCGACAGCGTAGATCGCGAAAGCAGGCGAGGTAGCGGTCCCTCGCACTCCATACGACGAGGATGCGGTGCTTTGCGTGAGACCCCACACTCCGACTGGCGAGCCTGTCGTAGCGACGGCAAAACCAAGAGTGCCGATGCCGGTGTTGCTGTTAGATTGTCCGAATAGACCATAATTGGTGCCGGAGGCAGCGGTCGAGAATCCAAGAGTTCCTCTGCCTTCAGTGCTTGCGCTTGCCCCGTAAACACCGTAGTTTATCCCTGTCGTAACGTTGTTCAAGCCTTGTACCCCTCTTCCAGTGCTACTGCTGCTCTGCCCATACACACCGTAGTTGGTTCCACTCGTGGCTGCGCCAATTCCATACACGCCTATGCCTGTCGTGCTGTTACTTTGCCCATGAACACCGAAGTTAGAACCAACTGTCGTGCCAGCAAAACCGGAGACTCCACGACCGTTGAAGCTGTAGGTCTCGAATCGCCCTCCAAAGGTGACGCCAGTGGTGGCAGTGTTGGTACCGAAGACTCCCTTTCCTTCGATACTATCGCTCCGTCCATAAAGCCCGTAAGTGGTGCCAGTGGTTGAGAGAACATGACCATAGACGCCTCTTCCTGCGATGCTGTGGTTTTGCCCATAGAGGGCAGCGGTCTCACCCGTAGTGAGGTCTGATTGCGCGAACAAAGAATAAGTTTGACCGCCCGACTCAGCAGGAGTTCTTACCTTGACCGTGCCTCCTACATAGCCAATCCCTCCGTTTTGAGCATTCCATGGCAAGAAAAAGATAGAGGGGACCCATTTTTCACCATCAAACACAGGCACTTGTCCTGTTGTAGGAGTCTGGCTTGACCAGGCAAATCCTTGAACGGCTTGAGCATTACCTGCGTTCTGCGCATAATAAGCGCGAGGAACCGGAGTAATCCGTACTCGGGGATCAAGCCGTTGAGCGCCGCCATGTTCATCAAGAATGGTTATCTCCATGTAGCGGTCAGACAATCCATTCCATCTCGAAAATTCAAATTCAAGTTCCGCCGTAAACAGTCCGTTGTTCACTTGAACAGTAATCAACTCAAGACCAAGAAAATTGCCTTCTTCAGGCGCATCGAACAGAGAGAACATGATCCTCAATGAACCATTAGCGGGTTGTCCGTTTTCGCGGATATAGCCTTGATAAGTGATGCGGTCTGCCCACCCGATTGTGGAAGATAGCAAAAACAGAAGACAAGTCATGACGCATAAGACGATATTGTATCGTGTCATATCATATTGAGCGTCTCCTACCTGAAAGGACCTTTATTGTGTAATTGGGCATTCTGCCCACATGAAGCAAGCTACTCACACGGTCTCCCTTGTGGAAACACTTACCTCCGTACCCCTATTATACATCGAAAAGAGCAAACAGGGGTGTCCCTTCCCCTAAATTCCCTTGTTCCATAACTCATTGAGAATGGCTTTTCTTCTGCTTTTAGGTATACTCTGCATACTCTTTTTATGCAGAATACACCGATTTCAGAAAAACTACGGCGAGCGCAATACCTTTTTCCAAACGACAGTTTGACACGCGCAGCGGAGCGCATGGGAGACGCGGGGCTTACCGCGTTGCCTGTGTTGCAGGATGGTATGTTAACCGGTTTGATCACTGAAGAGAACCTGCTCACTGCCATGCAAACGCCCGGCGCAGAACTCCAAGCGGTCCGGGATTGGGTCAGTCCCATTGAAGCCGTTGTGGATATCGATTCCACCGTTGAGGAAGCAGTGGAGGTGCTCACGCGAACCCACGCGCCCCTTTTGGTCGTCACTGACTCCATGGGGCGTTATTTGGGCGTCCTCACCACTGCAGACCTGATGAGGCGCAACATGCTGCCTCCGAAACCACCTCTCGTGGGCGGTATGGCGACTCCGCTAGGCGTCTATTTAACCACAGGCACGATCAGCGCAGGTCCGCAAACGTTTGCCCTCATGCTGACGGGCGCGTTGCTTTTTTTGCTGTTGACCATCGCGAATGGGGCGGTCGTGGGGCTGGCACAATGGATTCAAGATCAAGGCGGACTGCCCTTGATGAGTTATATGATGTCGCCCTTCGCTGGCACGATGACGATGGCAGACTTGATGGGGCTGGTCATGCGCGGGTCGGTCTACCTGCTCTTTTTGGGGTTGATGCGCGCTTTACCCATTGCGGGAACGCATGCGGCTGAGCATAAAGTGGTTCATGCTATTGAGCGCAATGAGCCGCTTGCCTTAGAGGTGGTACGGCGCATGCCGCGGGTGCATCCTCGTTGCGGCACGAACCTGGCAGCGGGAGTTATGCTCTTTTTAGGACTGTCAGAACTTTTGCGGTTCTTTCTGCCTGTGCAAGGAGGACGCGAAATGAGTCTGATGATCGCGCTCGTTATCACCGCTCTGAGTTGGCGTTCGTTCGGCGCGATCTTGCAGTTGCTCGCGACCACGAAACCGCCGACTGATCAGCAGATTCAAGGCGCGATCCGCTCGGCGGAAGAGTTGATGCAGAAATACCAGAGAAACCCGTATCAGATGGCGACTCCTTGGCAGCGGATTTTGAACGCGGGGATCATACAAATTATGGCGGGAGCAGGCATCACTTCTATGCTCGTTTTGCAGATTACCGAATGGCTGGGAATTCCCATCTATTGGCTTTGAGGTTGAGAACGATGCAGCTAAAAACCGTGCAAGAATGGGAAGCGCTGTTTAAGCCGGAATGGCAAAAGGAACATGCGCGTGACTTTGATAAGTGGAGCAAAGACAACAACAGTTTTTGGTTCTATTACCTCGCTTATGGCATCGACGGTTTGACCGCAATGTATGAAGCGACTCAAGAAACCGCCTATCTGGATCAAGCGATCGATTACCTGACGCGCGTTCGCGAATCGGCGCGCCCTTCCTCCACGATTCCTACCAGTCAGTTCCGAGACACCTACCTGGGCTGGGCTGCATTCTATCAAGAGAGCGTGAAAGGCACAGAAATCCCGCTTTATGAAACTTATCTTTGGCGTTATGTGATGAAGCTACTACGGGTCATCAACGACTCGCCCAGCGCGCGAAATCAGAGAAAGTACCGCTCGTTTTATGAGGAAATGCTTGCCTTCTCCGAGTCGCATATGTTCGACAAGTGGCACAAACGCGGGGTGAACAACTTCTATCGTGAAAGAACTCACATGGCGGCGCATAGCGCATATATCGCGATGATTATGGAGCGTTTGACTTCGGACAACTCTCGCAAACGGCGATGCCGGGATGTCTACAACCGTATTAACCGCGATTTGCGAAGCCAGATGATTCCCAATCCCCGCAACAGCGCAGCGGTCTATTGGGATTCGGTCTGGGGCAAGAAAACCGGTCCCGGACAGGATACCAGTCACGGTAACAATGTGGTCGCTTATATCGTCGAGGCGTACGATTTGGGTGTTTTTTGGACGAAGAGCGATGTCGACAGCTTGGTCTCCCTGTTTTTGAAAGTGTTATGGAACGGTTCTGAGACTCGTCCCGCCTTTGCCGGTATGTGCGATGGCAGCGAGATGGGTAAAGGCACTTTCTTGGCAGATGGTTATGTCAAGTTAGGGCGTTATAGCCGGGAGGCGCGTCAAGTTTTGGAAACCTTCCAACATCCGGGATATCTCACGCAGTATTACGGAAACTGCGCGCTGAATGCCAAGCGGCTGCGCGGGTAGAAGTTCAGTTAAGACATTATCTTTTTACGACTTGATGTTGCGCCAGTAGAACTCGGTGTCGTTGCCAAGCGGGTAGAAACCGGTCGGTTTATGATGCGCTTTGCGGGTGGCTCCCAGCAGCGCTTTGCTCCAAGGATTGTTCGCTTGGCTGCCCATCATGACGATCAGGTAGTCGCGGGCGCGGGTCATCGCGACATACAGCGCGCGCTGCGACTCCTGCTCCTCTTCCTGCGTCCGGACGTCATTCAACATCACAAAGGGCAGCGTCGCATAATGGCTCCACTTCAAACCCATCAAACGATGATCCAAGTCCGCCTCCATGCGGTTCTCCTTAGGACGCGGTCGGAAACCGGTATCTGCCAAGAAAACCACGGGAAACTCCAAACCCTTGGCGGTATGCGTCGTGATAAACCGCACCACATTGGCTTGCTCTTCGTGGGTGGGCGCGTTCCCTTCCCGCTGCTCCACGCGGTTCAACATCTCCATCAGTTGAATGAACTCTTTCAGCGAAATGTCCGGTTGATCCATCGCCATGCTCCACAACTTGCGTACATTGGCGACCTGTTGCGCGCCGTCCGGCTGTGCCAGCAGTTTCCGCTCATAGCCGCTCCGCTCCATAGCGCGCGCCATCACCCGCGCCACCGGCTCGATGTGCGCCTCTCTTTGCAAAGGCTCGAACCACTCCAGAAAAACCTGTAGCCGCTGCGCATCGTCCGTTGGCAAATCGGGCGGCGGGTTCTTGAGACATTGGGGAATCGAGATTTGCTGATCTTGCTGTTGCATCGCGGTCAGCGTCAGCGCGTCCAGACTCAAGCCTGCCATTGGCGAATAGAGCAGGCTCATCCAAGCCAGCGTATCGTCGGGGTCTTCCATCACCTTCAGCAAATTGACTAAATCGCGCACCTCATGCCGCAGCCAATAGCCCCTGCCGCCCCCCACCACAAACGCAGGCACCTCCATCTCCTTGAAGGCGCGCTCGTAGTGATTGATCTTGGTGAACTGATTGAAAATCAGCGCGAAATCGCCATAGATCGCCGGGCGGGGTTGATGCGTTTCGGGATCCATCACCGTTAAAGATTGCTCCGAAACCCAATGCTTTATTGTTTCCGCGATGAGCCTTGCTTCGTCGCTTGCGCTGCCCTGATGGCTCCACACCTGAACCGGATACTCGCTTCCTATTGGGAGCGACATCGCCTCGCGAACTGGCAAGGGCGGTCGGAAATGCGGCTCCCAAAGTTTACTAAAGACGCCTTCTACGAATTGCAGCACATGCGGGCATGAGCGAAAGTTATGATGCATTTCGATAATAGCTTCATTCCGGTTTTCCGCCTGACGAATCCACCGCTCAAACACGCGGGGGTCCGCGCCCCGGAAGCGGTAAATCGACTGCTGTAAGTCACCTACCACCATCACGTCGCTGTCGCCTGCCAACTGATCGATGATTTGCGCCTGTAGCGGGTCGATATCTTGGAACTCGTCCACCATAACGTAACGAAACTGGCGTTGGTATCGCTTTCGAACGGTGGGGGAGTCTCGGATCAGTTTCAGCGTTCGCAACGCCATATCTTCATAGTCGATCACGCTGAGATTCTGCTTCATTTGTTCGTACTGGTGGGCGGCAGCATAGGCTAATCGCAGCAACGCGCGCTGCATGTTCAATCCTCGCTCCTCTTCGCGTTCGTTCCAACCTTTGACCAGACTAAGCCAATGGTTTACAATTCCACGTGTGTCAGGGTCGTCACAGGCGGCATAATAGTCTTTCAGAGAATCGTGAACTGCCTGTTGAAAGGCTTCCCCTTCCTCTTTCAAACGCGCTTCAGGTGGAGCCCAGTCGGGCAGTTCTTGTTGGATCAATTGCTCTAACTGCTCACGCGCGCTGAACTTAAATAGGTTTTGCCACTCGCCCAAAGCATCCAAATCCAAACCTGCGTTTCGAAAACTGTTCGACAGTTTGGTTGCCATCTCCCGCAGCGCGTACAACGGGTCTGCGCTGGCGGCGCGTCCCCCGCCCTGGTTCAAATAGATCGCGATCAGTTCGCGCATCCCTGCCGACTCCGGTTCGTTTTTATCCGCATGGGTCAGCAGGCTGGCGATGGCATAGGTGAAGGCTTGCTGCTGAAGGCGCTGAGCAGCGCGTTGATCTAGTGTTTGCGAGTCCGGGTCCACTCCCGCCTCAAAAGGGTTCTCTTGGAGCAGACGGCGGCAGAAAGCGTGGACGGTTTGGATGTAAGCGTTTTCCACTTGTCTGCGCTCTTCATGCAACCCGCGCGACTCCAACTCGCGGGCGATTCTGGTTTTCATTTCGGCGGTCGCCTTGCGCGTGAAGGTGATGGTCAATATCGAGTCGACGGGCGCGCGCTTCTCGGTGACCAAATAGGCGAACCGCTCAGTCAGAACACCGGTCTTGCCCGCGCCCGCGCCCGCCACCAGCGTCAGCCTGCCCCCTGTCTCAATTGCGCGCTGTTGTTCGGATGTTCGCCTCATGAGGCGCGTCTCCTTACAGAGCGCATCTTCAACGCGACCTCATCAATACTGGAACGAAAGCGCCAAACCCCTTGCTGATCCACCACCTGATAGGCATGGCTTAACCATTGCTCGGCTTCTTTCCACTTCTCCACGCCGATGTACGCCCATGCCCAAATCAGCGCGTTTTGAATCTGCTGCAACGGCACTTGCCCGATGTCGGTCGGTAAGATCTCCATCGCCTGCGCCGCCTTGCCAGCCTGGATTAGAACTTGCGCATGGTCATTGCGCGCATGGTTAAACTCGCCCTGATTGTCCAGATAATGCGCGCGTTCGTAGGCTTGCTGGCTGACTCGAGCCGCCTCCTCTCCCTGCCCCAAATGCGATAAAACCTCCGATAGCCCTCTCATCAGCCAGATTTCATAATTCGCCCAAGAATGCGCAATGGGCAACCATTCTTGGAGCAATTTCACTGCCTGCACCGCGCCCTTACGCCCTTGTTTATGTTGCAAACTGCGAACTATCGATTGCACATTCCATATCCAAAACGGCTCTTGGCGAATCTCTTTTTGAACTCGGTTCAAAGCGCGATAGGCATACCGCTCACTTTCTGGTATCCGCCCCTCAAAGCTGAGCCATTGGGAATAGGTCGTAAAGGTTTTTGACAGCAGGTTTTCTGCCATCGGCAGACGGTTCGCCGCATGGTGGAGCTGCGCCTGAAGCGACAGAAAACGCAGGTCCATCAAATCGCGTTCTCCTTGCCATACATCCTCTTGAAGCGCGCCCAAACGCGCATCAAACCCATCGCGGGATCGCAAAGGCGGTTCCCAAGTATGCAAATGGACATGCCCCGAGGTGAGAGCAATCATTTCGCGGGGATGCGCGCCCAGCGCATGACAGAACGCATGCAGGTGATCGCTGGAGGGCAGCGCGTCGGAATTTTCCCACCGGCTGACCGCGCTTTTCTGAACGCCGATCAAGCGCGCGCATTCGTCCAGGGTCCAGCCCTTGCGCAGGCGCATGGCTCTCAACAGATCGCCATAAGCGGGCGCGCGGTCGCCCCAAAGCAACAAGTTGCCCTGAGTCTCTTTAAGACGCATGACGGCGCGGGGCGCATTGAGCATGGTCAGCGCGCATTTGGTCTGCAGTTCGGACGCGCCCAGTGCGCTCAACACGCTCTCCAGTTCCTGGATGGAAGGACGGTTCTTGTCCGCTTCCCACCGACTGATAGTCGATTGGCTGATTTGCGCCTTCTGAGCCAATTGGTTCATAGAAAACGCCGCCGCCAAGCGCAGCTGCCGCAAGTAATTCCCCAGTGTCGGCTCCATAGGTGATAATATTATACAGCACACCACGCCTATTTTGGTCATTGCCTGTATGATTGCAGCTTGTTATAGGCGACGCTTCGTCTTCATCCTCCAACATGGAATCCTAACATGCTATAATTCATGTATGCTTCAAGAACAGTTGCTTTGGATTCCGAGCCGTGGGGAACGGATGGCAGCGGTCATGCACCTGCCGCGCCAGCGGACGCCTGCCCCGGCAGTGCTGCTTTTACATGGTTTCACGGGTACAAAAGTGGAACCCCATCGACTTTTTGTAAAAGCCGCGCGACGGTTAGCCGCCGCCGGATTTGCCGCCCTGCGTTTCGATTTTTTGGGAAGTGGTGACAGCGAAGGGAATTTTGAGGAGATGACGATTGGGGGCGAGGTGCAAGACGCGCTCAACGCGCTTTCCTACTTGCGCGAATTGAGCCGGGTCGACGCCAAACGGGTCGGTCTGTTGGGGCTTTCGCTGGGCGGATGTGTCACTGCGCTGAGTCTGCCCAAAGCGGGCGATGTGCGCGCTGTGGTGTTGTGGGCGCCTGTTTCGAACCCTCTGAAATGGGCGCAGGAAGAGATTCCTGCCAAACCCGTCGACTGGGGCGGCAATTTGATTGGTCCCGACTTTTTCAAAGAACTGCCCAGCGTTAAACCGTTGGAGACAGCCAAAAATTATGCCGGTCCCGTGTTGTTGCTGCATGGCAGCAACGATGCGTCGGTTCCTATCTCCAGCAGCGAAGCCTATCTCGAAGCGTTCCAATCGGCTCAACCGAAAGAGCTGCATGTGATTCCTGACGCGGACCATACCTTCAACCGGACCGACTGGGAATCGAGTGTCATCAAACAATCGACCGATTGGTTCATGAAGCACCTGTAACGGCGGCGGATGGCTTCTCCCAAAGTTCTCATTGTGGGAGCCGGGCTGGCGGGACTTGCCGCAGCCTATGAAACTGCCCGGCAAGGCGCGCAAGTCACCCTTCTTGAGGCGAGAGACCGGGTGGGGGGTCGTGTCTGGACACTGCAGGATTGGGAGTTTGGGCAGTACGCGGATGCAGGAGGCGAGTTCGTGGACTCAAACCATGCTCATGTCCGCCATTACGCCGAACTTCTTCAAATTCCCCTCATTACCAAACGCGCAAAATGGTTCCTTTTACCCGAATCGGAAAACAGCGCGCCTGTTTCTGACGCGCCTGTTTCTGAACAGGAATGGTTCCAATTTTGGGAGAGCCTTCGCCAACTCTCCCCTCAAATTCCGCATGCCGACCAACCTTGGCGAACCCGCGCTGCGCTGAAGCCTCTGGATTGGATCGGGATGGATGAATGGTCAGAACGCCTTAATGCCTCTCCCGCCCTGCGGCATGCGGTGCTTCTTTATTGTCGAAATATGGAAGCCGCCGAACCTCAGCAGACCTCCACTTTAGGCGCGATTGCGGAAGAACGGCTCTATGAGAACGGTTTAAGCGTGCTGGAAGAAAGCGCGAAACTCCAAGGCGGCAGTCAACAATTGGCGAACGCGCTGGCAAACGAAGCGCAACGCTGTGGCGCGGAACTGATTCTCAATGCGCCCGTTCAGTCCATCGCTCGCAGCCAACGCAAGGTCACGATCACCGCGTTTCAAGATGGCTTGGAAAGAGCGTATCAAGCAGACTATGTAATCCTCACTGTCCCTAACACGGTCCTTGCGCAGATGCCAGTCGATCCCCCCTTACCGCCCCTTAAACAGATTGCTATCGTGAAAACCACCTACGGCTGTGTTGTGAAGAATCTGCTGCAGTTTCGTCGCCGTTTCTGGCGCGATCAGTCTCCCCTAAGCGCGTTTCGCAGCGATGCTATTGCCGCATTGTGGGACATCACCGATTTGCAGCCTGGCAAGGCAGGCATTCTCTGCGCTTGGGTCGGTGGGCAGCCCGCAATGGAATGGAACGGATGGTCTGAACCAGAGCGTATCGAGCAATGCCTGCAAACGCTGGAAAAACTGTATCCAGGCTGTAGAACAGAGCTGATCAAAGCGCGCAGTATCTGCTGGCAACATGACCCCTATGCTCAAGCAGCTTATTCCTACTATGGCTTGGGCAGCGTGACCGGGTCGGCGCGTTACCTGCGCGCGCCTGTGGGGAGACTGCATTTTGCGGGGGAACACACGAGCCCTTTCCTGGGCTATATGGAGGGCGCGTTGGAAAGTGGTAGACGCGCCGCTGCCGAAGTGTTGACGCGTGTTCACAGGAATCGCGGTTCCCTTCCCGAATAAAACCCTCAGGAGAATCCACCTATGCAAAAACGACGCGAATTGTTAGTGAGCGCCGATGTCTCAAGCGACCGTTGGGAGTTTTCCGCCGACGAGGGACTCGCGCGTTTCCAGCCCGTGCCATGCGCTTTGCCCCAACACAAAACGGCTCTGCGGGTCGAGATATTGAAGCCCTCCCCCAGCCAGCCTTGGACGATCGGGCTGGGACAAAAAATTCTTGAAGCGATCCCCGCGAACAGCATGCTCCGGATTCGCTTCTTTGGACGCAGCAAAACACGTCACCTGCTCAGCGTGATGATCGAGCGCAATGCGGGCAACTACGAAAAACTGTTTTTGCAATCGATAGAGATGACTCCCGACTGGCAGGAGTACGCCGTCGCGTTCAAGATTCCGCGCGATGTGCCTGAGAACTGGTCTCAACTCGCGGTTCATCTGGGCGCGAAGACCGGCGAAGTAGAATTGACCGGCTTTTCGGTGGAAGACTGGGGAATTGAGCCAAAACCGCAGCCCAAAAACATCAACTTCAGCCTCTTTTCCCGGCGGGGTGAACCGAACGCCGCCTGGTGGAAGGAAGCCGATTTGCGCATTGACCAACATCGCAAGACCGATCTAACGGTTCGCGTTTTAGGCGCGGATAATCGCCCTCTTGCTGGCGCGCGAATCGAGGTAGAGCAACAACGGCATGCGTTCCGCTTCGGGACTGCGCTTGCGCCTGATCCCCTGCTGAGGGATACCGAAGACGGTAAGCAGTATCAGAAAACGGTGGTCGAGTTATTCAATGCAGGCGTGCTGGAAAATGCGCATAAGTGGCGCGCGGAACCGGATAATTGGTTCCCGGTTGGCACTGCCGACCGCATGCTGGATTGGTGCGAACGGCATAAGCTCGCTATGCGGGGACATTGCTTGGTATGGCTGAATTATGAACATCTCCCAGTCGCGTTGCGCTCGCTGCGCGGGGACGAGTTGCATGCAGCCCTCAAAGAGCGTATCCAAAGCGCGGTTCAGAAAAACCGGGGACGGGTCTATGTGTGGGATGTGGTCAATGAAGCCGTGACCAATCGCGAAATCATCAACGAGTTGGGCGGCGAAAAGCTGCTGAAAGAGATTTTCCAATGGGCGCGGGAAGCCGACCCTAAAGTCGGGCTCGCGTATAATGAATTTAACATCTTGAACGAACAAGGCGGTATGAATCAGCCGCACCGGGAACGCGCCGCGCGAATCATTCGAGACATGCAAGCCGCTAAAACGCCTCTGACCTATTTGGGAATTCAGGGGCATATGAGTTCGCCTTTTGCTCGCGCGCGACGGCTCTGGGAAATTTTGGACGAATGGGCAAAGTTCAAATTGCCCTTAGAGATCACCGAATATGACGCCACCTTGACTCATGACCAAGAGAACGCCGATTACCTGCGCGAATTCCTGACCGCGACTTTCAGTCATCCTGCCATTGCCTCCTTTGTAATGTGGGGATTCTGGGAAGGCGCGCACTGGCGGGCGCATGAAGGCGGCGCGATGTTCCGGCGCGACTGGACACCCCGCCCTGCAGTGCAGGTCTACAAAGAGTTGCTCTTCAAACGCTGGTGGACCAAAGCGCAAGCACGAACCGCGCGCGATGGCGAAGCGAAACTTCGAGTCTTCAAAGGCAACCACCTTGTGAAGGTTACCCATCAAGGTAAAACGGTGACCGCTCATGTCGATGCGCGCTCTCAAGCGCAAGTTACGTTGAAGCTGTAGCCAAAATCTGTGATATAATCTAATCCTATGACTATCGGCGACTATATCCGTCAATTGCGATTGGAAAAGGGGCTGTCGATGAACCGGCTGGCGCAGATGTCCGGCATCAGCCAATCGACCCTTAGCCGCTGGGAATCGGGCAAGTTCCTTCCCTCCCTTCGCGAGTTGGAGATGACGCTGACTGCGCTGAACTGTACCGAAAACCAGCGCAGGGATGCTATACGCCTTCTGGATGCGCCGCGCGCGGTCGCTTACCTTCGTTCTGAAACCGCCAGCCCGCATGCCCTCACCTTTGGCGGCGATCTCCTGAAAGCCATGCGCATTCGGCGCAATAGGACTATCGAGCAGGTCGCTTCAGCCGTCGGAGTGTCGGAAAGCGTTGTGCGCCGGTGGGAACGTTCTGCGCAGCGACCTACCGACGATCAGTTGCACGCGCTCTGTTTTGCGTTGGGCGCAAGTGAAAGCGAGTTAGTGGCTTTATCTCAACATGCGTTCAATCTGCAGAATGAAACCTCCTTCCCCAAGGATGTGCATGATTTTCAGCTATGGGTTGACGCGCTCAAAGTTTCAGAAATGGACCTCTCTTTCCACTCGCTGATTGCGGATTTGCAGGAGCGCGCCAGCCGAGACTCGTTTTGGCTCTCGCATATTGCATTGGCTTACACCTCGTACGCCTCTTACCTTATGTTCGAGTATCGCATTCGGGAAGCGGAGAAGACCGCGCTCAAAGCGATCCAACTTTTCCCTACTTTACCTGAAGTCCGTCCTCATATGCTCTGGTCGGTCAATGTGCTTTCCAGCGCAGTTAATTATTCAGGCAGTCGCATGCGACCTTTGGAGGGCGCAGAGGTACTGATGGATTGGATACCGCCCGATGGCTCGCTCAGATGGGGTCATTACCGGCAATGGTTCTTGGCGCGCGCCAGCAGTTTCATGGCTCAGGCAGGGCATGGTTCTGAAGCAGAAAGGATGTTGAGAGAGGCAGACAACGTGAATCTCAGGCTGATTGGAGAGGAACGAGTTTCGCGAAATTCCATCTATTCTGCTCGAGTCGCTTTAGCCAAAGGTAATCCGCGACTTGCCTTAAATCAGATGCCCAAGCTGCAAGACGACTGGCCTCCCGAAGCGATTCCTCACCATTTGCTGAAAGCGGAAATCTTTTGCGCTCTGAAAAACCCAGACCGCGCTCGTGATGAGATTAAACAGGCGTACACCCTCGCGAGCCGCAGAGGACTACCCCACGCGAATCGGATCATCGATAAAACTTTACATATTCTTCAGAATAAAGGATTGTGATGGGGGACAACAGGCTTCAAACCCCCTCCGTTGGGTTCCCCCTGCACGCAAGGGGAACCGGTTTCCCCTGCTCTGCCTTATAGAATCTCGCCAGTATATCTACAGTTTGACCTTTTAGAAGAACCTTCCTTGGTGTTTCCCTTATGAGCAAGGAGAATTGGTACTCCCTTATGCATTTTTTTGAACATCGATCGCAAACCTCCTGAAGTGGTTTACAATTTCCATCAGGTGATATGCGATGAAAAATCGATCTTTTTTTGGTTGGATAATTGTAGTATGGTTATACGCGGGCATGCTTGGGTCTGCCCTTGCGCAACAACGTGACCTTTACCGGTTCAACTTTTCTGTGAGGACCGAGAATCAGAGCGTATGGGCGCCCGGACAAGGACGCCTCGACTACAACTATTTCTTAGGCACGACCTTTAATTCTTACGACTCGTTTGAAGGTTATTTCAACTTTTTTGGGGATACCGGCATCGGTGGTGAGGCAGGTATTAGCGGAAAAATCGGGCTACAGTTCAGCGCATGGGCAGACGGCGGCTCGGTCGATATCGAATACCCCTTTACTCTGGAATTAGGTGTCCCGCCCAGAGAAGCCCTGTTGCCTGGCGGTCCGGTGGTAATTACGACCGCCTTCAAACGCAACGGAACCGCTTCGCTTCTGGGACGCAGCCCCGACGCGAACGTCACCCTGGATGCGATCATTCAGGCGCGTCCGGTACTGGGTCTCACAGGGAAATTTGCGGGACACACCGTTTTCTCTGGTAGTTTGATACCGCGTTCCTTACGCAATATAGATTGGAGTTTCAACCTGTTCGATCTTCAGAGCGTTCTGGGTGTCAATCAGGATCGAACTATCGATTTGATCCCACGTTTCGAGGGATTGCTGACGGCAGAGGTTCACAAGCCCGTTTTCAGTGTCTCTGCCAGTAATAGCTCCACAAACACATTGCTCACCCAAATCAGTGGAACCGGTTCAGACCGGATATTCACTTTGACCGGCGACCTGACGGCAGCGGTCATTTATTTGATTCAAACAGCGACCGGATCGCCTCCCTTCAACATTTTGAACCAAAGCGCGACCATCAATTTGTTTGACGGATTCCAATTGAGCGGAGGCTACAACATTGCTCAAGCCACAATTCGCGGCGTTTTAGGTGTCAGGCAAGACCTCAGTTTCCAGCCTAAACCAAAGATTCGATTTTCGCGATCTGATGGCACAGTCTTGGGTGAAGTGGAGGCGGGACAATCGATTCAATTGCAAATGCCTACCAACGGCGCGCTGGATGTCAAAGTGACTGTGATCATGGATGGAAACAACCAGTTCAACAATAAGCTTTATCTGACACTGGGCGGCGGATTCTATTTCCTGCCCTTAAGCATTTACGGTTCCGCGCAAATAGGTTCTCTCTCTCTTGGCAGTTTCACTTTAGAACCATTTGACACCTACGCGCTGGAAGCCAGTCGACCCTTCCAGGTATTCACGCGTCAATTCGCGCTGCAAGGCTTCAATTCCCCTGAAACGAACCCGATTCCGGTGCATGCGTCTAACGATACCACTCCCGGAATCTTCTACAGCGTGAATTTTCCCGGCGATACGTTTGCTCGCTTTGGGGATACGCAAGCGGTTCTGAAAATAGAAGGACGACCGATTGGCTACCTTGCTTCCGGCGCACAAATCTATGTGAACAATATCGCCATTCCTACGACCTACAATGCTGCTCAGAACCTGTTGACAGCGACTCTCAGCCGCCCCACGCACGACAGCATTTTGAACACGGTCTCGCTGGATGGTTATCCCGTGTTTGCGCGCGTGCCGGGCAAGCCCGACTCGAACATAATGCGCTTTCCTGTTGGCTACCGCCTACCGAAGATAAATAGCGTATTGTCCGGTTCGCAGCAGTTCACGACTTACGAAGTCGGCTCACGAGGTGATAACGATTTGCCCATCACAGTCACTTCCGATGGACCTGCGACCTTTACTCAAGGGCTTTCCATCGTCTATTGGAATGATCAACCATTGGAAACGAGCTATCCCAATCCATGGGATGGCAACGCGCTGGATGCAGTGGTGCCTTACGCGCTTTTGAACAAGGGCGGTCCGGTTGACATCACTGTGGTCACCCCCCTGCCCGGAGGTGGTGTCTCTAACGCCAAAAGTGTCTTTATTGTCTATCCGCCTCCCTTCTTTGACGAAAATGCGCAGAAACGCTTGAGTCCACGGTCAGGCTATGCGGTTGCGGCGGAAGGAGTGGCAATTACCGTCAAAGGCAGCGGCTTCATCAAAGGCGATTCGCCTGAAACTGCTTCGGTAGTGATTTTCAAACCGGTCGGCAGCTCAAACTTTGTGGACTTGCAAACCGAGTATGTGAATGGCGGCACGCTGATCGCGATGATTCCCGCTTCCTTGCTCCAAACGGCAGGCAACGTAGAAGTGGATGTTCGTAATCCTGCGACTCCCGGTTTCCAATACACGGGCGGCGCGGAAACCTTCACCGTCTTAAACCCTGTTAGCGTCGTTCACCGCTGTGATCCGCCTTATGTTCAGCGAGGCAGCGCGACCCAAACCATCCGAGTTTTGGGCGAAGGCTTTAAGAACTTTATGCAAGTTCACTTCAATAATGCGCCAAGAGCCACGACCTTCATTTCTCCGAACGAACTACGGTTCACGGTCAACACGAATGAACTAACCACCGGGCGCGTTTATCCTGTGAAAGTGTCAAGTCCTCAGCCTTCTCCATTCACAACCCAATTCTCGAATCCGGAGACTTTCACGGTTCGCAACCCAAAACCGACGTTGACAAGTCTTTTGCCTAACACGCGGGCTGCCTTCAGCGGTGGTTTTTCGCTCAATGTCTTTGGCACAGGCTTTGAGAGCAGTGCGCAGGCATACATCAACGGCACCCCTCGCTACACCGTTCAACTATCCTCCACAGAGCTGCTGGTCTCTGTTCAGGGCAGCGACCTACTGTTCCCTGGTCCGGTTCAGGTTCAGGTGGAGAATGCGCCGAGCGAACTTTCCAACGCACTTCCATTGACCGTGACAGAACCAACCACTCTCTATGTAACGCCGACCGGCAACGACGCAAACAACGGTTTGTCGTGGAACTCGCCAAAGCGAACGATTCAAAACGCGATTAACATCGCTACCGCAGGCATGCAAGTGTGGGTCAAAGCGGGTGTATACAACGAGCGGATCACCATGAAAAATCGTGTACCCGTGTTCGGAGGCTTTGCTGGCACAGAAACCTCGCGTTGGCAGCGCACCGCCGCTGCAGGCGAAAGCATTATCGACGGTCAGGCAGGCGGGCGCGTGGTCACCTTCCCCGCGGGCATCGGCAATGACACGATGCTGGATAACTTCACAATACGCAACGGGCGATCCGATTCGGGGTCCGGTATTTACGCGGTTGGCACTTCCGGCAACACCTGCTCGCCGATCATCAGCAACAATATCCTGGTCAACAACCAAACTTCGGGACCAGCGGTCATTGGTTCGACCATAACGCATTCCTTCGGCTCACCCGAGTTTCTGAACAACTTGATTATTCGCAACATTAGCACGAACTCTACCATCTACTTAGTCAACTCGTCCGCGAAGTTCATAAACAACACGATTGCCAACAACACCAGCACCGACAGTTCAGCGGGCGCCGCGCTCTATGCCTCGTCTGGCACGAGCGTTCTGCTGGCGAACAATATCTTCCATAAGCATGGCGGCGGTCCGTTAATTGAAAAGCGGTCGGATGGCGGTATCACCACGCGCAACAACTGCGTGAATGGCTCTCCGAACTTCCGCAACATGCAACCTTCGGATACCGACATCATCGACGACCCCTTGTTTGTCAATGATGGACAGGATAACTACCACCTAAAACCCGAGTCGCCCTGCTTTGATCGCGGCGACAACTCGGACGCGGCGAAGATTTTGCAAGACTTTGACCTGTTAGACCGCATTTTCGGTGAAAAGATCGATCTGGGAGCAGATGAAATCAACGCGCTAACCCCAACCTCATTGTCCTTGCCCAACAGGACAGGGCAAGTCGGCTCAAGCGTATCGCTGGAAGCCATTCTGCGCAGACAGCCGGAAAACACCGCTCTAAACGGTCAGCGTGTGTTGTTCTCGGTGAATGGAAACAGCGTAGGCGATGGATTAACAAACCATCAAGGTAACGCGGTGTATAACTACCTGATTCCTATCAACACCTCAGCGGGAACTTATCCCCTCACAGCGAGCTTCCCCGGCTATCGCGGTTACAACTCCTCTCAGACGAGCGCAACGCTCACCGTGAATAAGGCGAATACCACGATAACGATTCCTAATGTAAGCGCATCGTTAGGAGAAGCCTCCACCATTACCGCGCGCTTGACCTATGGAGCGAGTATTCCTTTAGAAGGGAAAATGGTGACACTGCGATTGAACGGTAGTTCATTGGGAACAATCGTGACTAATGCCAACGGGGAAGCGACGGTGAACTTCACACCAGGCTTAGGAACGCCGCGCGGCAACCAACCGATTACTGCGGAGTTCACTGGCGACACCAGCTTCAACCCATCCACCGGCAGCGGCACATTAACAGTGCTGAACGCGCCTCCTACTGCAACCTTGGCAGGAGCAATGCTGCGGTTCAACGGCTCGAATAACTTCGCTCAGCTTGCCGGTTATGGCTTGAACGTCCCAACGGGCGAGATGACGATTGAGTTCTGGCAAAAAGTGGACGCTGCGCGACCGCAGTCGCCGTTGACCATTGGAGTATTAAACTCGAACCGCATCAGTATGCATACTCCTTGGAGCGACGGGGTGGTCTATTGGGACTTCGGAAGCATCTTCAGCGGTGGGCGTCTTTCCTACACACCTCCACAGAACATCGTGGGAACTTGGCAGCACTTTGCCTTCGTTGTGAGCCAAAGCGGTAACTTTATGCGTATCTATCGCAATGGCGTGCTGGAAGCGCAAAAGACCGGTATGACACCTTATACCCGCGGCAATGTGCCTTTGGTGATTGGCGGAAATGGCTATCAAGGCTTGCTGGATGAAGTTCGCATTTGGAACTATGCGCGTTCGGGTGAGGAGATCAACACGAACTTTGAAGCCACACTGAAAGGCAGCGAAGTCGGGTTGATCGGTTACTGGCGTATGGACGAAGGCAGTGGCGCAAGGCTCGAAGACTCAACCAACTCAGGTAGCCACGCGACGTTGGGGGGTATCCCGAACTGGTCGGCATCTGATGCTCCGGTGTTCCGAGTCATCACGTCGGGCGGACAGCCGCGCGCTTTCCAACTCAAGGGCTTCGATCTGAACCAAGATCCGCTCACGTACGCGGTTGTCACTCCGCCCAACAATGGCGGTTTAAGTGGCGTTACGCCTCACATGCTTTATGTTCCGAATGTGACTGGTCCTCAGGCTTTCACTTTCAAAGCGAACGATGGCGCTGTCGATAGCGTACCCGCCTCTGCTACTTTACAGGCATTGAACCGCCCTGTGGCAGGATTGGCGGGCGCGATGCTGCGATTGGACGGCGTGGATGATCGGGTAGAAATCGCTCATCGCGCCGAGCTGAACGCCTACCCTCTCACTCTATCGGCATGGGTGCGAACCAATGACAACAGCGCCACAGAACGCGCTATTCTCAACAAGTATAGCGTTGGGTCCACCAATGGCTACCAGATGTTCCTGCGAAATGGTCATCTCCGCGCCTGGTACTTCCGAAATGGGAGCAGTTACATTTGGGATGGCGGCAGCGGCATGGATGGCGGTTTCATCGCGGACGGTCAATGGCATCAAGTGACGATGGTTGTAGATGAGAATGGCGGTCGGCTCTATGTGGATGGCGAGTTGAAGGCGAGCCGCGCTTGGACAGGAACGCCCGGCACACCCTCTACTACTCAACCGTTGATCATCGGGCATTATCCGCCGTTGAACAACGGGTACTTCCCTGGCGACATCGATGAGGTGCGCATTTGGAACCGCGCGCTTATGCAGACGGAGTTACACCGTGATCTGCGCGCCTCATTGAAAGGCGACGAGCCGAATTTAATCGGCTACTATCGTCTGGATGAAGGTACAGGATCGGTTGCAAACGACTCCAGCAGCGCAGCTGCGCATGGGGCTTTGCAGAACTCTCCCCGATGGCTGGCATCCGATGCGCCTATCGACACGATTAACCTCTGGCTTGGTATTGCGCGCGCTTTCACCTTGGGCGCGTATGACCACCAGAACCGAGCAATCAGCTATATGCTTGCCTCTCAACCGGGTAAAGGCACATTGAGCGGGACGGCTCCAAACCTGACCATAATCCCAAACCAGAGCGGCGCTGACGGCTTCAACTACTTCGCGCAAGTGGGCGGCGGCTTGAACAGCGAAATGGCGCAGGTTTATCTGAACATCTATGTGCCGGGCGATGTCAATGGCGACGGCTGCGCCAACGACAACGATCTGTTAGAAGTGCTGTTCAACTTCGGACAGTTTGGCACCGACCTGCCTGCCGATCTGAACAGGGACGGCATTGTGAACGATAACGATCTGTTGGAAGTGTTGTTTAACTTCGGCGCTGGTTGTTAGAAACTCTCTCCAAGCGCGCTAAACGCGCCTTTCAAAAGCTTCCCTATAGACTCAGGGAAGCTTTTTTTTGCGAATCTCCAAAACCGTGTTATAATTAGGGGATGCGGATTGGAGAACACCTCCTTCCTGACATACTATATCACTTCGGAGAAGACTTAATGAACATAAAAAATGTACTGTTTGGATTACTTGCCTTGATGTCGGCAAGCCTCGTTGATGCGCAGCCGTTCACTTACCAGGGTTACCTGCGCGATGGCGGTGTGCCTGCGAATGGCACTTATGACCTGCGGTTCCAGTTGTGGACGATGGCAGCAGGCGGCTCACAGATCGGAGCGGAGCAGTTTGTCGACGACATCCTCATTCAAAATGGGTTGATCACCACTCCCCTCAACTTCGGTAATGTGTGGGATGGAGGAGACCGTTATCTGGCAATCGCGATTCGATTGGGCAACAGCAACGGGGGCTACCAGGAACTGGCTCCGCGTGTCAAGATCAATCCCACCCCCTATGCGCACACCGCTTCCAATGCGCTGGGGCTGCAAGGACGATCGGTTTCCAATGCCGCGCCTGCCAATGGACAGATATTGAAGTGGGACGGCAACACATGGATGCCTTCCAATGACCTGCAAGATGCTCTCTGGCAGACATCAGGCAACAACATTCTCTACAATAATGGCAATGTCGCTCTTGGAGGCAACACGTTTACGCATCGTCTCAATGTGCAATCCACAACCTCAGACACGCTTCGCTTAATCGGTCCGGGAGGGAGTTTTGGCTGGAATGCTCGTCTCAATTTCGGCGACGCAAACTATGTTTACCTTCAAGAAGATGAAGATGACAAACTTACCCTGTTTGCTGGGCGCATTGCGCTGATGGGCGGTAATGTAGGTATTGGTACCACAAACCCTCTTTACCTCTTGCATGTGGAAGCGCCCGTAGGAGACCGGGCTATTTATGGTAATCATACCAGCGTTTCCGGCACAGTCAGCGGGGTTTATGGTCAGAGCAGCAGCACTACTGGCAGAGGCGTGTTCGGGCAGACGACCGCCACCACCGGAACTACTTTTGGAGGACGCTTTGAAAGCGCCAGCAGCTCCGGCAGGGGCGTTTTTGGCTTTGCCAGTTCCACCACCGGCGCAACCTTTGGTGTTTTGGGTCAAAGCAATAGCGTCAATGGTAGAGGTGTTTTCGGTTTGGCAGATGCCGCCACAGGTAACTCCGTTGGGGTCTATGGTCAGAGCAATAGCACGTCTGGCACCGGGGTTTATGGTTATGCTTCTGCAACCAGTGGAAACACGACTGGAGGGCGTTTCGAGACCTTCAGCCCCAACAGCTTTACGGTCCAAGGATTGGCTAACGCTACCATAGGTTTGGCTACCGGTGTTTATGGAAGAACCGAAAGCGTTGATGGGACAGGAGTTTCGGGTTATGCATCCGCTTCCACAGGCGGCGCTGAGGGCGTATGGGGCGAGTCGCGCAGTACCTCATCTAATTCCTACGGAGTTCGTGGAACAGATGTCGCTGGTGCAGCGAGCCATGCGGTTTTTGCGGAGGGTTCTTTTGCAGCTCTCGGCACAAAATCGTTCCAAATCGATCACCCTCTTCACCCCGAAACGCACTACCTGAATCACTTTTGCACTGAGTCGTCAGAACCTTTGAACGCTTACAGCGGTAATGTGGTGACCGATGCGCAGGGCTATGCGACCGTACACTTGCCAGACTATTTTGAATCTGTCAACCGCGAGTTCCGGTATCAATTGACCATTGTTGACGGCGCTGGAGAAGAGTTTGTTTTGGCGCGCGTGGTTCGTAAGATTCAAAGCAATCGGTTCGTGATCCGCACAAACCAGCCGCATGTTGAGGTCTCTTGGCGAGTAGAAGCCATTCGCAACGATCCTTGGGTGCAGCGTTACGGCTTCCAAACAGAACAGGAAAAAGAGGATGAGCTGAAGGGCAAGTACCTGTCTCCTGAGCTGTATGGTCAGCCCAAAGAGCGGGGTTTGAATTATCGCCCCAAACCGGAGAGTGAGCCAACCAAAGAGCAACCCAAATAATTCTACCTATAGGAGAGGGAGGCAATTCTCCCTCTCCCTCTCAAAACTGCCCCGCCTCCTGAATTTATACTTCAATAAAACCTCCAAATAGCCAAAATCAAATTGTACGATGAAGAGGTTATCCCACCTTTCAACATGCGAGCGCTGAACCTAAATAGATCAAAATACCTTTATTATTGGAGGACTCCCATGAATTTTGGCAGATCAAGGCAACTACAGGCATTGATAAGAGTAGTCGCCATTGTCTTCACCGGTTTCATCACTACGCTGATTTATGCGCAGCCTCTCAGCGGCACATCCAGCGCGGCAACGCCAGCCGTGTCTGGAACCAGCACCAGTACCGGGCGCGCAGGGCAATTTATCATCAACAACGCCAGCAGTTCCGCCGCCGCTGTGTTCGGACAGACAAATGGCACCGGCGCAGCCATCTTCGGCATCGCCTCCGGCACAGCAGGATTCCCGACCGGCATCTGGGGACAAAGCGCCGCGCCCAACGGCACAGGGCTGTATGGCGTGGCAACCAGCACCACCGGCGTCAACTATGGCATTTATGGTCTCACTAACTCTACCAATGGCTATGCTGCCTATCTCATCGGGCGGTCCTTCTTCTCAACAAATGTGGGTATCGGCACAACAAGCCCCGCGCATTTGCTGGATGTGAGCGCGAGCAGCGGCACGGCAGCGCGTTTCTTGAACGCTGGCGCGGGTGGGGTCGGGTTATTGGCGCATTCCAGCGCGACTACTGGGTTCGGCGTGGGGATCACCGGGCGCGCCGATTCGCCGACTGGCACGGGCGTCTACGCGGTCGCTTCACGCAACACCGGAGTCAATTATGGTGTCTATGCCTTGACCAACTCCGCTGCCGGATATGCGGGCTATTTCTTGGGGCGCAGCTTCTTCTCTGGAAACACCGGTTTCGGCACAAACAGCCCCAGTTATCCGGTCCATGCGGTCAATAGCTCCACCTCCGCATTCGAGTATGCCATTTATGGCGAAATCTCTTCTACCATGCCCGGAGCATCTTCCTCCGGAGTCTATGGCTACAACAAAAGCACAACGGGATTTGGTATAGGCGTCTGGGGACAGCATGAAGGCAGCGGATATGGCGTGATGGGGAGGGCAAATGGAACGAGTGGTGTCGGTGTTTATGGCATCGTTCAGAACAGCGCCGGCACGAATTACGGGGTCTATGGACACAGCAGCAGTACGTCTGGCAGGGGCGTCTATGGACATGCTAATAATCCCAGCGGCACGAACTACGGGGTCTATGGGCGAAGCGACAGCACATCCGGCAGAGGCATTTTTGGGTTTGTCGGCGCAGCAACTGGCAATGCCTATGGAGTCCATGGTCAAAGCAACAGCACCTCAGGTCGTGGAGTCTATGGTTGGGCAACGGCATCCACAGGCGAAGCTTACGGGGTCTATGGCGAAAGCAGCAGCGTATCCGGGGTGGGCGTGATGGGCTATGCATCCGCAACCAGCGGGTTCAACTATGGGGGGTGGTTTGAAAACGCCAGCAATGAAGGAATGGGACTATTTGTTCAAGCCACCTCCAATTCTGGGTTTACTTATGGAGTCGTGGCTCACAATTACAGCACTTCTGGCAGAGCGGTTGTAGGATCGGCAGTCACCACTACTGGATCGAATTATGGGGGCTGGTTCGAGAGTAGTAGTTCATCCGGGTATGGAGCTTATGGCAGAACAACCGCCACCACCGGATTTACTGTTGGAGTCTATGGCTATACGGCGAGCTCTGGCGGATACGGTGTTCTGGGATATTCTGCTTCTTCGTCTGGAACGAACTTTGGCGTTTATGGTCAAGCAAGCAGTACCGATGGCTACGGAGTTTATGCGAACGGACGATTCGCTGCTTCCGGCACGAAAGCTTTCAATATAGACCATCCACTCCGCCCTGAATCGCACTACCTCAACCATTTCTGCGCGGAGGGACCGGAGCCGTACAATGTGTATCGCGGAAATGTGACCACCGATGCGCAAGGTTTTGCAACCGTCTCCCTGCCCGACTACTTTGAGAGCATCAACCGCGACCCCGTTTATCACTTGACCGTGGTGGACGACAGCGATGAGTTTGTGCAAGTCAAAGTGGTTCGGAAAGTCCAGAACAATCAGTTCGTGATCCGCTCCAGCAAACCCCTAATTGAAATTTCATGGCGGGTGGAAACCATACGAAATGATCTTTGGGTTCAGCGTTACGGTTATCGAACGGAGCCGGAAAAACTGGAAGAGCAACAAGGCAAGTTCATTCATCCTGAGTTGTACGGTCAACCGAAGGATCGGGGGATCCACTTCAGCCCTGCGCCAGAAAGCCCTCGTCAAAATCAACAACCCAAATGAAGGAATAGACAGGCTTCATTTGGCGGGAAAGGTTCGTCTTCACCGGTATAAGGGGCGCTAAATCGCGCCCCTTATAATATTCCGAGGCTAAACAGTTCCCTGCCAGACGCTGAATTCAAAGATAGGTATTTCCCATCCCACAAAGAGTCTCTTTATGCGCTTCACCTTGTAGCCTCTCGAAAGCGTTTGTCTGTTGTGGATTCCCGCGTTCTGGGGAATGACGGCAGGTAGCGGTTTGATTCTCACCGGTCTCAAACAAAGGTGCGCTGCCGATGGGAAATTTACATGCCCTTTTCATTCAAGTTATGATATAATTTATGATTAGGGTGAGTAGTTCTCGCCACAAAACAGGAGGGATTTAACATGCATCTCAAGCAGTTGTTTTTCGGATTGATTGCCCTGCTCATCACAAGCTTCACGCAAGCGCAAACGTTTACCTACCAAGGATTTATACGTGAAAATGGTGTGCCAGCGAACGGCACTTACCAGATGACCTTCCGGTTGTGGGGGGCTGAGACGGGCGGCGTAGGATTTGGCACCGCCGGTCCCATGTCGGTTTCGGTCGTGAATGGTCTCTTTACTCAAGAGCTAAACTTTGGCAACGTTTGGCTTGGCAACAACTATTGGTTGGAAATCCAGGTGAGAACCACCGTCCTCACACCTCGTGTCAAGATCAATCCGGTCCCCTACGCGCTCACAGCAATGAATGCGCTGGCTTTGCAAGGAAGATCGGTTTCGCTTGCAGCTCCGACCTCTGGTCAGATATTGAAATGGAACAATAGCGCTTGGGCGCCTGCCAACGATCTGAGAGACGAGTTTTGGTTGTCATCGGGCAACAATATTTTTTATCATTCAGGGGATGTTGGTATTGGTGTCAGCAATCCAGCCTCAAAGCTGCATGTCAATGGATCTCTCCGCGTCGATGGTAACATTCAGGTCGCCAATACATCTGACATCGTGGGGCTCAACCGTGTGGTTGGTTCCTCTGCCTTGAAGTTGGCAGGCGATAATGATCCAGCGGATGGATGGGACTTATACATCAGAAACGATGGCATTGTAGGACATCGCCATTTCTATCCCAACGTCAACTTCAATATCCGCAACAACGGGTATTCCTTTGTCTTCAATCTGGAAAACGATTCCGGGTCGCCCTTGTTCAATGTTCAAGGAGATGGCGTTGTTCGCGCCGCCGCAATACGCAATATCGGCGACCACCGGAACATGCAATACAATGACGCCACCAAAGAAATCGGCTGGGACACCTCGAGCCGCCGCTACAAAACGAACATCACGCTGCTGGAAGATGACTTTCTCAAAATATTGCTTTTGGAACCGAAAATCTACACGCGCCTCCAAGGCGATCCGAACCGATGGGAGATTGGCTACATCGCGGAGGAACTTCACGATTTGGGACTGACGCGTTTGGTGGAATATGACCCGCAGGGGCGTCCCGATGGCGTCAACTATGAGAAGATGGTTCTCTATCTGAATGAAGTGATCAAGCGACAACAAGCCGAAATCAAGCGTCAAAATGATCGAACCACAGAATTAGAAAAACGATTGGCGCAGTTAGAAAGCTTGCTCGCAAAACCGTAAACTCAATGTCGAACTGATGCAACTGACCAAGTTCGTTGTCTAAAGAGGATGCTCTTGGGGCGCAACTTCCCGCGCTCCAAAACTCTCTTCCTACCGCGCCTGTATTGCGCCCGGTTCTGTCATCTTTCGGATGATTCTCTCCCAAACAAAAGGTTGATTGGGAGAAGACACATGTTCTACTTCTCCCGGCACTCGGATTCGGGTATGAACGGGAAAGTCGCCATATTGGCTTTCTAAAGGCACCGTTCCATCCCCTTCAATCGTATCAGCCTCATATAACTTTTTCGCGCTATTCAATCGCACAGCGCCCGGCGTATTGGCTCCAGAACTGGACCAAAACACTGAACAGTTGTTCCAACCGATATGAGGTTCTCCCAAAGCGCGCGCATGATACGCCTTGGCTTGATTTTCGAGCGCGCGGTTCCATTGAAGATTTTTCGGATAAATTCCCAAGGCTTGTCCTTGATTGATCAAGGGCTTCATAAAGGTCTCTGCCGGTTGACCCGGCTGCCGTTGAATCTTCTGATTGTTGATCACCGCAACCGCTTTTGGATACTGTTCTGTGGGCGCAAGATAGTAGACAATGGGCGCATTGGGCGCAATTTCCACCATAAACTTGTCTTTAATAAACGGGATTCCCATATCGCCATTCAGAAACACAAGATATGCCTTCGGCGCGCCATAAAAAGGCGTATTGATAAAAAACGCTTTTTCAATCAGCCCTTCAGCGCCATACTCCATGATAATGCGCCGGACAATCACGCCGCCTGTGCTATGCCCCGCAAGCGCGATACGATCCTCCAAAAGCGGGTTTTGATTCTTAAAATGCTGGACGATCTGCTTGATGGAAGGTCCCACTGCGTACGGGGGATAAATCCGTTCAGAAGGATTTTGAGCCGTATTCAGAAGTAAGGATACATTGTTCTCCAACCGCAGACGCCAATCGTAAGCCCACGGCACTAAGTGATAGGGCTTCATTTCGCGCCCATCCACCCACAAAGTCGGGGTGTTTTCAGGTTTTGTTACCGCGGGTTGGTTCTCCACATCGTAAATAGTGGCAGCAGGTACACCCGCCAAAGTGAACTTTCTGAACAGGTCCACTCGAGTTGCTTTTGACTCCGCAGTCGGTTCGCCTCCCGCGTTCAATTTCAGTCGCGTAAACGGCTGCTGACCGACAACATCCCTGGAAAATCGCGGATATGCCAGTTCATCCCTGTTACCGACCCTCGTATAGATCTCAGAACCGAACACGCCAGGCAAAAATAGAATCACTTGATGTTTCATGGCGTGAAGTAGCGTTCTGGACTCTGCCGTCACAGGTTTGCCAACCATACTGCCCGCAACCGTCGCGCGCAAGGCATTTTGATTGATCGATGCTCCCAATTGTCCCAGTAAAGGGTCTAACTCAAACTCGATGGGGGTCACGTTCTGGATCACACTGTCTTGTTTTAGCTGCTTTTCCAGCAAAGCGCGTCCAAAGCGAACCGCTTGAGCCCGGCTTCCTATTTTGTTCTGAATTGTGATATGATCCACTTCAAAGGCTTTAGAAGCGTTTATCAATGAGCCATTGGCGACCAACAGCAGACTGATTTTCTGATTGGGTCGATACTTGAGCGGGGTGGCTGACTCCTGTTGGGTCAACCCCGCTCCCGATAGCGAGTAAGTATGCTTCAGTGATGCCGTGGGCTGTTCCCAGATGACACCCCATTGGTCTGCAACCATTTTGTAGTTGTCCACACTCGTCTCTGCTGCCGAATAGATACGCAAAACATCGGGGCTGCCTTCCGGTTGAATCTTCGGATACTTTCTCGCAGCCACCCAAGGTCTATTGCGATAGCCTGTAATGATCCGGTCGCGGCTGCCAGAAGAGTAAGCAAAATGGATAATTGAAGAATAGTGGCTCCCTTCCAAATCATACTCTTGCAAAATCAGTTTCCCAAACCGCTCGAAAGCGCGCGCATGCACATCGTATCGTTGGAGGATGTTTGCAAAAGCGGTATGACGCCAAAGCCAAGCATTCAAGCAGCCTTGTCGTCGTTGTTCCGTCAATAAAATGCGCAGTTTATCATATTTCTCGCAGACCCTATCGAAAACCTGATTTTGATAGCGGTCATTCTCTGCGGCAACCCGTTGTCGGGCAGTGTCGTCTTGGGCGGTTTGAAGTCGTTGAGCACATTCTTGATTGGCGCGTGTAATCACTGCCCGCAGGGTATCAATATGGTAACCCGCCATATTGAGGCTGAGTTTCCACGCCGTTGTCAACGCAATGGCTGACCGGTCATAGCAGTTAAAGTAAAACCTTTCTGGCTCAAGGCTGCCCGCCTGCATCGACTGCCAATCCTCATCGGTTTTCTTTAGATGATCCCGCATTTTTTGGATATCGGCATCAAAGGCGGCTGCGATCTCATTCTCAGCGACCTTCCCCCATTGATAATCCCGGTAGGTCTCTTCACCGATCAGGCTGGCAACCAATTTCCGATTATCTTCGGCGATTTGAAGGCATCGAGTGAGGGTTTTCTTCGTCTCTTCACGGAACTGATCGCTAAGGGCTCGATCCAGTGCCGAGCTGGCGACAGGAACGGATTTGCCCTCCACTTTTCCAAATAGCGAACTACTGTTGGGGTCTGACGCGCCACCGCTTAAAACCAAGAGCGCGCCTATAAAAAGCAGGCGGAAAATCATCTTGCACCTCCATTGATTCCTATGGGTTAAAAAATCTTTAAGAGTTCACTTAAGATTATCGGCATTTAGAAACATTTTCGCCAGGATATACTGATTCCTGCTGGAGACGAATACTTAGCCGGTTCCATGATACGGGGTATAATAAATCGTTGGCGTGCGAATGTCGCCGGTTAGAACAATGGCTTCCAAACTACAAACAAAACGGAAGGTTTCAAAACCTCTGACTTATGAAGAATTCTTGACCCTCACAGACGGCGAACATGCAGAGTGGGTCGATGGGGAGGTTCTTCTGCTGATGCCTGCATCACAAATCCACCAAAATTTAGCCGACTTCTTACTGACCTTAATGAGACTTTTTGTAGAACATCATGGGCTTGGTAAGGTATTATCCGCGCCTTTTCAGATGAAAACGGGTGAGTCGCTTCCCGGGCGTGAACCTGATGCGCTATATGTCGCTAAGGAGAATCTGTCTCGCTTACGCCTGAACCACCTTGAAGGTCCTGCCGATTTGGTCATTGAGGTGGTGAGTCCCGAATCGCGCGAGCGGGACCGCGGCGCTAAGTTTTATGAATATGAGGCAGGTGGAGTCAAGGAGTATTGGCTGATTGACCCTCAGCGCAAACAGGCTGAGTTCTATCAATTGAACGCGGATGGTGTGTACCAGCTCGTGTCCCCTAACGAGCAAGGCGTCTATTTCAGTCGAGCGGTTCCCGGTCTATGGATCAAAGTTGATTGGGTGTGGGAAGAGACTATGCCACCGTTGAAAACGGTCCTGCAGGCTTGGCAGTTGATCTGAAAATACCTCCTCCCTATTATTGATACGCCTTCATTCTCACATTCAAGGAGTAAGGAGTTTCCAGGTAAATTTGGGCTCGTTCGTGCAAATCGAAACCATGTACACTGTAATTTGGCATGGAAAGCGCGCGTCGGTATACTTCCATAGCTCGCGCTCGTTTAAGCAGAACATATTCTCAAGATGCCGCTCACAACATGCAAGATGTTCATCCTCTACACCCGGAAAATCATCCCCTAAGCAGGAATCGGCGCGCCGGGCGGTTAATATAGACCATTATGGTTGAACATCCCCCAGCGCGCGGTTGCGCTGGCTTCAACTTAGCACTTAGGAGGACGCTATGATCAAAAGTAATCAGAAGTGGTATTTATCGCTTGGTCTCGCTTGTAGTTGGCTGCTCGTCTCCCCCGGCATCACCCAAAATGTCCCCACCGACGCCTCGGTCTTAGACGCGATGGAGCGGTTGAGGAAGGATGCGCCTGGCGCGCAATTCTTCACCTTGGGAACCTCGATTAATCGCGCTTATGGCGTGCCATTGGCGTTTGGCGCATCGCCAGAGCAGACCGCGCAAAACTTCCTTTCACGGTACTCTGACCTGTTCCAGGGAGGCGCAAGCGACTACCTCTTGGAAGGGGCATACCCTGTGATGCGGGGCGATTTCACAGTTCTGCAATACCAGCAAAAGCTGAACGGTCTGCCCGTCGACAACGGCTATGTGACGCTCATCACCCGGAACAGTTCCGATTTCCCGCTGGTGCTGGTCGGTTCGAACGCGCAGCGCATTTTCAACCCGGTTGACTCCAAGCCGGAGTTGCCTGCCAAAGTGGCGGTCACCATTGCAGAAAAGTTGAACCCCAACTTGAAAGAGTTCTCCGAGCCTGAGCTGGTGGTCTACATGGACGAAGCGGAAGCGAAGCTCGCGTGGGTCTTCTACGGCGATAACTTGAATATGGCAGAACCCGAAAGGTACAAAGTTTTCATCGATGCGCGAACCGGTATGCCCCTGGAATGGCGCAATGAGGTGTATCATATTGATGTGCAGGGGCGCGTTCAGGGTTATGCCACGCCCGGTCTGCTGCCCGATCAACCCAACAACCCCACCGTGATTACACCGTTAGGCGGAATCCAGGTCAACCTGGTGGGTGGTGGCAGCGTGTTTGCCGATTTGGACGGCTACTTCACGCTTCCCTTCTCTGGAACCTCCAATGTTACTGTCAATACCGATTTACGCGGTCGATGGGTGCGCGTTGTAGATCAAATCGGCAACAACCTCACGCTCCAGCAAACCGTGACCCCGCCCGGACCCGCTAATTTCTTATTCAATACAGAGCGAACAGAGTTCACCAATGCGCAAGTCAACGGTTACCTGAAAACGCTGGAAGTTCACGATTTCGTCAAAGCGATCAATCCCAGTTTCCCCGGTGTGGATATTCAGATTCCTTGTAATGTCAACTTGGCAAATACTTGCAACGCTTACTACAGCAACAGCACTATTAATTTCTATCGCGCAGGCGGCGGCTGCCCCAACACCGCTTTTAGTACGGTCGTGCAGCATGAGTATGGTCATTTTGTCATCAGCCGGGGACATCCCAGCGCGGCAGGCGATTATCACGAGGGTGTTGCGGATGTGACTGCCGCGTTCCTGGCAGATGATCCCTGCTTAGGGCGCGATTTCCGCGGGCAGAGTACGGGGTGCTTACGAAATGCGATCAACAGCACGGTTTACCCCTGCTCTGGGGGTGTGCATGCATGCGGTCAGGTGATCAGCGGCGCGTTTTGGCAGACCTATACCGAGATGAAGAACCGCTATCCGAGCGATCACGCTTTCGCGTTAGATAAGGTTCGACAATGGTACCTGAACAGCATTTTGGCGCGTCCCAGCGGTATCAATCCTGCTATCACTATCGATGTGCTGACTTTGGATGATAACGATGGTAACTTGAATAACGGCTCACCGCATTATCCTCAGATTAACACGGGCTTCACCCGCCATAACTTGCCTGCGCCACCCATTGACTTCCTGAACCTATCGCCTGTCACTACACCCACTTCTTTCGTAGACCCACCCTCCGACAAACTTCGCTCCCGACCGGGATCGCTGCCGGATGCAGTGGTCTTTGAGATGGAAGTGACGAACAATGCGGGAACCTTAGACCCGAGCCGCGTTTATATGCGCTACTCATTGAACAGCGGCGCATTCCAGAGTATGACAATGACTCCGATGGGCAACAACCTGTTCCGCGCCCAGTTGCCTCGTCCGGCATGCGGCGCAAGCGTCCGATACTTCTTTGAGGCGATGGACACGGACAACCGCGCTACGCGCTATCCCCGAACCAACGAGACTTTCCTGCAGTTCGCGGTTGGCAGCAACTTGGAAACGGTGTTTATCGATACTTTTGAAACCAACCTCGGCTGGACGGTTCAAAACACCAGTGTAACGGCAGGCGCATGGACCCGAACCGCCCCGCGCGGAACCAGTCTGAACGGTCAACCCGCCAATCCGGGCGCTGACTCCGATGATGCTGGTACGCAATGCTTCTTCACAGGGCAAGGCAGTGTAGGCGGAGCGGTGGGCGAAGCCGATGTGGATGGTGGTCCTACCACACTGATCTCTCCGCTCTTTGACCTGAGCGGCAGCAACGCAGTTATCGAATACAGCCGATGGTATTATAATGATGATGGCGATGATCCGTTCATCGTGGAAGTTTCTAACAATAACGGCGCGACTTGGGTGCGAGTAGAATCTACTCTCTTCAGCGCAGGGATGAACAGTTGGAACCGCGTTAGTTTTATGGTTGGCAACTATGTTACGCCCACCAACCAAGTGCGCGTGCGCTTCCAAGCCATCGATAACCCCAATAACTCTATTACCGAAGCCGCCATTGACAACTTCATGGTGAAGAAGTTCAGCTGCGGAAACTGAGTCAGATAACGAAACAGGGGTAGAGAATCTCTATCCCTGTTTTCACCCTACCGCCTTCTCCGCCAATCGACTTCTATCTCGATGCGTTCAATGCATGTATTACGGCGAGAATGAGAGTTATGCGTCTGCCATCGCGCATTTATGATCTTTAGGTTTCTGACTTTGGCTAACTCCATGCACCGCCAATTATCTCTGGAACCCGGCACGATTCTGCCGCGTGAACTGGTGCCTCCAAACTGGTAAACCATCATTCGCCGTGAGCTCCTTTTCCAGCCCAGCGCATGCGGACTTACTTCACGTACATGCCCTTCATATTCAAATCGCAAGGATTTTTTTTCTCTTATTGCTTTTTTGATTAACTCTACATCCGACATGTTAACACCTCCATTCAAAAAGACCTTGACATACAGGGGTTCGCTAAGAACATAGTACCTCAAGACTGGTCTCTACGCGTGCTAAACTTATTGTTATGCGACAAGCCTATCTCAGCGCGGTAAGGCAGTTGGAACTTCGTGACTCGCCCATTCCCGATCCGGAACCGGGCGAAGTGGTGGCGCGTGTTCGTGTCGCGCTAACGTGCGGCACCGATCTAAAAACTTACCGGCGGGGGCATGCGCGTTTGCCGTTTGGACTGTTTGGGCATGAGGGCGCAGGCGATATCGTGGCGGTAGGAGAAGGCGTCAATCACCTGCAAGTCGGACAAGCCGTCACCTGGACGCCGACTGCCCCCTGCAAAAATTGTGAGATGTGCCGACGGGAACGCCCAAATTTATGCCGCAATCTGATGGATGCGGTAGTGCTGGGTTCTTTTGCGGACTACCTCAAAATCAACGCTCGCGTCTCGGCAGTTCATGTGCTACCAATCCCGCCTGAACTCAGCTATTTAGATGCTGCTTTTATCGAACCCTTGTCTTGCGTGCTGCATGGGTGGCGGCTGTTGGAACCCCTGCCCGGACCTCGCGTTGTCATTCTTGGCACTGGCACCATGGCGATGCTGCACCTGTTGGAAGCGCTGCACCGCGGCAGCCATTGTCTGGTGGTCGGGCGGCGCGCCGAATCTTTGGAACGAACTCTGACATTGGGAGCGCAGGAAACAGTGCTTGTTTCTGAAGATGACTGGGTAAGCGCGGCATCCAAGGCACGCGCAATAACCAGCGGCGGCGCAGACATCGTGATCGAAGCAACGGGCGCAAAGCCCATTTGGGAGCTATGTCCGAAGTTCGCTGCGCCCGGCGGCAAAATCTTGCTTTACAGTGGGCTGGCAAAGGGCGAACAGGTCCGTTTTTCTGCGGAAGAAATTCATTATGACGAACTGACTCTTATCGGCACATTTCACTATACCACGACTGATGTTTACGCTGCGCGCGAACGACTGCTTCAAGGCTTGAACCCGCGCCCGCTTATCACGGCAGAGCGCTCTTTAGATGAGATTACGCAGGTCTTTGAGGACTTAGATGAGGGACGCGGCTCGAAATATGCGTTGTTGACGGAGTAGATCCGTATCTCCCACCTTATCTTACGCTTTGTTTAATACAATATGGCGACGTCCATAAGTAGACATTTTTCGTGGATTCCCGCGTTCGCGGGAATGACGGCGCGATGCGATTTGATGGCCGCCAAGATTTTGGAAGGATAATGCTGCTTTATGGGAGATGTTAAGAGCGAATAAAAGCGGATTAGGTACTATAAGACCTATGGATGAGAAAGTTACCACGCGCTCATTGCAAAAATGGAAACAAGAAGGGCGGAAAATCGTTGCCGTGACCGCTTATGACAATCCGAGCGCGAAGCTGGCAGAGGACGCGGGAATCGACGTGATTTTAGTGGGGGACTCGGTGGGCAACACCATGCTTGGCTACGAAACCACGGTCCCCGTTTCTCTGAACGAAGTACTACACCATCTGAAAGCGGTTTGGCGAGGTATCGAGCGCGCGCTGTTGGTGGCGGATATGCCCTTTTTAAGCTACGGGGTGTCTGTGGAAGATACGATTTACAATGCGGGTAAGTTGATGCAGGCAGGCGCGGAGGCGGTCAAGTTAGAGGGTGCGTCGCCCATCACATTGGCAGCGATGGAAAGTATGGTGGAACTCGGTATCCCGGTGATGGCGCATTTGGGGTTCACACCCCAATCGGTTCACCAATTCGGTGGGTTCCGAGTTCAAGGACGCTCGGAGGAAGCCGCCGATGCTCTTATGAATGCGCTCAACGCGGTAGAGAATGCGGGCGCGTTTGCGGTGGTGTTGGAACTGATACCGGCTGACTTGGCGGAACGTCTCACTCAAGCGACTGCGCTGCCAACGATTGGTATCGGCGCGGGGGCGGGCTGCGATGGGCAAATTCAAGTCTGGCATGACATCTTGGGGTTGAGCGAGGAGACTTACAAACATAGTAAGCCTTATGTAAACCTGCGGGAACAGATCGGTCAAGCGTTGCAGACCTATGTGCGCGAGGTGAAAGAAAAACAGTTCCCCACAAAAGAACAGTCGTTTTAAGAATTGTGTTTACGGCGAAGATTGAGTTTCGCCCTCCAACCGGAATCGGATTTGAGTCCGCGACGGCGGACTTTGCGTGGTTCTGGGGGCGACTTCAGTGGCAACTTCAAAAAAGACAAACCCCCTTCCCTACCTTCCCCCTGCCAGCAAGGGGAAGGGGTGATGGCTTCGCCCTCCAATATTAGTCAACCACTGGGGGAATGCCCCCTACCAGACCCTTTTCATCGTATGTCACAAAAGGCGAAGGAACTTATCGCGCTCTGTCGTAATACTCATGACTATGCAGACTTCATTATCCGATTTCAAAATCGCCTTTATGCGTGGCGGGCGCGTATGGTTGGCGAGTGGCGATGGAACCCAGCCTGGCGCGCTTACCAGCGAGTTGCGATTCAAAGCGGACCGCCCGCTCGCTTGGTCACCGGAAGGCACTCGCTTGCTTTATGTTAGCCACAGCGAGACAGGATGGGATATCTGGGGTTATAACACCCTCGCGAAACAACATACGAACCTGACTAAAACTCCGTCCGGCGGCAGCCGATCACCCGCTTGGTCACCCAATGGGCAACAGATCGCCTATGTGCGCGATAACCCTGAAGGACTATACCTGATGAATTCGGATGGGCGTAATCAGCGATCCATCACGGGACAGGCGCATCGCGACACCCCCCCTGCCTGGTCGCCGGATGGTAAACGATTGGTCTATACTGTTTTGGAGGGCAGCCGGGGATTGTTCATTATCGACGCGACGGGTCGTTCAGGGCGTTCGCTTGCGCCCGATGGCGATCAACCCCAATGGGAACCGCGAGGAAGGCGCGTACTGTATCTTAGTCGGGGTGATTTGCTGCTTGTTGACGCAACAAGTGGAAAACGAGAGCGGCTCAATTTAGGCGGGCGAAAAGCCGTGGCTATGAGTTGGTCGCCAGACGGCAAACGGATCGCCTTTCTCAGCCACGCCGACACCAAATCTAAACTTTTTGTTTTGCGCTTAGAGGACAGCCGTTTGTGGGAACCCTTCGAATTTACGGACCCCATAGCAGATGACAAGCCCGCATGGTCGCCCGATGGTCGATGGATCGCATGCATCAGCGGCGAATCGGGAAAGGAATCGATTTATGTCATTCGCTCGGAAGGACGCGAATCGCGTCGAATTGCCACGGACGGCGCGCGATTCCCCGCCTGGCAACCAAAGCGCGGTTGAATGTAAACTTATCGAAATTTCTCGCTATAAGACTGGATGAGTTCCACCGCTTGAGGCGTTCGCATCGGACTGAGGTCGTATTGATCGCCGGGACTCATCCAGTTCCAGAACAAAACTAACGGGATTTTGCTCTCAAGCGCAGTTTGCAAAACGCTTCTCAGAAATGGCAAACCTGCGGACCTGGTGTAATCATCGCCTGTCTCACCCAAAAAGACCGGCTTCCCTATTTTCTGGGCGGCGGAGGCTAATACGCGCAAAGGCTCAGCCGAATCTTCCTGCCGGTTACCAAACCGCAAATTGTCATGCTTTTTGTAGAAATGCAGGCTGACGACCTCGATAGGGTCTGGGTGCGTATCCCGGAGATAGGTGGTCAGTTCTGCAGGGCTGTCTTCCGTCCAATCTCCCTTCCCTTTCGCTTTTCGCAAATGCTGTGCGGCGGGACGCGGCGATGAATAGCCGCTCGCGATCAAATGATTGGGGTCTAAGCGTCTGATCTGACGCGCCCAATCCCGCATAAAGGGAACCATTTGGTCGGTCGTAAAATTGTCGCGCGCCAACCGCTTCAGCGGAGTTCCCAGCGAGGGCGCGTTCAAATCGCCCCATCCATCAGGACGCATAAACGCGAGGTCTGCTTGTAAATTCAGTTCATTGGTCATCTCCCAAAACAGAATCGCTGACTCATCGCGGTATCGCGAAACAAACTGACGAGTATAGAGGTTCAAGAATTGGCGCGAACGCGAATGGGGGCGAGTCAAGAAATCTTGAACCGTTTCGCCTGCCATGTCAGGAAACAGGTAATGGTTCCAGCAAAGGGTCGGTATCAGAGAGAGTGACTGTCTCTTGGCGCCCTCAATCAGCGCGTCCATCGCGCCCCAGTAGCGAGCCTCATCGGTCCACACCTCCATGTCTTTGGGATAGAACCCCACACCCGCAAAACGAATCACCCGGAGACCGCGCTGAGAAGCTTCCCGCATCGCTTCCTCTGCTTGAGCGCGCTCTTCCCCGCCTTTTAAGAATCGCAGGAATAGGTCAAACTTATTCACGCCCAACGCTCGAAAGGGTTTCCCGTTCATCTGCCAATCGCTGCCTGCCCGTTTTAACATGCAGGGATTCTACCTGCGCGACAGCAGGGAAAGCGCGCCTCTCCGAGAATTGGAACCCTTGTGCGTATTCTTTACATCGATATCGATTCGCTGCGCCCCGATCATTTGGGCTGCTACGGCTATCACCGGAACACCTCGCCTTGCATCGATCAATTGGCAACGCAGGGTGTTCGCTTCACGCGGCTGTTTGCCTCCGACTCGCCTTGTCTGCCCAGCCGAACCGCCTTTTTCTGCGGCAGACCCGGTTCCTTCACAGGCGTTGTAAATCATGGCGGTAAACGCGCCGACTTGTACCCCGAAGGCGACCGACGCGGTTTCCGTTCTGCTCACTCGCTCCAAACACTCGGCTCCGCGCTCAGGCACGCAGGTTATCATACTGTGAGCATCAGTCCCTTCCCCCAACGCCATTCTTCCTACCAAATCATTCACGGGTTCCATGAAACCTATGACACCGGCAAAGGCGGGCTGGAAAACGCGGATGAGGTGTATCCTGTCACCTCCGATTGGATTGCGCGCCATGGGAAACAAGAGAATTGGTTTCTGCATGTCAACTTTTGGGATCCGCACACCCCTTATGATACGCCCGAATCGTTTGGGAATCCCTTTGAACAAGAACCGATTGGCAAATGGCTTACACAAGGGATTATTGACCGCCAGCGCGCCAGTTTCGGACCGCACAGCGCGCGCGAAGTGCCGGGCTATGATGACAAACTGCCCGCTGAATGGCGATGGGGAGTGGGCGAAATCCGCGACCTACAAGACGCCAAAAGACACATCGACGGCTATGACACCGGCATACGTTACGTGGACATGTTTATCGAACGACTGTTGGAAGATTTGGACAAGGCGGGCATCTTGTCTGAAACAGTGATCTATCTTTCTGCCGATCATGGCGAAAATCAAGGCGAATTGAATGTCTGGGGTGACCACCAAACCGCGGACCTCATCACCAACCGGTTGCCAGGCATCCTCATTGCGCCGGGAGTTATCCCTACAGGCAAGACTTATGACGGCTTCTGCTATCATATGGATTTAGCCGCCACCTTATTGGAGATGGCGGGCGCGAGAAAACCCGACTCTTGGTTCGGCAGCAGTCTGAAAAAAGAAATCCAAACCAATCACCCTATCCGAAACTCGCTGATTTTGAGCCAAGGCGCATGGAGTTGCCAGCGCGCCGCCTTGTGGGATCGCTGGCTCTTGATTCGCACTTATCATGCAGGCTGGAAAGATTTTCCTCCGTATATGTTGTTCGATATCGAGGCAGACCCGCATGAA
This sequence comes from Fimbriimonadia bacterium, assembly GCA_026129765.1. GTDB lineage: Bacteria > Armatimonadota > Fimbriimonadia > Fimbriimonadales > GBS-DC > JAHCHP01. Next base: position 13,357 of record JAHCHP010000020.1, on the reverse strand, counting down.
ACACGCAATTTAGCGCAAGAACGCGAGGACCTCATGGCGAAGGGTTTATACTTGCTGGATGAGTGGCAGTTGGAGATTTACCGGCACAGCCGCCATGGAGACCCTTTTTGTGATGTGATACAAGAGGGGGGTCCCCTGCATGCGAACCGTCATTCCCCCCATTTTGCGTCCTATGCCCAACGACTCATCGACACGGGGCGGGGCGAGTTTGTAGAAAGGTTGGAATAGCTTGGCAGGTGTTTCCATTCTTCAAGGCGAATGTAAAAAAGAGGCTGCCTTGGAAGATAGGAGGATAACGATGTCAAGAAGAATTCATGCCGTTGCTACATTATCGTTCGTCTGTACCTGCTTCACCCTTGTTTCTCATGCCCAATCTATACGCTGGTTACCTAACATGGACAGTCGAGCTCATGCAATTTCTGCAGACGGTTCAACTGTCATTGGAATCTATTCTGCATTTGCTGGGAACAGCGGATTTCATTGGAGCAATTCAAACACGGTCAACGAAATCCAATTGCCAGCAGAATTTTTTGGCAGTAACCCCATGGCTGTTTCAGCGGACGGCTCTATTGTGGTAGGGAGCATGTGGCACTCATCGGGGATAGCCAGAGCTTTTCGTTGGGAAACATTCCAAGAGGCGCAAGATTTAGGAGTCATGGCGGGTGGAGTGCACAGTGAAGCCACAGGTATCTCAGCCAATGGCTCTGTCATCGTGGGCTATGATACGACCAATTCCGATCAAAGTGTGCTATCCCGTCGCGCGTTTCTTTGGACATCTGGAACCATGACCCCTTTAAGCACGCTTTCTGGATATATAGGCAGCGAGGCGACAGCGGTTTCAGCCGATGGTTCTCTGATCGTAGGTGCTTGTTATGATGCCTCAGGTAATGCGCACGCCGTGCTTTGGACATCACCTACGCAGGTGACAGACTTGGGTACCTTAGGCGGGGCGGCAAGCCGCGCAAACGCTATTTCAGCAGACGGCACAACCATTGTTGGCTGGGCGATGACAAACGCGGCTGTTGGACATGCTTTTCTATGGAGGGCTGGACAAGGCATGCAAGACCTTGGGACCCTACCCAATGGTTTCTCCAGCACGGCAACCAGCGTCTCTGCGGACGGTTCTGCAGTCGTTGGCATTGACTACGTCTTGATCAACCCTATGGTTCTTGCTCCTCGCGCCGTACGATGGTTAACCTCAGCGGGAACCATTGAAGAACTGACCATGACTTTCGCCCCTTGGTTGAACAACAGCCGATTAATGGAGGCAACGGGCATCTCCGCGGATGGCAATGCTATTGTTGGATATGGTCTCAACACAGCGACAGGCAACTTAGAAGCCTATTGGTTAAAGAAAACAACGCCAGGCGATGTCACAGGGGATGGTTGTGTCAACGATATCGATGTGTTAAATGTTTTGTTCGCATACGGGCAGACGGGTCCTAACCTGCCGGAAGACCTAAATCGAGATGGAATCATTGACGATGCCGATCTCTTGGAAGTGCTGTTTAATTTCGGCAACGGCTGTTAGAGTAAACAAGCCATTCAAGTGATGGTTAACGGCAGAACTCTTCCGTTTTTGAGGCGCGTATCGGACAGAGGGGGTCTTGTTGCGTGCCGCAATGCAAGCAGATCTCATCCGGGGGCAGAATATCGTTCTCCATGCCAGTGCGAATGAACGCGCGCAAACCATTGATGAAGGCATGGCGTTCTTCGGGTTCCATTTTGGTTAAGATGGCAGCAAAACGGTGTTTGCGTTCTTGATCAATCTGGTGAACCAATTGCGCGCCCGATTCGGTGATCTTGATGCCCACTTGTCGACGGTCGCGAGGGTTGGGGATACGCTCGATCCAACCTTTCTTTTCCAGGCGGTTGACCATATTGGTGGCGGAGGGATACGAAATGCCAAGCCCATCTGCCATATCGCCCACCATTACCCGGCGGTGATTGCGCAAATAACGTAACGCCTGCATCTGCGCGTAAGTCAACTCCGACTCAGACAGCTCCTCGGTCATATGCTCGCCAATGGTCTTGTACATGGCTTGCGCAAAGACCTGAGAAATCATCTCCGCATGGTTCAAAAGATCCTCGGATAAGGCAATCGGTAAACGCAATTTATCAATAGTCATGAGTTGGCTCCTTTTGTTATTTAGCCACGCTAAAATTATACCTCATATCCATCTAAAAACCGGAAACCTGCCCCTCGGTTCGTGGGTCGGAACCGCCCGCATAGCCCCCTTCAGGCAGTCTTTGAATAATTTGGACTGCGCTTGGATGCTGCCCAAAGGGAACCTCGTAGACGTCATGCTCCAGGGCGCGAAGCGCATCAGTTATCGAATCACCTGTTGGCGCGTTCTCGATGAGCAGGCGTCCTGCGCTCGGCGCAACGCCCGATTCCGGCTGCCATGCCCAGCGAGGCTGCTCAATCGCAGACTGTGGGTCAAGCCCCCTATCGATCAGATGAGAGAGAATTTGCAAGTTTGACTGCACTTGAATATCGCCTCCTGGAGTGCCTCCCACAAAGGCAAGCTGCCCGTTATGGGTCACCAGATAGGCATTCAAGGTGTGGATCGGTCGCTTTCTTGGCTCCAAAACATTGGGACTTGCAGGGTCTAAGGAGAAACCGCACATCCGGTTGTTGAACAGGACTCCGGTTCCCTCCGCAGCCACCCCGCACCCAAACCCGTGAAACACGCTCTGGATAAACGAAATCGCATTCCCTTCCCGGTCCGCGACGCAAAAATAGGTGGTGTCATGATCATTGATGCTGACTGCAGCCGGTATTTTCTGCGTTTGAGCCGGATCAATACTCTGAAACCGCTGCGCGGCAAACTCATCGGAAAGCAATTGTTCCGCAGGGTTACTTACAAACGCGGGATCGCCCAAAGTGGCCCATCGGTCGGCGAATGCGCATTTGATCGCCTCAATCATGAGGTGAGCGCGCTCTGGGGGCGTCATCGCCTTGAGATTCGCTTGCCCTACGATCTTCAGCGCTTCCAGTAATATAATTCCCTGGGATACAGGCGGCTGCCCATGAACTTCGAAGCCCCGATACGCAACCTTGAGCGGCTCTAAAATCTCGGTACGATGATCCCGGAAATCTTCCGGCTCGAAGAGACCGCCGTGTTCGCGGCTATAGGCGATCAAACGGTTCAGGACCTCGCCCTCATAAAACGCATGACGCCCATCCAGCGCAATCTCGTTCAATGTCCACGCCAAATCTTCACAACGAATCACTTCGCCTGTTTTTGGCGGTGTTTCTCGTTGGATCAGCGCATTCAGCAGGCGTTCCGCGCCCGTCTCAGCGGGAACCATGCTCCAGCGACGCTGTTTATATGCGCTGACAGGAAATCCGTTTTGCGCATATTCAATCGCAGGCTCCAGCAGTTTGGATATTGCAATCGTGCCATACCGCTCGTGCAAGGTAAACCAACAATCGACTAAACCCGGCACGGTCGCCGAAGCCAATCCACGCAGCGGGATTCCCTGTGGAAAATGGCTCCGCGAGGCTTTGCGGGGCGCGTTCCCCGAACCATTGAAAGCGCGGGTTTGCCCGGTCGATGCTTCATAGAGAACGGCAAAGGCATCGCCGCCCAATTGGCTTGCCCACGGTTCGACGACACACAGCACGGCTGAAACCGCAATCGCCGCATCGATAAAATTGCCCCCGTGATGTAATGCCCACAGCCCCGCGCTCACGGCTAAAGGTTGAGAGGACGCAATCATCGCGTGACGTGAATAAACAGGATAACGAGTCAGCATAGCCTGATTATACCTGCAAAATGAGGAGTAGGAGAGGCGCAAAACAACTCAAACGGGATGGAGCCGGCGAGGGGATTCGAACCCCTGACCCTCCACTTACAAGGCGGATGCTCTACCACTGAGCTACACCGGCAAAGATACATGTAAAGTATACCCCACTCCTGAAACCCGTATATTTAACAGTTGCTTTCATGACCCGACTCGCGTTATAATCTTTTCACTAAAGCCATTGATTTGATGGCATTTAGAGCAGACCGCACAGCCTTGTTTAACCCAACCTCCCTCTCGTGGGACCCGGCTTTTTGGGTCCCACTTTTTTTATTTTGCAGCCCGAACCCACTCTTCCAAATAGGGTCTCATTTCGGGCGTCCAATCATGACCCGTATGCTCATACACGATCATGCGCTTGGGACGAGGCAGCGCGTCATACACAGACAAAGCGACCGGCACGCGAATGGAAGGGTCCTTCAAACCCACACTGATCTGCGCGGGACATCGCAAGAAGGGCGCATGGTGAACGGTGTCAAAATATTGAAGCGTATGCATCACATGTTCTTTCTGAGAGCGGTGCGCATGCAGGTAGTCGGTCAATTCTTTCAGGGGGTAGCGATGAACCGGCAGCCCAATGAGATACTCCCAGTAAGTCATAAAAGGCATCTCCGCAACCACGCTTTTGAGCGCATTTGCCCATGCGCCCAAAATCAACGCTAAACCGCCCCCTTGGCTCAAACCTGCTGCATGCAACCTCAGAGGATCGGCTTCGGGTTGAGCCTGGAGAATCCGTAATGCTAACAAGCAATCCAAAACAATACGACGGTAAACGTAACTTTCTGGGGTTTCGATGCCCTGTGTCAAATAACCTAAAGACGGCTCATAGAGTGTCACCGGCGTAAGCGGGTAACTCTGCAGGTTCACTGAGAGAGTCGTCAAGCCCTCAAACGCGATATTAGGATTGGGGGGAACCGCGCTGACACCGTATCCCGGTAAATAAAGCACTCCCGGTAAGGAATCTGCAGGAGATTCTTTAGGAACCAAAAACCACCCTTGACGAGTTTCTCTTGTCGCGCCCTGCCATTGAAGGCGGTAAACAGAGTGTGTGTCTAAGTCATCGCCTTCTCGATGATCGCGCTCATAGGTGAGAGGTAACTGCCTGCTTTCCTCTACAACGACTGTCCAAAAAACTTCGAAATCAGCGGGAGGCGCAGGCTTCTTGAGCAGGACCGCATTGGCATGACTCATTCTTCGCTGACGGAACGCTCCACGGGGTCCACATTCAAGCCGGTTGTTTGCAGCCATGCGGTTGCGCGTTGGATTTCGTCCAGCGGACCGCTCAATGAGATAAAGACCCAACCGAAATCTTCATCCACATTCGCCTTTAACAGGTTGACTTCCACATCGAACTCGCGCGCCAATCGCCACAACCAAGGCGAGGAAGCCTGATCTTTTGTGGCAGCCGATAATTTCATATGCACTTTAGCCATAGAGAATAATTTTACCTGTTCGCGTATAGGCTGCGTCGTCATCCTGAGCAGAGCGAAGGAACTGCTGTTAAACTAAGCTCATAAAAATGTATTATCGCATCATGGATTCATAAGGCAGGAAAATAGTACGAAGAATCTAAGTAGTAAAGATATGAAATCGTCTCTTCATACGCTTCAAAAGGAAACTTCTCGAAAGCGTCTGTCTTACCTGGATTGTCTTGTCCGCGGGTATGACGGAGGGGTGCCAATTGACTTCGGACGACGACTGAGAAACAGCACGATTTCATCTAAATTCTATTTTAATCTCATGGGTATGAGAGCTTGCCTAACACTTGCGCTCGTCTTCTCTATGCCCGATTTTGGCGTCTCGCAATGGACCACGGTGAACCTTCATCCGCCGGGCGTGTTGGATTCTGTCGTCTACTCTGTCGACGGGACCCATCAAGCGGGTTATGTTTTTACAAGCTCTGCTCAATTCGCCTGTGTTTGGCAAGGAACCGCTCTCAGCGCGATAAACTTCAACCCGTTCGGGAGTTCTTCAGGATTGATTCATTGCATGCGCGATGGAAAACAGGCAGGCGCATTAGATAATCATGCAACTCTTTGGATGGGCGCTCCTAATGCTTATGTCTCGCTTCGTCCTGCGGGTTCCTTTCAATCGATGGCGCGCGCGATTGATGGCAATTACCAAGCCGGTAATACAGCCTTCAGTTCGGGAATTTGGCGCGCCAGTCTTTGGCAAGGCAGCGCGCAGAGTTGGATCAACCTGCATCCCGCCAACGAAAACATTATCTCCTCGTGGGTTTTCGGCGCGCGCAATGGTCAGCAGGTGGGTTATGTTCGTTTCCAACCTATGAATGACCGAGCTGTGATCTGGACAAGCTCCGCCAGTAGTTGGGTGGATATCCATCCCTCCGGAGCTGGCAAGTCCTACGCGCTGGATACGCACAACAATCTTCAAGTGGGTTACGCGATTTTCAATAACGTGGATCAGGCAGGTTATTGGCGCGGCACTCGAAACAGTTGGGTCAGCCTGCATCCTGCCAATTATTCCAGTTCTACAGCAACCGCCGTCCACGATTATTGGGTGGTCGGGCATGCATTCAATGCTCTCCATCATGCTTTCCTATGGAACACTGCCGCCAACAATACCCGGCAGAATCTCCATAACGCGCTGCCAAGCGGCTACAACGCTTCACAAGCCCATACGGTTTGGTCCGATGGTCGGCGGTTGATCATCGGAGGCGCGGCAAGAAACAGTATGTCCGGGCATTGGGAAGCCGTTATCTGGATAAGAAATCTTTCCTTGCCAGGCGATGTGAATGGCGATGGTTGTGTCAATGATATCGATTTGTTGCGCGTTCTGTTCGCGTTCGGTCAATCAGGCGGCGCAGAAGATTTAGATGGTAATGGTACGGTCGGAGATGGCGATTTACTGATGGTACTGTTTAATTTTGGCAGTGGTTGTTGAGTCAGCCATAAAAAAGGGGGCTACAGGCAAAGGAGAGCAAAACCCGTAGCCCCAAGAAAGGGTGTGTTTACCTACCAAGGTCAACAATATATAAGACGTATGAGGGTCAAAAAAAGTTCCCACAACTTCTTTTCGGGTCGTGGGAACTTTAGATGCAGAATTGAAGCAGAGTTCAAGGCTTAGAAGTCGTCATAGTCCATGCCGCCGCCAGGTCCGGCAGGCGCAGCAGGTTTCTTCTCAGGTTTCTCTGCCACTAAGGCTTCCGTGGTCAGGACCAGAGAAGCGATAGACGCCGCATTCTCCAGCGCGGTTCGCGTCACTTTCGCGGGATCGATCACGCCCGCCTTCATCATGTCGCCATATTCGCCGGTATGCGCGTTGAGCCCGTGTCCCTTCGGCAACGACTTCACCTTCTCGACCACGACAGAACCTTCCAGTCCCGCATTTTGCGCAATCTGTCGGAGAGGCTCTTCCAGAGCGCGTCGAACAATCGCGACACCGGTTCGCTCATCTTGCCCATCGCCCAAATTCTCCAGCGCAGGCAGCGCATTGATCAGTGTCACGCCGCCGCCGGGAACGATACCCTCTTCCACGGCTGCGCGGGTCGCGGACAGCGCGTCCTCATAACGGTGCTTCTTCTCTTTCAGTTCGGTCTCGGTGGCTGCGCCGACTTTGATCACCGCCACACCGCCCGACAACTTCGCCAGACGCTCTTGCAGTTTCTCGCGGTCGTAGCTGCTGTCAGTGTTCTCGATCTGTTTCTTAATCTGGTTGATGCGTCCCACCACTGCTTCGCTGGTGCCTGCGCCCTCAATCACAGTGGTCTCCTCTTTCGTGATGACCACTTTCTTGGCTTCGCCCAGCATCTCCAGCGTTACGCCATCCAGTTTGATGCCCAAATCTTCCGAGATGAATTGCCCGCCGGTCAAGGTCGCAATATCTTCCATCATTGCTTTGCGTCGGTCGCCGAAGCCGGGCGCTTTGACGGCTGCCACATTCAAGATACCGCGCAGTTTGTTCACCACGAGCGTCGCCAAGGCATCGCCCTCCAAGTCCTCTGCCAGAATCAGCAGGGGCTTGCGCGCTTGAGCGGTTTTCTCCAACACTGGAATCAGGTCTTGCGCGGAAGTAATCTTCTTCTCATAGATCAAGATCAACACATTTTCCAACACCGTTTCCATGCGCTCCGGATCGGTGATGAAGTAGGGGGAGATATAGCCCCGGTCGAACTGCATTCCTTCCACCACTTCGAGCGTGGTCTGGGTTCCTTTCGACTCTTCGATGGTGATTACGCCGTCTTTGCCGACTTTATCCATCGCGTCTGCTACCATTTTTCCGATTTCGGAATCATTACCCGCAATGGTCGCGACATACTCCACCTGCTCTTTATCGGTAACGGTGGTTGCCATGCCTTTAATCGCCTCAACCGCTTTAGCGACCGCGAAATCAATACCGCGCTTCACAGTAATAGGGTTACCGCCCGCCGCAACATAACGCATGCCTTCATTCACAATCGCTTGCGCCAGTACGGTCGCCGTGGTGGTTCCGTCGCCCGCTACATCGTTCGTTTTGGAAGCGACTTCGCGGCACAACTGCGCGCCCATATTCTCCCATGGATCGGACAGTTCAATCTCTTTTGCCACCGTCACGCCGTCTTTCGTGATGGTCGGCGCGCCCCACTTCTTATCTAAAACGACATTGCGTCCACGCGGTCCCAGGGTCACCTTCACCGCGTCCGAGACTTTGTTCACACCGCGCTCCAGAGCGCGCCGCGCATTCTCATCAAATATCAACATTTTTGCAGCCATAGTTATTTCCTCCGTTAGTTAAATGGGATTGTGGGAATTAAGACTCCCGAATCGCGAAAATCTGATCCTCATCCAAAATGAGGTATTTCTTGCCATCAAACTCGAATTCGCTGCCCGCGTATTTCGAGAAAACCACTTTCTGTCCGACCTGCACAGCGACTGCAGCGCGCGAACCGTCTTTCAAAAGGCGCCCCGGTCCGACCGCATACACGATCGCTTCCTGAGAGCGTTTCTTGGCAGTATCCGGCAGAATAATGCCGCCTGGACTGGTCTCATCTTCCTCGATCACTTCGAGCACGACTTTTTCGTTCAAAGGTCTAAATTTCATATCGATGCCTCCCTTGTGTCAATGACAATTTTTAGCACTCTCGCATAGAGAGTGCTAAAATAATACCCGAAGACAGTCCTCTTTGTCAAGTCCTATCGTTAGGTAAATTCACTTCCCTATCAGACAGGAACCTTCACGCGCGGCGCGAATCGACACAATCATGAACGATTGGAAAGTGCTTTCCCGGTTTGATGTGGATCATCTGCGCGAAATCGCGATGCCTGTGGGCGGAATCGGCACCGGTTTCTTTTCTTTGGGTGGGCGTGGGCAGTTGACCGATTGGCAGTTGATGAGCCGTCCCCATCGAGGATGGCGCCCCATGTATTGTCATTTCGCGCTTTGGACTCAACAACAGGAGGGCGCAAAGGAAGTGGCAAAGTTGCGTCTGCTGGAGGGCGATTTGCAAGAAAACCTCTCTGCTGACCATGGCGCGCCCCATATTCTGGCTGGGATTCCCCGCATGAAACCTGCCGGGTTCGAAGCCAGTTATCCCTTTGGGCGCGCTATTTTGCAAGATGAATTCACGCCTGTCCGGGTAGAAGTCGAAGCGTTCAACCCCTTGATACCGGGCGACACGGAGGCTTCCAGCATGCCTTTTGGTTTGATCAGCATAACGCTCACGAACCTCACCCAAGCGCCGATCAACGCATCGCTGACTCTCTTAATGACCAATTTTGTGGGCGCGGATGGTCTCTTTTTCGATTTGAAGGACAGCCTCACCGAACACGGCAGCGCGGCGGGCTGGAAAGGCATGGTCTTTAGCAAAACACGCCAAGAACGCAAAGCGCAATACGGCACGATGGCGATTCTGACCGACCACCCTGACCCCAAAGTGGCACGGCGATGGGCATTCCGTGACCAGCCCTGGAATGGCGAACAACTGGGTATTATCGACTCGTTGCTGAAACAAGGCTATATCGCAGATGATGAGCCGGATCAACCCTGCCCGCCCAGCCCTAAAGATACCTGGGACAGTTCGCTTTCCACGCCGTTCACGCTGTCTCCAGGCGGCGAAAAAACGGTCCAGTTCATGATCGCATGGCATTTCCCTTACCGCAACCTCCAAGAGTCGGGCTGGTGGTCTGGTCAGGAAGGCGACGATCCCACCGAAGAGAATTATTATGCCAAACCGTTCGAAGACGCCTTGGCAGTCGCGGAACATTCGGTTCCCCGTCTTAAAGATTGGCGCAAAAAAACGGTCGAATTCGTGAACAAGATTTGCGACCATCCCGCGCCCCATCCCATCAAAGAAGCCGCGCTCTTTAACCTGACCTGTTTGAGAACGCATACCAGTTTTCGGCTCGGCGATGGAACCTTCGCCGGTTTTGAAGGATGCAGTCACACCACCGGTTGTTGCACAGGTTCCTGTACCCACGTATGGAACTATGAGCATGCGACTCTTTCTCTCTTCCCTGAGCTGCACAAAAGCATGCTGGAAAGCCACCTGAAACATGGTTTAACCAAAGAGGGAGCGCAGCGATTCCGCTTAAGCCTGCCCGTCAAAAATCAGGTTTGGAACGGAACCGCTACTGATGGGCAGATGGGATTGATTCTGCGCGCCTATCTCCAATATCAAAAAGAGGACGAGCAAACCGGACTGCCATGGATTAAGAGCATCTATCCCCAACTCAAATCGATGATGGAGTATGCTTGGCTGCCGGGCGGCTGGGATGCGGACCAGGACGGCGTGATGGAGGGCTGTCAGCATAACACCTACGATGTCGAATTTTTCGGTCCTAATCCGATGCTCACCGTTTGGTATTTGGCTGCGCTCAAAGCCATGGAACTGATCGCGCCCTTAGCAGGTGATGATTCTTTTGCCCAAAAATGTAAATCGCTGCGCGATAAAGGCAGCCAATGGGTGGATCAACACCTGTTCAATGGTCGGTTTTACATTCAAATTGAACAGCCCCCCAGCAAACAACTGGCGCCGCTCGTCGCGCTCACGGGGGAAGCATCCAATCCCAATCCACGCTTCCAAGTCGGGAAAGGCTGCTTGATCGATCAATTGATAGGACAGTATAAAGCGAGCTGCGCAGGCTTGGGCGATCTGTTAGACCCCTACCATATCAAAGCTGCGCTCAGCTCGATTTTCAAATATAACTTCCGTCCTCATTTTCGCGACCATTACAACAATATGCGTACCTATGCGACCGCCGATGAAAGCGGCACCCTGCTCTGTTCCTTCCCCGATGGCGAACGCCCCGAAATTCCTTTCCCCTATTGGGGCGAGTGTTTCACGGGACATGAGTATATGTTCGCGACCCAACTGTTGGATTATGGGTTCAAAGAGGAAGCGGTTAAAGTCGCGAAAGCCGTTCGTGACCGCCATAACGGGAAAAACAGAAACCCGTTCAATGAGCCTGAATGTGGCAGCTATTATGCGCGTTCGATGTCCAGTTGGGCGATGTTGGAGGCATGGGAGCGAGCGTCTAAGTAAATCATGAAGAAACAAGGCGTGATTCCTGTCGTAAGTGCGGAGCAGATGCGCGCTTTGGATCAAGCCACTATTGAGCAGGACGGAGTCCCCTCGATGGTGCTAATGGAACGCGCCGGGCAAGGCGCGGCAAATGCAATCCTCGCGCGCTATCCCCACGCCAAACGAGTCGCGATTGTCTGCGGCAAAGGCAACAATGGTGGAGACGGCTTGGTGGTTGCGCGTTATCTTAACGAGGTTGGCTTAGAGGTTCATGCACAACTCGCCTTCCCCGAATCGGAAATGAAAGGCGATGCCTTGCAACAAGTTCAAATCGCGCGCGCGTATGGCGTTCCAGTCTTGGAGTCGCCTTTGGATTATGTGAACAGCGACCTGATAGTAGACGCGCTGCTTGGCACGGGCGCAACCGGCACGCCACGCGAACCGCTTGCAAGCCTGATTCAGCAGATGAACGATTCAGGCGTCCCGGTTGTCGCGTTGGATATTCCGTCCGGCATCGATGCGGATACGGGCAACGCGGCTGGTATGCGAATCGATGCCGAGTTGACCCTGACGATGGGGTTGCCCAAACAGGGCTTTTTCCAATCAGACGCGGTGCGCGCGTTGGGCGAATGGCAATCGGTCGACATCGGTTTTTCGCGCAAACGCATTGAGAGTCTTGAGACGGAATATGCCTCATTGACTGAATCGTTTGTGGATGCTTCGCTTCCGAGGCTCAAGCCCGATGCCCATAAGGGAAGCCGCGGGCATGTGTTGGTCGTGGGCGGCTCGACCGGTATGGCGGGCGCGCCCGCTCTGACAGGTATCGCTGCGCTGAGGATGGGCGCGGGTCTGGTGACGGTGGCAATTCCTGAGCGCGTCCAACCCCAAACCGCCAGTTTCTACCCGGAGTTGATGACTCTCCCGTTGCCCGACAATGGCGAAGGTTGTCTCACCTCGCAAGGGGTCGCTTTTCTGATTCGGGGATTAGAGCGGTTCGACACGCTTGCGATTGGTATGGGTCTTTCTCAATCGTCAGAAGTGGGTATGGCGTTTCAAACCTTGCTGGAAGCCTGGCTCAAAACGGGAAAGCCCTGCTTAATTGATGCGGACGGCTTAAATTGGCTGGCGCGTCTACCAATCAGCGGCGCGCTCAATGAGCAAGTGATCCTGACGCCCCATCCGGGTGAAGCAGCGCGGCTCTTAGGGGTCAGCACATCCGATATCCAAGAGGCGCGTCTGCAATCGGCTCCCCTGTTGCGCGAAAGATACCGCTGCCATGCTTTGCTAAAAGGAGCTTACACGCTCATTGCGCATTCTCGTGGTATCTGGATTAACCCGTTCGCGGAGCCGTCTCTGGGAACTGCAGGGTCGGGTGACTCTCTTTCTGGTATGATCGTAGGCTTGATGGCACAGGGGCTGAAACCCGATTTAGCCGCTGCCTGTGCGGCATACCGGCATGCGCAAACCGCCGTTCGGTTAAAAGAGCGAGGGAATTTTACTGCCAGTGAGTTGAGTAGCGCTCCATAAGCATATTCCGCCCACCTTTTCTGAGCCGCAACCCTTATACCAGCGATCAGGCGTATTTGTCAGCGCCATCAATACTTATATGATTCAGGAGCAGATGACTGAGTTTGACCTGAAGTTGATCCGAACAAACCAAGGAATCTGCTCCTCTAAACCAGTTCTAACACTTGAGTGGCAGAACAAACCAAAAGCCATTAGCTGCGTCGACGACGAGCCGCTAAGCCTAGTAGACCTGCGCCAAGAGCGATCATACTGGCAGGCTCCGGCACACCGTACAGCGTCACATCGTCATAAGCGGCGATGCCCAGGTCTGACGAACTAAATGGCACGCCAAAACCCAGAGCGATGAGGTCTACGTCCCGATCACGATCCGCATTGGGCGTGAAGGAGAAAATCTTGGTCGTGGTCATGTTGCTTGCGCCACCCGCATAACGGAACTCCATATTAACCTCAGCGCCTCGCGCATCGTACATAATCTGGAAGTTATGCCACCCTTGCACACGGGGAACTTCTAAATCGAAATAGCGGCTCGCGAAGTTACCGCCTGACAAGCTCACAACCCGG
>JAHCHP010000002.1 GCA_026129765.1 Fimbriimonadia bacterium | reverse complement strand
CCCAAATCAGGTAGATCAGCAAATAGCGGAGTTTGCCCAGCGCGTCCTCCACGTTGTTGCCGAAAATCCACAGCGACCACATATTGGCTAACAAATGCAGCCAACTGCCGTGCAAGAACATGCTGCTGAAGGGTGTCATATGCACAGGAACCGCCGGTCCGGTCTCAAACAGACGCTGCAGCACTTGCGGATCCATCCGTTGAAGCGCGAACGGTCCCGCCGCGCGTATCGCCTCTAAGACTGCCTGCTGGCTGCCGGTTATTTCCGCAGGGATCATCGCATACTGCACGGTGATGGCGGGATTCGCGGTTTGCAGCAGAAAAATCGCGGTATTGATCGCGATCAATCCCACGGTTATGACCGGAAAAGTCCGGGACGGGTTATGGTCTTTTAACGGAAAGAGCATGATTAATCAAATATCCGATTCGGCATAAGAACCCAAGATCACCATTTCGCGCACATATTGCTCCAGCGCGTTGAGCGCGACCTGCATGCCGCTGTCCCGATGATGACCCTGGATATCAACATAAAAAATGTATTCGAATGTCGCGCGCGGCGCGGGTCTCGACTCGATCATGGTCAGGTTGATCCCGTGCTGTTCAAAGGCTCCCAACGCGCGGTACAACTCGCCAGGACGATTGCGCAACGTGAAGAGTAGGGAGGTCTTATCTTTGCCGGTGGGCGCAGGTTCATTGTAGCCGATTACTAAGAACCGCGTGCGGTTGTGCGGATTATCCTCGATATGCTCACACAAAACCGGCAGCCCCATTAAATTCGCTGCTAACTCATTGGCGATGGCAGCGCTGTTCGAGTCTTGGGCAGCCATCTGCGCCGCGCGGGCGGTCGGCATCACCTCCACAATCTCGGCATTCGGCAGGTGCGTTTTCAGCCAGCGTTTGCATTGCTGCGCCGGTTGGGGTCCCGCATACACTTTCTGGATTTGGTTGAGGTCCTGCGCTTGAGAGATCAAATAATGGGCAATCGGCACATAGATTTCCGCGCAAATTTTGGCGTTTGTGAGAGGGAACATATCCAGCGTTTCCGGCACAACGCCCGCGGTTGAGTTTTCGACCGGCACGACACCATAGTCTGCTCGCGACTGTTCTACCTCCGCAAAAACATCGGCAATACTTTCTACCGGGCTGAGAGAAGCAGACTGCCCAAAACAGCGCAGTGATGCCATATGTGTGAAGGTTCCGGGCGGTCCCCAGTAGGCGATGGCTAAAGGCTTTTCCAGCGCGCGCGACACAGAGATGATCTCCCGGAAAATGGTCTGCAGTTGGGTTTGGTTCAACGGACCTGGGTTTTGCTTCGCCAACCGCCTGTAAATGGACTGCTCGCGTTCAGGCGTAAAGAAGGGTTTGCCGTCTTGGCTTTTCAGCCCGCCAATCTCTTTTGCCAGCGCAGCGCGTTGGTTTAACAGTTCGATTAACTGCTCATCCAATCGGTTGATCGCCTCTCTGATCTCATCTAACTTCTTCATCTCTTACTTTTTTTCGGCAGAATGCCTTTTTTTCCTTTTCTTTAGGGGGCGGTTCCCTTGAAAGAATGCCAGAAATTCGCTCCTGAGGGAGTTAGAATCGGTGAGAGCCTTCAAAACTATGTTATAATTTAGGCGGGTTAAACCCCGCCAGCGCGCATGCAGCGGTGGGCAAGGTTGTTGGCGGCTTTGAAGGAACTTAGAGCCGCTGAAAGGAGGTCGACATTTTATGAGGTTTTTCAGTTTATTGACATTGGGTTTCGCTTTGATTTTGACAGCGACAGCGCAGCAGAAGCCTTCTCGCTCTGTCTCGCCGGAGTATGTGCCGGGGCAGTTGGTGGTTCAATTCGAGCCGACCCTTTCCGAGAGTGAACGCCAGTTCTTGATTGCCAACATGGGCGCGCGCCTATCCCGAAGGCTTCTTTTCAGTGAACTTTATCTTTTAGAAGTCCATCCTGCTGCCGACATCCGCGCGCTTTGCCATTCGCTGAGTCGCGTTCCGGGCATTAAGTCGGCGGACCCTAATGGCTATATCCAATTGGCTTGGAACCCCGACGACCCTATTTTCCCGAACCAAGTGTCGCTCTTTACGGTGGGCGCGCCCCAAGCATGGGACATTTTTACGGGTGACCCGAACTATATTCTTGCGGTGCTGGATACCGGTGCGCTGTTAAGCCACGAAGACCTGCAAGCGAAACTGCTGAACGGATTTGATTTTGGCGGAAACGCGAGCGGTGTGCGCGATAGTGACCCTTCCGATGTAGCGGGTCATGGCACGATTGTATCGGGCATTGCGGGAGCGGTGACGAACAACAGTTTGGGCATCGCTTGTATCTGTCCCAACAGCAGCATTTTGCCGGTCAAAGTGTTTCGGGATAGTGGTCAGGGCATCTTGACCGATTTGATTGATGGGATCGCTTGGGCAGTTCAGCAGGGCGCGCATGTCATCAATATGAGCTTGGGAACAAACACCGTTTTTGCCGCTTTGGAGACCGCTGTCAATAATGCTTGGAACAGTGGTACCGTAGTGGTCGCGGCAGCGGGGAATAACAACAATTCCGTCGCCTTTTATCCCGCATTCTATAACAATGCCATTGCGGTCGCTGCCTGTCATCAAGATGGCACGAAGAGCAATCAGTCCAATTTCGGCAACTGGGTCGATGTGGCGGCTCCCAGCGGCGATGTGCGCTATACTCGCATCACGGGCGGCTACGGCAGGGACCAAAACGGTTTTACCTCCTACGCATCTCCGATGGTGGCGGCTCAGGCTGCGCTCCTCTACGCGATGATAGCGGATGGACCTACTGACCGGAACACGACCCGCGCGCAGATTGTGCGCCAAATCATTGAGCAGACCACGACCGCTGTGCCGGGCAACTATGTGACTCATGGCATGATCAATGTCAATAATGCGGTCCAGCGCGCCTCTCAAGTTACTGTGAATGGAAAGGTTCAGATCGCCGGTTTTATTGGCGCGTACGATCAGTTAGAGCTGCAGTTGCACTTGCGCAATATCGGTTCCAACACCAACCTTCAGTCTCGAACCGTCACGCCAGACGCGGAAGGAAACTTCAGCGCGACCTTCAACGGCTATTTCGGCAATTATGATCTCTACATCGACATTCCCCGCGCCTTGAACAAGCGGATTCAGAACGCGCGCATGCGCCACCCCGGTCCCAGTTTGAACATCATTCATTTCACGCCGGGCGATGTGAACAATGATGGCATCATTAGCGATCCCGACCTGATTTCGGTGCTGTTTGATTACAGTCTGACAGGGTCGCGCAATTCCGACCTGAACGGAGATACGATTGTGGGCGATGCCGACCTGTTGATGGTGTTGTTCAATTTCGGCTCGACAGAGGAGTAAGCTCGGAGGCAGGCGGCGGTTGGATGATGGGTTGAATTCTCAAAAAAGCCGCTGCCACCTCCGGGTCAAACTGGGTTCCAGCATGCGCCTTGATCTCCTCTAAAGCCTGCGCCTCGCTGAGGGGCGTTTTGTAGAAATCGAAACAGGTCATCGAGTCGAACGCTTCCGCCACCGCCAAAATCCGCGCGCCCAGCGGGATCGCTGCTCCTGCAAGTCCTTTCGGGTAGCCGTTACCATCCCAGCGCTCATGATGAGCCAAAATCCACTCTGAGGGTGTTTGAAACCGCTGGATGCGGCTCACCATCTGCGCGCCTGTTTCCGGGTGCTTCCGAACCGCCTGCCACTGTTCCGGCGACAACGCGCCGCCTCCCCAAGTTGGAACCACCAACAGCCCCACATCGTGAAGCGCGGCAGCGATGCGAACCTGCCTTAAAAAGGCTGCGTTTAGACCCAGTGCCTGCGCCGTTGCCACCGCATAGGACGCGACCCGCTCCGAGTGTCCTCGCATTTGGGGGTGCGCTTGCTCTAACGCGGCGATAAAGGCGCGCAGCACATCATTTTCTAACCGCCGAATATCTGAATTCAACACCGTATCTATTTCTTTTTGCAGGAATCGTTCCCTGCCTGAAGAAACATCAATATGCCTTTCCAGTCGCATGTGGGTTTTCTTCGGAAAGCCTGGTCGGGGGAAGTCCGGTGAAAATCCGGCGCTGTGCCGCAACGGTAACCTGCTTTAGGCGGGAAGCCCGAATGCCTGACGCGACTGTCGCTTGCCCTGCCTTTATGGCAGGCTCCCTTCGAGCAAGGGGAGCGCGAATCGTCAGGCGGAACGCTGGGATTTGATGAGAAGGGAGCGCGTCCTCAGGCTACCCACAAACATCCGTCCAGCACAATCCCGCTCTTTCGTTTTGCATGCGCCTCGCTCGAGACCGAATCGCAGCGAAGGCGCGTTTTGTTTTTTTTAGGGAAAGGCGCGCGCCCGCTGCTCAATGCAAAGGAGGTCTTACATTATGCTTCAACGATGGCACGTATTCTTGTTTTCAGGCGCGCTGACACTGGTCGCCGCCTCTGCCCAAGTGAATGGCTTTACGCCCGCCACCGGTTTCCGCGCTTATCCGCTTCAATTAGAGGGTGACCTGATGGCGGTCAGCCCCGACGGGAAGTTAGCAGTTGCCAAAGGCGAGTTTGGCGGTGGCGCGACGATCAAAATCTACGACCGGATTCGCCCGCAAGGTCGCCAATTGCTGACTACCCTCAGCCGACCCGAATGGAAGTTCTTCGGCGGGCTGGCGTGGGCAGACACCCAGAACCTGATCTTTGGCGAAAATGGCGACTTGGACACCGCTTTTAAGTGGAACGTACACACAAATCAGGGCGAAACGCTGGCGCCGGCGGGCGCGTTGCCGGATGTCGCGGAAGTGTTGCCTTTTGGCGAGGGGATTCTCGCATTGACGTCATCGGGACCGCAAGCGAACGTGCTTCATTATGTGGCAAACGGCTCGGTAATGGAGTTGGTATCGGGCATTGGGAATGGCTACGGCGCGGGATTGGTCAGCGCGAGCGGACGAATCTATACAGGCGACACCAATGACCCCAACTTCATTGGCAATCCGGGTCAGGTGTTCCGCTTCGCGCCGCAATATGCTAACGGCTCTTTGACAGGGCTTCTATTGGAAGAAACGCTTTCGTTGGCGGGCGGCAACGGTTCCGCTTTGGGGGCATTAGCGGTCGACTCGGAGGGCGATCTGTTTGGAACGACCCAGCGGACTTTAACGAGCCTTTCCAACGGTATCGCGCAACCATTCGGTGAGTTCAGCGGCGCGTTCCCGTTCCCGACCTCGCTTGCGTACTATGGTTCGCGTTTTGCGCCTTTCGACGGCGACGGGATTCTGATTGTGAACGGGCAATACACGGATGCGGGCGATCTGTTTGTTGTTACACCCGTGCCGGAACCCGCCAGCCTAATTGCCCTGTCAGTCGGATTGGCAGCGTTGCGCCGAAGAAAAAAAGCAAACGCGCATTTACTGGGGTCTTAATGTCGGCTCTATGCGGTTCTCCTCGTTCACGGGGGGGACCGTTATTAGGTCATGTTAATCCTCACTCTGCATTTCCAATTGCCCCAGGGAAATCAGACTCTCCAAATCGTCCTTTTCGTAGAGTAAATAACGATCAAAAAGCGCGCGGACAGCATCCAAATCTGCCTCGCCCGCTTGTCCCAGCATGCGCGTGATGTCGGCAATATCTTGCGCTCGGCTGGCTTCAAATTTCATCAAAACGAGGTAAGGGAGTGGAAGAATAGGGAGACCGTGGGCATCGCGATTATGAGCCGCCTCCTGCAATGCGCCTCGACACCACTCGGCGTCACATTCTAACAAATCAATGTTGAAGCCATCGGGGGAACGCCACTGGCTACCACCGATCGATAGCTCGCCCACGTGCTGGAACCCAGCCGCTCGCAATTGGCGACGCGCAGTTGGAGAATCAGCCGTCAAGACCAGCACATCCATATCCTGAGTAAGTCGTTCAGGCATGTAGAGCCGGGTAGCCACCGCTCCAACAACTGCCCAATCGATGTTCTGAAAGGGTTGGCTCAAGTCTGGATATCTAATCAATGTTGTCCTCTCTCGCAAGAAGGCTTTTCCACTGCCAGAACCAGGCTTTTGCCGCCTCTTCGCCAAGCGAATGATGGTCTTACGCATCCGCGCCTTGGTCGAGAGCGGCTCTGAGACTCCCTCCGACAAATGGGTTGTGCCAGCCATAATGTACCTCTCAGCAAATTATACCTAAACCGTACTTTTGATGCCGCCTCCTCACGTTTATTGCTTGAATGTTGTTTCATCGTTCGACCGGCAGGAAATTTGACTTGCCGGTCGAACTCGAAATCAGGATGTTTCAAAGAGGAGACCAGCGAATGATCACGCCCATCGAGAGACATGAACAGTTTATCACGACCAGCGCGGGAGGGTTCAATCGCCAACACCCCGCCATGCGCATGTTCCAGAAAGCCAAACAATTAGGCGTTTGGGACCCCGCCAGCATTGACTTCTCCCAAGACCAGCAGGATTGGCAGCAAATGAGCGAATTGGAGCGGGATGTCGCGCTCCGGTTGGTGTCTTTGTTTCAGGCGGGCGAGGAGAGCGTCACCTTAGACTTGCTGCCCTTGGTGATGACCGTGGCGCGGGAGGGCAGGCTGGAAGAAGAGATGTTCTTGACCGCTTTTCTTTGGGAAGAGTCGAAACATGTGGAGTTTATGCGCCGATATTTGGACGAGGTAGCGGGCGCGCATCATGACTTGAGCCATTACCATTCGCCGTCCTACAAAACGATTTTCTATGAAGAACTGCCCCGCTCCTTGAACCGCCTTTTGACCGATCCATCGCCCACAGCGCAAGCAGAAGCCTCTGTGACATACAATATGATCGTGGAAGGCGTACTGGCGGAAACCGGCTACTACGCTTCGTTCGAAGCCTTCAAGCGCAGCAACCTGCTGCCCGGCTTCACACAGGGATTGAACCTGATGATGCGCGATGAGGCACGGCATATCGCTTATGGCGTTTTTCTGCTGTCGCGATTAATTGTGGAGCATGAGGAGGTCTGGGAGGTGGTTCAGCAGCGCATGATGACCCTCGTGCCGCCCGCGATGGGTGTGGTTCAGGAAGTCTTTTCCGCTTATGACGGCGAAATGCCGTATGGCTTAACCCAAGATGAGTTTTTGGGCTATGCGATGAACCAATTCGACCGCCGGTATCAGCGGTTAGAGCGCGCGAAAAGCCAGACATTAGAACAGATTTACCGGATTGCCGACCAAACCGAGGAGGCGTCGTCGGAGTAACGCTTGAAATTTCAGGAGACCAAAAATAATGAAAATTGTCGCAGTTCTACCCCCTTCCGAACAGGTGCAGGCGCAAGTGGCTATGTTGGGCGCATTGTTTGCGGGGCATACGCTTTCCTTAGCAACAACCGAAGAGGAAATGAACGCTCACTTAGAGGATATGGACGTTTTGATTTCAACCGCTTTCACCCCCATCAAACGCGCGCATTTGGAGCAGGCGAAACGGCTGCGCTTTATACAGGTGGCGGGCGTCGGCGTGGACCATGTCGATGTTCAAGCAGCTCAAGATTTGGGTATCGCAGTCGCTTGTGTGACGGGCGCAAACACAGTCAGCGTGGCAGAACACGTGGTGATGGTGGCTTTGAGCCTGCTCAGGGGGCTGATTCCCGCGCATAATCTTCTAACGAATGGCGAATGGTCATTGCCCCTCTGGATTTCCAAAGCCAAAGATATGCAAAGCAAAACTTTCGGGATTGTGGGTATGGGGAGAATCGGTCGGGAGGTGGCATCGCGCTTGCTGCCGTTCCAGGTGACGATGTTCTATTATGATGAACATCCCCTGCCTGCCGCCGATGAGGACGCTTTGGGCGTGACGCTGGTTGATTGGGAGACTCTGATTGCGGAAAGCGACATCGTGACGCTACATATCCCGCTCACCGATGCAACGCGGGGCATGCTGAATAAGGAAGCGTTCCAACGCATGAAACCGGGCGCGTTTTTGATCAACACCGCGCGTTCTGAACTGGTGGATGAAGCCGCGCTGGTGGATGCGCTGAAGAGCGGTCATTTGGGGGGCGCAGCCATCGATGTCTTTTCGCCGGAGCCGCCCGATCCCCAGAACCCGCTGCTGACTGCGCCGAATGTGATCCTGTCGCCGCATGGCGCGGGCGTAACCTTAGAAGCGCAGCAACGGATTGCGCAGGGCGTTGTCCAGAACCTGCTCCGGTATGTGGAAGGCAAGCCGGTCGCGGATGTGGTGATTCCGGGCAGTCGGTAGCGCGATTCTTGCCCCATTTTTGAAAATCTGGTTCTTTTTTAGGCTATATTGGGGCATTTTTGGGCTATAATAAAAGAGAAGAGAGAATTCAGAATCCCAGTATTCTCTCAGGAGGAAGTTGGTATGAAATTGAAAAACATCTACGCATTTTTGCTGGCGATGTTAGCTGTGAGCGTCTGCTTAGCACAGAATGCCACCCGCCCGCAAGCGCCGGTCCTGCCCAAGGATATGAACCAGACAGAACATGAGCAGCTTTACAAAGTTATTAACTCATTAGCGAATGGCGAATTTGAAAGCGCAAGCCTGTTGATCGAGCCACTGATGGTTCCGTCCAATGTGAAGATTTACGCAAGTTGGTCAGCATTGCCCAAAGCGAACCGGGACGAATACCGCAAAGCGGCACAGGACGCGGTCAATACCTGGAACAGCCTTTTGGCGAACAGCGTTAAGTTCGAGTTCACTGAAAACGAGGAGAATGCGAACATCCATATTTTGTTTGAGTATGATGTCGCGCAAATCACCGCAGGGCAGTTCCGGTTGGTCAGCACCGATTCACGCTTAGCGATCCCCAAGCCAGGACAAGCGAACAACCCCACTTCGCGCTCCAGCTTGATGCGAGTTGCCACCATGCAGCCCTACACCGAAATGGCTCAGCCTGCCATGTCCATCAATCATATGGTCTCTCAGGGTTTGGGGGTCTATCTGGGTCTGGCGGTTTCTCCCAGCGAGGGCGGCGTTATGGGACCCGTTTGGACCACGAACGATGCGGCAAAAACTCCCTCAGAAGCGGAAGTGAAGATGGCGAAAGACCTCTTGAATGCCCGCCGCCAACTGATGGAGGCTTGCAAAAACAAGGTTGCGCTCTATATGCCGAAACCCAAAATGGTAATTGAAGCCATGGAAATCGATGGCGGCAAATCGATGCGTGGAGACACCGTTCATTACACCTTCAAAATCAAGAACGCGGGCGACGCGCCTTTGACCATCGATGCGAAACCGAACTGCGGATGCACGGTTGCCAATTACGACAAAGAGATCGCGCCGGGCGCAGAGGGTAAAATTGAAGCGGAATTGAAGACAGGCGGTTTTCGCGGTCCCATCGTAAAAGCGATTGATTTGACCACGAATGACCCCGATTCGACTCGCGCCAGCCTGCGCATGACCACGAACGTAGTCGCGCCGATCACCATTGTGCCTTCAGAAACGGTGAACCTGGTCTTGGAGGACAGCACCGTTACGAAGTATGAAGCGGAGTTGGATATCAATGTGGATGAGGCTATAGAAATCACCAAAGTCTCCTCCAGTGTACCGTATGTGGAGGCGAAAGTCGCGCCTGTGAACGGCGATCCCAAAAAGTATCGTTTGCTGGTGGAAGTGAAGCCCGAGGCGCCAGTAGGTCGAGGGGCTTTCTTGGTGACAGCAATGACCAACTCCAGCCGGGAGCCGCAAGTCAACTTGAGCGTCTCGTATGAGAAGGGTATTATCGTGACGCCTGCTCAGGTCTATATGGGAACCATTCAAACCAATACGCCTCTGCCCATCGAGCAGATTGTGACGCTGGTGAAGCGAACGAACGGGTTCCAGGTTGAGAAAGTCGAGTCGGATGACCCCACGATCCAGATTCAGCATGAGTCTTTGGAAAATGGCACGCAGCACCGAATCATCCTGCGCTATAACGGCGGCTGGCAGTCAGGGCAGATTCGTCATAAATTGACGGTGAAAACCAATGATTCCAAGCAGCCCACCATCGAGATACCGGTCTTCGCGAGTGTCATCGGCGCGTCCGAAAAGTGATTGAGAAGTAATACAGAATAACCCCCACCCCTACCCTCCCCGCGAACGGGGAGGGAGACGGCTTTCCCCCGAAAATAAGGGGAAGGAGCGGTGATGTTTCCGAATCGCGCGGAATTGGGCTGCCCGTCAAGCGTCTAATGAATTGATTCAGACTGCGAATGCCCTGAGGGGCTTTGAGCGAAAAAGTGAGGTGGATGATGTCGGCTCGATTGTGGTTTTGCTGGGGATTTTTACCGTTGGGCGCGTTGCTGTTAATGGGCGCGTCAAGAATCCATACTCATCCTGCGCCGGGCAACCTGCCGTTGATGGTCGTTTTTAGCGCTGAGCAGCACGGCTACTTGACCCCGTGCGGTTGCAGTAAACCGATGCTGGGCGGCATGCCGAGACGGGGAGAGTATCTATCCCAGCTCGCGCAAAAGTATAGCCTAATCCGGGTAGAAAACGGGAATTTAACCAAAGCGCTGGACCGCCAAGACGAATTGAAAGCGGAAACGCTGATTGAGATGTTCAACGCGATGAACTATGATGCCATCAACCTCGGCGACAAAGACTTCCGGCTTGGACTAAACTACCTGCTCGCCTTAGAAAAACGCTCTAAAACCCCTTTCCTATGTGCCAATGTTCAGAGGCAGGGCGCGCTGGTGTTCAAGCCCTCCGTAGAGGTGGAGCGCGACCATGAGGGCAAAGCCCAGCGGTTTTTGATTGTGGGCGTTGTTTCGGAGAAGGGTGAGGCAAAGATTAAGTCCGTCAATCCCGATTTAACCGTTCAGCCCGTCTCAGAAGCGTTGCAGGCGATGCATGAAACACTGAGTAAGCCCGACACCGTAAAAATTCTCTTGTTCCAGGGACGGCGCGCCGATGCCGAGCAGATCGCCAAAGATCACCCGCAATTCCATATGATCGTTTATGCGCAGGAAGGCGACCATTATTCGCCTGCGCGAACCGTGGGGCAGACTGTTTTGGTGTGCAACGGGCAGGACGGGAAATATATGGGGCAGTCAAAGCTCTCAGCCAATCCCGATGCGCGTTTGGGACAAATAGAGTATGTCGCGCTGGGTCCCGATTATGCGGATAGTTCGCTGATCATGCAGATCAAGATGGCATATCTGAGCCGGGTGGAAGCAGAAAACTTGTTGGGACAGGTCCAAAAACGCCCAACTTTGAACGGCGACACGTTTGCGGGCAGCGCGGCGTGTGAGCCATGCCACCAGCAGGATTACCGGATTTGGAAAGCCAGCCGCCATGGGGACGCGCTGAAGACGCTGGAAGATGACAAGCACGATAAAGACCCGGAATGTGTGGTTTGCCATGTGGTCGGTTTGGATATGGTAAGCGGATTCCGCAATATGCAGGAGACCCCTAACTTGAAAGATGTGGGTTGTGAAAGTTGCCATGGTCCGGCGGCGAAACACGTGAAAGACCCCACGATTCAGTTGGGCAAAGCAGGGATGGATTCGTGCATGCAGTGCCATGTCCCCCAGCACAGTCCGCGGTTCGACTTTGATACGTACTGGGAAAAAATCAAGCATGGCGGGAGCAAATAAATGAGCTTAGAACCCTTGTTTCAGAAAGAGATTCCCAAACGCGAGTTTGGAAAAACCAAAGTGAAAATGCCGATTCTTGCATTGGGCGGCGCATATGCGGTTGCGAATGCGGAGCGCAAGAGAGAAGCCATCGAGCTGATCCAAGCGGCGATAGAAGACGGTTGGTACTATCTGGATACGGCTGCGAACTATGGCATCAGCGAGGATCATTTTGGCGAAGCGATTAAGGGTAAGCGCAAAGAGATTTATCTCAGTACGAAATGCGATAAGCGCGATTACGACGGCGCGATGCGCGAGTTAGAACGCAGCTTGAAGCGGCTGCAAACGGATCATTTGGACCAGTGGATTGTTCACCATGTCAGCACGCGGGACGATGTGGACAAGTTGTTTGCGACGGATGGCGCAATCAAAGCGTTTCAGAAGGCAAAAGAGCAAAAAACGGTTCGCTTTTTGGGCGTTTCGGGACATCATGATCCTGCCATCATCATGGAGATGTTGGAGCGTTTCAATTTCGATATGACCCTCATTCCCACGAACGCGGTGGAAGCGCATCACCCGCGCTCTTTCTTCAAGCAGTGCCTGCCTCTGGCAGTGAAGAAGAAGGTTGGTATCGCGGTCATGAAGGTGGCGGGAATAGGCAGGTTGATCGCGCCGGACCGTCTCACAGCAATGGAGGCGTTTCAATACGCGCTCAGTCAGCCGGTGCATGTGGGGGTTATCGCGATTGGCAACAAAGACCATTTGAAGCAATGGGGCGACGCCGCTCGCGCTTTCAAGCAAATGACTCCTGAGCAGATCAAAGCGATGGAAGATCGTACTCGCGCCTTCGCAATGGATATCTCGAATGTCTATCACAGTTGGCTGTGATAGGGGACTCCCTATGACTTTTAAGGGAATGGTGCGCGGCACAGGATTCGAACCTATGACCCCTTCCACGTCAAGGAAGTGCTCTACCTCTGAGCTAGCCGCGCGCGATCAATTGGTGGACCGTGTAGGATTCGAACCTACGACCCACTGATTAAGAGTCAGTTGCTCTGCCAACTGAGCTAACGGTCCGTGGGTGATTGGGGCGACTGAAGGGACTTGAACCCTCGACCTCCTGAGCCACAGTCAGGCGCTCTAACCGACTGAGCTACAGTCGCCACGCAAAATAAATTATGACCCAAAACGCCCTCAAAAGTCAAGGGGGAGGGCAGAAAAACGAGAAAAACGTCCTAATAATCTGGCATTTGCGTGATCCAGGCGCGCAGGGCATCGCGCCAACTTCTCAGAGGGGGAAGCCCCAAAGCAGTCCAGCGGAGCGATTCGAGCGTAGAGAAAACAGGTCTTCGGGTGGGACTGCTCCATTCCGCGCTGGCGATGGGTTGAAGATCAGTGGTCAGCCCTGTTTCTTCTAACAACGCGCGCGCAAACTCATACCGACTCATCGAACCGTGATTCACCACGTGATAGGTCCCATAGGCGTTTGTCTCGATCAATCTACCAATCGCTTCGGCTAAATCCCATGTCCATGTGGGGCTTCCCACTTGATCTCGAACTACTCGTAAAGGGAGTCCCTTGTTGGCGACATCCAAGACCATTTTGGGGAAACTTGTTCCATGATGACCGTAGAGCCAAGCCGTTCGGACAATGTAATGGCGCGGGCAAAGTGTCTGAACGGCTTGCTCGCCTTGCCACTTAGAACGCCCATAGGTATTGAGCGGTTGGGGGAGATCATATTCGTGATAAGGACGCTTTGCCGCTCCGTCAAAAACAAAATCGGTGGAGACATAAAGACAGAACGCTTGATGATCGAGGCACGCGCTGGCGATCAGGCTGGCGCCATGAGCGTTCACGCGATAAGCGGTCTCAGGGTCATGCTCGCAGCCATCCACATGGGTCATGGCAGCGCAATGAATCACGCCTTGTGGTTGGTATTGCTCAAAGACCTGTTTGACCTGCTGTGGATGGGTGATGTCCAAAGCGATGGGCATTCGGCGTCCGGTCAAAATCAACTCGTGGCGATCCGCCAGCGCGACTTGTAAGTCTTGCCCCAACAGACCGCCTGCGCCCGTAATCAGTAGTTTCATACCGTTTTCACCTGCCAGCCAGCCAAAGATGAAGCAGCGTTGCCACGCCGATGACAATCCGGTAGATCACAAAGGGCGCAAGCGATTTGGTTTTCAAGAACTTTATGAGGAAAGCGACGCATGCCAACCCCACCACTGCCGACGTCACTGCGCCTGCCAGCATAGGAACCACAAAATCGGACGGGATGCCTGCGCCCAGCGCCTTTTTCCCGCCATAGGCAACGGCTGCGATGGTGATGGGCGCGGAGAGCAGAAAAGAGAAGCGCGCAGCGGCTTCGCGTTCCAAGCCCATCATCAAACCGGCAGTCATCGTGATTCCGGAGCGCGAAAAGCCGGGAATGAGCGCAAAGGCTTGCGCGATACCAATCGCTGCCGCATCGGTGAGCCGGACTTCTGTTAAGGCGCGCGCTTTTTTCCCGAAGCGGTCCGCCGCGCCCATCAACAATCCCACCGCAATCAGCAAAACAGCGATGAGCGCGAATTGATTGCGGAAGAAGTTCTCTATGGGGTCATCAAACAACAACCCGGCTAATCCCGCAGGGATACACCCCAGCAGAATTCCCCATGCCAGACGCTTATCGGTGGCTCTTTGTGGGTCTGCGCTCATCAGCGCGCTGAAGAACCGGAGCAAATCGCGTCCAAAGTAGAGCAGAATCGCGAGGAGAGTGCCGCCGTGCAGAGCCAAATCGAAAATGAGCGCGCGCTCTTCGGGCATTTCCCAACCGAACCAATAGCGCGCCAAAATCAGATGTCCCGAGCTGGAAATCGGCAGAAACTCTGTCGCTCCCTGAACCGCTCCCAGAACAATTGCTTCCAATAAATTCAAACAGAGCCTCCTTGCCCTGCTGCCGCCTGATCCGCAGCCGCCGGTTTAATCACTAATTGCGACATATGAGGGCGGTTTCGGTCGCGTTGCACCGAACGCATTACGTTCCGAACAATCACCGCAATCGGCACGCCGAAGAACATGCCCACTAATCCAAAGAATTTCCCGCTCACCAACAGCACCACAATCACCAGCACCGGATGCAAATCGACCCGGTCACCAATGATTTTCGGCATAATCATCTTGTGTTCCACCAAAAAGAGCGCAGTCAGGAAAACGGTAATCTGAATGGCGACCGTCGCATCTTTGATGATGAGCGACATCAAAATGATCGGCAGCGCGGCGACCAGCGAACCGATGACGGGTATCGCGCGCGTGACGCCAGCAAACAGCGCAAGCGTGAAGGCATAGTTAATGCCATAAACGCGCAACCCGATCCAAACCGCGATCCCTGCGATAACGCACAAAATCAACTGACCGATAATGTAGGATTTCATGACGCGGTTCGTTTCGTTGATGCATTTCACCGCCAGCCGCCAAAATCGCCGGGGGATCATTCCCAGCGCGTCGCGTTTTAAGTGATTGGAATCGAGCAGGAAATAGAAGACAATGACTGGCAGTAGGAACAACTCCACCAGAAAGTTCAGCCAAACGCCTGTCTGCTTGATCATGCTCTGCAGCCCAGACTGCATGCCGCTCACGATCCCGTTGACGCCTTCTTCTAAGGAGCTTTGGAGCCGGTCTACGATGTCCTTGCCCGCGCTCGGCAATCCCTGATACCATCGTTCATAGTCGCGGTTCACATCCTCGAAAACTTGTCCCGCTTTCTGTTGGTACGCATCGGAATTATTGACGAAGGCGCGGGTTTCGTTGATGAATGGAGAAAGAAAAGCGCGTACGCCCCACCCCACCAGTACCAAGAAGCCGATGAGAACCAGCATGCTGACAACACCTCGCCAAAACAGTGGCGATACGCCAGGCGGACGCCAACGCGATAGCAAGTCGACCAGCGGCAGCAACAGGTAAGCAACGGCTCCTGAGACAAAGAGCAGTATCACCACGTGCTGTAGCTGCCACAGCAGATACAGCCCAAATCCAATGAGCGCAAGCCGCCATAATAACCACAACAAGCGACTCGCCCAATCCTCGCGCGTTGGGGAAGAGAAAAGCATGGACGCTCAATTGTACCCGTTTCTGAGGTGTTCGTTCACAATTTTTTGAGACGCGCGGTAAACAAATATTGTTGCGCCCAACGTGTCCACACGCCAAAACGGTCATGAAACCAATCCAGAATCTGGCGGTAAGTCTTCTCGGTCAGTGATTTACCCTGTAATTCTGGCAATAGCTTCTGCATTGCTTGCCACATGTGGGTATCCACCGGGACCGATTCCCAATAATCTAATCCCAACAACAACACACAATCCGCGATTTTCGCGCCGACGCCCGGCAACCGAACCAGTTCGCGTTTGGCATCCCAATAGCCTGCCGATTTTAGGCTTTCCATCCAGCCGGGACCGCGTTCTCGGAGAGCGCGCGCCGCCTGAATCAGCGAACGGCTGCGATAGCCGAACCCCAACGGGCGGAGGGCGTCTTCTGGCAAGTCAGCGAGTGTGGGAATCTGAGGAAAAGCGCGGTGGAATGTGGAGTCGAACGAGAACAGCGGTTCGCCGTAGGTCTCGCAAAGCCTCTGGATCATTCCCGTGATGCGGGGGATATTGTTGGCAGGCGTGCAGAGAAAGGAGAACAGGCATTCTTCGGGATCTTCCCAACGCATCAATCGAAGCCCGCTCAACTCGCGTATCCAGGGTTCCCAGCGAGGGTCCGCTTGGATGACTGCGCTATGAACCGATGGCAGGTCCGTTTCTAACCGGAACAGATCGCGAAATGCGGTCTCCGCATGCTCTGAGGGCAGGGCTTGAACCGTATAATTTTCGTGCGAATCGCGCACCTGAAAAAGACGGCTGCCACTGATGCCGGTGAATCCGGTACTGGACGACTGCCAACGAAAGACCTGCCCAGCGCTGATGCAGAGATGAAGATCGAAGCGATTGGGAACGGGAAAGGTGAGGGGCGTTGCTTGGTTCATCGCCAAAAGTGTACCCGCTTTAGGTACAATTATCTTATGGCTCTAACGATAGAGGATATGAAACATGTCGCCAAACTGGCGCGGCTGGATTTGCCGGAAGTGGAATTGGAGGAGATGGCGCGCCATTTGAATGCCCTCATGACCCACTTTGAGCATTTACAGGCATTGCCGACGGAGGGCGTGGAACCGACGGCTCACTCGATTCCGGTCTTTAATGTTTTTCGCGAAGATGAAACCCAGCCCTGCCTGCCTCGCGAACGCGCCTTAAGTATTGCGCCGGAAGCGCGCGACGGTCTGTTCATTGTTCCGCGCATTATTGAAGATTGAGGGAGAACTGCCGAATGGAATTGCACACTCTGACTGCCCATGAATTGAGCCGGAAACTCCGCGCCCGCGAGATTTCCGCTCTGGAATTAACCGAAGCGGTTTTGGCGCATATCGAGCGCGTAGAGCCGGCGATTCAAGCCTATATCACCCCCACGCCCGAACTGGCTCGCGAACAAGCGAAGCAGGCACAGGCGCGTATCGATCAAGGCGACCCCAGCCCCTTATTGGGAATTCCAGTTGCTTTGAAGGACAATATGTGTACGGAAGGGGTCAAGACGACTTGCGGTTCTCAGATTTTGCATAACTTTGTTCCCCCCTACAACGCGACTGTCTATAGGAAACTCCAGGAAGCAGGCGCGGTGCTGGTGGGCAAAACAAATTTAGATGAGTTCGCGATGGGCTCTTCCACCGAAAATTCAGGCTTTTTCACCTCGCGCAATCCCCACGATACCGAGCGCGTGCCGGGCGGTTCATCGGGCGGCTCTACGGCGGCGGTCGCGGCGCATGAGACCATTTTGGCGTTAGGCTCCGATACGGGCGGTTCCATACGGCAACCCGCCTCCTTTTGCGGGGTGGTGGGTATGAAACCGACTTATGGGCGCGTGAGCCGTTATGGGTTAGTGGCATATGCCTCTTCTCTGGATCAGATTGGACCCATTACCAAAGATGTCCGCGACTGCGCGCTGCTTATGAACGCAATCTCTGGCGAAGACCCGAACGATTCGACCTGTGTGCAACTGCCCGTACCCGATTTCACGGACGCGCTGGTCGATGATGTCAAAGGGATGCGCTTGGGGGTTCCCAAAGAATTTTTCGCGCAGGGCGTTCAGCCTGAGGTGGTAACCAGCGTTCGCTCGGCTATCGATAAACTGGCGGCGGCGGGAGCGGAAGTGATGGAGGTTTCTTTGCCGACTGCTGAGTATGGGTTGCCGATTTACTACATTCTTGCGCCCGCGGAAGCCTCGTCCAACTTGGCGCGCTATGACGGCACGCGCTATGGTCTGAGAGAAGGGTTTGAGGAAGGGCATATCCGCATGATGGAGAAAACGCGCGCGAAGGGGTTCGGAAACGAGGTATTGCAGCGTGTTATGATCGGGACCTACGCTCTCTCTGCAGGTTATTATGATGCCTTTTATTTGAAAGCGCAGCAAGCTCGCACGTTGTTAAGACGCGACTTTGAACGCGCATTTGAGCAGTGTGACGCGCTCGTTTGTCCGACCTCGCCGACACCTGCTTTCAAAATCGGCGAATTAGCAGATGACCCGCTGGCGATGAAGTTAGCCGACGTGTTGACGATTCCAGTCAACTTGGCGGGCTTACCGGGCATTTCGGTGCCGTGCGCGCCGGTTAACGGGCTGCCGGTGGGGCTGCAGATCATAGCGAAACCGTTCGATGAAGCCACCGCGCTGCGTGTCGCCTATGCATGGGAACAGATGCAAGGATAAGTCCACGCTAAATTGGAAGTAAGAAAGACTGTTATGACTGTTTGAATTCTTCCGAGAATTCCTTCAGACTGTTCGCCAACACCGCCCGCCGCAGCCAATAGCGCAACTGATCCGGGTCCTCCATACGATGAATCTGGGTCTCCAGTGAACGCGGCGTCTTGCCAAACTTCGCGCGCAACACCTCTATCAACGACTCTCGGGCAAGAAGAAGCCCTTCTTGTCGTCCTTCTTGTCGTCCTTCCTGTCGTCCTTCTTGTCGTCCGCGCTCCATCGCTTGCCGCTCAAATCGTGAGAGTAAGGTGGTTTCTGGCATTTCCTGTTTCAACTCCTTCAACTGTTGGTCAAATTCCAACTCCAACTGAGGCGGCAAATCCAGCATAAACTCCAATAACCGAAACAGACTCACTGCCTCCTCTACATTATACCCTTGTTTGACCAAGTTGCGCACTAAATGCAAGCGTTCGCTCACTCTCAACCGCAAATCGTCGCGTGTCGCTAATTTCTTCAGGTAGGCTAACACCACCCACGCAAAGGGGTTCTGGCTCTGTTCCAATGCCTCCATCTGGTTCTCAAAATCCAGCAGTTTCACACAGAGGAACTCAAAATGCATTTGGGTTTCGTGGAAGGCATAATCATACGCTGCGGGTCGCCACTGCCGGGAGGTATCCGCCAGTATCGCCATGCTATAGACGGGACGGCGATAGCGATCCATCAAGCGGTAGAAGTATTCAAACATCCGCTGGGCGAAATCCCCCTTGTGCTGGGCTTGTATCTCGGTATGGACCAGGATCCATTGCTGACTGCCATTGAGCAGGTAGACTTTGACCAGTTTATCGACCAGTCGTCGTTTGGTTTGATGTTGGGGGTGAATTTGTTGAAGTTCTTTATCCAAGAATTCATAAGGTTGATTCCAATCGATGAGGGGATAGAGGTGGGGGCAGAAGAGTTGGATCATGGGTTGGAAGAAGAGTTCAATCGCGATTTTGAAGGTCTCATCGGTTTCAAAGCGTGGCGATTCTGAGCCGTTAGACGAATGAGTGGACATAGTAAAAACGCCATTTAGACATTCAACGGGAAAATCCTGCGAAACAAAAAATCCGAGTAAACAATCCCAGCCGCATCTTACCCCTGCGTTTCCCAAAGCAGGCGTTGGCGATAATGTTCATCTGGGCGCGTGTGAATGCGCTGCACCTCTTCTGGGGAAAGAAAATGCAGAGGCTGCCCGGATTGTAATGCGCCCAACAGAATGCGCGCTGCTTTAACCTGCATGCGCATTGCCGTTTCCGCTTCCTTCTCCGTTTTGCCGAGCGTTATCAGTCCATGGTTTTGCAGCCAAATCGTTTTGGGCAAGGATTCCCGACGCCGGATGAAGGACTGTACACGGTTGCGGATCGCTTTGGCGAGTTCCAAACCGGGATCGACATAGTCTACCCAGCACGCTGCCTCCCCACAGAAGGCGATTTCGTCGGGGAAGAGTCGTTTGTCCGCATACATCTCTGCGCCTTCTAAACACATCAAGCTGACAAAAGGGCTGGGGTGCGTATGATAAACATAGTTCACATCGGGCAGTTGCAGCAAGTAGGCGTGCATAAAGGTTTCTACCGAAGGCAGCCGTTCATGGTCGCATGGAACCCGCGCTTCTCTCAGCAACCGGCGCACTTGGTCATCGGCGAGGGGCTGCCCATCCAGCGCGCGCAAAACCGGCTCAAAATAGACCTGCACAAAATGGGTTTCGTTCGCGTCTTGAAAGCCGAACCCGCTGGCTTTGACGAAGAAGGTTTCCGAGTCGGCGCGCGCGCTGGTGTTGCCTTCCGCCATCATCACAAAATCATTCTGGGGATCCCCCAGCGCGCGTGTCCGTTCAATCAAGGTCTGCAAGATATCGCTTGGTAGCATGAGGTTTAGATTTCGTATGCGCGGGCGATGAGATTAAAGTCTAATCGCTTGCCTGCCCGCTCGACCGTCAGTTTCAGGGGCTTGCCTGGTTTTGTGTAGGATAAGCGATTTACCAGGTCGGTTTCACTCAGGTTGGCAGGCGATGCGCCATCCAGCGCGATAATCTTATCGCCTTTTTTCACGCCTGCGATGTCCGCATCGGAAAGGGGCATGACCCACTCCACAAACAGCCCGCCGCTCTTTTTCTGCCACCAGACTCCATAGCCGCCGTTATAGCTCTGCCTTTCCGATTCGCTGAGCGTTTGCCAGATCATCTGTTCGCGATAATAGTTGAAAGTGACTTTGTAGTTCCGCATAATCGTAACGCCCAGCAGTCCTTGCGTGACTTGCGTCTCAGACAGCGTGCCTTTCTCAGCAAACTCAGGTTTTTTCTGGCGGGCAAAGACTGGCTCAAACACCATCTCACCGATCTGCATGCGGTCAATGCGGTGAATCAGCATATCTTTGGTGTCGAAGCCGGATGTATCTTTGGGCAGGTGTTCGCCGATGCGTTTGAACCATTCGCCCAGATTCATGGTGCGTCCCAGTGAACTATCCATATCAAAGGCGGGAGGCATTAAGTTGTCTGGCGCGCCGGTATCGACCACCAATCTCGCGTCCTTGGTTCCGACTTTGGCAGTGACCATAATGTGATTTCCGTAGAGGTCAAACGGCATAATTTTCCCGGTCGGCGCGGGCGCGTCGGGCGCATCCAGCGTGATTTTGCGATTGGGGAAGTCAACCGTGAATTGGAACGCGGCAATCGCGTCACGCCCTAACAGCCCAATCACCATTTCGCCATTGACCGCCTCTTTCAACATGAAATCGACGATGGGGCTGACTGAAACCGTCAGGTTCTTCACTTCCGCTTCACCGATTTTCAGGCTCTTGACTTCAGAGGCATGCGCGGGGATGACCCCGTAGAGCGAAACCAGCGCGTGTTCCGTTTTCGGAAGTTTTTCCAAGCCCAACTCTTTGGCGACTTTCGCGTCGATAATTGTGTTGAACGCGCCAGTATCCACAATGATCCAATAGGGTTTGGAGTTATTGATCTTGATCTGCACATACAAGTGACCGGAAAACTCAAAGGGGGTGGTATGCGGCAGGTTATCGCGCGAGATGGGCGACTCATCAGACACGGGTTTTGTGAACAGTTCATCGGGCAGGTCGCCCCCCAGAGTGAGTTTTGTGATAAAGGTGGATCCCGCATTCTCGCCGCCCGCGTACCGCCGGATTTCAAACGGGATCAACAGATTGTCCTGCTGGCGAACCGCATGGAACATCTCCACCGTTTTGATGTCTTTATCCAGTTCGGGGTCGCGGTAGGTATATTCTAATCCGATAATTTGATCTTCGGCATTGATAACCACCCCAATCGTTCGCCGTTCTTTGGAGGCTTGATAGGTTTCAGGCAGCAGGCAGATGATTTTGGAGCCTTTGCGCCCGTCGGGTAATGTCATCTCCTCTTTGCCTTGAACTGCGGCGACTTCCAACAAGCGGGGGATAGCGAAAAACTCTTGCATGAGCCGCTCGCGCTGCTGCTCGATCTCCTCCACCGCCAGTTTTGTGCTGAGATAATCTTGTTTGCGCCAGCCGGTATCGGTATTAAAGACGATCGTTTCCTTGTCGCCCCGGTATTCGTTCAGTGTTCGGGTCCGGTCGTCTTTGCGATGACGAACGAGTTTGGCTTGAGTCCTCCCGCCTTGTTCGCCAGTCAAATCTGCCTCGTAATGATAACCTTTGGTGAGCAGCGCGCGATAAGCCGCTCCGCCATGCTTTTGAATCGCTGCTTCCAATTGCGTTCGCGCTTCCGGCGAAGAAGCGGGCGTCGCAGCCACACAGAAGAGCGCGAGCAAGCCAAGCATCCAATAGCGATGATGAGATGGTTTTAAGCGCATAACCTTTCCTCCTGACCTATATTATGCCGTAATTAAGCAGGTTCTGTCAAGGGGACAGCCTTGTAAAGAAATAAAAATTCAGGCGAAGCCACTTTTTGACTCCGCCTGAGGTTTTTTCTTGGGTGTTGCCGAGAAGTTTAGAAGCCGAGGCGAATTTTGCGGAAGCAGGTTCCCCACTGGTCCTGATCCACAATACCCTCGATCATCATACGGCAGGGCCAAGGCTGCTGGGTGCCGCAACGGCGCATATAGGGACCTTGCGCCAAGCACCATGCGGTTTGCGCTTTTCGAGCGCAGCCGCCCGCTTGATCGGAGGTGACCACGGCGTAGCAGGTGCGGTCGCTCTTGCGCACTTTGACCGCTTTGGAGTGGCCATCCAGATAGTTCAAATTAGAGAACTCGCTGTGTCGCCCTAAGAGCATGATGCCATAGCCGCCATCCGCGCGATCCACGCCCGTGCCGCTTGCCGCCACATTGCCGCAGTTGCCCGCTGCCACTGCCAATTCCGCTTCAGTGTTGACCGCGGTATCTGCCGGGAACGGCACTTCTGCCATGCTCACGCCATTGTTGCCATTGCTGATGGGAGGCGAGTAGCCCGGCACGATAATGTCAAAGTTAAACATATAGCTGATTTTTCGCTGGTTGCCGCAGTCCCCACCAGGCCAGTTAATCGGCGAGCAGTTCAGCGTGCCATATAAGTCCATATCTGCGCCTGAAGGACATCGATAAACATCCTTATTCTTCAGATAGGGCAGCGTCACATCAATCAGCGTATTGCCACACTGTTGGTTTGCGCTATTTCGGTGGTGATAAACTGCCAAAGGCAGGTGCTCATCGTAATCTTGAGCATAAGAGATAACAGCGGTAGCGGTGTTGCGCATGTTACTGAGACACTGGGTCATACGCCCTTTCTCGCGCGCCTGCGCGAACACCGGGAACAGAATCGCTGCGAGTATCGCAATAATCGCAATAACGACTAAAAGTTCAATCAAGGTGAAACCCGAACGGTTTCTCATGGGTGCGTCTTCCTCCTACACAATTTAAAGGATTTGAGTTGAAACTCCTTTTAAGGAGAATTGCCTTATATAGACCTATAATGACAATAGAAAAGGGAGCGCGTAAATGATTGCGCCCCCAGTCTCAAAACGATTTCAGCAACCTTCGGCGCCAAAATTAAACAACACGGTCAGCAAGTCTTCATCATTGACTTGCCCGTCGCCATTCACATCTGCGCCCGCGTCGTTCGTGCCGAAGTTGAACAGCACGATCAGCAGATCTTCATCGTTAACGGCGCAGTCGCCATTCACATTTCCACTGGATTTCTTGACGCCGCCGCTGTATGCGCGGAATTGTAGATCGGTTAATGACGCTTGTGCTCCCAACACCGGTACGCAGAAAAGCGCGCCAACGAAGTCCACGCGGTTCTCCGCATCACCGCCAAACTTTACTAATTGCAAGGTCGCTCGTCGTCCCATCCGGTTGCCTGCCGCATCTTCCACACACTCAACGGGAACGATGTCGAATGTCCAAATCACTTGAGCGGTGTCGATGCTGAATTCGGCAGTTGTGCCGACACAGTCTCTTACACCGGTGAAATCCACTTTAATACACCAGTCGGGATCGGGATTGACCGAACCGGTCCATTGCACGCGGGAGGGTCCCAAAATCGTGCCGATGATTCGGATCTTCTTTTCAGGGGTAACCGCGGTGCAGTCCGGGATTTCGCCGATTGCGTTCAGCAAATCAGTCATCGTAAGCTCAAAATCAAGCGCGATGCCATCGTTATTCAAGTCGCTGAAACGAATCAAAATGGGATCGTTGTCGCCAGAACCAGAATCGTTATACGCGCCCTGAATGGTAAACAAGAAGCTGTTATTCTCGAACGACATTTCACCTGTCTGTATCAAACAGTCCACAGGGCTTTGCGCCTGAACTGCGCCGAAACCTATCAAACTCGTCGCGCACAAGGCGGACCATAATTTTAATGACTTCATCTTTGAGGTGCCTCCTCTTTTTGGGATCAAGACTGATGGCTCTACCTCGAACCATCGTGATATTATACGA
The DNA here is from genome assembly GCA_026129765.1 of Fimbriimonadia bacterium. Lineage (GTDB taxonomy): Bacteria > Armatimonadota > Fimbriimonadia > Fimbriimonadales > GBS-DC > JAHCHP01. The sequence goes on along the minus strand of JAHCHP010000002.1, from coordinate 205,432 downwards.
CATTTTTGAACGATTGTCAAGGGGAATATAACCAGTTTCCCGCTAATTCTTAAGCGCGATGGGTAGGTTTGAAGCCGGTTCGCAGGCGCGCTTAGATTGATCTTAACAACCTATCGATTACAAAGATTACGCGCAAGTGAGCAAGATTCCTGCTTGTGATAGAGGGAAAAACATTTTATGTGAGGAAGTTTTGGCGATTATTCGGAGGGGAGGTAAAGCAGTCGCCCGCAACTTTCACAGGTGATGAACACCGAGTCGGATTTTAAGCGGTTTTTGATATAGGCGGTGATGGCAGTATGACACATCGCGCAGATATCGTTTTCTACTTTGGCGACGGCGACTCCGCCCAGTTTTCCGCGCAATGTCTCATATTTTTGCAGGATTGCTTCTTCGATATGCGGCAACAGCGCTTTGCGTTTCTTAAGATGTTGGGCGGCTTGCTGCTCGATGTCGCTTTTGGTTTGCAGGTAGCGTTGGTATTGTGATTGATAGGCGGCGCTGGCGCGTTCTTGATGGGCGCGGTTGGTCTCTGTTTGCTGTTTCAGCGATTCCATTTCGTCCCAGCCCAATAGAATCTGCTCGTCTAACTGTCCGCGTTGTCGTTTCAACATCTCGATGTCTTGTTCCAGCGCGGATAGTTCTTTCGAGTTGATCACACTGCCAGAGTAGAGTTTTTTATCTAACTGTTGGATTTTGGTTTCCAGCGACTTCAGCTTCAGTTCCGCATCCTGCAGGTCGGCATGCAGCGCATGCTGTTTGACTTCTAACGCTTGATATTGCTGTTCCAACGCGGTCAGCGCGCGCTTTTCCGCGGTCGCAGGGTCCAGCGAATCTAACTGCCTTTTTAAGGCGGTCAGCGCGCTGTCTTCTTGTTGCAGTTGATAGATATAGGTTAGCGCGGGATGCATGAGTTCACTCTATGGTTCATTCTTTGAATGGTAATCTGTTTGGCTGTGCATTCCCGCGTTCGCGGGAACTTAGGCTTTGAAAAGCGGATTCCTCGCATTGTGCAGAATGACAGCCTTGTAGGGGCGCGCCTACGCGTGCGCCCTCTGGTGGGCAGACACATAGGTGCTGCCCCCTACACGATGTTTCGTCATGCCGAGCGTAGCCGAGACATCTGTCTTAAAAAGCAGACCCATTCGCTACGCTCAGGGTGACAAAGGAGCGGTTATGCCCAATTCACTTTTAGCCCAGCAGGTGCTTGCGCTGTTTTTTGTTGATCGGTTTGCCGACTTCTTTCTCTTCCAAGTGCCACACGGTGGAGTTCTTCGGAAGGTCGAAGGCGGGATACGCGCTCAGCAATGAGGCGATCAGTTCTCGTTTTGAGCGGCGAACGATGTTGACCTCCGTGTGCAAAGTCAGGAAGTCCGCGCCTTTCTGGTGCTTCTTCAACGCTTCCACTAAGATATGGTAGGTTGACAATTCGTCCGCTTCCTCCTGCAATTTTAACAGCTCCTCATAACGCGTCTTCGTCAGATAGAGCAAGGGGTCATGCTCGCCATGGAACTCAAATTGATAAGTGTCGGGTCGGTTGGTTTTCTTCAACTCGAAGATCGCGCCGGAAATCACGTCCAGTTCGGCGAACCGGTCCAGCAGACCATAAATCAATCGGGTTTCGTGGTTCAACCAGACCTCATGTTGATTGCCTTTCTCATCGATAAAGGTGAACGACTGGATGGACGGGTCGTCTGGGAAGAACCCTAACGGGATTTGGCACATCGGCAAAGTTCCCAATTCGCGATGATGCGATTTGATGACACATCGCAGCGTGTCCGGCACATGCGCGGTCATGGTGGGCGGCTCTTCGTCCATCACATCTTGCGCGCGCGGGTCTTTGATTTCGCGCTGCAACGATTTCGGGTAGCCGTCTTCCGCCAAAGCGATATCGAAGGGTTCGTTGCTCTCTTCATTGATGATTTCAGGCAGTTCTGGGAAATCCAGCAAAGGCGGCACGGTCTGCACATAGCCCGGAATGTCGGTTTCGCGTCCGAAACGGTCATAGCCCAGCCATTGCACTCGTCCGTCGCGCCAAAGCGCGCTGATCAGCGTATAGAGGTCATCCTGGAAGCTCTTACTGTTGGCAGGGACCTCAAAAATCTCCAGCAGCATGCGCGTCGCGCTGGTGATGCCTTTGTTTTTCAGCATCTCGGTGACGATGCGCTCCACCTCTTCATCGCTGACTTCCAGCGGCTGCACCTCTTCTTCGGGCAGATCGCCGACCGCTTCGGATGCCAGTTTCAAAGCGACTTCCATCCACTTGGCGGTGTCCGATTTCGGATACCATTTGCCATCGTTGCCCCATTGGTACAGTCCCGACTCGATGACAGTTTCAAACAGCACCAGCGGATCATAGGGGAAAACCCAATGCGGGTCTGGGTCCAAAGTGAAGTACCAACCCATAAAGCCGATAATGCGGTTATCGATGGGTTCGCCCACTTTCTTCACAAATTCGGAGGCTGCGCTGGGTTGTGTCCAGTTGAGCGGTTCCGCATATTGGAGGTACGGTTCCACATGGAGGTTCCAATCCATAAAATTGTAGAACAGAGCGTCTTCTACCGCTCTTCTGCGCTCCCCTTCGATCATCCACTCGTAGGGGACCGACTCGATGTCGCGAATGTCGAACAGCCATTTCCGCAGACCCACATAGCCGTCTCGCGCGCAGAACAGGGTATCAGACTGCGACGCGACGCGGGGCAGCATGGTCTCATACACTTCGGAAGAACGCCGGTACAGCGTGGCGCATTCGCGGGCAAGATCGTTGACATGCACCGGTTCGCCCACCGTTTCCACCATCCGCTCCATGAAGCGGAGCAGCGGGGTTTGGCGGTCTGTTTTTCGGAACAGGGGCATCCAGCGGCGATCCTGTTGAAAGAACCGCTCAGGCGCAGTCAGCAACAATGCGCGCATTTTCAGGGCGTCTAAGCCGGGGATGTGAGCGTTTTCTAACAGTTCATTGGCGCGCAGGGAACCGTCCGATTGCATAAGTACATTCATCAATCGCGCATCCACATAATTACGCGCTAATGCGTTCAGTTGTTCTTGGTCTTGTAAAATCGTTTTGGCTTTAGGCATGCAGGCACAACCTCGCATTTTTTTTGGGTTAAACTGCGGAAACACCGCTTCTTTCCGCAAGCGTTAATTATGGCACATTTTGACGCCAAAAGTAAAGGGCATGAACCATTAAATCGATTCGTTTTCTCCTGCGTTGTCGTTTTCTATCACCGCCTCTTCTTTCAGCAGGACGGGGATACCGTCGCGAATCGGGTAAACGCGATGGCAACGCGGGCAGCGCAGTTGATCTGCTTCCAGCGCAAGGGGCGGGTGATCCTCGCACACAGGGCAGGCAAGCATGCGGAGCAGCGTTTCTGGAAGGGCGCGTGGAGGGGTGTTCATTGCGGACAGTTCTCGTGCCAGGGCGCAGCGCCCGGAATGGGATAAAGACGCATCAAACTGACGCCTGAATAGGGTTCGCCGCATGGGTCTGCCAAGAGCGCGCCCCGGCTGAACCACTTCGCGTGACCATCGAAGAAGGTGTTGTTGACGCCTGCGGTGTGGCGGGTCATGGCTAACACCGGCTGGTTGTAGCCTACCTTGTTGTAAAGGTTCTTGGGCGGTTCATACCACGAGTCATCGAAAGGGTCTCCCTTTTCCGAAACAACCACGATGTCGGTGGGGCGGTCGATTTGCGCCAGCGCGAGATGTTCTGCCGCGCGGTTCGCGATATAGGATCGTGGAACGAGGGGTCTGCCTGACAATCCGTCTTCGGTGGCATGGGGCAGTTTGCCGCCATCGGAAGAACAGACAATCAAGTTGCCTGTGGTTCGCGTGTAAGGCAAAATCTGGTTCCACCATCGGTTCTCGCGGGTTGCGCCCATCGGCGCGGCGGGATTGGCGCGGCTGAGCTGGGAATTATGACCGAAAAAGAAGCAGCGTTCATCATAATCTTGGATATACATGCTCAAGCCCATGCCCAACTGTCGCATGTTGGAACCGCAGGTCGTTTGTCTCGCTTTCTCTCGCGCCTGCGCGAAAACGGGGAACAGTATCGCCGCCAATATCGTGATGATGGCAATGACCACTAACAGCTCTATCAGTGTAAACCCTTTCTTAAGTTGCATCCAACTCTCCTGCCTCGCTTAAAGATTACTCCAAAATCGCTTGCCATGTCAAGGCTTGGGGGTTAAAAACCGGTTAAGGCATTTTCTTCTTCCAAAAGGGCAAATAGGGCTCGTTGCCATTCCTTAACTACTCTCGCAAGAGACGGTTTTTCGTGGATTCCCGCGTGCGCGGGAATGACGAATCTGGCTGCAGCATGCTCGACTCCTTCCCCTTGTTTATAGGGGGAAGGCTGGGAAGGGGGTTCCGCCAAGCACCCTTCAATACTCAATGAGCAGCGTGGGTTCTACTGGGTAGCAGCCCATCTGTTCGCCGAAGAGCGTGAAGCCGCCGGGATGTTTGGCGTTGACAGGCACTTCGAACCGGAAGATGACTTTGCGTTCTGCGCTGATTTTTTCAAAGGCAGGTTTCGCTTTTGCCGCGCGAGTGGTCAGAGTCGCGGCTTTCAGCTCACCGTAGCTGCCCCTCTCGATCCCTGCCCAGTGCGACAACACGCCGCGGGCATCAGCGGGGTCATCCGCCAAGACCCAGCGCGCAGCCTCCACGCCATTGACCCAGACCTTGACTTCGGAGGGATGTTTCTTGCCGTCGGTTTGGGGGTAATCTTCGGGATGGATGCGCTGCGCCCAATCTACCTTTTCGCGCCCGGCTTTGGAAGCGACTTCACACAGCAGCGTGAGGCTCTTGATTTTGGCGGGATCAATCGCTTCCGGCAGCGAAATCTCATACTCCACAAAACCGCTGCCCCTGCCGTAATGCTTGCCCGGTATCAAGCGGTCGGGGTTGCTTTGTTCGCTGAAGCGGGATTGGGCATATCGATTGGGATTGAACCGGAGCGCAAAACGCCCCTCTGACAGGGTTTCGAAACGGGGCAGCGGCGTTTCGCCTTCCACGCGCCATTGCGTGTAGTTGATATGAACCACCTTGCCCTTCGAATCTCGTAGGGTTGCCACCAGCGTCGCGAAGCGCGCATCGACGGGAATCGTGGCTTCGAGCGCGCCTAAAGAGGTCAACACGTAGGGCGGCGTGTTTGGACAGTCGCGCGTTTCGACACGACTCTCGATCCATTTGCCGAACCGGTCCAAACTTCGGAGTTGCCACTGCAGTTTCAGACCGGAACCGTGATTACCCGAAAAGTGGCTAAAGAGGGCTGGCGCATGGACAGTTTCGCCCGGTCTTGCGCGCTTGAGGACGGGGGTATCCAGCACCAGAAAGTCTTCTGCGAACATCATCGGTTGGGACATGCCGGGCGCCCAGAAATCGAAACCGAACTCTTTGGGCGAGCGGTCGTAGTTGTAGACCCCGTTATGTTCCCATTCGATGTCGGAAAGCTCGGTATAGGTGTATCCCACCATTTTGTCGCACGAGCGCATAATGTTCACGGCAAACAGGTTGCCCCAAGACATATCTCCGTCGCCATTGCCTGCGCTCACATGCCCAAATTCGTTGTTGACAAACGGTTCGCCTTGCGATTTCCGCTGGTCGATATAGTTCCACCCGCTGCCAGGTTCCAATTCCCGGTTGATCCGTTGGTAATGGGTTCGGAAGCCGTCGAGATCGCGGCTATACCAATGGAACGAATTCTGCTCAGTGATCAGGTGCGACCAGCCCGTGTTATCTTGGATAATGCGCGTGGGGTCTAACAGTTTGGCTAACTGGTACATCTGAATGACCCAATCGACGCGGTGTTCGCGCGGAACTCGATCAATTTGACCGATTCCCCATTCCTCGTTGAAGACCGTCCAGCAGTAGATGCTGGGATGATTGAAATCGCGGGCAATTTGCTCGCGCATGGTCTGCTCAAACGGCGCGCGGGCTTCTGGCACGGGCGCATGATGGCAGGGAATATCAGCTTGGATCAGCATCCCTAACTTATCCGCCCAATAAAGACGGCGCGGTTCATCTGCCTTGATATGAATACGTAGCATGTTGAAGCCCGCCGCCTTTGCCAATTCGATATCGCGCTTCAAGTAGTTATCGTCGGGAGCCGTGTAGACACCGGCAGGATTGAACGACTGATCCAATGCGCCGCAGAGGTAGATCGGTTTGCCATTCAGCAGCACATAGGTATGTTTGGAGCCGTTGTAGGGTCCCCAAGCGAACGTCCGGATTCCGAAATAGGTGGATACCCGGTCATGGAGAACGGTTTTGCCGTCTATTTGACTAGACAAGAGGATTTCACACTCATAAAGATGGGGCGTGTTGGGCGACCAGAACTTGGACTGGGGCGGCTGCACAGTTAGCGAGGCGGCTTTGCCAGGAGACACAGTGGCGGAAACCGGCGAAAACTCCTGTTTCAAGGATCGGATTTCCACTTGCAAAGGCGCGTTTTCTTTTCCTGCCTCCACCCCGATCTGGAATTCGACCGCGCCGGTCGGCTCATGAAGTTGATTGGCTTTGGGGATGATTCTGAAGGTATCCACTCGCGCTTCGCCGGTCGTCTCCAGCCATACCGTTTGCCAGATACCGCTGGTGCTGGTGTACCAAGCGGGAATCTGTTTGCCGATGGGGGTTCTTGTGTCGGTGTGGTCTTCCGCTCGCAGGGTCAAACGGTTCTCTTGGTTCGCCTCCAGGTGAGGCGTGATGTCGAGGCGGAACTCCGAATAGCCGCCCGTATGCTCGCCCGCTTTTTCGCCATTGACCCAAACCGTCGAATGGTAATCCACCGCGCCGAAACAGAGCCAGACGCGCTTGCCCTGCCAGCCGCGCGGTACACGGAAACTGCGCTGATACCAAGCGACCCCTTTCTGCTGGGGACGATGAATACCGCTCAGTTCGCTTTCCCATCCGAAAGGCACCCGGATTTGAAGCGGGAAATGCGCGGGGTTGCCGTCGCGCCAATTTTCGGAAAGCCCCACATTGTTCGGGTCAAAGCCGAAAGCCCAAGAGCCGTTCAGCGCCTGCCATTCTTTTCGCTCAAAATCGGGGCGTGGATGGGGTTGCGCTTCGCTCAGACCGCTGACACCCAACGCGAGCCAGACCAATACAATCCATGTCAAAGAGATATCCATAACCCCTCTTATTGGCGGTTGAGGCGTCCGTTCCTGTTGTTAAAATGGGGGGACGGGGCAGGAATTTAGGATTTTCATGGTAAATATGAAGTATATCTGTTTTAGAGGAGGATATCTGTATGGCTATTATTCGTTCGCGTATGAGAAACAGTTCTGCCCATGCTGTCACCCTGAGCGCAGCAAAGGGTCTGCTTTTCAAAGGCTGGATTCCCACGTTCGCGGGAATGACGACTGCCTCTCAATGTCACGTTTCTAATTTCATGCGGCTTTCTCAACGGATTTTAAGTCTCTTGACCCTAACTGCGATGTTGTTTGGCATGGGTCAAAACGGCGCAATCGCACAGCAAGCGCCCAAGCTCCCTGAGCCTGATATGAATTCTGTCAGCAGCCTCAAGCGGTATATTGAGAAGATAGAGAAAGAGTTTAAAGAGAAACAAGAGAGCGAGAAAGAAGGCGAAAAAAGCAATTCGCCCATGGATCGTGAAGAGACCGGATTGGACTACTGGGAAGGTTGGCTTTATGATTTGGAACTGCGCGCCTATCCCTATGACCGGATTGATTGGGAAGCGTATGATCGCGCCATGACTCATCGTGACCGGATGGGACCCGACTTTATGCCTGCCGCCTTAGAACAATGGCAATATCTGGGACCCCGCAACCTGCCGGTGCCTTATCGCACCTATTATGGGCAGGGCGCGATTATTGGGCGGGTCAATGCCGTCGCCTATCATCCGACCCAAAGCGGTGTTTATTTCTTGGGCGCAGCGGAGGGAGGTGTTTGGAAAACGACTAATTCCGGTTCCACCTGGACCCCGCTTAGCGATCATTGGCCCAATCTGCATGTCAGCAGTATCGCGATCCATCCCACCAATCCAGACATTATTTATGCGGGAACCGGTGACTTTCATGGCTCACGCGGCTATCCCATCGGACTTATGAAATCGACCGACGGGGGACAAAGTTGGACAAACTTGGGGCGGACTCAATTCAGCGGGCTGCACGTGAGCAAAGTTCTGTTAGACCCGGAAAATCCAGAGATCGTGTTGGTAAGCAACGGCAGAAGTTCCACCTATTGGGGCTATGTGTGGCGCTCTACGAATGGCGGTAACAGTTGGACGCGGGTGATCAACACGCAAGCCGCTTGGAATGATGTCCACTTTGGCGCGCTGAACACATCGAACAATACGCGCTACTATTACGCCACGGGACACAACTACAATGGCGGGGAAGTTTGGCGGTCTGCGGACCGGGGCGTCACGTGGACTAAACTTGCGACGCCCATAACCAGCGCAAGCAATATCTTCATTAGCGCGATTGAGGTTGCGCCTTCTCCCACCGACCCCAACACGGTTTATTTGATTGCGGCTTATGACCGAAAAGTCTGGAAGAGCGTGAACGCGGGCAGCTCTTGGACAGAGGTGACTAACAATTTCCCTACAGGGAGCAACAACTATAATTGGAGCCAATCCAGCTACAATTTTCACATGCGCGTCTCGACCCGAATGGTGAGTGGGACTCCGACCGATGTGGTCTATGCGGGCATTATCGACTTGGTACAATCCAACAATGGCGGCAGCAGTTGGCAGTCGATGGGACAGACCTATACCAGTAGCGCGCTGACCCATAATGACCAGCACTGTATCGCGGTCAACCCCCAAAACCCCAATGAAACACTGGTCGGCAACGATGGGGGCGTCTATCGCTTGACCTATAATCCAAGCAACAACACCTGGTCGTTCACCAGCTTGAACGCGAACTTGGGGATTACACAGTTTTATACGGCAGACTTCCACCCGTCCAATGCCAGCAAAATGATCGGAGGCACCCAGGATAACGCGACTCCGGTGGCGCGAGGCGACCTGAATAACTGGGTCAACCGGGGCGGCGGCGATGGCGGCGGTTGCGCGATTCATCCCACAAACCCATTGATTCAGTATGCGACCGCTCAGTATTTGAATTTCTATCGCACGACCAACGAATGGAGCTCTAATGCGGGCGGTATGTCGGTTGATTTTGGCAGTGACCGCGTTCCGTTTATAGGGCAGGTGATGATGGGAACGGCGCAGCCGAACTATCTGTATGCGGGAACCAACTATTTGTGGCGTTGGAATGAGGCAAGCGTTTCTTGGAGCGCGCGGTTGGGTGGTCAGGTATTGTCTGTGGAAGGCACGGTTGCGAGTATCGGTTTGTCGCCTTCTGATGGAAACCGAATCTACACCGGTTCCACTCGCGGCGAACTTTGGATGTCCACGAATGGCGGTTCCAGTTGGACTCAGATCAATTCAGGCAGTCCTTCTTTACCCAATCGTTCTATCACGAGTATTACCGTTCACCCCACCAACCCCAGCAAAATCTATGTGACACTGGGCAGCACTGGTACAGCGCATGTGATGGTCTGCAACAATACGCAGGCAGCCACGCGGGTTTGGCAAAGTCTCAACGGTTCTGGCAGCGCGAGCCTGCCGGACATCCATACGTCGACCTTTGCTTACCATCCTGAGCGCCCGGACAGCGTTTTCTTTGTCGGGAATGATGTAGGCGCGTTTTACTCGATGGATGGAGGCGCATCTTGGCGCAACGCGACGGTTCCCTATGGGTTACCCAACGTTCGAGTCAATAAACTGAAAGCGGTTCCCGGAACCGGCTACTTGAATGTTGCCACCTACGGGCGGGGCATGTGGCGTATTCCCTTGTCGTTTGTCTTTCCACCGGGCGATGTGAACAAAGACGGCTGCGTGAACGATAACGACTTGCAGGTCGTGGTCTTCTCATTTGGACAGACAGGCAGTAATTTGCCGGGCGACCTGAATCAGGACGGGCGTGTGGATGATGTAGACCTGCTGATTGTTGTGATGAATTTTGGGAATGGGTGTTAAAAAGCACGGGTGAGCGGCGCAAATTGGAAGCGGGCTTCCGCGGTCATGATGATCGCAATTCTGATGAGTCGCGTTCTGGGGCAACTGCGCGATACGGTTATCGCGTTTCGGTTCGGTCAGAACGAACTCACGGATGCCTATCGCGCCGCTTTCCAACTCCCAGACCTGCTGTTTTTCATGGTGGCGGGCGGCGCGTTGTCGTCTGCGCTCATCCCTGTTTTCTCGGAGTATTTCAGTACCGACCGGAAGCAGGAGGCATGGCGCGTGTTCAGCAGCGTGGCGACGGTGATGCTCTGTGTGGTCATCGTGTTGGTGCTGCTGGGCGAGTTGTTCGCGCCTTGGATCATCCGCCTGATGTTTCCCGGTTTTGATGAAGAACGGCTTACGCTGACGGTTTCCCTCACTCGAATTGTGCTGCCTGCGCAAATCTTCTTTTTGGCTGGCGGGCTGATGATGGCGACTCTGTATGCGCGTCAACATTTTCTCACGCCCGCGTTAGGACCGAACATTTATAATCTGGGCATCATCTTTGGCGGGCTTGCGCTGGCGATTCCCTTCGGGATTCATGGTCTGGCATGGGGCGCGCTGATTGGCGCGTTTGCTGGAAATGTGTTGATGCCTTTATGGACGATGAGACGGCTTGGTTCACAATTTTCGTTTCGTTGGGACTTGAGTCATCCCGGCGCGCGTCAGGTCTTCAAGATGATGCTGCCGGTGATGTTTGGTCTCTCGCTGCCGGGAATCTACATGCTGATTTTGAGGGTCTATGGCTCTTTGCTGCCTGCCGGAGCGATCTCTGCTTTAGACAACGCCAACCGGCAAATGCAGGCGCCTTTGGGCATTGTGGGGCAGGCGATTGCGCTGGGCATTTTCCCCACGATGGCGGCGCTGGCAGCGAACGCGCAATGGGGCGAACTGCGTCGCTCCTTGCAACAAGGTTTGCGGTTAGTGTGGTTTTTGACCCTTCCTGCCACCGCGCTGCTCTGGGTTTTCGCGGAGGACATCGGGCGCGTTTTGCTGCAATATGGCAAATTCAAAGATTCGGATACGGCGATGGTAGCCGCCGCGCTCCGCATGTTTTCTCTGGGGTTGTTCGCTTGGTCGGGGCAGGCGTTGATTGCGCGGGCGTTCTTTTCTATCAAAGATTCGTTGACTCCGGTGTTGATCGGGTCGTTGACGACGGTGTTGTTTGTGCCTCTCTGTTTCCTGCTGATGAATCGATTCAACATGAACTATGCCGGGCTGGCTTTGGCGACCTCTATCGCCGCCACGATCCAGATGATTTGGATGTATCGGGTTCTCAAGCGGCGGCTGCCCCCTGCAGAAGGTGAGGAGCCTTTCCTGAAGCCCATTAGCCTCTGCGCGCTCGCGACTTTGTTATCGGGCAGTTTGGCGGGATTGTTGCGCTCGCCCCTTGCGCAGTTTGCCGAGTCCCAGCAGTGGCAGCCCAATTTAGTTTCTGCCTTCTTATTGCTCATTTTGGGGGGCGGCAGTTTCTTGGTCTATCTCGCGTTGACGCGCTGGCTGGGAGTGCCTGAGTCTCGCGTTTTTCAAAGTTTATTGGATCGAAAACGCAGGCAGAAGGCTGAAAAACCATAAGACTTAGGTATAATTGTTATGTATACAATGCATGGATGCGCGTTCTGCGCGCAGAACGCAGGAGGTATGAATGGAATTCTGGTTATTAGCGCTTGGCTGGGTCGGTTTTGTTTTGGCGACCTTTGCCTATTGTAGTTTCTTCGAATGGGTATTTCATAAATATTGGTTGCATGACGATATGCCCCCCGAATGGACAGGGCATGCTCACAAAAAACACCACACACTGCTTCGCGCTCAGAACTTCTTTGTGAAGAACCAAGAGCAGATGATGTCGATCAGTTTCCCGAAGTGGGGGATTCTCGCGCTTTTGGCGGCAAACACACCCGTTTTCGCTTTAGTGGGGTGGTTGCTGGATTGGCGCTATGTGGTCGTGGCGATTGCTGCTATGTTGACCTATTACCTGGTGTATGAATATTTCCACTTCTGCATGCATGTGCCGAAGAACCGTTTCTTTGAGAATTGGAAGATCTACCGGTGGATTCGGTTCCATCATTATCTTCATCATGAGAATGCGAATACAAACCTGAATGTCGTACTGCCGCTCTCAGACTTAGTGCTGCGTACCTTCCGGTTGAAGTCGCGCCACGACAAACCGTTTATTGAGAAATAAAGCGACGGGAGAGGGAATAAAAATCCCTCTCCCGTCAAAATCTTTACCCTTCCAATACCTAACAGCTGATTTATTCGCGTCAAAGAAAGTTTCGACTATCTGACGCTTATCCCAGATTGGAGATTGCACTCCGACCTTCCCAAGCAGCAGAGAACACATTAAAGAGGAGCAGACCCGTTCATTATGCACAGGGTGACAGTCTTGTTAGGGCGCACCTGCGTGTGCGCCTTCTAAGAGGGCAGACACATAGGTATGCCCCTACACAACGTTCGTGTCATGCCGAGCGCAGCCGAGTCATCTGTTTTTCTCATGGTGGATTCCCGCAAAAAAAGAATCCCCGATCCAATTCAGGACCGGGGATGGAAGATTCTTTCAAATACTCGTAAACGCTTATTCTGTGTCTGGTTCCGAAGTCCTTTCTTTGTCAAGCGGCGAGTCCTCGGAACTGTAGCCGTTGGTAGGCTCCGTATCGTCGTCGATATCCATCGCAGCGATTTGCTCAAAATCCAAAATCGCTTGCTTCGTATCATCTACCTCAGGACGCTCTTCTTCGACTTTGTCCATCACTGCCAGCCCCTGTCCGCGCTGTACTTCCGCTTCTATCCCAACTTTGTAGGTCGGGAAGCCGGTGCCAGAGGGGATGAGGCGTCCGATGATGACGTTTTCTTTCAAGCCAACCAACTCATCAATTTTGCCTTTCACGGCGGCTTCAGTCAGCACTCGGGTCGTCTTTTGGAACGAAGCCGCTGACAGGAATGACTCGGTCTGCAAGGAAGCATCGCTGATGCCCAGCAAGACCCAATCGGCAGTGGCGGGTTTCTCGCCGCGTTCAATGGCTTCATTGTTGACATCTTCGAAGACAAAGCGGTCCACAATCTGACCGGGCAGGAAGTAGGTATCGTTCGGGTCTTTAATGCGCCGCTTCTTCAGCATTTGGCGAACAATGACCTCGATATGCTTGTCGTTGATGTCCACGCCTTGCGCTTTATAGACCGCCTGGATTTCGCGTACCATGTAGTCCTGAACACCGCGAACGCCGCGCAGTTTCAGCAGTTTATCGGGATGAAGCGGACCGGGGGTGATTCGGTCGCCGGGACCCACCGCATCGCCAGACTTGACTTCCAATCCGCCGCGCTGGGGAACCAGCACCAAGTCCAGCACATCCACACGCTCGATGCCTGCCTCTCGCATGCGATTGACCATCTTGTCCGTGATCTCCTGCATTTCTTCTACGATAACCGTGCCTTTTTCGTCGGTGATCGATTGCAGAGCCAGTTTGCCCGATAGTTGATCGCCCTCGACAGGCAGATTCGCATGCAGGACGACCCATTTGCCATTGCGCCCCATCTCAATGCTTTCGACCTTCGCCTCATACTCCGCGATGATCGCTTCACCTTTCGGCTTACGCGCCTCGAAGAGTTCTTCCACACGGGAGATACCGCCGATTTCGGTTTCGAGCAACTTCACCAGTTTTTGTGTCCAGTTCTTGACGATGCGTTTCAGCTTCTCGTCGGTCTCTTCCACATAAACAGTGCCTTGCGCAAATTCTTCATCCGTTTCCGGCTTCAGCTTAACGATGGTGTTCGCGATTTTATCGTCTGTCAAACCTTCCACGAGGTCCTTTGTGATGATGGAGCCTTCCTTAATATGGTGGGCGGCTTTCAACACTTTCACGCGCTGTTTTTGCTTTTTATCGTTCAGCGATTTCACCAACGCTTCGGTGATTTCGGTTCCGATAGGCATGACCTCATTTTCGCCCGCTTTGTAAAGCGCGGTCGGGTAGTCGGGATGACGGTCCGCGGGCTTGATCGTCAACTCTTTCGCCAATTTGCCGCCAATCGCTTTGTTCAGCGCCATATCGGACGGTTTGTGGTCTTCGGTGATTAAGTCAAGGTCTTCCGCCAGTCGTCTACCGATGGCGTCTTTCAGAGGAAGCTCAAGCGGTAGGTCCGCGGGTTTAACAGGTTCGCTTGGGATCATCAGTTCGCCCGTTTCAGGGTCGAATTCCTCCAAGAGCGGTTTCACATCGCGTCCCAAGATACGGCGTGCAGCCTGTTGCAGGATGCGCTGTTGTTCGTAGCGCAGGGTACGCAGCTCTTCACCTGTGAAGGATTTCGTCGGGTTATCGCCGCTGGACATGATCTCGCGAAGCGCAGCCGCGCGCTGTCGTTTCACATCTTTCACGCCCACGATGTCGTCGCCCGCGATACCGCCCGTGTGGAAGGTTCGCATCGTCAACTGTGTTCCCGGTTCGCCAATCGATTGCGCTGCGATGATACCCACCGCTGTGCCTTGCTCCACATACTTTTGGGTTGCCATATCGAGTCCGTAGCAAGTGGCACAAATCCCTTGGCGCGCAATACAGCCCAGAGGTGTGCGGATCGGCACGCCAATGAGGTCATGTTCCACCCATTCGAAGCCTGCTGCCTCCCATATAGCGCGGAGTTCATCGCGTCTCAGTTCCAGAGTCTTGATGGCGTCCGGTGTGATGTCGGTAAAGGCTTCCAACAGAATCTCTCCGGTTTGCGGGTCGATCAGGTCTTCATCGCTCAGTTCTTCGATTTTATCGTGCATGGCGCGCAGCGGCTGGGAGAAGCTTTCCAGCTGGTTTGCCAACGCGCTAATCTCCCTCGCAAGTTCATCGCTGAACATCTGCTTCTCTTCGATAAGAACATCACCGGTATAAGGATGTTTCAGTTCTCGAAGCGCGATGCGTCCACGAATGCGGTCAAACAACTGCTCTAACAGTTCCCCTTCGCGGTCGATGCGGCTCACATTGATCCCTTCGGTCGTTCCGCAGTCTTCCAGGCGAATAATCACATCCTGAGCGATGTCTACTAATCGCCGAGTCAGGTAGCCTGCGTCTGCTGTTCGCAGCGCAGTATCAGCCAGTCCCTTGCGCGCGCCGTGTGTCGAGACGAAATACTCGAACACCGACAAGCCCTCGTGGAAGTTGTGCAGGATCGGCAGGTCTTCGATAAAGTTGCCGAACGGGTCGGTCATCAAGCCTCGCATTCCCGCGAGCTGGGTCAGCTGCTTTGTGCTGCCTCGTGCGCCGGAGTCGGTGACAATATATAGCGGGTTGTTTTGACCGATGTGCGCCAGAATCGCGTCCGCAATTTTGTCGTACGCGCCTTGCCACTCTTGAATCACTTTCCGGCGGCGTTCGCCATAGCTCATTTCGCCGTTTTCGTACAGCGTTTGCGTCTTGCGTACCGATTCCATAGTGCCTTCCAGAATCGCATGCCGCTCTGGGGGGCTTTCCAGGTCAGAAACCGCAACGGTGATTCCACCTTTCATAGCCCAGGTGAAGCCGATCTGCTTCAGGTCATCCAAGAATCGGACCGTTTCTGTGTGACCACACTCTTTGTAGACCTCGCGAATGATATTCGACAGCTCTTTCTTTTTGTAAATGCGTTGCAGGTATTTGTCCTGGAAGCGCATCTTCACGGGCAGGATCGAGTTGAAAAGCAGTCGTCCCAATGTGGTTTGCACCACGAATGTTTCATGCTCTTCCGTCTCTTCATCGACCATTCTTGATAGGCGCGCATAAATCTTCTGGTGCAAGCGGATATGTCCCGCTTCGTGCGCTTGAATCGCTTCCTCGATACTGCCGAACATGGTGTCGGCGATACTGCTATCCGCCTCCGGTTCGGTTTCAGGAATCGGCGAGTTCATCGTCAGGTAGTAGGCACCCAAGACAATATCCTGAAGTGGCGCAACGATGGGGCGTCCATCGGCAGGCGAGAACAGGTTGTGGGTGGAAAGCATGAGGACGCGCGCTTCCGCCTGCGCCGTGTAGGACAGCGGCACATGAACCGCCATCTGGTCGCCATCAAAGTCCGCATTGTAGGCGTGGCAGACCAGCGGGTGAATCTGGATCGCTTTGCCTTCCACCAAAATGGGCTCGAAAGCTTGGATGCCCAGGCGGTGCAGGGTAGGAGCGCGGTTCAGCAAAACCGGATGCTCCTTGATCACTTTTTCCAGCGCGAGCCAGACTTCTGATTGTTGACGGTCGATCATCCGCTTCGCGTTCTTAATATTTTGCGCTTCGCCCGAATTGGTCAATTCGCACATCACGAACGGCTTGAACAACTCCAACGCGATTTCTTTGGGTAGCCCGCACTGGTGCAATTTCAAGTGAGGTCCCACCACGATTACCGAACGCCCCGAATAGTCTACGCGCTTACCGAGCAGGTTCTTTCGGAACCGCCCCTCTTTGCCTTTCAGCATGTCGGAGAGCGATTTTAGCGGGCGATTATGGCTGCCGGGGACCGGTTTCGGCTTGCGCGTATTATCGATGAGCGCGTCCACCGATTCTTGCAGCAATCGTTTTTCGTGGTTGACAATGCTGCCGGGGGCGCGAATCTCAATAATGCGCTTCAAACGATTGTTCCGGTTTATAATTCGGCGATAGAGGTCATTCAGATCGCTGGTTGCAAAACGTCCGCCGTCCAACTGCACCATCGGACGCAATTCAGGCGGCAACACAGGCAGTGATTCCAGGATCATCCATTCTGGGCGCGTTTTGCTTTGCAGGAACGATTCGGCAATTTCCAGCCGCTTGATGGCGCGCGCGCGGCGCGGTCCCTGAGTAACATAGATCTCTTCCCGCAGTTCGCGCGCCAATTTTTCCAGGTCAACTTGATGCAACAGTTCGCGGATGGCAGCGGCTCCCAATCCTGCTTTGACCATCGAACGAATATCCCGGTTGAGGCGGCGGCTGGCGAGAATGAGCAGGTGTTCCAGCCCAGACCAGTTCGTTTCGTCCAACAGTTGGTATCGCTGCAGGCTGGTCAAGGCTTCAAACGCCTTATCCATGTCTTCCATTTGCTGCTGGCGTTCTTTTTCTTCTATTTGCTTGCGCGCTTCGTTCTGTTTCACGCGCTCGGCGATTTGCGCTTCTGTATAGACGTCCCGGTTGCTCGCCAGTTCGTCTTCCAACTCGGCATCCAGATTCAGCTTCTCGTGTTCGGCTTCTTCGTTCAGCTTGACTTTTTCTTCTTCGATGACCCGCTTGATCTCTTCCATCTCGTCATCCAGCCCCGCGCGGTCCACATCGATAATGATGTAGCTGGTGAAGTAGATGACCTTTTCCAACAGGCGTGGAGACATGTCGAGCAGTAGTCCGAGCGGACTGGGCGGCTGACCTCTCAAGTACCAGATGTGACAGACCGGCGCAGCCAGCTCAATATGTCCCATGCGCTCCCGCCGGACGCGCGCGCGGGTGACTTCCACGCCGCAGCGTTCGCAGCGCACACCTTTGAATTTGACTTTTTTATAGCGTCCGCAAGCGCATTCCCAATCTTTTGTGGGTCCGAAGATACGCTCACAGAACAGACCGTCCCGTTCTGGTTTGAAGGTCCGGTAGTTAATGGTTTCTGGCTTTTTGACTTCCCCATGAGACCAGTTGCGAATGTCCTCTGGTGAAGCAACTCCGATTTTCAGCGCTTTAATGGTTGTGATATCCGCCATTTTTCACCTCAATTGCGTTGATGGAGGAGGAAGCTTGGCGCGCTCCCTCCGGTTGTTGTCGATGGTTGTTGGGTTGATCGTTAGAAATCATCCTCTCCGAGCGTCTGAGGCAGTCGAAGTTTGGGACGATTGTGGTCTTCATCTTCTAAGTCCTCCAACGAGCGCAGTTCGATAGGATTGTTGTTCGTATCGATAAGCGTCACCTTCAGCCCCAGCGCGCGCAGTTCGTTCGTCAAAATCTTGAACGACTCCGGCACCGAAGGCTGCAGCACCGGCGCGCCCTTGATGATGGCTTCGTAAGTGCGGATACGCCCCGTCACGTCGTCCGATTTGATGGTCAGCATTTCTTGCAGCATGTGCGCTGCGCCGTAAGCCTCCAGCGCCCAGACTTCCATTTCGCCGAACCGTTGACCTCCAAACTGCGCTTTACCTCCCAGCGGCTGCTGGGTGACCAGTGAGTAGGGACCAATGGAGCGCGCATGGATTTTCTCTTCGGCAAGGTGTTCCAGCTTCAGCATGTAGACATAGCCGACCGCGACATGGTTCTCAAACTGATCGCCGGTTCGTCCATCGCGCAGGATGGCTTTCCCGCTCTTGGCATCGAAGCCGGATCGTTGAGCCATGCGCTCTTCTATGACTTTTCTGATCTCTTCTAACGGCGCGTTGACCGGCAGCGCAGTGCAGAGAGAAACACGCTCTTTCTGTTCTTCGCTTGCGTCTTTGATCGCATCCATCACGGCTTCCAATGCATCTTCCGTGTTTGCCCGGTAGGAGACTTGGATATTTAGTTCCATCTCTTCACGCGCGAACTTCAGCAGCGCATCGCGCCGCAGGCGGTCCACAAGAATTTGTATCTCTTCTTGAATCTCCTCGTCGGTCGAGCCTTGGAAGGCAGGGGTTTGGAACCGCAAGCCCAATTTCTTGGCGACCAACCCCAAGTGAAGTTCCAGAATTTGCCCGATGTTCATTCGCGACGGCACACCCAACGGGTTCAGTACGATGTCCACAGGGGTCCCATCCGCCAAGAAAGGCATATCTTCCATCGGCAGTATCTTGGAGATAACGCCTTTGTTGCCGTGTCGTCCTGCCATTTTGTCGCCCTCGGTCAAGGGGCGGCGGGTCGCGACCAGCACGCGCGCCAGGTGATTGGTTCCAGCAGCCAGTTCGTCGGCAGGCAGCTGTTTAAGCTGTCCCCGGCAATGCGCGCAGTCCAGGTTCTCGGGCAATTTGGAGAAAAAGGCGATATGTTGGCAGTTGGCGCACTGGTATTTGAAGCGCGCGAACTGGGTCACTTTGATGACATAACCTCGCTCGCCATGGGGCAGCTTAAGCGACACATCGCGCATCTCTTCCGCTTTCTTGCCGAAGATGGCGATAATCAGCCGCTGTTCTGCCGAGCTTTCGGTTTGTCCCTTGGGCGCGATTTTGCCCACCAGGATATCATCTGGCGCGACTTCCGCTCCGATTCGGATGATACCGTTTTCGTCTAAGTTACGGCGCGCATCTTCGCCGGCTCCGGGCAAGTCGCTTGTAATCTCCTCCGGTCCCAGTTTGGTGTCGGTGGCTTCCGCTTGATAGCGTTCCAAGTGGATGCTGTTGAAGGTCTCTTCATGCAGCAAGCGTTCGGAAACCAAGATCGCGTCTTCATAGTTGTAGCCGCCCCAGGGCAGGAACGCGACTAAGATGTTCTTGCCCAGCGCGAGTTCGCCGTTCTCGGTACTGGCGCCATCCGCCAAAGGCTCGCCTGCGCGAACGCGCTGTCCTAAACGCACACAGGGCAGGTAGGTAAAGGTCGTGCCTTTGTTCGACTGATGCATATGGGTCAAGGAATAGGTGTCTATATGTTCATCTTCGCGGGTCACTCGAATCTCGTTCGAAGAGATGAAAGAAACCACGCCGTCGGCTTCTGCCACCACGACACTGGGCGCGTCATAAGCGGCTTTCCGTTCCGCGCCGGTATGCACCAGCGGCGCATCGGGCTTCAGTAACGGCACCGCTTGGCGCTGCATGTTGGCTCCCATCAGCGCGCGGTTCGCGTCGTCGTTTTCCACGAACGGGATCATCGCCGTCGAGACCGAGAAGATTTGGGCGGGCGCGACGTCCATATAGCGCACATCTTCCCGCTTAACGGTGGGGTAGGTTCCCTGGTGACGCACTTGCACATCGTCTGAGATGATTCGACCGTTTTCGTCAATCGGCACATCGGCAGGCGCGACATAGAGATCATCATCTTCTGCCGCAGACATATGGACGATTTCGTCGGTTACGTGTCCATCTTTTACGATACGGTAGGGCGTTCGGATGAAGCCAAATTCGTCCACTCTGCCATAAAGCGTCAGCTGGTTGATCAGCCCGATGTTCTGACCTTCCGGCGTCTCGATGGGGCAGACGCGCCCGTAGTGGGAACGGTGAACGTCGCGCACTTCCAACTTTGCGCTCTGGCGGGTCAGACCACCCGGTCCCAAGGCGGAGAGGCGTCGCTTGTTTGCCAGTTCTGCCAGCGGGTTGGTTTGGTCCATGAAGGTAGACAGGCGGCTTGTGGCGAAGAACGACCGAATCGCCGCCGAGATCGGTTTCACGCTCAAGATAACGCTTGGCAGTACCTGATCGGTGTCGGATGCGGTGGTCATGCGTTCTCGCGCCGTTTTTTCGGTTCGCAGGAAACCCACCCGCAGGTGCGACTGCAACAGTTCGCCGATAGAGCGCACACGCTTGTTCGCCAAGTGGTCGATATCGTCCGAACCGTAAGATTCTTCGCGCATCTCGATCATATAGTTGACTGTCCGCACTAAGTCGGCAACCGTGATTCGCCGGTGGACAATCGGCAATCCGATACGCAGTCTCCGGTTCAGTTGGTGGCGTCCCACTTTCGCCAGGTCGTAGCGGCGCGGATCAAGCAGCAGCGAGTAAAAGACGTTGCGCGCATTTTCTTCCACGGCGGGTTCGCCCGGTCGGACACGGCGATAGAAATCCAAAATCGCTTCACGCGAGTTGGCGGTTGGGTCGCTGTCCAAAGTGGACTCGACAAATTTCGGAACGGCAAGAACTTCCAACTGCTCCATGCCCAGCGCTTCGATTTTCTTCGCGACTTCCCGCTCGATTCTTTGGAGCCGTTTCACCATCGTCTTGTCCGGTTTGCTGGGGTCCATAATGTCGCTGAGAGGGCGTTTGCCGATGAGTTCGTCCCGCGCCGGGTTCTGGAGGGTTTCCCGGCGTCCGAACAGCATCAAAATCACCTCGTTGGTCAAGGTGGGGCGTCCATCCTTGTCCGTCGCGTAAGGAATGTTCACCATCGCCTTTCGGTTGCCCAAGCCGGGGTTCTCATTGAGTAATTCTTCTGTGATAAGGGTTCCCGCCTGAACCACTTCGCCAGTCTCTTGGTCCACAAGGTCCTCTTCCAATCGCCAATGAATGGCGTCTTTCAACATCATTTCAACGGCAGCGCGGGGCGACTCGCCGTTGCGTTCGTCGCCAAACGCCGCGAAAGCTTTCATCATTTGCGTAATTGGCACGCGCTTCGATTGATGGATTTGCGCTCGTATGACCCAGTTCTGGTCGCTGTCGATTTCCATCCACGGTCCCTCGGTGGGGATGATCCGGCTGGAAACTAGAATCTGCATGGTATAGTCCACGTCGTCTGCGAAGTAGACTCCGGGCGAGCGGGTGATCTGGCTGACGATGACGCGCTCACGCCCATTGATGATAAAGGTCCCGCTGTCGGTCATTAAGGGCAGGTCGCCCAGATAGATTTCGGTTTCGTTGATCTCGCCTTCTTTTGCGCCATAGCGCACCAGCACGCGCAACGGCGCCTCGAAGGTCATTTCGCGCTCGCGGCACTCTTCCAGCGAATATTTGGGTTCTCCCAGCGTAAAATCGACAAATTCGATAAAGTGTTGTCCTGTCAGGTCATAAATGGGCGAAAAAGTTTTGAATTGTTCGGGCAGCCCTTCCTCCAGAAACCATCGATACGAGTTCAATTGCATTTCTATGAGGTGCGGCGGCTCGAGGATCGTTTCTACACGTTTTTTTTGGTGGCGGACAATACGCATTCAGTTCCCTCCTGCATTACGCAAAGCCATACATTATACCTGCACAAGGCAGGGCTAAGTCAAGTGATTCAAGAAAAATCTTTGGTTTTGGCACGGATTTTTATAGTTAGTTGTTCAGCACACAGAGTTCTCTCAATCTATGCCTTCTCAATCTATTCCTTTAGTATAGCAGGAGTCGGGCAGGGGCTTGCCTAATTTAGGGGGAGAGGTGACAGAGGATGTATAGTGGACAGAACCCACGCGGCTCAGGCAGAATGTTTCGTATCTTAATGCGTCAATCCGGCACGCTGCGCGAGATGGGCGGCGAAGATATGTCATTGGCGGTTCAGCGCGTGGATTATATGTTTATTCAAGCGTTGGAAGCGGGCGCGTCAGATATTCATATGCACCCGGAACGCAACATGTTGCGGGTCCGGTTTCGTGTGGACGGCGTGCTGCATGAGCAGGAATTGATTCAAGAATCGGAGATCGCCCAGGCGATGCTGGCGAGGGTGAAACTGGCGGCGAACATGCATTTGGATGAGAAGCGCGACACTCAGGACGGGCGTATCGATATGGAGTATATGGATCGCAAACTGAGCGCGCGCGTTTCGTGTATTCCTTCGTTGAATGGTGAGCGTATCGTGATGAGGCTGCTGGACCCAGCGCGCATGCGCGTGGAACTGGACAAAATCGGTATGCCGCCCGATGTGTTGGGGAGTTGGAAACGCGCCCTGCAGACCGCGTATGGGATGCTGGTGGTCACGGGTCCGACCGGATCGGGCAAAACCTCGACGCTCTATGCCTCGCTGAACACGCTGGATCGGAAGAAGCGAAACTTGGTGACGGTGGAAGACCCGGTGGAGTATGAGTTCCCGGATAATGTGATGCAGGTGCAGGTCTCTGAAAAGATCACGTTCCCGCGCGCGCTGAGGGCGATGCTGCGCCATGACCCCGATGTGATTATGATCGGTGAAATTCGCGACCGCGAATCGCTGAATATCGGGATTCAAGCCGCGTTGACAGGGCATTTGGTGCTCTCGACCTTACACACGAACAACGCGATTGAGAGCCTGAGCCGTATGATCGATATGGGCGCGGAAGATTATCTGATTTCCGCGACACTGGCGTGCGCGATGGGGCAGCGGTTGGTGCGCGTGGTGTGTCCTGATTGCCGGGTGGCTTATCAGGCGACGCCGGATGAATTGGCGGCATTGAAGATTCCGCCGGAGCAGGCGGCTCAGTTGAAGTTGGCGACCGGAAAGGGCTGTCAATCGTGTCGCGGAACGGGATTCAAAGGCAGAACCGGCATCTTTGAACTATTGAACATTACGCCAGAGATTCGCGAAGCGATTGTCCAAAATGCTTCCGGCGATGAGATCATGCAAGTCGCGCGCAAACAGGGCTACCGCACGATGTTGGAGGATGGACGCGAGAAGGTCATGCGCGGGATCACGGTTCCGAACGAAGTGATTCAAGCCGTTTATGCGGGCGGCGCGTAGGGAGGAGTGTGGGATGAGGGACGAGAAATTTTCCCTTTCGTCCCTACAACTCTTCATGCGCGAGGGGCAGGCAGGTGTCGATTAATCGCAGGGTTCCGACAAAACGCGATTGACTTAACACGGGCAGGCAGTCTAAACCATGCTGCGCCATGAGCTGCCTCGCCTCGCTCAGGTCCGCGTCTTCCTCAATGCTGATGGGGGACAGCATCCAGCGCGTGACGGGTTCTTCCATGGGTGTCTGGATGGAGCCTTTCTCAGAAGAATCCTCAAAGCAGGCAGCGTAGACAAGTTGCTCGGTGAGAAGCCCGATCAGCATGTCCTCGTCATTGAGAACGGGCAGCATCGTTTCTTTATAGAGCGACAATTTGTCCACCGCATCCCGCAGCACCGAGTTTTCGCGCAGGGTCGCGGCATGCATGTTCACGAACTCAACCACTTTCATCGTATAGTCTTCGCCTTAACGCGATTGCGCTTTGATCAGTTCGAAGAGCATCTCTGGGTGGCTGGTCAGGATGCTGTCCACGCCAATCCGCAGCCATTCTTCCATCTCTTGTCGGGTATCCAGCGTGTGAATCTGAAAATAAATACCCTTTGCGCGCACTTTGCCGATCTCTTCGGGCGTCAGTTTGAACTGTGGAACCATCTCCTTCATCAGGGAAACGACCTGCGCTTGCGGTTGATAGGAGTCCCATCCGCTGCTACGGATGGCAGCCAAAAGCGATGCGCCGGTGGTGAAATCATAGCAAGTGGGGATTTCGGGCGCGAGGCGGCAGGCGAGTTTCATGGTGTCGGCAATGAACGAAGCCAATAATGTCCGGCGTTCGGCGTTCACTTCTCGAATGGCTCGGATAATGGCTTCGGTCTCTTCCGGTTGTCGCCCTTTGATGTCAATCAGGAAGCGGCTTTTCGGCGCGGCGCGCAAGGCTTCTTGCAAGGTAGGAATCTTGATCCCTTTGCCCCGGTAAGGATGCGTTTGCCCGCCGTCTTTGGTGAAATGGAATCCGGCATCCAGCGATTGAATCTCTTTTAAGGTCATCTCTCCCGGTTTGCCTTTGCCGTTCGTGGTACGGTCGACGGTGTCATCGTGCAGCAGGATGATCTGCCCGTCCCGCGTCATGGTCGCGTCCGTTTCCAGCAAACAGTCGGGAAAGCGTTTGGCGGTCTCTTGAAAAGCGAACGCGGTATTTTCGGGGTGCAGCCCCTTTCCGCCCCGGTGCGCGCCCAGCAAAAACGGTTTTTTGAAAAAATCAGCGTATGGCGATTGTCTCCACATGGTCCTTAAAGTATACCGCCTCAAGCTCCATTCTGAACCAACGCCATCAGGGGCTCACACTCTTGCCAAATGCGATGGGTGGGCGGATAGAGACGCTGCAAGGTGGGCAGGGCGTCTTGGAACAGCGCGCGGGCTTGGGCGTGGTCGCCGGTTTCCAGACAGGCGCGCGCCATCCATTGCTGACTCATCGCCACATGAATCGACTCGCTCACATAGATTTGGAGATAGAGATCGAGAGCCAATCGGTGATGGTGAACCGCCTGCTCCCATGCGCCCGTGCGCCCCAAAACGCGCCCGATGTTGTTATGCCGGATGGCTTGTCGTTCGCGCGCGTTCAATTGCTCATCAATAAGCAGCGCGCGGTTCAAGAAATCCAACGCCCGCTCCCAGTCGCCCGTTTCTTCGTACAGCGTTCCCAAATTGTTGAGACAGCGCGAGGTTTCCTGGCGGTCGTTCGCCTGCTCGCTGAGCGTCAAAGCGCGCAAATAGTAGGGCAGCGCGCGGTCATACAACTCCATTTTAGAAGAGAAATCGCCCTCGCGTTTCAACACATAGCCCGCGCTGATATAATATTCCGGCAAATCAGGAGGCGCGTTTTCCGTTGCCTCCGCGATTCTCAGCGCGTCTATCACCAAGGGCAGCGCAGAGTCATGGTGACGCCGCTCCTGTCTTGCCCGCCCCAAAGCGCGCATAAACTGCGCTGTCGCCAGATGATCGCGTCCATAGAGCCGCTCCGACAACTGAAGTCCCGCCTCAAAACGCTGATCTGCCAGCTCGTAATCGCCGTGATGATAGGCAAAAAATCCGGTCGCCATCAGCAATGGCATTTGCGACTCGACCCATCCGAATTGCTCACACGTTTGAATCGCCGCGTTGCATTGCGATGCCACTAAACGCCGGGGATCCCAACTCGCGTGCAAATTCATCTGAGAAAGTTCGTTCGCGAGAATCCGCGCCATCGCATGAAACACCCCTTGGCGCGCTTCCTGAACCACCTGCGACAGCACATAGGCTTTCACCAATTCATGCGCGGTCAACGCGCCGTCCAGCTCAAAGCGGATCAGGGAGCGGTCTCGCAAGATCGCCAAATGCTCGTCGCGCGCCGTGACCGAAAGCCCGCTTTGCGCGGCATGCAGCAACTCTCGCGATACACTGTAGCCGCCGCAGAAACAGAGCGCAGCCAAAGCGTCGCGCGCAGGCTCGCTCAACGGCTCATAAGAGTCGGCAATCGCGGTGAATACCTCGCCGCTGTGTCCGGTCAAAGCGGCAAACTGTTCACGCGCCTGCTCTAAATGCTCCATCATATCGGCAGGCTGCTTCAAACGCTGAAGGTAATCGTTAAATGAGATACCAAGCCAACCCACATGATTCGCGATGAGCGTCAACGCCAGCGGGAGGGAGCCGACGCGCTCCGCGATTTCGCGAACCGCTTCCAACTCCTGCGCGCCCTTGGCGCGGCGATGCACCTGCAATAGAGACAGCGATTCCCTTTGACTGAGCGGCGGCAGCGCAACCAACTGGAACCCGCGCGCCCGGAGCGATTGCTGGGCGGTCCATCCGGCACGCGTGGTCAAAAGCACCCGGCAATGGCGCGAATGAGGGATCAAATCCAATCCTGCTGGCTCTGCCCAATCGTCTATAATTAGGAGGCAAGGCGATTGCATCCGTTCGATCAGCTGTTTTGCCTGCTTCGCTAATTCGGCAGGCGGGTAATCGCGCGAAAGCCCCAACCGCGCGCCCACGGTTCCCAAGTCGTTTTGAAATTGGGCGTTATCGGAGGCGTTGACCCAAAAGATGCCGCCGGGGAACGGGCTTGCGCCTGCGCTCGGCGCGCTTTGTGAGAACGCAAGTTCTACCGCCACCTGTGTCTTGCCGATTCCGCTCATACCCGTCAACGCGATGCTCTGTCCCGCCCCGATCAAACGCTGTAGTTCGCCCAAAATTTTCTTGCGTCCAATAAAATCGGGATTGCGGTTCACGGGCGCCTGGGGCGACTCGACCAGCGGTGGAAATTCCTGCAGAAGGTCCGGGTGAACTAATTGATAAATCTGCTCCGACGTCTCGATGCCGCGTAAAGTATAAACCCCCAAATCCAACAGGCGCGCGCCTTCCGGCAAGTGATGCTGCGCAAGACTCCAGGTAGAACGTGAAATCAAGATTTGACCACCATGCGCTAACCCTCTCAGACGCGCACAGCGATTCACGGTTCCAACCCCCAAGTAATCGCCTTCGCGCTGTTCCGCTTCGCCAGTATAGATCGCCATCCGAACCCGAAAGGGAGCATCGAGGGGGAACGACTCATTGAGTAGGGCGCGCTGCGCATCGATAGCCGCTTCTAACGCGCTGAGCGCATGCTTGAAAACAGAGAAAGTGCTGTCGCCTTCGCCTCGACTCTTGATGAGAATGCCCCCGCGATTTTCCACTGTTGACTGGATCAGCTCGATATGGCGGCGGATAATTTCCGGCATTTTCAAGGGGAAGCGCTCGGTCAAATGCGCGCTGTCGACCACATCGGTCATCAGGAACGTCACAATTCCGTTAGGCAACTCTCTCATAGCAGTGATCCTCTCCTTACGACTTCACATTTAACATCTGGGTATGAGAAAACAATTCGTGATAATATTGGGGCGCGATTTTGCTGCCCTGCGCGTCAGTCGCATAGAAGCTTAAAATCGTTCTTCCCGCCCATTGCCCCAGCCGCGCGCCATGAATGTTCCAACCCACTTGCGACAAGGCATGCGAAGCCCGGTACAACGCGCCGCCCTCCACCGGCAACTGGAAATCAACGACGGTATGGTCGTCCGAGACATCACCATGCATTTGCAAGCGATAGACGAACAAAGGCGCGTCGGGGTTTTTGCCCTTATCCCGGAGCAGGCGCTCCACCGACCGCTCGCCTTTCAAGACCGCTCGCAGCGATTTTTCTAAGACCGCGCATTGATTGGGTGAGAGAGGACGGTTGCGAATGTCGATCCAAAGCGTATCTAAGGCGATTTGTGGCGGACCCTCCCGCGTGAAGACGCGCGCCGAATGAACCTCTACTTCGTGCGCGAACAGAACGCCCGCGATTTTGCTGAGCAGCCCCGGCACCGGGTCGTCCACCACACAGACGGTCATCTCGGTATAGGGCGATTGCGGCGAGTTGTAGAACTCGATGACCGGCTCGCCGCTCCGAGCGCGCTCGACATAATGAATATGCAAAGTCATCTGGTCGGCAGGGACATTCAGCAGGTAAGAGGAAGGCATTTGCGCCACATGCTCCTCGACTTGTTCTGAAGGGATGGGACGCTTGGAAAGTTCTCTCAATACGCGCTTTCGAATCGAGGGGAGCGTCGGCGCGTCGGGTTCTTCCGATTCTAAGGCGCGCAGCGCTCGCTGGTACAACTCGTGCAGGAAGGCTGCCTGGGCAGGAGTCCAAATCCGTTCGCCAACGGCTCGCGTGTCGGCACAGGTCAGCAAGTAGAGCATCTGCAAACGCTCCGGCGTGTCGACCATGCGCGTGAATTCCCGAATCGTCTCTTCCAAATGCAGGTCGCGTTGTCGGGCAGTCTGAGCCATCAGCAGGTGCTGGCGAACTAAAAACTCCACATCGCTGATCGCCTCATCGTCCCATTCCCACTCATCCAATAGGCGCGCCACGATGTCAGCGCCGACTTCGGCATGCGGCATGTCTCGTTCAGGCTTGCCCACATCATGCATGAGCAGCGCCATATAGAGAATTTCGGGGCGGGCGATCTGTTCAAACAGCGGTCTTAATACAAGCGACAGTTCAGAGTCGCCATTCCAAAAAGCGTCCAACTCTTGGATAGCGCGCAGGGTATGTTCCCCGACCGTATATTCGTGCGTGGGGTCGCCCGGCATCCAATAGAGCGCGCGCCCGAATTCTGGGATCGCCCATCCCAACACGCCCCGATCCGTCATTTCGCGCAGGGGGGCATAGACGCGCCCGCGTTCGCTGAGCAGCAAAGCAAAAAATCGTCCGATCTCCCGCGCTTCCAATGGAGCAGCATTCGTCTGCCTATGTATCCACAGCAGGCGTTTGAGTTCATCGCCCAAGGCAAGGGGATAGATTTGCAGCAACCGGAAAACCCACAATTGCCAACCGGCGGCTTCACGGCTGAATGCGGGCTGTACCGGCACGATCTCTAAGCGATCAGAATCAAGACCGATTCCCAACACCAAGCGGGAGCGGATCACGCCCTCCATTCCCTGTCTCGCTAACATCGCCATTGTGTGCATGTGCCTCAGCAGCATACGGGAAAAGCGGTCCAACGCCTCTTCGCCCTCACCAATCATATCCGCCGCGATTTCGGTTTGACGAGCGCGGCTCAGCAGGTCCCTTGGTTCACCGGTGATTTTTTGCAGTCGCGCGCGGATATCGCCCAGCCAGCGATAGGCGTCTTCCATCTGCGCCGCTTCATTCGCGGTCAACAGTTGATGATCTATTAGTGTGGAGACCGCTTTCTGTCCTGAAACTTGGAACCGAATCTGAACCATCCATCGCAATGCCTGGAAGTCGCGCAGACCCCCGACGCCATTTTTTAGGTCGGGTTCAGCTCGGAGCGCGCTATGCTTCCACTTTTCCAACCGTTCGTGATATTCTTGATGGAGCTCAAACAGAAAGCCGGTTGGGTCCAACCATTGCCAAAACTCTTGTTCGAACTGAGCGGCAATCAGCGGGCTGCCTGCCACAAAGCGCGCGTCCAGCAACCCGGAGCGGGTTTTGAAATCAAGCGAACGGCAATCTTCCATGAGGCGGTAGGCATAGCCGACTTTGAGACCCGCCCGCGTGTGAAAGGTCTCCATCATGGCTTGATAGAGGTGTTTGACCAAACGCTCGGTGAAGGCGTCTCCATCATGCAGCGGCACAAAGGTCAGGTCGATGTCGGAGTGGGGCGCCAACTCTGCGCGTCCATAACCGCCAGTCGCGAGGATCGTGAGAGGGTGGTCGGGCGCGAGAGGCGCGTCCTGAGCCGCTTGCTGCCAAGCAAAATCGTAGAGGTTTTTTAGGGCGGTGTCGATGAGATGGGTATGGGCGCGCATCCATTCCATAATATCTGCGCCTTCCAGGTCTGCAAGCAAACGTTTTCTGCCCGCCATCAAGTGATCAGCGATCCGCTCGGGGGTGAGGGCTGCTTGAGCTAGGAGCTTTTTTTTCGCGCGCGATTCCGCTTTCATGGATAAGGCGATTATACCCGCTTTGCGAATTAGCGCGTCGCATGCTATACTTGATTAGGTGAAGACTCAGTGGGAAAAGTTTATGTTTTGCGAGGTGTTTTGAAAGATGATCATACAATCGTTTTAGATGAGGGGCTTCCATTTCTTGGACCAGTTCAGGTGACGGTTCATCCGTTGCCATCTAAGCGAACGCAATCGCGTCAAGCGCTTCTGGAACAAATCTATACGCGCCAACGCGCGAGGGGTCATCAACCTCCAACCCCAGAAGAGGTGGATCGGCGTCTAGAAGATATGCGTGATGGATGGGTAAACGATGCGGAAAATCTATCTTGACAGCGCGCCAATCATCTATCTGGTAGAGCAATCTGAGCCTTTTCGTTTTGAGGTTGAGTCCTTTTTGCGAGATGATGATTACCTTGTTGTTAGTGAGCTTTCACGTTTGGAGTGTCGCGTCAAACCCATGCGGGACGGCGCTCAGCATCTATTGAGAGATTTTGATGAGTTCTTCCAACACTTTGTAGACGAAGTCATAGATTTATCGCATGAGGTTATCGAAAAGGCGACTGAGATACAGGTGAACTACTCTTACCGTATCCCCGACTCTCTCCATTTAGCAGCAGCGGTAGTCGCAAATTGTGAAATCTTCCTCACGAATGATACACGCCTAAGATCATTTCATGATTTGAATGTTTTGCTGTTGTCTGAACTACGGGGTTAACTGGTTTTTGTTATTTCCTTTCGAACAATATCGAGAATATAGCAAGTCGTTCTCTCAAAGATGAGAAAAAGTGTATCCTTATTCCTCTTCTTGTTTGATTCGCAAGAGTTGCTCGTTCGGGATTTCTGGATGCGCCTCCGGCGCGCGCATAAGAGTGCTTCCATCGCTGAGGTCGGCGGAGCGAAGCAAGATTTGTTTCTCTACTCGCGTCTGCAGCGTTTTTTCCATGACAGGCAAGGTTTCTGAAATGGCTTGTTTCAATGCGGGCGAGAGCGGTTGATTTTGGGCGCGTTTCATCCAAGAAAGAACCCAATCGTTGCCCCAATAGGGCGCGCTTTGAATCAAGACGATCTTGTCTGAGTCTCTGATGGGGTTTCCCAGCAGGGTATGCATCGCTTGGAGTTCTTCGCCCTTCAGCAAACACTCGTTCTGGGGACCTAACTGTTTCAACAAAGTGACCAGCGCGTGCAGGCAGTTGGCATCTTTCAAACGACTGCTCGCGTAGACTGCCAAGAGACCGATCTCTTCGTAGGATTGCCACTGAATAAAGGCATCGGAGGCTTTCAACAATAGATATTGTGTTTCATCTACAAGACGTTGGGTGTTCTTAATTCGCTTCATACCGAAGTAGATCATAAAAGGCAGTATGTAGCATGTGAGGCAAAGCAGTCCGATGACATACCAGGAGAGCGCAGAGAACCAGTATTTTGGTGTGAAATTCACTTTGGGCAGCGCGTTTCGCATCTCTTTGTGGATCAAGGAGGCATGTTGAGAATTGCCATATTCACACAAAGAGCGCATAGATGGTAGCCAAATTGCCCGTCGGATACTGCATGGCGTGATGTCTCAGAATGGAGACAGGCACGGAAACAATCTGAAACGAGTCTGCCAGATTCAGCAAGCGAATCAGTTCATTTTCACTCAATGTGGGATGAGCATGGAGAAAGGCAAGCAGGTGGGTGCTGACGGCATCTCGGGGCAGTTGGGTCAAGGCGGCATAACAGCGCGCATGCATCGCATCGCTGCCTTTGTAGGTGTACCACTCGATAAGCCAAGGGACCGCTTCATCGCCCATCGAGCGCGCGAGTTCTAACGCCAACGCGTCGTTCCCTTTGCTCTGAAGAACGCGCTTCAGAAAGAGTTTATCAGTTTCAAAGGCTCTTTTCGACAACATGCCATAGGCTCCTTACCCCTGCAGTCCATACCCAACAAAACCGCCGCTCTGCTGTCTTCAATATACCTTATCTATACTCATCTTGTTTCAAGTACAAGATAACTGGCTGTAACTTTCCTATTCTTTATCCCACAAACAGCCTGGATTTGCTCAACTCCATTTGCATTGAGACGAGGCGATGATAGACCCCATCCTCTTTTTCCATCAATTCATCGTGCGTGCCTTCTTCTGCCAAATGTCCCTTTTCCAGAACCACAATGCGGTCGGCATGGCGTAAGGTGGAGAGGCGGTGCGCGATGGCAATGGTGGTGCGGTTATGAATGAGGCGATCTAATGCTTCTTGAATCAGCCGTTCCGTTTCAGTATCCACGGAGGCGGTCGCCTCATCTAAGATCAAGATTTTGGGATCGCGCAGGATGGCGCGCGCAATGGCAATGCGCTGGCGTTCGCCGCCTGATAGACGGTGTCCCCGTTCGCCCACCCAGGTGTCATAGCCATCGGGGAAACGCATAATGAAGTCGTGCGCGTTGGCAGCCTTGGCTGCGATCATGATCTCTTCTTGGGTCGCGCCGGGACGCGCATAAGCCACATTTTCGCGAATCGTGCCGGGAAAGAGGAACGTATCTTGCAGCACGACTCCAATAAAATGGCGCAGGTCTTTCATCTGAATATCGCGCAAGTCGATTCCATCCAGAAGAATCCGCCCGCGAGTCGGGTCATAGAAGCGGCAAACCAAATTGATGGTGGTGCTTTTGCCAGAACCCGAATGTCCCACTAAGCCGATCATTTCTCCCGGCTGGATATGCAGACTGACGTCATGAAGCACCTGTCGGTGTTTCTCGTAGCCGAAGCTGACATCCTCAAATATGATTTCGCCTTTCACATCGCCGAGCGCGCTCGCGTTGGGCGCGTCCTGGACATCGGGTTCGGTATCCAAAATCTCGAAGATGCGTTCGGCGGCAGTGACCGTGCGCGACATCCAATCCATAATGTTAGTGATGATGTTCAAGGGACCGAACAGCATGCCCACATAGGACAGGAACGCCACCAATTTGCCCAATTCGAAAGTTCCGTTCAAAACACCTCTGCCGCCCAAGTACCAGATCACGAAAGAACTGGACATGACCAGGAACGAAATCAGCGGGAAAATGGTGGAACTGATCTGCCCCGCTGCCAGACCGGTGTCGGCGATCTCTTCGTTCCTGCGGTTGAATGTGTTGATTTCCCGGTCTTCTTGGGTGAAGGCTTTGACTTCGCGAATGCCGTAGAGGGTGCCGCTCAAATGCGCGCTGAGACGCGACCAGCGATGCCAGTGGCGACGCCAAATCCGAATGATCCGACGCCACGCATATCGCCCTAACCAGACAATGAAAGGAGCGGGCAACAGCACTAACAAGCTTAGTTGCCAATCCAAAGCGATCATCACCGCGCCGATACCAACAATCATCAGCGCGTTGACCGTGATGGTGGGCGCGCTGTTGACCAGAAAGTCGTAAAGCGCGTCGGTGTCGCGTGTGACGCGGGTCATAATCGAGCCGGTTTGTCGCCGGTCATAATAGCTAAGCGAGAGCCACTGGAGATGTTGGTAAAGTTTTGAGCGCAACTCGAACGCGATTCGGCTGCCCATCCAAGCGGAAAGCCGCCCGCGCATAATGTTGACCGTGACTCCGAAGAGGCGTATCCCGATGAGCGCAACGAGTAACCAGACGAACAGATGCGCGTTTTCGCGGGGGACCAGCACTTTGTCGATGAGCAGCATGGTCAAATAGGGCGGCGCCAATTCGACCGCTGCCGTGAGGGCAGCCATCAGACTGGAGATTACCATCCAACGCCAATAGGATCGGACGAGCTGCATCGTGCGCAGCAGAATCTGCTTTTGCGAACGGCAGGCAGGGCAGGAAATCGCGTCTTCGGGGATAGGGCGTCCACACCGGGGACAGATGGTGTCTTTTTTCTCAAAGATGGGCGGCTCTTCGCCTTTCAACACCGACTCGATATGCATTTGCGCTTGACCGAACTGGTTCGCCAGCGCGCTGGTGTAGCGAATCAATTCGATTTTGCGCCCATCATCCATATGCGCTTCTAAGGCGGAGCATCCGACGAGTTGCAAGGTTTTGACTTCTCGGATGCTGCCCAAAGGCAGTTCATGGCGAATGGCAGTGTTGGCGGTGTCCAAAGAGTCTTCGGAGCCGATTGGGGTGTCGTGAGCGGCGTGACCGTATCGCCCATTTTTTTTGAGCCACGGGAGCCGCGCGCTGGTCGATTCTTCTAAGGCGGTCGGCTGACGGTCTATGACCCAGAGCGCGCCTTTCGTCAAGAGCAGCCAACTTTCGCCAAATCTGCCTTCAGGCGTTATATCAGAGGCGGCTGCAATCTCAATCTCAGTGGGAGTTCCAGCGCGTTGCTCAAGAACTCCTCGGATCGATGCGGGTATTCGTTCAGAACTCTCCATTCGATCACCTTATCGGCTGTTTAGGCATTTAAGAGGATGTCTCTCCATATGGGTTGTTGGGGGGGGACGGATACAGAGGTCTACCCTTACCATTTGCGATGGAAGATTATACCTGA
The DNA here is from genome assembly GCA_026129765.1 of Fimbriimonadia bacterium. GTDB lineage: Bacteria > Armatimonadota > Fimbriimonadia > Fimbriimonadales > GBS-DC > JAHCHP01. The sequence goes on along the minus strand of JAHCHP010000002.1, from coordinate 171,301 downwards.
AAAGAGGGACGCGCTTTATCGTTTTTGGGCGGGCAAAAAGATAAAACTCACTCTGGTGACTGAGTCGTGATTTCAAAGCAAGCAGGATGAAGAAACCATTGACCCAATCATTAGTTTTTGTGTTGGGAGATAAGATCGAAGAATCTTACCATAACGTCGTAACGACCCCACTCTCGACAATATTGCGATCCATCGTTAAACAGGGTGAATTTCTTTGACGGGCTACAGAAACTATCATCCTGTCATGCATTTCAGAGATAGCATGCAAGTGCGCGAAGTCGCTTACGTCTGAGGCTCGGAAATCCACAAACTTGAAGGACGCAGAAGCGAAAAAGGCTGCGAGCGTTGCATTAAAATCAATAGGTTGACTCTGCTTCTGGTTAAGATAATATAACTCGGCGACTACAACTGCTGGAATCAAAATAATGGCTTCCCTTTGTCTGCTTCATCAGATGCCTCAGAAGCATTCTTTCCTAATTTAAGGTCGTTGGTAAGATACCAAAAGAGCGCGTGGGTGTCCGCGACATAGGCTTTCATTGATTATTTGTTTCTCCATTGGATTCCCATTCAGAACGGATTTCTTTTAAGGCATGATCCAGATCAAAATCGGCAGGGAAGCGATTCTTCCAGAGTCCACGCAACGATGAAGGTTTTTGAGAAGCCGATTCGGGTGTATCTAAAAATGTAATCAATACCTTCGACTCGCTGATGTCTTCAGGCGCTTCCAAAATCTCAATTTTGCCGTTTTTGTAGATTCCTTGAAAAGTGAGCAATGCCATTAATAGTTGCCTCCGAAGTAATTATACCTCTGGAAAAAGCAAGCAGGCGCACGTCATTGTGCGCCTGAATTCCCTCCCTGTCGAAGAACAGAAAGGGAAAGTGTCAATCTGTCCTTAAGCCTCGATGCTTAATTGGTCGGGGTTGAGACCGCGCAGGTCTTCCGGCAGAAAAATCCCATCTTTCCGAACCAATTCATCGTCCAGATAAATTTCGCCGCCGCCATATTCTGGGCGTTGGATCATGACGATGTCCCAATGCACCTGAGACCGGTTGCCGTTGTCCGCCGCTCCATAGGCGTTGCCGGGCGTAAAGTGGAATGAGCCAGCGATCTTCTCGTCGAACAGGGTGTCGTTCATTGGATGAAGCACATGCGGATTGAAACCGAACGACCATTCGCCGATATAGCGCGCGCCATCGTCGGTATCCAAAATACGATTTAACTTCTCTGGATTGCCCGCGCCTGCGCGCTCGCCATCGTTGGCGCAATCGGCTTCCACGATTTTGCCTGCATTGAATTTGAAGCGGATGCCGCGGAAGACATTGCCCTCATAGACGCTGTTAGTGTTATAGGTGATTTCGCCTTCCACCGAGTCGCGGATGGGACATGTGTAACATTCGCCATCCGGGATGTTGCGTTTGCCGAAACAGGGCATGACGCCGATCCCCTCAATGGAGAAACGCAGGTCGGTGCCGGGTCCCACAATATGGACGTTCTTGGCTTTGTGCATGCGTTCGACCAGGGGTTTGACTGCTTGCTCCATGCGCCCATAATTGAGCGTGCAGACCTTGAAATAGAACTCTTCAAAGCCTTCGGTACTCATGTTGGCGGCTTGCGCCATGCCGGGAGTCGGCCAGCGAAGCACCACCCAGCGGGTTTTTGCCACGCGCGTTTCCAGATGAACCGGCGTCCACCAATGTTTGCGAACGATCTGCATTTTTTCTGCCGGCACGTCTGCCATTTCCGCGAAGTTGCCGCTGCCACGCAGACCGATGTAGCCTTGTACCTGCTCCATGCGCGCTTTTTCCCATGCGCCGATTTGAGCGATCTGCGATTCGCGCGCGGTTTGATAGAGCGCGCGAAGCACGCGATTGGACTTCAGTTCGACCAGTGGTTCACCGCCTGCTTCCGCCACATGCCGCGTCAACAGCGCGACGAACTCGGCGGGCATATCAAAGCCTTCAATCAGAACGCGCTCGCCCGGTTTGACTTCTACGGAGTGGTGTGTTAGCAGGCGCGCCAGTTTTTCCCAACGCGCATCGATCACAGAGTCGTCTCCGAAACCAGTTGAGTCAGCGAAGTGAACCGAGCGCCGTGCTGTTTCATGAATAGAATCGCTTCGCGCAGGGTATCGACGCCGTCTTGATAGTCATGACCGCCGAGGCAGATGACCGGGGTCTGCTGGTTCAGGTGATGCTCTAAAATGCCTTTTAAGGTGTCCCAACCTTCATCGAGGTAAGCGACTTTGCCTTGGTGGGTGGCAACCGGCACCATCAGCAGTTTCGCCTCGCCCGGTTTGCACAGATCATCGTAAGAGGGATGATAGGGTTTTGAGGGCGCGCCGTTCCAATCCACGAACATCTTGTAGTCGGCGTCGGGGATGGGGCTGGAGTCGACCAAAATACCGATATCTTCCAGATATTTCAAATCCGACGGGATCAGCGCGTAGCTGCCTGCCCGGAAGGAGGTCGGTTTGATATGCGCCTGTTTGACCATGTCTTTTCCCATCTGGATCATTTCGGCGCGGTCTTTGGGATTTTCCACATAACGCCCTTCGCGATCTTCAAAATGCAAGTGCAAGCCAAATTCGTGCCAAGAGGGGATTCGGTGGAGATACTCTTTGTAATACAGGTTGGTGTTGCCCATTGGGTCTTTTCCAGAAACTTGCAGCAGCCATGTGAACGGGATTGTGAATTCTTCCGCGACTTTGATATAGTCAGGGGTATAGCAGCGGGGATAAGCGTCCGCTTCACAGTCCAGAGTTACAGTTACGGTTGGCATGATGTATCACTCTCCTCATTGTGAGTTGTTTGCGAGATTGTTCTCGTCCTCTCCATATAAAATGTATTTTCGGTTGTTGCGAAACGATTCCTGCTACTTATTGGGATCGCGGGATCAAGAGGATGATCTTTTGGAGCGGGGAACGGGACTCGAACCCGCGACTCCTGGCTTGGGAAGCCAGAGCTCTACCACTGAGCTATCCCCGCTTAACCATCATTATTATAGCCTGTTCTGACTCGATTTGTCAAGGGTTCGCGACGCTTGGCAGCAGGAAATGCGCGGGGCAGCGCAAACTTGATAGGCATATGACACTCATACGCGTCTTTCTTCTGCTTTGCGTCAGCCTCTTTGGGGGAGGGGCGATACCCGGCGTTTGCGCTGCGCAAGATTCTCGGCTGCTGGTCATCATCGCTCCCGACGCTTTTCATGCCGCGCTCAAATCGTATGTCGCTCATAAACAAAAGCAGCTGCGCGTGGAACTGGTCTCTTTGAAAACGGCTTTAAGAGCCGGTAAACGAGGCGATGACCCGGAGCGTCTGAAGCGGTATTTGTTTGAACTCCACAAAAAACGCAACCTCGCCTATGCGCTGCTGGTGGGCGATTGCGATGTGATGCCCACGCGCTATATGGTGTTGGATCGCGTGACGCCTGCCGCTTTTGATTACGCCTTTTATCCCAGCGACCTGTATTATGCCGATTTAACGAAGGCAGACGGTAGTTTTGAGGATTGGAACGCCCAGAAGGAGGGGTTTCATGGGGGCTATTACGGCGAGACGCGCGGCGAAAAGAACAAGAGCGATCCGATTAACTTTGATGACGTGGATTATCTGCCAGAAATCGCGGTTGGTCGCTGGACAGTCAGCGCGCCGGAAGAGGTCAAAATCGTTGTGGAAAAGAGCATCGACTACGAAAAACGAATCGCGAGACGAGGAAAAAGTCTTCCGGTCTCCGCGATTTTCTTTATGGTTTCGGGTTGGATCGATGCCCGTCCTGCCATGGAGCGTATGAGTCAGCAACTCCCCGACAGTTGGCATATCCAGCATCGTTTTTACCGCGACTCGAACTACCCCGAAGCGCAGCCACCGGATGAACCCGCGTTGCTGTCCGCGCTGAATCAAGGCGTTGATTTTGTGTTTCACAGCGGGCATGGCAGCGAGCGTGTTTGGGAAGGCTGTTATTCGGTGGAGGCTTTGAACCGCACCAAAAACGCGCACCATCTGCCTGTGATGTTTTCGGTGGGGTGCAGTACCGCCTACTTCGCGCCTTTACCGCCCTATGAGCCGTATGTGGACGTGACAGGAAAAGCGCATGCGGGAACCAATCACGGTCAGGTTTTCACCCAGCCTCCGCCTCCGCCTTCACCCTATCAACGCCAGCATAACGTTACAGGCTTAGGGGAACAGTTGTTGAAAGGCGGCTCGAATGGCGCGGTCGCCTACATTGGCTGCAATACGGGAAGTCAGCCTTGTGGCATGACCCTGCTTCATGGATTTGTGGAGGCGTTGGCGCAGCCTGAGAACAATCGATTGGGGGATTGCTGGAAGAAAGCCCTCGCGTATTATCATCGACAGGAACGGTTGGCGGAACTGAAGCCGAACAACGATTGGTATCCGCCCAGTATCTTTTTTCAAGGGATGAAATTTATGCTGTTTGGCGATCCCTCTCTGCAAATTCAGTGAGCAGAGGGGTAGGGAACGGCGGATTTATCGCGAAATTCATGTCCTATGACCGATACAGGCACGGATAACGCGAAGTTAGAATGGACGGTGCATCTCATCCGGCAATCTCCCGAAAAACTGCCCTTGACTTTGTTGGCGCTGATCGGCGCGCCGGTGTTGGGGTATGTTTTGATGAGGCATTGGCTGTTTGCAGCAGTGGGCTTTTGGATTATGTTATCCGCCACCGCGGACTATCTGTTTCCGATACGCTTTCGCATCGACTCTGAAGGCGCGCGTCAGCGGACGGCGTTTGGACTTCGTTTACTGCTTTGGAGCAGAATCAAGCGTATTCGTTGGGATACGCATGGGGTGCTGTTAAGCCCGTTGGCGCAGCCCAGCCGCTTGGATGCCTACCGAGGAGTCTATCTGCTATACGGCGATGATCAGGAGGCGGAGATTCGCGACTGGATTCAGAGGTACGCGCCCGATTCGGTGCTGGCAAGCGAGCCAAAATCGGAAGAAACGACACTCGCGGGCTGCGAACAGGCAGGAGACCCTCATTCGTCATAGAATATAAGCGCATTGACGCTCTTTTGCGAGCCGGGTAGAACGAATGAGAGATTTCTGGACACAGCCTTTGACAGAAGAAGAAAAGATAGACTTGATCGAGCGATTGGCAACCAATTTGGTTCAACGCGGATTGGGGTCTGCCTCGATTCTGTTTTTGGAAATGCATAAGCCTGTGACGTTTGTGGCGTCGCAGGCGGCGATTGTTTTTTCGCCCATGCTGGTTCCCTTTTTGGGGTTCGACCGGGTGGATCAATATTCGCAGTTGTTCCAGTCGCGCGAGAACCTCGAACGGCTCATCCAGCGGATCGAAGAGTTAGAAGTGGAGCGTCAGCTGGCAAAACGCGCCTCGAAGCAGGACGCGAAGTAGTGTGTCTTCATCGCATAGGGAGAAAGATGAATGTCGATTCAACATGCTCAGGATAACTGGTTTGTCGCGATACTGATCGCGATCATTTCGCTGTTTATTCTCTTCAACATTTTCAGGGCGCGTAAGGGCAGAGCGCTTTACATTCGCCGGATCGCGGGATTGGACGCGATTGATGACGCGATTGGAAGAGCCACCGAAATGGGACGACCGATCCTGCTGATTCCGGGAATGACCGCGTTCGGCGTGATCGCGATGCAGTCGCTCAACATTTTCAAGTATATCACGCGGGAGTCGGCGCGTTTTGCCACTCCGATGCGTTTCCTGACGGCAAACCCAACCGTCTACACGGTGGCGCAAGAGACGATCCAGGAAGCTTATCAAGAGGCGGGACGCCCCGAATTGTATGAACCGGACTCCATTCGCTTCTTATCCGACCGTCAGTTCGCGTTTGCTTCCGGCGCAGCGGGCTTGATGCAGCGAGAAAAGGTGGCGGCGAACTTCATGTTTGGAGAATTCTTTGCGGAGTCGCTGATCTTTGCTGAGACAGGCAATATGGTGGGCGCGATTCAGATCGCGGGAACCGTCAGCACAACGCAGGTCCCATTCTTTGTGGCGGCTTGCGACTATACCATTATCGGCGAAGAGTTTTACGCGACCAGCGCGTACCTGAGCCGTGAACCGGTATTGCTGGGCAGTTTGGTGGGGCAGGACTGGGCAAAAATCCTGTTCGCGTCCTTGATTTTGTTTGGCTCGTTAGTCGCCACTTTTTGGGGAACCGATACGCCCTTGTTGGGAGTGTTTGGTAAAGCGGGAGGTTGGGACGCTTTCTTTAAGGGTGAAGGACAATAAGTAAGAACAGAGAAGCGTGTTTTTTGAGGGGAGAGTGTTATGCAACTTGCACTTGATATGAGTAGGGACGGCGCAACATGGATGATGGCTGCCATTGTCGTGTTAGCCTTCCTGGGCATGTTTGGCTTGGTCTTTCTATTGCAAATGCTATCGACGCAGGGGCGACGCGCCATAGTGGTGGCGGTGACTTTCATAGCGGGACTCATTTTTGCTCTGGAGTTTTTCTTGCCTGCTCAGCCGGTAGACGGTCAAGACAAAAATTTCTTATCTGATCCGACATTGCAGATTCAGAACTTTTTGCAAGTGGTGGCAGGCATGGCGCTGGGTTTGGGAACCTACGGCCTGCTGCGACTACACTTGCGTAATGTGGTTCAGAAGCGCGCGCAGTGGGGATATAGCGCATCGCTGCTAATCTCTCTGGTGGTCATGGGGTTCCTCAGTATCTGGCATTCTTTGGGCGAAAAAAACGTGGAGGGGCAGCCCCTGGTCGCGACCAACGAAACCGCCGAGTATATTTTTTCCGTCTTATTCAACAACATGATTGTGCAGATGGACGCCGCCATGTTTTCGCTGATCGCCTTCTACATCTTCTCGGCTGCCTATCGCGCTTTCCGCATTCGCTCGATTGAAGCAACGATTCTGATGGCGACGGCAATGATCGTGATGATAGGGATCGTGCCTTTGGGGAAAGCGATTAGCGAAGGGATTGGGTTGCCAGCCGAATTGCCTCCCGAGTATGCGAAAGAGCCTTTTTCGTTGACTGCTATTCTTTACAGCTTGAAGTTACCCACGATGGCAGACTGGATATTGAAGACGCTGAACGCGCCCGCAACGCGCGCCATCGAATTTGGGGTAGCCGTAGGCGGATTGGCGACAGCAATTCGACTCTGGCTCAGCATGGATCGCGGGTTGGGAGTTTAAGGAGGAGCGCATGCAACAACAAAATATTTGGACAAAACTGATTAGGGTAGATCGGCGCATTCTCTATTTGATCCTGTTTTTGAATATCGCGGTCTTCTTGATGTTTCCTTTCAAAATGCCAGCCACGATCACCAGCCCGGCGCGCGGGCTGTATGACGCGGTGGACTCGTTGCAGCCGAACGATTTGGTGATGATTTCTTCCAACTGGAGCGCAAGTACCATGGCGGAGAATCAGCCTCAATTAGAGGCAATTATCAAACACTTGATACGCAAGGGCGCGCGGTTCACTTTGGTCTCCAATGAAGCGCAATCGCGAGACCTCTCTAAGCGTATTGCGGTAGGCGTCACACAGAGCAGCGACAATGCGGAATACCATACTTATGGGCAGAAATGGGCGCATCTGGGCTTTGTCACCGATCTGATTGCGGCGATTCGAGGGATGGGTTCCAATCTTTCAGAAGCGGTCAAGCAGGATGTGGAAGGAACCCCCATCGATCAACTGCCCGTCTTGCAGGGAGCGAAATCGCTGAAAGATTATAAAATGGTGATCGATGTGACCCCGTCTGGCACACTGCCTTACTGGATATCCTATCGCCCCCCCAACTTGATTGTCGGGTACGCGCCGACTTCGGTGATGGCAGCGGAAGGATTTACCTATCTGGACTCCAAGCAGTTAGTGGGCATGATCACAGGGTTGAAAGGCGCGCATGAATATGAGCAACTGATGGGAGAGACGGGATTAGGGCATAAGTTTATCAATGCGATTTCCTTCTCTCACGTGTTGATTTTATTGTTTATCGGGTTGGGCAATCTCGCGATGATTATGGCGCGGCGAGCGCAGGGAGAAGCATAGGATGGAGTGGCTGAACGATTTCTTACCTTTGAGTCTGGAGCGAATGGGAATCTGGATCGGCGCGATCTGCACGGTAGCGCTCTACAGTATTCTCTATCGCGAAAACCCTGCCTATCGCCTTTTCGAACACCTGTTCATTGGTTTAGCGGCGGGATACTCGTTAGGTCCCTTAGTGGGCGATATTTTGTATAAATATTGGTATCTCCCATTGACCGAAGGCGCGTGGTGGTGGGCTTTTGCAGTCCCCTTTGGAATGTGGCTCTATTTCATCTATAGCGAGAAGTATGGCTGGGTGAGCCGCATCGTGATTGGTGTTCTGATCGGCGCGTCAGCCGGTTTGTTCTTCCAACAATTCTGCTCGCTGTATGTGCCGCAGATCTATGCATCCTTTAAGCCGATCATTCCCACAGGCGCGAATGAAGGATTACTGGCTTCCAATGCGATCAATAACTTTATCTTCATCGTTGTGTTGCTGTCGGTGTTGACCTATTTCTTGTTCTCGTTTGAGCAGCGGGGACCCGTCAAACGCACGGCGGTCTTGGGGCGCTGGATGTTGATGATCGCGCTCGGCGCAATTTTCGGCAATACGCTGATGGCGCGTATGGCGCTGCTGGTGGGGCGCGTGTATTACCTGCTGCATGATTGGCTGATGCAGATATAAGAAACAGGAGACGAGCGGATGAACAACACCGATTTGAAATCGCTTTACTCCCGGCGCGCTCAGGCGTTGCAACAGGCGATGTGGAGCCAGGGCGTGGATATGTTTCTGGCTGCCACCTCCGTGAACATGCTCTATCTGAGCGGTTTTCAGGAGCCGCCTTTGGAAAGACTTATGTTCTTAGCGGTTCCCCGCGAAAGCGAGCCTTTCTGGTTTGTGCCAGATTTAAGCATGCAGAGCGCAAGTGAGAATCCGGCAGGCTGGGCGATTGGTTATCACTGGCACGACTCGGCGGGACCGATGGGGACCCTCCAGGCGTTTGCTCAAGCACAGAATTTACCGGCAGGCGTGTTCGCTATTGATGACGAGATGCATGCCTCTGCTTTGTTGATGCTGCAAGAGGCCTTACCGGCTGCCTTGTTCCGTCCAGGCGGTGAATTGATCGCCTCGGTTCGCGCGGTGAAAGATGATCTGGAGCATGGGCTGATGCTGGAAGCGGCGAGATTGACCGACGATGCGCTGGTGTCAGGGTTCGAACTCTGCGCTCCTGGACATACGGAGTGGGCGGTCGCGTTGGCGATTCAGCGCGCTTTGCATGAGATGGGTTCCAAATTAGCCTTTGGTATTCCTATGGTGGGCGCGGGCGAAAACAGCGCGAAACCGCATTACAATACCGGGCATCGCGCCTTTCAAGAAGGCGATGTGGTCGTGATCGATTTCGGCGGGATGTATGAGGGCTATTGCAGCGACATTACGCGCGCGGTCTGTATTGGTCAAGCATCGGAGGAAGCGCGCAAGGTTTACCGTATTGTTTACAAATCGCATGAAGCCGCGCGCAAAGCCGCTAAGCCGGGGGTGTTGGGAAGCGATATAGATCGGGCTGCCCGCGCCGTGATTGAAGCGGCAGGTTATGGCGACTACTTTGTTCACCGCACCGGGCATGGGATCGGGTTGGCTGTGCATGAGCCGCCTTATATCGCCCAAACCTACTCCAAACCCATCGAAGAAGGACACTGCTTCACGGTTGAACCGGGCATCTATTTGCCGGGCAAGTTTGGCGTTCGCATCGAAAATGTCTACTTTATGGCAGCGGAGGGCGCGGTTTCCCTCAACGCGGAACCGCCCTCAGAAATTCGGGAAATCGGTTAAGAATAGTTCACATGACACAATGGTTGAATTTGGACAGTTTAACCAGGAGGCCAGCCCATTTCTCTACCGCCTAACACATGCGCGTGCAGATGATAAACGGACTGTCCGGCTTGGCGGTTAGTGTTCAAGGCGACCCGATACCCCGACGCCTCTACGCCGTCCATGCGCGCGATGTTGGCGCAAATGAGCATCAAATGCCCCAGAACCGCTTGATCTTCCGGTTGCGCGTCCGCGAGGTGCGTGATATGTTTCTTGGGAATCACTAACACATGGCAGGGCGCTTGTGGATTGATATCCCGGAAGGCAAATACATGTTCATCTTCGTAGACCGCGTCGGATGGAATTTCTTTTGCGGCGATTTTACAAAACAGACAATCATTCATGGTAACCTCCTCTCATTATAGAGTCTACCCGCTCGCTCTTTTCATTTGGCGCGTTGAGTCATGCTGTCCCGGTACATCAAATAGGAGTTGATGCTTTCAGGAGTCAACAAGCCAAGCAATCGCCCATTCTCTTCCACAATGGCTGTGTATAATTGAGCCGCTTGCATTTTGGCGATGGCTTCTTCCAGAGTGGTGTCGGGAGAAAAAGCCAAAAAGTCACGCCGCATGATATTGGCAACGGTTGTGACTTCTAAAGTGGCGTTTGGCGCGGCATTCACTAATGAGTCCTGTGTCAGGATGCCCACAACTTGCCCCTCTTCCAGCACAGGGAACTCTTGTTGATAGCCGGTTGAAACCTGGTTCAGAACCCAAGCCACCGGATCGGTGGGCGAGAGGACTTGAAACTGGGTCAACATGGCTTGAGAGACAGTGACTCCTGCAATCGCGCTTCGGAGCAGGGCTGACCGGGCTTCCTGTCCTGCGCCTGTCCAGACAAAGAAGGCGATCAAAAGCAAAAACGGGTTTGTCATAATGCCGACTATTCCGAACAATATTGCCATCGCTCGCCCTAAAGTGGCAGCGATTTGGGTGGCTTGCGCGTATTCCAAACGAGTTGCCAACAAAGCGCGCGTCACACGACCGCCATCCATAGGAAAGGCGGGAAGTAAATTGAATGCCATCAAAAATAGGTTCGTCAACATGAGGCGCATCGCAAAAGAACCGACCTCAATACTGACGCCCGTCATCGAGAGCGCGTGCGTGAACAGCAGGTAGGTAAAGAGAACGCCTGCAATAAAGAGATTGACCAAGGGACCTGCCAATGCGATCCAAAGTTCTTGCAGCGGTTTGGTGGGCATACGTTCCAACCGAGCCACGCCGCCAATGGGCATCAGAACAATATCTTTTGTTTGAATGTTGTATTGACGCGCTGCCAAGGCATGCCCTAATTCATGTAAGGTCACACAGCCGAAGACCGCCAAAATAAAGAGCATGTTTTCGACGACGCTTGAGACACTCTTCTCGATGAGCCATGCCTGCAGCCCAAACCAAAGCACCAGCAGCCAAAAGGTGGGATGAATGTAGAGATCAATCCCTGCCAGTTTTCCAATACGCCATCCGCCAATTTGCATGTGGCGTAAGTATAGCACACTTTGCAGGGGTCTATCTTGAGCGCGAGGCTTTTATTCTGTTCTGCCCGTTTCTGAAACTTAATATTTTTGAGAGTAGACAAATGAGCGGTCAGAGCGTTTTTTCGAGTATAAAGCAGGATTTTCGAATCGATAGTCAAACATTAGGCAGAGAGTCAAACAGATGTTCGAGTATTTATAGAAGGCTTTGAGCCAACTTTTGATTAGAGGAGAGTAAATGAAAAAACTCATTATGTATGCAGCTTTCGTGTTGCTTATGCAACTGTCTTGCGCAATGGCTCAGGGACCAAGGTTGGTAGACTATTTTATTGAAACTGGGTCTTGCGAGTTGGATCTTCAGAAAGATAATCTTGCTGATGGCTGGGGGATCACCCTCAGCAATGTTTCTTCAAACCAATTGATGTACCGGTTGGATGGCAGCGCAAGCGGCTACAGTCAAGGGAATTATGCGCAGGTTGTTCAAGTCAACCGAACTGGATCGAACCCGGCAGGCAGTGTGGTGCTTAATGTCTTGGCTCGCGCGTATGGAGGCTTTATGCCCAAGCCTAACAGACAGTTATCGTTGCAATTCGCTCTGAAACTTGCCGATTTGCAAAACGCGAATTATGATGTTTATACCATTCGCAATGGGCAGCCCCACTATTTTTTGCGCGCTGCAACGGAAAATCACGGTTGGCGTGAATACATCTACCCAATCACGGTTGATGAATATGACAGTTCTCAAGGGTGGTCTTTTTCTTTTCGTATAAGGATCAATTTACCTGCCGGCGCGAATAGCGCAAAACTTTGGATCGATAATTTGCGCTTGCTGGCGTCACATCCGTATGTTCCGTATGCGTCTCTGCCCAATGGCATCAAGTTATATTCCGTTACGTTTGATGGTGGATGGCAGGAGTATGCTTCTTACGGCGCGCCGATAGGGCTGCTTCAGGAAACCAATCGCGCAGCAGCGGGAATCGCCTATTATCAACCTGGCTGCGATTACATGCTGAACACCTCCATTGTGTGTTCTTTAATGGATTCTACAGCAGAACATAACCGGGACATCTTTGGATACTATTTTTGCGATCTTTATCGCCCAGATTGGTTTTTGAAATACGCTTCCAATGGCGCTCGCGTGACAGCCGGTTCCTACTTGGACCGATTACTTATGAACGTAGGTCGTTTAGATGTGCGTCAACAAGCGTGGCTAAAATTGTACGATTATTGGTTGCGCGCTGGCAGACCGAGCATGGCGTTTCTGGATCATTTTGGCACGGCAGTGGCATTAGACGGCGCTTGGGCTTGGAGCCCTTGTCCCTACCAAGGCTATGCGACGATGGGCGATTGGTGGGGCGCGATTGGCGCGCATTTTTCCTATCTCAGCGAGCAAATTAAAAAATCAAATATTCCCCTGACCTTAGTGCTGAATTTGGGCAGCAATCCCGGCACCTTCCTGCCCGCAGAGACAGGTATACAAGAGACCAGCGGTCCCGGAATATTGACTCATCGCTGGGAGGGAGAAGACTATCGATGGATTGAAAATTTGAATGGTTTCGTCATTGAGCATGCTTTCTCTAAGTATGACACTGCCACACAGTCTTATGTCCTCTATCCTTATCGACAGCCGATCAGCAACAACAATTCCTTAGAGCGCTGGTATGCTCGGTCCTGGCGTATGCATTTACGAGCCATCACCCAACATCAAGACAAGATCATCCCCGTCATTGTCACCATGGACGTGAACAATCAGCAGGCGGTGCGCTTTGTTGTGGCGACTTACCTGCTGGCACAGCATCAAGGCACTTATCTAAAATTATCGGGGCGGGAAGGTCCAGGGCAGCGTCATCCCACTTGCGCGGTGGTGCCGGAACTCTTCATGCCGCTGGGCAACTATACCGGTGATTATGAAGTGATTCAGGGCAGTTTTATCACCGGCGGACTGTTTTACAGACAGTATGAGAATGGCTTTGTATTGGTGAACCCGACCGATCCCGGAACGGGTACAACGTATCAGTTCACCATGCCAGCGACCATGCTTCTCTGGAATAGCCAGTTGGTTCTTCAGGGTCAGACTATCGCGATCCCTCCAAAAACCGGGATGGTGTTTGTCTATCCGAGTGCGGGACTTTTAGGTTCGCCGGACGAGTTTTAAGCGTGGTGATGAGACAAAGAAGAGTATCTTCAGGATAAATTCCCCAACTTTTAGCGAATTGGGATTTTTTCAGGCGCGTAGCGCCCGCGTCACGCGCCTGATATTCAAACTCTATATCCTTATGAGAATGGCAGGCAGCTGATTGAAATCCAAAACAAAGAGCATGTTTTCTGCGATTCAGGAGTCTTTCTTCCTGATGAGCCATGCCTGCAGCCCAAAGGTAGGATGAATGTAGAGACCGATCCCTGCCAATTTGTATGTGGCGTAAGCATGGCACACTTCTAAGCGTCAAACCTATGTTTGTATGCAGGAATTCGAATACAAAAAGGCTAAAGTTTATAGGGGAGCGTATACCTGTGTTTCGGAGGAGAAATGAAAAAGTTTTTGGTGTGTTTGAGTTTCGTTTTGCTGATGCTCATGAGCGCATCCGCTCAATGGTCCCGGCAAATCGATTATTTTATTGAGTCGGGTTCTTGCGAATTCGATCTCCAAAAGGATAGCTTAGCAGACGGTTGGGGATTGACTTTAAGCAATGTCGCCTCAGATCAGTTGACTTATCGCCTGGACGGCACTCCCAGTGGGCGTTATCAAGGGAGCTATGGACAGCATTTTCAAGTGACCCGTTCCGGTTCCAATGCGGCGGGCAGCGTGGTGCTTTATGTGACCGCGCGCGCTTCCGGATCAACGGCTCCTCTCCCTGGCAGCGAGTTGTCGTTACGCTTCGCATTAAGGGTTAGCAACTTGCAGAACGCCAACTATGACATCTACACCCAGCGAAATGGACAACCCTTTTACTTCAAGAGGAGTTCTACTGAGAATCATGGCTGGCGGGAATATGCCTACCCAGTCACGGTGGACCCTTACGATGCCGCTCAAGGTTGGTCATTCACTTTTAGAATACGGGTCAATCTTCCGGCTGGCGAAAATAATGCCCGGGTTTGGGTGGATGACTTGCGGCTGGTTTCGGGAGAGATTTTTACGCCCTATGATTTTCTGCCGAACGGAATCAAGCTGTACTCGGTCACCTTTGATGGAGGATGGCAGGAGTACGCTTCGTATGGCGCGCCGATGGGGCTGATCCAAGAGACCAATCCTCAGATGGCAGGCGTGAGCTTCTACCAGCCCGGCTGCAATTATATGTTGACGACCTCGATTATCTGCTCTTTGATGGATGGCTCTGCAGAGCATAATCGCGATATCTTTGGGTTCTTTTACTGTGATGTCAATCGTCCCGAGTGGTTTCTTATGTACGATTCCAATGGTTCGCGTGTCGCTGCTGGGTCGTATCGCGACCGTTTTATTATGAACGTGGGGCGCCTGGATGTACGCCAGCATGCTTGGGGCAAGTTTTATGATTACTGGCAGCGCGCGGGCAGACCGAACCTTGCCTTTTTAGATAACTTTGGCTCAGCGGTTGCCTTAGACGGCGCATGGACAGAGGATAACTGCCCCTATCAAGGCTATGCGACGATGGGCGATTGGTGGGGCGCGATTGGCGCGCACTTTGCTTATCTTAGCGAACGTGTTCGCAGCAGCGGTATGCCTTTGACGATGGTGCTGAATCTGGGTAGCAACCCCGGCACTTTTCTACCTGCGGAAGCAGGTATCCAAGAGACCAGCGGTCCCGGTTTCTTGACCGTTCGCTGGGACTCGCGCAATTATCGCTGGATTGACTACTTAGATGGCTTTGTGATCGAGCATGCCTTCTCCAAATACGACACTGCCACGCAGTCTTATGTCCTTTATCCTTATCGGCTGCCGATCAGCAACAACAATTCCTTAGAGCGTTGGTATGCTCGGTCCTGGCGCATGCATTTACGAGCCATTACCACCCATAAAGACAAGATCATCCCCGTAATCGCGACGATGGATGTGAACAACCCGCAGGTGGTGCGTTTTATCGTGGCGACGTATCTGCTGGCGCAGCATCAAGGCACTTATCTGAAGTTGTCGGGGCGAGAAGGACCAGGGCAGCGTCATCCCGCCTGCGCGGTGGTTCCAGAGTTGTTTGTGCCGCTGGGCAATTATACGCGGGATTACGAAGTCATTCAAGGCAGCTTTGTGACCGGCGGACTGTTTTACCGGCAGTATGAGAATGGCTTTGTGTTGGTGAACCCGACTGACCCCGGCACTGGGCAGACCTACCATTTCACGATGCCAGCCAATATGCTTTTGTGGAACGAGCAGTTGGTTCGGGAAGGACAGCGAATCGCCATTCCACCCAAAACTGGGATGGCATTTAACTATCCTCCGACTCAGCGTCCAAAATCTCAAGACCGGAATCCGCCGCGTCGTTAAGTATAATCATGCGATGGAAAAGAAGGTCTGCGCGATCTATCCCGGCAGTTTTGACCCGCCCACTTTGGGACATTTAGACATTATTGGGCGCGCGGCGCACCTGTTTGACGAGTTGATCGTAGCGATTGCGGTTAATTCGGCAAAGCAGCCGCTCTTCAGTGTGGAGGAGCGGCTGTCGCTGTTAGGCGAGTGCTGCGCTAAGCTGTCTCCCACTGTCCGAGTGTTGTCATTTGAGGGTACACTATTGGTTGGGTTTGCCGAGCAGGTGGGCGCGCAGGTGATTGTGCGCGGCTTGCGCGCCATGTCTGATTTTGAATATGAATATCAGATGGCGTCTATCAACCGGCAGTTGAACCCAGAAATTGAGACCTGTATTCTGCTGACCAGCAGCGAGTTTGCCTTTCTCTCCTCCTCCATTGTGAAAGAGGTGGCGCGTTTACAAGGCGATGTGAGCCAGTTGGTTCCGCCCAATGTGTTGAGCGCATTGAAAGAAAAATTCGCATCTTAAAAGCAGGATTATGGAACGCTATCTAAAAATTAAATGTTGGGGCTTCTGTATTCGTACGCGTAATCTCATTGGGCAGAAAAACAGGAATTGTTTCAAATCTCAAAGAGCAGATGCCTCGGCTGCGCTCGGCATGACACAGATGCTGTCACCCTGAGCGAAGCGAATGAGTCTGCTTTTCAAAAGAAACAAATGACTCGCCAAAACAACAAGACAATCATGATTCGCAAAATAGAAACATCTTCTAAGCATCAGGGGAGGATAACGAGAGAATGATCAATACCGATTTCCGCGCTGTGCGCAAGTGGCTTCGCGAACTGGAAGACTATATCGAAAGCAGCCGAACTGTAGGACCCTTTCTATGGGGATTGAACAAGGAAGAGTGCCGTATTCGCGTCCAGCAGTTGATCGCGAACTTGCCTTCCGATTTGGAGAACGCCGACCGGGTACTGGTCAATAGCGACCGCTTGATCGGCGGCGCGCAGAGCGAAGCCAGTGTGACCCTTCAGGAGGCGCAGGAGGAGGCTCGGCGCATTCATGACGCGGCGCGGGAGCAAGCCGCCAAGCTATTGGATGAGGCGCGTTCGCAGCAGGCGCGGATGATCGAGCAGACCGAAGTGTACCGGCTGGCTGAGTCACAGGCGCGGGAGATCGTGGAATCAGCCAAAGAGAGCGCGCGTCAAATCCGCCAGGGCGCAGACGATTATGCTTATGAGGTGTTGACTCAGTTAGAAAACGCGCTCGCCAAGGTGATGGGAACCGTTCAGAATGGGAAAGTGCATCTGGAAAATTACCTGAACCATCGTGTCGGCACACGCCGGTAAGGTGGAGAAGCCGCCATTTCAAATTCAAGGCGTGAGTGCGTCTTGAAGCGTAGTTCTGGGAGGAATTAAGATGGATAACAGTTCATCAAACGCCACGACGATTTTGGTCTTAGGCATCGTAGGGCTTGTGACGGGTTGTTTTCCGCTTGGAATTGCTGCGTGGATTATGGGGAATAACTCGTTGGCTGCGATTGACCGGGGAGAGGGCGATCCTTCTCAACGAGGCACAATTAACGCGGGGCGAATCTGCGGCATGGTCTCTATAGGCTTATGGGCATGCGCTTGTATAGGCTATGCGGCCATGTTTGCTCTCGCTGTAGCTACCGGTAGTTTTTCTAATTAGGATGCATCTTTGGGCGAGGCATGGACTAAGCGTCCCGCTTTATAATCCTCAAAGACTTTGAAGACGGTATTCCGGTGAGGGCGAATGCGGCAATGTTCGTCCTCATTACGTTTTTCGTCACAGCAACCTAACGGCACGCATTTCGGGACCAGCAATTTGCCAAAGTAGGGGCTAACTGCCATCATCTCTTTCCTGATTAATTTGAACATCTGCCTTATTTCCCACTGCGCCAAGGTGCAGAGCCGCAGCCCCGCCATATGCATCAACTGCCGCAAGTTGACCGTCATAATGAGATTGGTTGTCACGGCGTTGGGAAAGACAAAGCGCGCGTCCTCGGCAGGAACCCCCAATTTCAAGAAACGGTTGTAGACCTCTTCGCTCAAGTCGCGGAACCGTTCAAACTCTTCTGAAGCCTCTTCGCTCTGTTCAATGGTTGGGGGTGTGACATAGAGCGGGTCTTTGTATTTTACATAGCGTTGGCTTTGCTGGTCAAAGGCGATTCCGATGCGGTGGCGCACCAGTTGATGGGAAAGCGCGCGGCTGACCCCGGAGATGGCAAAAGAGAAGTTGATATGTTCAATCGTGCTGTGGTGACCCGAATCGATGACATGTTCAATCAGGCTATGCACCTTTTCTGGCTTTACGCTGTCCGAAAGCAAGTCGTCCCAAATTTGTTGGGGGCTTTTTTCGCTGTAGCAGGTGCGCGCTGCCAAGTAGATCATTTCCTTGTAATATCTTTGAACCATCTCTGCAGGCGGGAAGATTAAGCTGACCTGCATTACGCCTCGTTTTGCCATAGGCTTGAGTTTCTATGTGCGGGGCGGGTTTCCTGCAGTGGGAGATCTAAAAACAAAGGTATAATCTTGACATGATGAGCAAAGAACAATTACTGAAGCGGATTACCATCGATCCCCAGATTAATCATGGTAAGCCTGCCATTCGTGGTATGCGTTATCCGGTCGAGACTTTGTTAGAGTTGATGGCTTCTGGCATGAGCCACGAAGAGATTCTGGAAGATTATCCCGATTTGGAGCGCGAAGATTTGCTTGCTTGTCTTCAGTTTGCCTCTCAAATAACAAGACTAAAGAAATTGGAACCTTTAGTAAGATGAAATTCATCGTCGATGCCCATCTTCCCATTAAATTGGCTCATCATTTACGTGAAGTTGGGTATGATGTTGTTCATACATCAGAGCTACCTCTTGGAAATAAAACCCGCGATGGAGACTTGAACGATTTATCGATAAAAGAAGAAAGAATTTTGATTACGAAAGACACAGAGTTCGTAGATTCATTAATTATCAGTCAGAAACCATATAAGCTCTTATTGATAACTACAGGAAATATCGGCAATAAAGATCTAATAGTAATATTTACCACTCACCTTGATCAATTTAATGAAGCGTTTGGTCCGCACGATTTCGTTGAGTTGAGCCGTGAGCAATTCATCATTCATTGGTAAATCACCATCTTCATCATCTTTAGCCATCCTCAGCAAAATGAAGAACCTGCCGTTCAAAAGCTGGATTCCCGCGTTCCCCGCTTTCGTGAGAATGACCAACGGGAATGATAGGTTGGGCTGTTTTTCGTTTACAATTGAGGCTTGAACGGTTTGATTGTACACATGGACCACCTGCAAATCGCCTCTGTAAGCGCCTTTGCGTTTTATGCTTTTGGGGAACCATCCCTCTGTCCAGGCAGTAATGACGATGGATACCCACAGGCATGTTCATTTTATGGACAGAAAGGGTATAATTATTCGCTTAAGAGGTGACGATAATGAAAACAGGGATTCATCCGAAGTATCAAGTGGCAACGGTTCATTGCGCATGTGGGAACCGTTTCGAGACGCTCTCTGTGAAAGATGACATCAGTACCGAGGTCTGCTCGGCTTGTCATCCTGTGTTTACGGGCGATATGTCGCGGCGCCGCATTGTGGACACCGAGGGTCGCGTTGAGAAGTTTATGCGCAAGTATCAAAACTATGGCGGAAAGAAATAACGATTCGCAAAAAACGTACTGGCGGTATGGCGGTCAGGCAGTCATTGAAGGCGTAATGATGCGCAGTATGCGCTTTTTCGCGGTTGCCTGCCGCGCGCCAGACGGACAAATTATCATTCACTCAGAAGCCCTCAATAACACACTCATCGGCAAGTTGATGTTCATGAACCGCCCGTTTTTGCGGGGGATTCTGATGTTGATCGACTCGCTGGCGTTGGGGTTGCGCGCGCTCAATTTCTCCAGTATGGTGCAAATCCAGAACGACCCTGCGCACAAAGAGAAGCCCCTGCCCAAGTCCCTCTATGATTTCGCGATTGGCGCGACCGCTTTTGTGGGGTTCGGCATCGGGATTTTGCTGTTTTTTGTGCTGCCGACCTTGCTCACCGATTGGCTGAAAGCGGCGCATTGGACCGCCTTCCAGCAAAACATGGTGGATGGAATCATCCGAATCGCGATTTTCTTAGGGTATGTCAGCGTCATTGGTCTTATGCCCGACATACGGCGCGTGTTTCAATATCATGGCGCGGAACACAAAGCGATCAATGCATTGGAAGAGGGACATGTCGTCTCCATTGAATCGGCTCGCGCTCAAACCCGCCTTCACCCGCGTTGCGGCACCAGCTTTGTGCTGCTGGTGCTGGTCATCAGTATCTTCGTGTTTGCTCTCACGGGCAGACCACCTTGGTACATTCGCCTGCCCTTGCATTTATCCCTACTGCCCTTGATTGCCAGCGCAACCTATGAAATCATTCGGTTGGCGGGGCGGTTCCGCAACCAGTCGATGACTCGCATTTTGTTAGCGCCCGGCATGTGGAGCCAGTACCTGACAACCCGCGAACCCACCGATGACCAGATCGAAGTGGCAGTCGCTTCGTTGAAGCGGGTAATGGACTTGGAAGAAGGGCGAGTTCCCGAATCTCCAGAGGAGTCTGCGCCGGTGGAGACGGAAGCAACCGTTGAAGAGGCGGGAGACACCGAAGCAGTGGCTCAGACGGAAACCGTCGCTCAATCCTCCGAAGCTTCCGCTTGATGTTCCCACGCGATTTCCGCGATTAAAGGGAAGTGGTCTGAACTTTTGGCAAAATCTACAGAACATTGTTTCGCGCTGACCCCTTCACTGAGCCACACATAATCGATGCGCGCATAGGGAAAGCGGGACAGGATCGTATAGCCCGGTCCCCAACCCACCGCGCGAAAGGCATCGCGATACCTGCGACTGAACTCACGGTAAAGGACCCCACGCGCAGGGAGGTTGAAATCTCCGATCAGAATGAAGGGGGCTGAGGTCTGAGAGGCAACTTGAAGAACGGTTTGCGTTTGTTCCTCCGCCAGCGCTGCCTTATGATGGAAGTAGTCGGCAAGGGTCATTTGGCTTCTCAAGAAATTCGAAGGTTTGACCGCGTAATGCAGGTTCAGAACAGTCAGCCGCTCCCCTTGAACTTCTATCGTGGTTTCCAGAATGACGCGGTTGGTCTTGGGCGAGAGAGCATGGGTTTTAGTGGAGAGGATGGGGAACCGGGAGAGAGTCATCACATCGCCCCTTTCTGCGATATGCCAGCCCGGAAACCGCTCTTTCAAGGTTTGAGGTAAGGTGAGGTCCATCCGGTTGTTCTGCGTCTCTTGCAGGCAAATCAGGTCCGCATTGAGCCGTTGAATCGTGCCAACCACCGGCTCGATACCTTGTTTCGCGCATTGAATGTTGTAACTTAAGACTCGCGCGGAAGCCGTTTTTTCTGGGCTTGATTCTGGCAAAGGCAGGTTGACTCCCATCAGAATCCATTGGGACACGCCGAGAATGACGAGATTTGCCCATGCAAATTTTCGCTGGTGTTTGATGAGAGCGATCAAGAGAAGCAGGACGGATGGAACCGCCCAAATGGGGGGTGGCGCATCGATCACTGTCTTCAGCAACCAGAAATCGCCTCGTCCCCACTGCTGCGCGGTAGCTACAATGGCTAAAAACAGTCCATTCACTCCGGTAGCGATTCTCAAGATAGAGGTATTTACGCGCTGCCAAGAAAGGCAGTTCCTTGTTCTTACGTGGCTTGGGCATCTTGACCAAGAAAGGAAGGCTCAATTCTCACGGACAGGATGTCCGTGCTACATCGTCGGCACACAGAGTTCTCACGGACAAGATGTCCGTGCTACAGGATGGGCAAGCCACCAAAAGACACAACTGTATGCAGGAAAGCATCTATCTGCCATAATTATGGTTGGGTGAGATGATGCTTAAACGAATGCCTTTCTTTCAAGGTTGCTTGTTTGGACTGAGCCTTGGTCTGTTCGCGCCGATGACGGGTTGTGGCGGAGGCGTGTCGGCGGGCAGCGCGGCGGTCTGCACACAGGATACTTTTGTGCCGAACTATGTCGGGGAGATCGGGGGATTACTGCGTTGGGAGCGTGTGCCGGTTCGCATCTATTTCGTGAGAGACGCAAATTATAGTGATACCCGTCAAGCCTTGGCAATTCAAGGATTGGAGCAATGGATGGCTGCCGCCAGCAACATTTTGAAATATCGCATTGTGAACAGTGAAAGCAATGCGCAAATCAAAGTGCGGTTTGACCCAAGCACGGTCGACGGGATGACCGATTACCGTTACTTTGTTGAAAGCGGCTTACTGTCTGATGCGGATGTAAAGATCGGCATCAAGGGCAATAACTCGGTCGACATCCAGAGCGTTGCTGCCCACGAATTTGGGCATGCGTTTGGTATCCGCGGACATAGTACGAACCGCGAAGATATGATGTATCCTACATATACTTCTAATGTGCCTTTGGCCATTACCTCCAGCGATCTGAACACAATGAAGACCGCCTACTGTTCTTTGTTCCAGCCTTTAACGCCAGCCCCACGGTCTCGCCGGTATGAAACACTGGTTCACGAGCGGATTGTCTGCCCGCAACACCTGCATGGAGAGGGTGAAGCGTTCCGGTGATACCCATCGCTCCTGAATGGATGGAGGAGTTGAGGCACAGCCTGTTGGCGTGGTTCCAGCAAGCGCGCCGCGAGATGCCCTGGCGCGGCTCCACCGATCCCTATGCGATTTGGGTTTCAGAGATCATGCTCCAGCAGACGCAAGTCGCGACGGTGATCCCCTTCTTTCAGCGGTTTATCGAGCGGTTTCCCACCGTAGAGTCACTGGCATCTGCGCCCTTAGAAGAGGTGTTGAAACTGTGGGAAGGCTTGGGCTACTACAGCCGCGCTAGGAACCTGCGTCAAGCGGCGCAAGTCGTGATGGAACAGCATGGGGGACAATTGCCCAATTCGGCAGATCGTTTGCGCGAACTGCCTGGTATTGGAGCCTATACCGCGGGCGCGATAGCCAGCATCGCCTTCCAAAAGCCCGAGCCTCTGGTGGATGGCAATGTGATGCGCGTCCTGTCGCGTCTGTTATGGATTCAAGGCGATTTGAAAAAGGGCGCAAACCAATCGCTTTTGTGGCAGATCGCGGGACAGTTGGTTCCAGAGGATTCGCCCGGTGATTTTAACCAAGCCTTGATGGAATTAGGTTCTACGATCTGTTCTCCTGCGGACCCTGCCTGCGCGCGCTGTCCTGTGAGCCATCTTTGCGCTGCCTTGAAACGCGGTGAACCGACGGCAGTCCCCGAAGCGAGCGCGTCAAAATCTTCTCAAGCCGTTACGGATGTTTCCGCGATGGTGTGGAACGGAACGGCATTTATTCTCGCTCAACGCCCGGAGCAAGGTTTATGGGGCGGCTTATGGGAGTTTCCACGCCTAAGGCGCGAGGGACGGGAGCGAGTGGAACAAACCGCGCAGCGCGCCGCGCTTGAACTGGCAGGGATTCAAGCGGAACCGCGCAGCATGTTGGAGGTCGTGAAGCATCAAGTGACCTATCATGCGATCAAGCTACATGGCTGTCTTTGCGACTATCAATCGGGCGAACTTCGGACCTCTCATTATACGCAGGCGCGTTGGGTAGAACCGGGCGCGTTGAGCGACTATCCGCTTTCTGCGCCCCAACGATTGCTCGCGCAAGCGGCTCAACGATGGGCAAATGGGCAGCCAGTGTCGCTTTTTTCCTGAAAATTTGACCTTCCCTCTTGATTTTTGCGCGATTCGTGGTATAATCTCTTGCTGTTCCCTAAGGCGTCCCGTTTTTACGGGGCGGCGTCTCAAAAGGGGAGGCGAGAAGGGCGTCATGTCGCGGTCCAATTCGGTGGGCGAGACAGGAGATGAAGAACGCTCCGTCGTTCGTTTACCGTGTTGGATCATCGCCACACGACGCTTTTGTCCAAAGGTGGACACCCTTTGAGCGTCAAAAGTACCGAAACTGACCGCGCGAAAAACCCAAATCGCCTCCATTGTCGACGGTGTTGACCGTCGACAGGTTATTTGCTGATTCATTCCCAGAACCCTGCGCTGATTCTGCGCAGAAGGAGGCTATACCTATGAGTAAGGTTGGTATGCTGGGGAGCCGACCTGCGCGGTCGCCCATGGCCGAAATGGCAATGGGAGCCTTGCGCGTCTTTTCAGGCGCAGCGGGGCTGTTTTTGCATCTGACGCGTTGGATTTGTTCGGTACCCGCAAAATTGAGGGGTGTTTCTGCCGATTTGGCAAGCGCGCCCATCTTGGAGCGAAAGTCGTTTCGTTATGAGTTGAACCCGCGCAGCCTGCGGCAGGAGGATCATCGTTCGTTGGGAACGCACCTGCTGGTAGAACTGTACGGTTGCGAGTCGCGTCCCCTGGAGCGCGTGGAGCATGTAGAGAGCGCATTAGTGCGCGCCGCCTATGTCGCCAACGCGCACATTGTGAGCCATTTCTTCCACGAGTTTGAGCCGTACGGCGTTTCAGGCGTAGTGGTGATCGAGGAATCGCATTTCACCATTCACACATGGCCGGAGCATCGTTACGCGGCAATTGACCTGTTCTTCTGTTCTCCGAATGTCGACACAGAGCGCGCGATGGAGATTTTGCGCGAAGTGTTTAAGCCGGAGGCGATTCACGTGATGAAGGTTCAGCGCGGGCTTTTAGGACAGCAGCCGGGTTGACTCACGTATCGTGATACCCCCTTTCCCAGCCGCATGGTCTCCAACGCCATGCGGTTTTTTTATTGCTTCAAAGAATAGTCTCCATTTTGAAAGGCAGGAATCGCGCCCAAGAAAGCGTATTCAGAACGCATGCGCTGGAGCACATGGAAGGGCTATTTGTTTATCGCCCCTTGGCTCATCGGGTTTTTGGTGTTTACCCTCTATCCGATCTTATCAACGCTCTATTTCAGTTTCTGCGATTATCGAGTGCTGTCGGAACCCCGGTGGGTCGGCGCGCAAAACTATCGCAGCCTGTTGAGCGACTCCGATTATTTCTGGCGGTCGGTCTTCAACACCGTTTTTATGTTTATTGGGGTGCCGCTCAGCATCGTTTTGGGAATCGGTTTGGCGTTGCTGCTCAATCTGAAACTGCGCGGACAAGCGTTTTATCGCGCGCTGTTCTACCTGCCCTCGGTGGTTCCCGCCGTCGCCAGCGCGTTTTTGTGGCTGTGGGTTTTGAACCCGCAGAATGGTTTAGCCGCGCCGGTCAATCAAGTATTGAACCAAGCAGGCAGCGGCGCGATCAATTGGTTCACGGACCCTGCCACCTCGAAATGGGGCTTCATTGTGATGGACCTTTGGATGATTGGCAGCGCGATGATCATCTATTTAGCGGCTTTGCAGGGGGTTCCTATCCACTTGTACGAAGCGGCGAAACTGGACGGCGCAAGCCCCTGGATGATGATCCGGCATGTGACGCTGCCGCATATTTCACCGGTGATCTTGTATATGGCGATTATCGGTATTATCGGCGCGTTTCAATATTTCACGCAAACCTTTGTGATGACTCAGGGTGGTCCTGAAAACAGCACCCTGTTTTACTCGCTGTATCTGTTCCAGAACGCTTTCCAATATTTCCGCATGGGGCATGCGAGCGCGATGGCTTGGATGTTGTTTCTTGTAACGGCGTTAGCGACTTTTTTGGTTTGGCGGATTTCGCTGCGGTATGTTTATTATGAAGGACAGGCGTGAGCTTTAGGAGCGAAAAATTGATGAATGAATTGGGAAACGACCTTCAGCCTCTCAACCCTCAGTTACAGCAATTGCGGCAAGAGGTTCTCGCGACAAAACAAGAAGCCGAAGTCTGGCTCAAGGGTCTAAGCGCAGATCAACTTGTCTGGTCACCGAAAGCAGGCGTTTGGAACATGGCGCAGGTGCTGGATCATATGAACCGGGTTGGCGATAAAATGCTGCCTATTTTAGATAAGACTATCGATACCTTGCGCCAGCAGGATAAGCGTTATCGGGGACCGTTCAACTTGAATCTCTTCGAGCGAATGTTTGTTCGGATGATCAGTCCCAATCCCCCCTTCAAATTACCTGTGCCGCCCGCCTATGTTCCCGTCATTGCGCCGGAAGCAGCCGAGAACGCCGTTGCGCGTTTTTTGACCTTGCAAGATGAATGGTTGGAGCGTTTGAAGGCGATGAACGATTATGATCTGAAAGCGGCGCAAATCACGTCGCCGGTGAACCGGCTGTTAAAAGGTTCTTTGGCGGCTTGGATTGTCGGATTAGTGATGCATCAGCGCTACCACATGCTGCAGGTGAAAGCATTGAAAGAGGCTATGCCGCACCCGCCTGCTTAAGACGGGCGCGAACAGTGTGTTTTTTACGCCTTGTTTGCGCGGCGTCGTTTAAGCAGCGCGGTGAGTCCCATGCCCAATGCCAACAGGCTGGTGGGTTCTGGCACCATCAGCCGCTCTTTGCTAATATAGAATGTGCCGTTCGGCAGAAGATCAAAATCCCATTGCCAGGCAAAAGAGCCATCGGTCGGTCCGATGGGGGAGCCAGAGCTGGAGAGATTGGTCAATAAGCCGTCTGAAAACTTGTTCAAAGTAGTTGGCACCAAGCCCACTTCCCAACGGTTCGGCGAATTGATGGAAACGCTCTCCGTGTAAATCACATCATTATCATGCTGCTCAAACGAGTTCGGGCTGGTGCGAATGATTCGGTCGTCGTCCCCATTACCTCCCAAGTTCAGGTCGGAATATTGGAAGAAGGTCATGCGCCTCGGTTGAGTCGTTCGATTGCGAATCAAGATGATTTCGGTTACATAGGAATAATTGCTGCCCTGTCCACCCCCGTGTACCCGATAAGACATCTCAATGCTGATCAGGTTGTTGGCATACATAATGCCTGCGGAGTGAGGCGCTGGCTGAGAGACAGATGCAGATGAGATAGCGCTGAGGGGGGATTCATCCGTGTCGCCCTGCATGCGGTACCAATACCACTGCTGGTTGACATGGTTTTGTCCATCGACCTCATAGGTCATCATTCCCTGAGTGCTTTCGGGGTCGATCACAAGGCGCGTATTGCCGTCATCTAACGTGACGTCTGCAAACGCGGGGTATAGACCCATCGTTGCCGCGCATAATGCAAATAAACGAGCGCTGTATAATCTCTTCATGAGACTTCCTCCCTTTCTTTGGCGATACAATCGGTTTGGCGGTTTGGCGAAAGAAAACCGGTACCCTCAATCATATTATAGCACGAAAAATGGCTGATGTCAAGAATACGGTTGACATTTTCTATATTTATATCCCCAAAGCGGTTTTCCTGCTCAATTCTGTATCGGAATACAATATTCAGCAGGAGTTTGGACGCCCGTGTCAAAGAGAAAAAACGCGATAGAAGTGAGTGATATGGAATCGCGGATTTGGAGGAAGCAACGATGGAACCCACCTCAATTGATGCCCTGTTAAATGAGACTCGCGCCTTTGCGCCCGCAGAAACATTTACTCAACAAGCCAACCTGAACGATCCGGCGGTGTATTCGGAGGCAGCGAAAGATTTTGAAGCCTTTTGGGCGAAAGCGGCGGAAGGGTTGGATTGGTTTCAACCTTGGACAAAAACGCTGGAGTGGTCTCCCCCTTATGCGCAATGGTTTGTGGGCGGTAAGCTCAATGCCTGCTACAACTGTGTGGATCGCCATGCCAAAACTTGGCGGCGCAACAAAGCAGCTTTGATCTGGGAAGGCGAACCGGGCGACGAGCGCGTATTAACTTATGGCGACCTGTCGCGCGAGACGCAGAAATTTGCCAATGTCTTGAAGTCCATGGGCGTTTCTAAAGGCGACCGCGTTTGCATCTATATGCCGCTCGTGCCAGAAGTGGTGATCGCTATGCTGGCTTGCGCTCGAATCGGAGCGCCTCATTCGGTTGTGTTCGGCGGCTTCAGCGCAGAGTCGCTTCAGGACCGCATCAATGATGCGCAAGCAAAGGTGTTGATCACGGCGGATGGCGGATGGCGGCGGGGCAGCGTGGTCCCTCTGAAGAAAAATGCAGATGACGCGCTAAAGACTTGTCCTTCTATTGAAAAAGTCATCGTTTTGGACCGGATGGGAATCGATTATCCGGTTCATATGCAGTCTGGGCGCGATGTTTGGTGGCGCGACGCGATGGAACAAGCCGCTTTGGAGTGTCCCTGTGAACCGATGGAGAGCGAAGATTTGCTCTACCTGCTCTATACATCGGGCAGCACCGGCAAACCGAAAGGGATCATGCATACGACTGGCGGCTACATGACCCAAGTCAATGCGACCACGCAGTGGGTGTTCGATTTGAAAGAAGAGGATGTCTATTGGTGTACGGCAGATGTGGGCTGGGTGACAGGACACAGCTATCTGGTTTACGGCCCCCTCTCCAATGGCGCGACGTGTATGGTCTATGAAGGCGCGCCGGACTATCCCGACCGTGACCGCTTCTGGGCAATGATCGAGAAGTATCGCGCGACGATTTTCTATACTGCTCCCACGGCGATACGCGCTTTCATGAAGTGGGGTGAGAGCCATCTGCAGAAGCACGATTTAAGCAGCCTGCGTTTGTTGGGCAGTGTGGGCGAGCCAATCAATCCCGAAGCATGGATGTGGTATCACCAGCACGTAGGAGGCGCGCGCTGTCCTATTGTGGACACTTGGTGGCAGACAGAAACCGGCGCGATTCTGATTTCGCCTTTGCCGGGTTTAACCGCCACGAAACCGGGTTCCGCAACCCATGCGCTGCCGGGTATTTTTCCTGAGATATTGGATAACGACGGTCAGCCGCTGCCGCTGGGGAAGGGCGGTTATTTGGCATTGACAAAGCCATGGCCCAGTATGACACGCGGGCTTTATGGCGACCCTGAGCGGTTCATGCAAACTTATTGGAGTAAGTATCCCGGCATCTATTTCACGGGGGATGGCGCGCGGCGCGATGAAGACGGCTACTTCTGGTTGATGGGGCGCGTGGACGATGTGATCAATGTGGCGGGGCATCGGCTCAGCACGATGGAAGTGGAAAGCGCACTGGTGGATCACCCTGCCGTCGCGGAAGCGGCAGCAATTGGGAAATCGCATGATTTGAAAGGGCAGGCGGTGGCGGCTTTTGTGATTATTCGCGAAGGGTTCGAGATGAGCGACAGCCTGAAGGATGATCTCAAGGAGCATGTCACGAAGAAAATCGGCGCGATTGCGCGTCCCGATGACATCATTTTCTCGGCAGATTTGCCCAAGACCCGCAGCGGAAAAATCATGCGCCGCCTGTTGCGCGATGTGGCGGAAGGGCGCGCTTTGGGCGATACAACCACGCTGGCAGACCCAGCAGTGGTGCAATCGCTCAAAGACAAATATGAAGGGCAGGAGGATTGAGGCGCGTCACCATCGGTGGTAGGCGGGGTGTCCAGGTTTGACGGCAACAAATAGCCCGCGGCATGTGGCGCAGACCTTGCCTCCCGCGCTCAGTTCCGCTTCGATCCACGCCCGGTCCTCGCTCGATTCCACCACCCAAGCGCGCAGATGAACCGGCTCGTGGGTGGGCGTTGGGCGTTTGAGTTGGATATGATATTCAGCGGTTACGGTGCAGGGCGGTTCGGACGCGCCCGATTGCTTCATCAGGTGATAAGCGGCAGTCCAGTTGGAATGGCAGTCTAATAACGACCCAATGATGCCGCCGTTCAGCATCCCTGGAAAGGCTTCATGATGGGATTCCGGCGTCCAGTCTGCGACCACCTCTTCCCCCTGCTCAAAGCTGCGGATGTGCAGCCCTTTCGGGTTGGCGGGACCACAGCCGAAACAGATACTTTGGGGCGCGTAAGTTTCTTGAAGACTCTTATCGTTCATAAAGTTCACATTTCTGCGCGGTTTTCAGGTATCCTGTCGCAGGAAAAAGCGCAGATAACAGATAATATTTAGCCTTGCTAAGGGTATAATTAAGAGAGAAATTTTTGCTATGGGAATAAAACGCTGGTTTCAACGCAAGGGTAAGCAGCAAGCAGAGGGGATAGAAACCGCTACGATTGTGATTTTGGGGAGTCCGAACGTCGGAAAAAGTGTGCTGTTTCATAAGCTCACGGGACGCTACGTGACGGTTTCTAACTATCCGGGAACGACGGTGGAGATCACCCGCGGCGCAATGCGCTACCGGGGGCGATCCTACAAGGTTATCGATTCGCCCGGTATGTACTCTTTCAATCCGATTACGGATGAGGAGCGTATAAGCCGCCGCCTGCTGCTTCAACAGAAGCCCGAACTTGCGCTGCATGTGGTTGATGCGCGCAATGTGGATCGGATGCTTCCGCTCACGCTGCAGTTGATAGAGGCGGGCCTGCCCGTGATTCTGGTTCTGAACATGATCGATGAATTGGAACGCGATGGACTTCGTCTTGAGATCAACGCGCTTCGCCAGCGATTAAACGTTCCCATTGTTGCCACCGCCTGCCACAACGGTCGCGGCATCCAAGAGTTAAAGGAGCAGATCCATGCCTACCTCGCCCGTTGAGATACCGCTTCCTTACAGCCCTGAGATTGAAGAGGCGATAGCGTCTCTAAAACCGATCCTGCAGGGCAGTTACCCTATCAGTCCGCGCGCGCTTTCGCTGCTTCTTTTGCAGGGCGATGAGGAGGCTTTGGATCAGGTGCGCGAACAAGAGGGGCAGGACGCCTTTGAGCGCGCTCAGGCAGTGCGGACGCGCCTGCAGGACCGGCTCTCTGAACCAGTGGAGTGGCACATCGCGCAATCGCGTCACCAGTGGGGGCAAGCGTTGGTGGAAGGCGCGCTGGAACGGAACGCTCCGAAAAAATCGCGGGGTTTGGGCGAATGGCTGGGCATGCTGTGCATGAACCCCATCACGGGATTTCCCATTCTCGCGCTGGTGCTTTATTTCGGGCTGTACCAATTTGTCGGTATCTTTGGCGCAGGCACGGTGGTCGGACTGATTGAAGAGAACTTGTTTGGAGAGATCATCAACCCGGCGGTGACCGCCTTTGTAGAGCGGGTGATACCATGGCAACCTATCCAACAATTATTGGTGGGCGAATATGGAGTCTGGACGCTGGGAGTAACCTATGCCGTCGCGCTCATTCTGCCGATTGTCACGTTTTTCTTTCTTGTGTTCGCGGTTTTGGAAGACAGCGGTTATTTGCCCCGTTTAGCGATGCTGATTGACCGCGCCTTCAAAGCCTTGGGATTAAATGGGCGCGCCGTGATCCCCATCGTTTTGGGTTTTGGCTGCGACACGATGGCAACCGTAGTGACCCGTGTGCTGGAAACGAAGCGCGAACGTATACTGACGACCTTCCTTTTGAGCCTAACGATTCCATGCTCTGCGCAATTGGGGGTGGTGCTTGCGCTGCTTTCTGGTCACCCCAAAGGGCTGCTGATTTGGACCGGCGTGATGATAGGCGTTTTTCTGATTGCGGGTTGGCTGGCGGCGCGAGTGCTGCCGGGCGCGCCTGCGCCTTTCTATATGGAAATCCCGCCTATGCGTTTCCCAAATATCAGCAATGTGATTGTGAAAACGCTGGCGCGTCTGCAATGGTACTTTTTAGAAGTGTTCCCTCTCTTCCTAATTGCCAGCCTGATGGTCTGGATAGGGCAGTTGACAGGACTCTTCGATTTGGCTTTGCGCGCCTTGCAGCCTGTCACTCAGTGGTTGGCGCTTCCGAGCGAAGCGGCAGTCGCGTTTCTGTTCGGATTCTTCCGCCGCGATTATGGCGCGGCAGGGCTGTATCAATTGGACGAACAAGGTTTGTTGAGCGGGAATCAACTTCTGGTGGTGGCGGTGGTCTTGACGCTCTTTGTGCCGTGTGTAGCGCAGTTTTTGGTGACCCTCAAGGAGCGCGGTTGGAGAATGGCTTTGGGCATGTTGGTCTTTACCCTCGCTTTTGCGCTGCTTGTTGGGGTATTCTTAAGCTGGGGATTACAAGCGCTGGGCATCGCGGTTTAATGGGACGATAGAGATATGAATAATCAATGCAGTTTTTGTGGGTTAGAACTCACACAGGAAAACATCGAAAAAGCCTGTAAAGGTTGCGGCGCGTTTGGCGGGTGCCGGTTGGTTAAATGCCCGCGTTGCGGTTATGAGCAGCCGCAAGAACCCGCATGGTTAAAGTCCCTCCTTGGTTGGGCGAAGTCGCGCAAACAGAAAACGCCCGCTGCAAAGACATGATGAGCCGAATATTGACCTCTCTTGCCACCCGCGAAACGGCGCGAATCGTGGACATTCAACGCGATGCGGAGGGGCATTGGCGCAAGTTGATGGCGCTCGGTATCGCGCCGGGACGCATCATCACGGTGATTCAACGATTCCCTACATTTGTGGTGGAAGTGGGGCATACCCATGCTGCGATTGACCGTCAAATGGCGGGTTTGATTTTAGTGGAATGAAGAAATCAGAGGCAAGCGCGCTTTTCTCCCCTGCGCGCCTGCCCGTTGACGTTTGTGTTGCAGCAGATTACCAAATGTCCGCGAGCGCGTCTCGAAGCAGGCTGAATGCTCCGGCGACACACACTGCGGCAACTGCTAACGCAATCACCGACATCATAATTGCACCTCCCAGAAGGTTCGCGCAAAGCGCCATTGCTTGCGCTATTTCCCCAAACAGTTTTTTCCATCGCGCGCCATTGCTTGAGTAGGAAAGAATGCGGGGTTCAGCGGTTTTTGAACCCAAAATCGGCGCGATGCGCGCTAAGTCAGGTATTCTTATGGAATGGAAAGGCAGCCTCTGACCCCCTGGATTGAGACCGCACCCTATCCCGTGCGCTATGCGGAAACGGACGCGATGGGTGTGGTCTACTACGCGAATTACTATGTTTGGTTTGAAGTCGCGCGCGGCGCGTTTTGCGACCGGTATGGAATCAATTACCAGCAAATTGAAGAGGATGGCACGCCCTTAGCAGTGGTGGATGCTTACTGCCGTTACAAAATGCCCGCGCGCTTTGGCATGCGGGTGATCGCTCGAGTGCAGTTGACCGAATTAGGGCGCAGCGCGATGCGTTTTCAATACGAGATTTTGGATTCGGAGACGCGCTCTCTGCTTGCGGAAGGCTGGACGCGGCACGTGTGGATCAACCAGCAGGGCAAGCCCGTGTCTGCTCCCGCAGGATTGAAAGAGAAACTGAACATTTGAAGGGGGTTGTATCATTGGGAGAGGCGCGCCTCAATTGCCTGGGCAAACTCATCCAGTGTATTTGCCAACACCGCCTCGCGCAACAACTCTCGCAGAGCTTCAACCTCTGAAATCTGACGCAATTGAGCATCCAATGGACGAGGCACGCGACCAAACTTCACACGCAAAACATCCCGAACCGAGTCACGAGTGCTGTATTCCATGCCGCGATGTTCTCCTGCCGCGATACCCTCTTGCAGGTAACGCTCACGCATACGACGCTCAAAATTCGATATCAATTCGGTCTCTGGCATCTCTGTCCACTCCTGTAAATACTGTTCATACGCTAACTCTAACTCTGCGGGCAATGCCACTAAACGATCCAACAACGCCAATAACTGTAAACCCGCCCGTACATTATACCCTCGTTGAGACAACGAACGCGCCAACGCAATCTTTTCTTCCAACAATAGACGCGCATCGCCCCGTGCCCGCAACGCTTTCAAATAGGCTAAAATCACTAACGCAAACGGGTTCTTGCTTCGCGCTAAAGATTCCAGGTTCTCCGAATAATCAATTAATTTGATGGAACGGAACTCAAACTGCAGACGGGTTCCCCATCCTTCATACTGAAAAGTGGAGGGACGCCATGCACGGTTTTCATCGGCTAACAAAGCCACACTGACCACAGGGCGGCGATAGCGATCCATGAGACGATAGAAATATTCCCACATGCGTTGCGGGAATTCCTCTTCGCTTTGCGCTTGGATTTCGATATGGATGAGTAGCCATTGTTCGTTTCCATTTTTCAAAGTGACTTGGACGAGGGTATCCACGAAGCGTTTCTGGGTTTCGTTTTGGGGGTGGAGTTTCTGGAGTTCTTTATCGAGGAAGGTATAGGGCTGTTTCCAATCGATGTCTCGGGCGAGGTCTGGGAGAAGGAGTTGCGCCATTGGTTTGAAGAAGAGTTGGATGGCGGTTTTGAAGGTTTCATCCGTTCGGTAGGGCGAGGCAGGGAGTTTGTCAGTTTGTTCTTTGGGTGGTCGCATGGGCATAGAATTGGCGGAACCACGCCCAATTCCTGCTTTAGTGATTTGCCCCCTCCTCTACATAAAAAATCTTATTTTTTCAAAAAAATCGAAATCCATGAGTCGAAAACGCAAAAAGTGGTGTATAATATAGATGTTTTTGAAGCGTTTCTAAGAACGCTTCAAAAACAAAATTCTTACCTGAAATCGCTGTATCAAATCGGAGAGGAGCAGAAAGCGTGAAAAAGACCTTGCGCGAAGTGGCGAAGGCAGCGGGTGTTTCGGTTACCACCGCATCAACAGTGTTGAGCGGGCGGGTCGATCTTTATCGTGCCGCGACCGTTCATCGCGTCTTAAAGGCGGCAGAGGAACTGGAGTACCGCCCCAATCTACTGGCGAAAGCGCTTGTTCAGCAGCGCGCCCGGACGTTGGGGCTGGTGGTCGAGCGTCATCAAGGTCTGTTAAGCCGCAATCCCTATATCATCCCAATTATGGATGGCATTTTGGATTATTTGATCCCTCGCGAGTATTCTTTGGTTCTCATCTCTCTTCAGGAGTCGTCCGAAGAGACCATGTCCCAGCGCGTTTTTAATAGCAGTATCGATGCTGGGATTGTGGTCGCGCCGCTGGAAGACAGCCCGTTGCTCCAATGGCATGCCCATTCGCCACTGCCGGTTGTCTTCGTGGGCTGTATGTCGCAAGAAACGGACGCTGGGGCGTGCGTCGATGTGGATAACGAGGCAGGCATGCGTTCTCTCGTCGAGTGGCTCTATGCGCAAGGGCATCGCGAGTTTGGATTCATGGGCGGTTCCCAGAAGCAATGGAGCGCGCGTCTCCGCAAACAGTCATTTCTCAATGTCTTGTTAGATTATGGTATTCCGGCGCGGCAGGAATGGATGGTGGAAGGGGACTATACCTATGACGCTGGTTTTTGGGCAGGCGAACAATTGTTGAGCGCAAGCAGGCTACCGAGCGTCGTCGTGGTGAGCAATGATTTGATGGCGGTTTCATTTATGGAGTTATGTCGCGCAAAAGGGATTGTTGTGCCTGATCAATTATCGGTTACCGGATTTGACGGCATCGATTTAGGACAACACACCTCACCTACGCTCACAACCGTTTCCCAGCCCCTGCATGAAATTGGACACATCGCTGCAGAGTGGTTGCTGAAAGGGATCGATTCAGGGGAAAGGGTTCATGGACGAAAGCTGCTCGCGCCGCGATTGGAGATTCGCGAAAGCGCGCGCGTCATCCAGTAAATCGCAATCGCTCTTCAGTAAAGAGGGGTTAACCGGCTTGTTCAGCGCAAGCCATACCCGAAAGGGAACATAAAATCAATCGGAGGTAAGCACAATGAAGCGCTTGTTATCAATTGGAGTGGCAACTGCTCTGACCGTCAGTCTGGGGCAGGCACAAACTGTTGTACGCGATGATTTCAGCGGCGGTTTCAATCCCGCTTTGAGCTGGTCATGGAAAGTTCCTGGGCTTGTGAACGAATGTTCCGGTCCCACATCTCTCGCCTCGTTCTCCGCGAACAGCCTGGATATTTTAACTCGGGTGGGCGGATTTTATCAGGAATTCAATGAAGCGCACGATATTCCGAACCTGAGAATTTTGGACAGCGCGCCTCGTCCCGATAACTGGTACATCGAAATGATGTTCAGTGCGGACTGGCCTGAACCGCAGGAAGGCAACTACTTCCAGGTAGGGCTTATCATCTTTGAGAACGCGGACAGCTATTTCGAGATGCTGTTGACCCGAAACGCCACGACAGATGACCTGATCAATGGTTCTGCTCAGATGGAACTGGGGGGCTGGTTCACTTGGGGCGCGCGCGGCACAGTCGCTTTCCAGCCTCCTGCCAATGGCGGCAAAGTCGGTCTGCGGTTGGAATATACCAACAGCTACCTGTTCTCCGGGATTCCCGCGTTGATTCTGAAGTATAAGCCCAACGAGGACTCGGAATGGCTCGATTTCGACGGCACCGAGTGCGGCGCGATTTTCTTCCCTGCAGACGGGTGTCCCGGTTGGGGCAGCTGGTTCGGCGGTTATATGATTGATTTCATCAATCGTCCCGAACTGAAGATCGGTCTCTACACCGATACAGCAGGCAGAGAAACCGAGAACCTCGTTTCGTTTGATTATATCGAGACCAATCTGCCTGTGGTTCGCATGGGCGATATCAATGCGGACGGCGTAGTTGATGATACCGATCTGCTGGCGGTCTTGTTCGCGTTTGGCACATCCGATACGTGCGCGATCGAAGACACGAACAATGACGGCATTGTGGACGACAGAGACCTGCTGAACGTGTTGTTTAACTTTGGCTAAGATCATACTCTCTGGGGGAAGCGATCAATCGCTTCCCCATTCTGCAATTTGAGGAGAAAAAGATGCGCAGAACAGGTTTCACCTTGATTGAGTTGTTAGTGGTGATCGCCATTATTGCGATTTTGGCAGCGATTTTATTCCCGGTTTTTGCGCAAGCGCGCGAGAAGGGGCGGCAGACGCAATGCATCAGCAATTTGAAGCAAATGGGCATCGCTTTTCGCGCCTATGCAACCGATTACGATGAACAGATGCCGGGGGCTGCGCCTGGCGATCCGCAGAACTACCCGCGCACTTACGACCCCGATTGGTTCAAAACACCGGTTCGGTGGGCGCAGCAGGGGCATTGGGTTCCCGCGTTGTGGGTATTTGTGGAGCAGTATGCCGGTGACCCTCGAACGAATCGCATCAGTCCCGCATGGCAATCGGCAGGCGGTCCGCAGGCGGGCGCGCTCTATCCTTATGTGAAAAACACAAAGATCTATTCTTGTCCTTCCGACAGTCGTCAAGATAAGATGTTGAGCTATTCGATGAACTACTTTTTAGGATTTATCCCCGACTCGCGAGTGCAGCGACCGGCAGAATTGGTGTTGCTGGTGGATGAACAACAGACCTTGAACGATGGGTTCTTTGTGCCGCCCCCGTCTGACTGCCCGTCCATAGTTCACAGTAAGGGCGCGACCTTCTTGTTTTATGACGCGCATGCGAAATGGCAGCCGGTGCTTTCGGGACCTGCCGCGCCGAACACTAACTGTTCTAACGTTATCGATGTCCGGCAGTTCTGTCCTTATTTCCCATTTCCTTGGTCGCTGCCGTGCCTTCGTGAACAGTGATTTCTTAACGAGAGACTGGAACCGCCTGGCGCGCTTGGCTCACGCTGTCGCGAATCACGAGCTCGCCGGGAACCAGTTCTTGAACAAGCGCAGGCTTTTCGTCCGATTGGATTTGTGCCACGAGGCGTTCTGTGGCTTTCATCGCGTTGTCGTGAATTGTATGGCGAATCGTAGTGAGCGGCGGCGTGGTATGGCGCGCTAAGTCCATATCGTCAAACCCCGTCACGGAAATATCCTCTGGCACGCGCTTACCCAATGCGCGGCACGCTTCCAAAACGCCCGCTGCCATCTGGTCATTCGCCGCTACAATCGCGGTCAAGTCAGGGTTTTGGGCGAGCAGTTGTTTGCCCGCTTCGACTCCGGAACCGGTATCATAATCGCCGGGAGCGATCCAGCGGGGTTGGAGCGCAATCTGATAATGGCTCAAGGCGCGCCGGTAGCCGTTTTCGCGTTGAAGCGCGCTCCATTGCTGGGGTGGTCCCTGCACAAAGCCGATGTTCCGGTGACCTTGCGCGATCAGCCAGTCGACCAACTGAAACATTGCCGATTCATTGTCCACATCGACCCAAGACAGTGGGATTTCTTTGGGCAGCGCGCTGCCCACCACAACGACGGGCAGGGAAGATCGCTCGCGCCATTGCAGCAGAGGGCTGCCAATCACAGGCGCAACAACAATCGCGCCGTCTAAAGTGCCATTATCGATTTGGCTCCAGACATGCTGCGGTTCATCATTGAGCAGCGAAATCAGCTTGATATGATAATCCAGCGGCACCAGATAGTCCAAAATGCCATCCAACACGTGAATCACATAGCGGTTTCGGGTCAACATCGTTTGATGACGCTCGGTGACGAATCCGATAATCTGCGTGCGTTTGCTGGCGAGACTGCGCGCCAAATGATTCGAGCGGTATCCCAATAGATTTGCGCTTTCCAGCACTTTATTGGCGGTTCGATTCGAGTGAAGCGCGCGTTTGCCGTGCAGCACATTGGAAGCCGTTCCCAATGAAACGCCGGCATGGCGCGCCACTTCTTCTAAAGTAACCGGTCGGTCTTTTAACATCCTTAACACCCCTTTCCAAAATCAATCAGCATCTGCAGTAAATCGTCATCATCGACCGATTGATTCCCATTCACATCGCCAATGAGGCAGGGACCGGTCGCGCCAAACTGCAACAGCACCTGAATCAAATCGATATCATCTACACAGCCATCGTTGTTCAGATCGGTCGGGCGTGGCGGTAAATAAAGCTCCAGATAATCGAAGGCAGCGACTGGCATGTTGCCTGCCTGTCTGCCTGCCGCATCGGTATAGAGACCCACCGAGCCGCCCTGATCTAAGATCGCTTGCAGCGCAGGGTAATCGGCGGGATTTTTGGGCGAGCCGGTCGCTTCCTGCCAGAACACGCCATTTTCGCGGTCGTAGTAGAAATGGATGAGCTTGGTTTGCGGGTCTTGACGGATCTGCAGGCGAACCTGATTGCCCAAAGCGGGGTTCCAACCGGTGGAGGTGATTCCCGACCACTGGTAACTACCGCTCAACTCATGCCCCGCGCTGACCTTAAGACGATTGGCATCGAAGGGGTCCATCGTGAGGTGAAAATTGAAGTAGTTATCCGCATTGGTGAAAAACACAAGCCCCGCCTGAATATAGGCTCCTGTGATACCGTTCAGGGTGAGGCGAACGCGCGTTTCCACGATCCATCCGGGCGCAAAGGCGCGAACCGGCAGACTCGGCAGATTGCGAATGTTGTTTCTGTCAGACGCATTGCCCTGCAGTGTGCCGGACTGCAAAGTGACTTGGAGCCAGCCTTGCGCATATTGGATACGACTCTCATCCAGAGTGTTAAGAGGCGAATTGCCCGGAACTTGCCAACTCCAGGGCAAAGCCGCTTTCAGACCCCCTTGAAAGTCATCGATGACTTCTTGGCTGAAAGCAGAACAAACGCACATCAAAGCGAACAAGCATCCTAAGGTTTTCGTCATTTTCATGGTTGGTGGGGAGTAAACTCAAACTTGCTGATGATGACTTCCAAATCTTTGCCGTTGGTGGGCGCGAGACCATCTAACAGCCAGAGGTTGATGCGCGGGTTTTCATCGCCCGGAACAGGGACATTGGCTCCGTTGAAGGTCCATTGACTGATTAAATCGCTTGAGTCGGTGGAGGTCGGGTTATGCCCGCGAAGGCTTTTCCAGTGAATGACGCCGGGACGCCATTCGAAGCTATGCACGGAACGGCGTATCCATTTAGGCTGATAGAAGGTGTGCTGCCTGCCGGAGACATCCCAAGGCTGCACGGTGTAATAGCCGGAGGGACCCGTAGAGCCGCGAAAGCGCGCAAACTCGATGTCGATCTCCCGGTGGGTGTAGGCAGGGTTATCGCTCCAGGTGAACAGACCCAACACAACGCGCGGGTCCAGGTTATCCACATAGCTGTCCAGATAGAAGCGATAGGTTCCATACCCGAGCGACCGTGTGTTGATCACTTCGGCGCAGTGCCATTGGTTGTTGCGCTTGACAATTTTCATGACCAATCGTCCTCTGGAATCGACCGAGACATTACACTCGCTATCCGAGAAGTAGTTGGGTCCGGGACCCCACTTGGAAGTGATATAGCGTTTCACGCGCCATGTATAACCCGAAAATTCGATGGAGCGCGGAAATTGCGCCATCGCGCCCACCGCGACGCTCATAGAAATCATCAATAGCATCAGTTTTATCATCATATCGATATCCAATTTTTCATTCTGCTGTTCAAGTTGTGTGCAACAGAGCGTTTTTTGCGCGCGCCTGTGTGAGGATGTCACAATTCCTGTTGTCATTCCCGCGAACGCGGGAATCCAGCCTTTGAAAAGCAGATTCTTCGCTTCGCTCAGAATGACAGTGGGTCACCTGCTGCCCGTTTTGTCATTCCGAGCAGAGCCGAGGCATGACACCTACACCGTTACCTTGATTGAAGCGCTTCAATCTCCCCTTATATTATAACCCAAAAAAGAGTAAAAAGACTCCTGTCAGGTTGGATAAATTTGGAATCGTCCGCCAATAGGTGTTGTAATGAGGGGTTCTCTAAAATGGCTGATTCTTTTGGATTCCCGCGTGCGCGGGAAGGGTGTATTGGCGTGCCGTTTGGGAGAGGGACAAGCTTGGCAAGGTTTGGATCGTTGTAGGGTTCTCCAGAATGGCTGGAGAACCCTATGAATGAGGCAACTTCAGAACGAGGCGGGAATCAAGAAAGAGCTTTTCATCTTCTCGTCAGCAATCGCGAGGAAGATGAAGAACATCTCATCCGTGGTTTTGTCGCCATACCGCACCTCTTTAGGCGGGCTGTTGGGATTGCGCGGGTTGCCCTCCGAGTTGTCATAGAAGCCGACCGCCTTGATTTCGGTGTTCGGTGGCAATTCAATGGGCTCTTTATAGAAGTAGGTTTCTTGCCAGTTGAAATCCCAATCGCCGATTTTCAAAAGCGGGATTACCTGCTTGTCCGCGGTGATCGCTTCCACCTGGGTTTCTCTGGCGACCAGATGCATATGGGCCATAATCGCGACCGCTTTCACGCTTCGGTCTGCAGGCGTCTTCCATCGTCCGGCGACCTCATGACGGCTGTCTCCCGGCGGGATTCGGAAACGACTGTTGCTGATAACGACCAATTGCACCGGCTGGATGGTTTCCTCTTTTTTGGAGAAATAAAGCCCCACTTTGGAGAGGTCATTGGCGGTGATACCCTTGCCTTTGAAATAGTGAACCTGCATCACGATATCGAACTTCTGCGGCAGCAGAACGCCATAACCGGTTTGCAGTTTCATGGGGCGCATACCGGGAACCCATCCGCCCAACATCATGGACGGCACAAAGCCTGGGCTGCCGAAATTGGAGTAGCCAGGTTTGGGGTCGGCTTCATCCAATCGCCGCGCGCTGCCGCTGGTATCCACAAACACATTGGCGTGATGCACCACATCGCGGCTTCCGGGTTGGATATCGATGCCGACCATAAAGGTGTTGGCTGGCACTTCCACGGGAATCACGAAGTAGCGGTACTCATCCTCGCCTGCACCCTCCACCTTATATGGTTCGGGCATGCCCACAATCAGATCAGGCTGCCCTAAGCCCCATTCATTGCTGAATTTGGGCAGTTTGGGGGCGCGTTTCATGTCGCCTGCCGGCGCGCCCGCATCGACCCAGTCGGCAATCATTTGAATCTGCTCATCGCTCAGTTGGCGGTTGCCCGCAAATTCGCCCCAGCCCGCTTCCGGTTTCCAAGGCGGCATCGCGCGCCGCTGGGTGTAAAATTTGATCTCTTTCGCCCAGCGCTTCGCATCGTCGTAGGTCTGGAGCGGGAAGGGACCGATGTTGCCCGGATGATGGCAGTTGGTGCAATTCTTAAAGAGAATCGGCGCGATGTGTTCGGCATAGGTGATTTTCGCGCTGCCTGCGCTCTCAGCAGAAGCCGGTTTCAAGAAGCAGCCGATCACTTCTGTTTTGGCAGTTTTGACCGTTTTTTTGGCTAAGACCGCTTGAACCGCATCTTTCAAGTAGGCATGTTGCGGGTTGGCTTGTTTGGTTGCGCTGTCAATCGCGCCGTTGTAGCGGGTCTGCCCACGCGCATCCAACACAAACACTTGCGGTGTATGCGTGGCATGGAAATAGTTTGTTAGATCGCCTTTGGAGTCAAGCGCAACAGGGAACTGGAACCCCATGCGTTTGGCGTGGTCTTTCACTTTGGCGGCGGTTTCGCCTTCATTGGGATAGACCCCGACAAATTGCGCTCCCTGCGCCTTAAACTGTTTGGACATCTGGTTCAGTCGGGGCGCATAGCGAGGCACAGCCGGACAGTCGGTCGAAAGAAAGACCACCACAGCGGCTCCCTTTTGACTGAGGTCCTCCAGTTGATAGCTGCGCCCTTGCACATCCTGAAAACGGATTCCCCGGTTCGTTTTTCCTGTGTCGATGTAAGTCGTTGAATTCCAAACAAATAATCCTGTTGCGATCAGCGTAATCGCGCCCAAACCGCGCATAATAGCACCTCCGGTTTCTATGAAAAGTCATAGAAACGATCTATCTCTATTATTTTGGCATAAAAATTGGAATTTCCTGCTATGGCGTGAAGGTTTGTGGAGAGATTAGAGAGATTTGGAAGCGGAGTTTGCTGCGGCTCTGAGACGGTAACGAGAAGCCGAGTGCGGCGCGACCGTCAAATACAAAGGACTTGATTTGGGTGAATAATCTCTTTCGTGCGAATAGCAAGCAGGTTTTCGCAGCGCGGGGGTGAATCAGAGGCTTTATGAAACTAACTCCTGA
Source organism: Fimbriimonadia bacterium (assembly GCA_026129765.1). GTDB lineage: Bacteria > Armatimonadota > Fimbriimonadia > Fimbriimonadales > GBS-DC > JAHCHP01. Next base: position 128,971 of record JAHCHP010000002.1, on the reverse strand, counting down.
ACAATGCGAGTTTTTCCGCTCAGAAGGCTATCTGGTCGCGGAAAATGTGGTGACCGCTGCGGATTTGCAGCCGGTGATTGACGAATACAGCGAGTGGATCGACCGGCGCGCGCGCGAACTTCAGCATCAGGGCGCGATTCAAGACCTGTGCGAGGCGGAGCCGTTTGAAACGCGGTTTGCCCGTCTTTATGCGCAGTCCCGCGAGATCGCGCATGGAATGGATATTATGCAACTGCGCGGGCGCGCGATGTTTGAGTTCCTGCGCAACCCGAATTTGTTGGATGCTGTCGAGTCGCTGGTGGGATCGGAAATCACCTGCAACCCGATCCAGCATGTCCGCGCCAAGCCCCCCAGCAGCCTATCGAATGAAGGTTATTACAATGTGCCTTGGCACCAAGATATGGCAGTCACATGGGAAGAGGCAGATCATTCGGACATCATAACGTGTTGGATTGCTTTGGTGGACGCGAAGGTCGAGAACGGATGCATGGAAGTGATTCCGGGCGTTTGGAAACAGGGCTACTTGGAACATCACAAAGAGAACGGCGATACGACCATCCATCCCGACGCGCTGCCCAAAGAGGCTCAACCGGTTCCCGTGCCTGTCAAGCGCGGCGGCGCGGTCTTTATGCATCGCTGCACGCCGCACCGCTCAACGCCGAACTTTACCGAAGCTGTTCGCTGGAGCTTGGACCTGCGCTATCAACCGGCAGGAACCCCCACCGGACGCCCGTTTCATCCAGAGTTCATTGCGCGAAGTCAAGCGAACCCGGGCCGCGTGCTAACCGACTACGATGAGTGGCGCAGACGCTGGGAAGAGGCTTTGGCGAATTCCGCAGGCGCGCGCTGGCACCGGGTTTGATGAGCTATGCGTTATCCCTCGGTCGCGGCGGAACGCCCTCCTTGAAGAACGCTAACAGGTACACGGCTGCAAAAACCGTAATCACCGCTGGAATCGCAAAGACCAGCGTGTAATTGGTCTCGCTGTCTTGGGTGGCATATCCTTGCAGCCATCCGGCAAAGAAACCCCCAACCAGCATCCCGATTCCTAACACCGCAACATTGATCAAACCCTGAGCCGACGAACGGATATCGGGCGGCGCGACTTTATCGGTGTATATGAAGGCGACCGTGAAAAAGAACACATAGCAGAATCCATGCAACGAAAGCGCGGCGATGGAGAGCCAAATGAAACTTGTGTTCTCTTGGAACTGAGACCAGGCAAACGCGAACGCCAGATAGCGCAGAGGCCAGGCTAAAATGCCTACCAACAGAGTTTTGCGGATGCCCCACTTTTCCATCGCGATGGGCAGCAAAAAGACCATCGTGAAAATTTCGGCGATTTGGGCGACATTCATCCACCCGCTCAAGTTTTCTTTGGTCAGAGATAACCCCCAAAGGCTGAGCGTGTTTCCTGAAGCGGTGGCCCCCTCGATCATGCTTTGCAAGAAGGGGAATGTCAGAATGTAATAAAGAGGCAGTTCGGTCGCGACAATTAAGGCGACAACGTAGAACGCCGAATAACTGGGATTCTCGAAGAGTTTGAAGGCTTTGGTGAAAGCCAGCGGATCTCTCGACTCTTGCGAGGGCGGCGTATTGGGCAAAAGCAAGCACGCGAACGCCATCACGATGGACAGAACGCCTGCAAAGATGAACACATCCAAGACCTGCCAATTCAGAGAGTCAAACTGGGTCCGGGCAAAGGTAAGCCCGAAATTGGCGGCGATCCAGCCGATAGTTCCCCACACGCGAATCGGGCCAAATTCCCGGTCGGGGTCACTCAGGTTCTTGAGAGCCACCGAGTTCGAAAGCGCGAGTGTGGGCGCATAGAAAAACGAATAGATCAGCATGCAGATGGTCAAGGTCCACAAGCCGGTTTGCGATGCCATCACAAACATCACGATGCCGCCCAGCAAATGGAACAAAAACAGCGCGCGTTGCGCGGGCATAAAGCGGTCTGCTACTTGTCCCGCCGTGATGGGAGCCAATAGGCTCATAAGGTAAAGGGCATTGAACAAAAGGACCAACGACTGACCCTTAAAACCGAAACGCTCAGTTAGCAATCCCGATAAGGCGACTGCCCACACCCCCCAAATCGCGTATTGCAAAAACATCATCAGCGCCAGGGAAGGGCGCGTAAACATCACCCTTAACGCGACACTTAAAGCGTTTTCTCGATTAGAATCCATTCTCTTTATCTCCCCGTTCTCTTTGTTCGGGATTCAGATGCGCTATTCCTGCCGTCCAAAATGGGCTATAATCATGAGTATGAAAATTCGCATCTTGGGGACGGCGGCGGCAGAGGGCATTCCCGCTATCGGCTGCGACTGTTCGATTTGCAAAACAGCGCGCGAGCGGGGAGGTAAAAATATCCGGTCTCGTTCTGGCGCATTGGTCAATGATGACCTCAAAATCGATTTCGGACCGGACACCCTCTACCATATTCATCGCAATCAGCTGGACCCCACCCTTTGGAAATGGCTTCTGTTTACTCACTCTCACCATGATCACTGCGCGCACGAAGAACTGCAATATTTGCTGCCGGGCTTCGCGCCGGAAAAGACCCACCAGCAGTTGAAAATGTTCAGCAACGCATGTGTGCAGACGAAAATTGAAAGCGTGGAGCATTATGCGGGCTATCGCTTATCCACCACCTTGATCCAAGCGTTTGAGCCGTTGATGCTGGGACCGTACCAGATTACCCCTGTCGATGCGAATCATACGGATGGCGAAGATTGTCTGTTGTTTGTGATCGAATCGGAAGGTCGGCGCCTGTTCTATGCCAGCGACACGGGCTGGCTGCCGGATACGACTTGGGACTATTTGGCGGGCAAATCTCTGGACCTGCTCGTGCTGGAATGTACCAAAGCCTTTATCGAGGCGGAGTATACCAAACATCTCAGTTTTACGGAATGTTTGCAGGTGTGCGAACGGCTGCGCGAGATTGGCGCGATTCGTGACGATTCTCAGATCGTTTTCACCCACTTTTCCCATAATGGCAATGCCCTGCATGAAGAGATGGAGGCAGCCATGACCCCCCATGGTATTCAGATCGCTTACGACGGGATGGTTATCGAGGCGTGAACAACGCGCTCTTGAGCGTTCGAGATTTAAGAGTATATTATGAAGCGCAGGGGCGCGTGATTAAGGCGGTCGACGGCGTCTCTTTTGATCTGAACCGGGGTGAGACTCTGGGACTGGTCGGCGAGTCGGGCTGCGGTAAATCGACGGTGGGGCGTGCTTTAGCCTCATTGTTGCAACCCAAGTTGGGTCAAATTCTCTGGGAAGGCAAAGAGAGCCATTCGCTGTCCCGTTCCGAGAGCGATGCGCTGTACCGGCGCAGGCAGATCGTTTTTCAAGACCCCTACGCTTCCCTGAACCCCCTATGGCGTGTACGCGATTTAGTCGCGGAACCTTTGCGCGTTCATCGCCTGCTGTCGGGCGATGCGCTGACCCAGCGCGTGAGCGAACTGTTGGACTTGGTCGGCATGGACGAGCGTTTCGCAGCGCGCTATCCTTCCGAATTATCAGGCGGGCAGCGACAACGGGTCGCCATTGCGCGCGCGCTTTCCACCGAACCCGATATATTGATTTTGGATGAGCCGACCGCGGCGTTAGACATCTCGGTTCGGGCGCAGATTCTGAATCTGCTGTTGGAACTGCGCGAAAAGCGGGGATTAAGTATCCTGCTCATCACTCACGATTTTTCGGTGGTTCAGTCGCTGGCGAACCGGATAGCGGTGATGTATCTTGGCAAAATTGTGGAGACCGCGGAGACTACCATGCTTTTGGAAACACCGCGCCATCCCTATACCCAAATGTTGATTCGGAGTGTGCTTCCGCCGCGTCCGACCGGCGAACTGCCCGATCTGCCTGCGGGCGAAGTGCCGGACTTGTTCGATTTGCCCTCGGGCTGTCGTTTCCGAACGCGCTGCCCTAAAGCGGTGGAGGCTTGCGCCGCCTCCGAACCGGATTTGAACGCTTGGAAGGAAGACCGCCACAGTGCTGCCTGCTTCCGCGCGCAGGTATAATTAGACAGCGTGGAAGAACGATTAGAACATCAACAACTGGACTCTTACTTAGAGCCTCGCCTCCAACGGATAGAGCGCGCCCTGCGCGAGTATCTGCCTGCAACCGATAAAAAGCCTGCTACCCTCGTTGAAGCGATGCGCTATGCGCTCTTAAGCGGCGGCAAACGGCTCCGACCGGTTTTGTGTATTGCCAGCGCGGAAGCATGCGGCGCGGAGATGGAAACGGTGCTGCCGACCGCCTGCGCGCTGGAAATGATCCATGCCTTCAGCTTGACCCATGACGACCTGCCTGCGTTGGACAACGACACCCTGCGGCGCGGCAAACCGACCTGCCATGTGCAGTTTGGCGAGGCGGTCGCGCTGTTGGCAGGCGACGCGCTTTTTGCCAAAGCCTTTGAGATGATCGCTCAACAGTCGCGGCTCAGTCCCCCAGGACGAGTGATTCAGGTGCTGGCATTGGTGTCTCATGCGGTGGGAACCAATGGGATGGTAGGCGGTCAAGTGGAAGATATGCATGCGGAAAGCGGCGCGCCGACCCCCGACGATTTGGAATACATTCATACGCATAAGACTGGCTCGCTTATTCGCGCTTCTGTGCTGGCGGGCGGCGCGTTGGCGGGCGCAGAGAAGGAATCGCTGGTCTCGCTGGACAATTACGGAAAGTTTATTGGACACGCTTTTCAGATTATCGATGACATCTTAAACGAAACGGGCGATCCGGAGCGGTTGGGCAAAGCGGTCGGCAGCGACCGGGAACGCCAAAAAGCCACCTATCCCCGGTTGTTTGGTCTTGAGAAGTCACAGGAAACTGCCGATAATTACATCACGAAAGCGGTCAATGCGCTTCAAGATTTTGGCTCGGAGGCAGACCCGTTAAGGTGGCTTGCGCAATACGTTTCTAAGCGGGATCATTAACGAAAAAAATGGTCACGCGGGGCGAGACTCCGCGTGACCTACCCTGATCGCTCATCTATACTCGCGCAGGCAAGATATTGGGGAGAGGACCGAGGCTGGGGATAAACGCCCAACCGGTATGATTGCGTATATAGTATAGCCTTGACGCTGTTAAGGGGCGGTTAAGGCGCGATTAAAATTTTGTTAGAAATACGGGCAGGGAACTCGGATGTCCAAAAAGAATCTTAAACAGCGAGACCGCTCGCGAAACCATGCGCTGCCGTTGGCAGGAATCGCTTTAGCGTTTGTGTTAGGCGGTTGCGATACGATGCAGCCTTCCAAGCCCGAGCGTTCGCAGACCGTAGTGCCGTTGGCGGTCTGGATCGATGCGGAAAAGAACGATTTTTGGAGGGAAGTCAGTAAAGGGGTAGAGCGCGCCTTAGACGCGGAAGGTATCCAACTGGAGATTCTGGTCACCGGCGAACAAACGAAAGAAGAGATTACGCATTGGCTTCAACAGCACAAAGAGGACTTGCGGGGCGTTGGTATCGCCTCCGATGATTCTGCGGCTCCACTCATCGATGAATTGATGTCGGAGGGCGTGCCAGCCTTCTGTATCGGTTATGATGTTCCCGGCTCCAAACGGGTCGGCGCGGCAGCCACCTACTATTATGAATGTGGCAGGAAAGCAGGGAATGATTTCGCTTCGACCATCGTAGCGGGCGTCGTGACGGTGATCAGCGAACATCCTGTTCACCGGGCGCAAAATGAATTTTGGGAAGGATTCCGGCATGGCTTGTTGAAAAATAAAAGATTGAGGGCGCAATGGCTTCCCGTGTCTGGAAGAAGTGATGCTCGGACTCTCTGCCAGCGCGCCTTGACGATGAAAAATCTTCGCGGGGTCTTCCTACTTGGCGCAGAGCCTTTGGATGCCTGGCTGGAGACACCGGTCCGGTCAGAGCAACGGCTTCGTTTGCGCGTGGGCGGGTTTTCTTACCGGCAAGAGGACCGACGGCTCCGATTAGAGCAAAAGGTCGATTGGCTCGCCTTAGAGAACCCGGAAGATTTGGGGTTTCGGGCGGGCAGGCTGCTCTACGATTTGGCGTATGGGCGGAGAGCAAAATCGCAGGTCTTTATTCCGTTTGAAACGCTGAAATAACTCTATAAATTCGGTTGTAATGTTTGAAGTATCTATATAAGTAAAAGGATAGTATCTTAAGTATTAGAACCATCTGCTTAATCGGTTGCAGGGACGCTGATGATTGAACAGACCAAGGGACAGACGACAGGACGTCACATTCCGACGGCGCGCGAAGGGTTCTCAGAAACCCTTCGTTCTTCGCTATTTCAAGCGAACGGAACCGCCTCGAGTTCCCATGGCACAGGCTTCATGATGAAAACAATTCGTCAGGCGATGACTCCGTTGAAAGTATGGGTGAACCCAACCCATACGGTGGCAACGGCAATCATTCTATTGAAAGGACATCAACTACCCGGCTTGCCCGTATTGCAAGGTGATGCGGTGGTCGGCATGGTGGATGATACCTGCCTGCTAAACGCGAATCCCGACCGGTTGGTGCAAGAAGTGATGCGAACCGATTTCATCTCATTGACTTACGGAACACCCGTCCGCCAAGCGGCGCAATGGATGGAGCAGAACCAAATCGGGGTTTTGCCGGTGGTGGAGAATGGCGAACTGCAGGGGATGGTGTCGGTCTATTCGCTTCTGCCGGAAATCGGACGCAGTTATGACCCCATGACAGGACTGCCCTGGTCGGATGTGCTTCGCGCCTGGAGCGTGGACCGCCTGAAAGAGGGGCAGGAGATCACGATACTGTTTTTTGATTTGGATAACTTCGGCGCGTTTAACAAGCGGCATGGGCATCTGGTGGGGGATGAAGTGCTGCAGATATTGGCGCAGACCATTTCTCAGGAGACCGATCCCGAAATGGATGTTGTTTGCCGGTGGGGGGGCGATGAGTTTGCTGTGGCCACCTTACGCCGACGGGACGAGGCGGGTTTGCTGGCTCATCAAATCAGCCGCCTCATCGCCACTACCCGCCTGGAAGGGGTGGACATTCCGCTCAGTATCTCCTATGGCTATTATGGCGGTAAGCGCACGCGGGAACGGGAGCAAGTTCACTATGAAGCGACGGTGGATAACCTGGTCAATCTTGCCAGCCAAGAATGTATGAAGATGAAAGGAACAGTGAATCGCGGTTCGCAACTGACACTGCCCTTACCAACTTCGATGGAAGGCGCAGCGGAACGGCGCGCTCAATTGCAAAGCGTGAGCTACATTCGGGAAAGCAAACGCGCCCGCGCGCAGGTCTATTTGCGGATACAAGACAACTTGATCAGCGGTGTGGCGGATGGCGAACCGCAAGATGAGACATTGATCGCGCAGGCAACCTTGCAGGCGCTGAACCGGATGCTGCCGAAAGAGGCTGAAGTCCAGATTTTGGGGGTTGCGTTTAACACCATGAATGAACGCTCGATGGTCAGTGTGCTGGCACAATGGGAATTAGGCGGGGAGCAACGCGAACTAATCGGTTCTGCGATAGTAGGCGAGGATCAGCATCGAGCCATCGCCATTGCGACGCTGGACGCGCTGAACCGGCATTTAAGCTCCCAAAGTCACCCGTCCTCCAAGTAATAGAGCTTTGCCCAATCACCAGCAGATGAACGAGGAGACTTGCATTCCTACAATGGGATCTCGCCCGCGCCGGAAGCTGATGTATCCCTCTAAATCATAGGGCGCAGAGGCAAAATCGTCAATTCTCGGTCGATAGCGCATAAAGAATGTGAGTGTCTCGCTGTTGCTAACATCTGAAATACCCGACAGGCTCGCTCCCCACGCCCACTGCCATCGGTGAATGCCCCTCCGACATCGTCGGTTACCAATCCAATCTTCATACTGTTCGAGACGAGGCGCGCGATCCAGCCAAACCGTGGAAAGATTCCAAAGCGCATGATCACTTTTTTGTCCTTGATATTTCCACCGCAGCCACTCTAAAGAGGCAGATACCTGCAGATCGGGAACGATTTTGGAATCGGAATCGCCACCTATCGGTATGTTTTGAGAGACAGAGCCTCCCAAGGTGGTGTATTGCAGTGATCCGCTGCTATCAAATAACGAAGCGAGTAATAGCGTTTCCGGCTGGAAAATCATCGTTTCAAAGGCTTGCAGGGTTTTAATAGGCGGCTCGATCTTGGCTTCGAAATCAGCCTCGAATTGATTCAATGCATCGCAAAATCTCTGAAGCGCTTCTATCAGCGCATCGCGGGTGACCATCCTGTCATCTATAATGAGTAATCGGCTAATTTGCTCTTGCAAAGGTTTTGCCGATACCCTTCTTATTTCCCCTGAATTCTTGATGTAGCGACTTCTGCGAGAGGTGGGGTCCCACTGGAAATTCATGGCACTATTTCTTGTTCGCCCCATCCCGTATCGAAGACCGATATCGAAACTGGCAGGATTGTTGGCATAGATGATAAAAGGCTCAAAACGCGATGGGGTGTCATTCCCTCCCATTGCGCCGCCCCCATAAATCAGCATCGACTTTGGGACTTCTGGAGTGTATTTTAATTGACTCAGGCTGTTTCCCAGAACCCTTAATTTATCGATGAAAACATTCCAATCTGCCGGGGTCCAAGGTGGTTTTTCGTTGGGAGCGCAGGCTTTTTGAAGGACAACAGTCGCTTCTAAATCTTGTATCGCGTTGATCGATCTACAGTAACCAAAGGCGATCATTGAAGCTGTTTGCGCAGCATACCGGCGATCATCGGACCGGAGGGCTGTTGTAATCGCCTGGATCAATGGCTGCTCCTCGTTAGGTTGAGCCGCCCCCGATCTCAATAAAGTGGCAAGTAAAAGAAGCGCGTATAAGCTGCGAATGCGCCTGATCCTGAGCATGGTCGTGTTTCCTCTCTCATAAAAAAATAATTGAATCAATCATAAAACAACTTTCGAGAGAAATGGGCGATTTCCTGCAGAATGCTCGCTCCAAATGAAACCTGAAAGCACAAGGACCGCCCTCTCTTTCAGGTACACTTTATCGTATGAAGGTGTTCTATTCCCAGCGCGACAGCGCGGAGACGATCCGAAGCGCGTTGAAGGCGTTCGCGCCCCGGTCCAATGCGGAACGATTGGCGGAAGTCGCTGCCATTTTGGAGGCGGTCCAGACCCGGGGGGATGAGGCGGTGTTGGAGTATACGCGCCAATGGGACTGCCCCACTGCCAGCACATTGCAGGTGACGCCCGATGAATTCGCGCAGGCGCGAGCGCGCATTTCGCCCAAAGTGATTGAAGCGATTCATGTGGTGATTGCGCAAGTATCCCACTTCCATGAGGCGCACAAACGGGAGACCTGGTGGCGTAATGACCCGCATGGCGCGCTGACAGGACAAATTATCCGCCCCATCGAGAGCGTCGGGATCTATGTGCCAGGTGGCCGCGCCGCTTATCCCAGCACCGTTTTGATGAACACGATTCCCGCGCGGGTGGCAGGCGTCTCCAAAATCATTATTTGCGCGCCTCCCCAAAAAGATGGCACACTACCGGACGCGGTACTAGTGGCTGCGCAGGAGATGGGCATCGATGCGGTTTATAAAATGGGGGGCGCGCAAGCCGTTGCCGCCATGGCTTATGGCACAGAAACCGTGCCAGCGGTACACAAAATCGTGGGACCGGGCAATGTGTATGTCAACTTAGCCAAGCGGCTGCTTTGGGGCGAAGTGGGAGTTGACCTGTGGGCGGGCGCGACCGAAGTGGCGATTATTGCGGATGAGACCGCGCATCCCGATTTCATCGCGGCAGATTTGTTGACTCAACTGGAACACGGTTCCGATTCGATAGGCTATCTCTTTACGCCAGCAGAAGCGATTCTTCAGCGAACCTTAGAGGCGATAGAGGCGCAAATCGGAAACCGCCAACGCAAAGCCATCATCGAGGAGTCGGTGGCGCGCAGCGTGGCGGTAAAGACCGAAAACCTGGTCGAAGCATTTGAATGGGCGAATGAAACCGCGCCGGAACATTTGACGCTGATGACCGATGACGCCTTCAGTCAATTGCGGTTCGTGCAAAACGCGGGCTGCATTTTGTTGGGGCATTGGACTCCCCAAGCGGCAGGCGATTATGTCGCGGGACCCAGTCATACGCTGCCAACCGGCAGAGCGGCTCGCTTCGAATCGCCGATTACGGTCGACACGTTTCTCAAACGTAGCAGCCTGATCGGTTGGAATGAAGACACCTTGAGCCGCCTCATCGATCCGTTAACCACCTTGGCGGAGGTGGAAGGGTTGGATGGGCATGCTTATGGCGCAAAAATTCGGCAAGAACAGATAGAGGAGATGTCAGAATGAACCTTCCCGCACCTGGCACACGTTATGCGGAAATCGAACGCGAAACCTTAGAAACCACTATCCGGGTCTCCATCGACTTGGATGGCTCCGGCACTTCGCAAATCGATACAGGCATTGGCTTTTTCGATCATATGTTGACCCAGATTTCCCGGCATGGTCTGTTTGATTTGGTGGTTCATGCGCATGGCGATCTTTATGTGGATGAACATCATCTGATTGAGGATGTGGGGATCTGTTTAGGACGGGTCTGTTCGCAGGCGTTAGGCGAAAAAAAGGGGATCCAGCGGTATGGTTGGGCGATTGTGCCAATGGACGAATCGTTGGCAATGGTTGCGATCGATTTCAGCGGGCGCGCTCACCTGGAGTTTGACGCGCAATTTAGCCGCGATCTGGTCGGGATGATGCCGACCGAACTGGTGCGCGAGTTCTTTCACGCCTTCGCCAATCAGGCGGCAGCCACGGTTCATGTTCGCCTGATGAACAGCGGAAATGCCCACCATGCGATGGAGGCGATCTTCAAGGCGTTTGCTAAGTCGTTGGAAATGGCGACCCGCGTCAATCCCCGCCAATTGACGGTGCCTTCCACAAAAGGGGTGTTGGATAATCCCAACTGAGAGGGCGCGCTGTTCCGACCATGAAGACTCCGCTCCCAATCGCCATTATCGACTACGGCATGGGCAACTTGCGCAGCGCGCAGAAAGCCTTTGAACACTTAGGAGCCTCCGCGCGCATCGTGTCTCAACCCTCCGAACTTGCCCATGCGCAAGCCCTTGTTTTGCCCGGGGTGGGGGCGTTTGGCGCGGCGATGCGCTCGTTAAGAAAAAGCGGTTTGGCAGAGATTCTTGTCGAGGCGGTTCAGAGTGGAAAGCCGTTTCTTGGAATCTGCTTGGGGCTGCAGCTATTGTTTGAAACCAGCGATGAGTCGTCTGAAGAGACAGGGCTGGGATTGCTAAAAGGGAAGGTCATCGGATTTCGCAGTCAGCCACAATTCTCGCTTCCAGTGCCGCATATGGGCTGGAACCGGCTTCGTTTTCGCCCCGACTGCCCGCTGATGCGCGGTCTCGCTCCCAGCGATTATGTCTATTTCGTACATTCTTACTATCCGCATGTAGAAGATGAAAGCCTGATTTGCGCGGAAGCGGACTATGGCGGTTGGTTTCCCTGCGCAGTTCACCGTGAGAACCTCTTCGCGACGCAGTTTCATCCCGAAAAGAGCGGTGAGACAGGGTTACGCCTTTTGAAAAATTGGCTGGACCTCATCGAGTAAAAGGAGATCAGAAACCTATGAGAATCGTTTTGGAGTCGGAACCCTTCGCATCCTTAGATCAAGGCAAAAATTGGGGACAGGCAGGACATTGGGGCAACTGCCGTTGGATTGGGCTTCCCAGCGCGCCCCCCACCCCTTATGTCTGCGCTTTCAAACGCGCCTTCTCGAGTGAAGAGCCAACCACCTTGCGGATCCATGTCTCTGCGGATGAGCGGTACGCTCTCTATTTGGATGGCGAGCGAGTTGGGCGCGGACCCGAACGAGGCGATGACCTCCATTGGTTCTTTGAGACTTTTGACTTAACGCTGTCTGCAGGCGATCACATACTGGTCGCGCATGTGTGGGCGTTGGGGAACAAGGCTCCAATAGCGCAATTCAGCGTGAAGCCCGGTTTTCTGCTTTGCCCTGAAGAGGACAGTTGGCGCGAAACGCTGGCAACGGGCGTGGCGGAATGGCAGGTCAAACGATTGGGTGGTTATGAATATACTCATCCGATGGGCGCGTTTGGCGTGGGGCATAACCTCGTCGTGGATGGCTCCGCTTATGATTGGGGATTTGAACACGGTGAGGGGCAGGGCTGGGTTCCGGCAGAAACGTTTCATCCTGCTTACAGCGCAAAACGTCGGAACGAGATGGTGATGCACCAGGAGCATTTGCTGCTATCCGCTATGCTGCCTGCGATGATTGAGCGACCCGTTAAGACCGGCAAAGTTCGGCACGTATCCTCTCCCGCTTTAAGCCAGACCCACTCGATACCGATCCGCGAAGCTGATCATTTGAAGGCTGAAACCTCAGATTGGCAGGCGTTGCTGTCGGGCAGTTCTTTAACGATACCGCCCCATACCCGAAGGCGCGTGCTGATCGATTTAGAGAATTATTATTGCGCGTATCCCGAAGTCATTGTGTCGGGCGGGCAGGGCAGTCTTGTTCGCGCGCATTGGCAGGAGGGGCTGGTACAAGATTTGAAAACGTGGGATCGCGGTCACCGGGGGGAGGTAGAGGGCAAATATTTCTGCGCGATGTGGCACTTCAAGGATGGCTTGGGCGATACCTTCAAACCCGATGGCGGCGAAAACAGGCACTTCAAAACACTTTGGTGGCAGTGCGGTCGCTATGTGGAACTGTTGGTCGAGACGGACAATCATCCTTTGACAATAGAGAAGTTCGCCTTGTTGGAGACCCATTATCCCATGGGACAAGACTCGCTGTTTCAATCCAGCGAACCTCGTCTGGCAGCCGTGATACCGATTGCGATTCGCGGATTGCAGATGTGCGCGCATGAAACTTATATGGATTGCCCTTACTTTGAGCAGTTGATGTATGCGGGCGATACGCGCTTGGAGTGTCTGGTGACCTATCTCTGGTCGCGGGATGACCGGCTGCCCAGAAAGGCTTTGAAAATGTTTGATTGGTCGCGCCTGCCTCAAGGGTTTACCCAGTCGCGCTATCCGTCCCGACTGCGGCAGATCATCCCTCCTTTTTCGCTGTGGTGGGTCGCGATGATCCATGACTTTATGCAGTGGCGTGGGGATTTACCCTTTGTTCAGGAGTTGCTGCCGGGTATGCGTTCGGTACTCGATGCGTTTGACGCGCTGCGGGACGAGACAGGCATTGTTCATTCGCCTGCGGGCTGGAACTACACCGATTGGGTGAATGAGTGGGCGCATGGCGAGCCTCCGGGCGCAAGAGACGGAATAAGCGCATTGTTGAATTGGCAGTTTGTCTATTCATTGCGGTGCGCGGCGCAACTTGAGAGTGAATGCGGCGAACCGGAATTGGCGCAGCGCTGGGAGCGCAAAGCGCAAGAAGTGACCCGCGCCATTGCTCAACACTTCTGGAGCGATTCGCGTGGGCTGTTTGCGGATAATGTGGAGCAGACCCTATTCTCGGAGCATGCGCAATGCTTGGCGGTTTTGTCGGGAACGATCACCGACGACCAACGGCAATCAATCGCGAACCAACTCTTTGAAGCGGACGATTTGACGGTTCCTTCGGTCTACTTTATGCATTACTATTTTGAAGCATGCCGCGAATTGAACCGGATGGACGCCTTTTTCAAACGTATGGCGCACTGGTACGAGATGGTTGATTACGACTTCAAAACCACTTACGAGAATGGAAACCCCCACACCAATCGGTCCGACTGCCATGCGTGGGGCGCGCATCCGCTCTACCACTATTTCGCCTCGGTGTTGGGTGTGCAGCCCTCCGCGCCCGGCTGCCAGTCAGTGACGATTCGTCCACAATTGGGTATGCTCAATTCGGCTTCGGGAGTGATGGTTCATCCATTGGGCGATTTCAGGTTCGATTTTCGTCAGGAGGAGGGCTTGTTGCGTGGTTCGGTTCAGTTGCCCCCTTCAGTCAGCGGTATACTCCTCGCGAATGGGCAAAACTATGAATTGAAAGAAGGGCGATTGGAGATTTGAGGGATGCCTTAGCTCGCCAGATTTCGAGCTATAATTTGTAAGTCAGATTCATGTTTTGAGGAGATAATCGATGATCACTTCTATGGAACGCGGAAAACAGTTGCACGCTCGCGCTTGCAAGGGAGACTCTTTAACAAAAGCAGAGCGTGAAGAGTTGGAGGCTTGGTATAAAGCCATGGATGAACAAGAGAGCCAATCTCTGAATATCGAGTTAGATATGCCTTCCGCAGATGATCTTCAAGCGCAATTGAATGAAGAATTGGCTTCTTTTGAACGAACCGTGAAGCGACTCAAGAAATTACATGAAACTAACGAAAAATTGAGAAAAGAGATTCGCGCTCATAAACGTCGTCTTGTTGAGGAAAAAGCCGGTACTGGTTAATGCGTATCAGCCAAGAGGTTCTCAATAAAGTACGCATGCGCGCAAGTTTCGCGTGTGAGTATTGTGGTGTTCAGGAAACGGATACAGGAGGGGAACTAACTGTTGATCATTTTCAACCCCAATCACTATCTGGTTCTGATGATTTAGATAATCTGGTTTATGCTTGCTTTCGTTGCAATATTTACAAGAGCGCTTACTGGCATGAGTTAGATACTCCTTCGCTGTGGAATCCGCGCAATGAGCCTGCTTCAAGCCACTTTATGGAATCAGAAGATGGCAATCTCGTAGCTCTATCAGAGATAGGTGTTACCAGCATTAGAGTTCTGAGGCTCAATCGTCCGGCGCTGGTAAAATATCGTTTAACGAAGCGCGAAAATCTAAGGCGAAAAGAGATTCTTGAAAGATTATTAGAAACAGTGCGCTTACACCACTCTGTAAAAATTGAGACTATGAATTTGACGAGTGAGCAATCCAATCTTCTAAGTGAGTTGAAGAGTGTTTTTGATCGATTTACCAACTCAGATGAATAGTTGAAAAAGGAGACATTCCCCATGAAAACCTATATTTGGCTTATTGGCTTACTCAGTTTGGCAGCGGCTTGCGCGCCGGTGCTGGAAACGAGTGTTCAGAGCAGCCGGGCGACAGAAAAACCGGTTTACCTCTGGCTGGAAGCGGAAAACTATAGTCGTTCTAATTGGCGGGGAGAGCGATCCGGCGCGGGTCCGTTTGCGCCTGCCGACGCCCAGCAAGCCTCCAAACTGTCGGGAGGAAAATGGTTGAATTTGGAAGGCGCGCGCTCTGAAACGTATTTCTTGGAGTTCGATTTTGACGCGGAACAGGCGGGGGATTACGAGTTTTATGTCCGCCGGTTTTGGAACCATGGTCCCTTCCGGTATCGAGTGAACGAAGCGGCTTGGGTCAACATCGGCACGGATGAGGAACTGATCGATGAAGACGGTTTGCGAAAGCACGTGGTGGCGAGTTGGATCTATCCTGGCAAAGTTCAATTGAAGCAGGGGCAAAATATGTTGCGTGTGGAACTGACCGCGAAAGAGGGAGCTGCCGCGTTTGACTGTTTTGTCTTCTCTAAGAGTGTGTTCATTCCGAGGGGCGTCTTGAAACCGGGCGAAAAGTTTGGCTTAGCCGACACGGGCACGTGGGCGTTTGAGCCGGATCGCGACCCCTTTGGCGAATCGCCCATCGATTTGCGATTCCTGAACGAAAAAGTGGCGGGAGAGTCGGGACCCGTACGTTATGATAAAGCGAAGGGCGAATTGGTTTTGGGCAATGGCAGACCGGCGCGATTCTGGTCTGTGACCTCTGATGGTTGGAACTTCAAGTCGTTTGAAGATTTGAAGTATCACACGCGGCGTCTGGCGAAATCGGGGGTGAACATGGTTCGTTTTCACGGTGATTTGTATCCCAAAGGAGAAAATTCCGATTTGATGGGCGTGGATGAAACTCAGCGGGAACAGCTTTGGCGACTGGTGGCGGCTGCGAAGCAGGATGGCATCTATGTCACGATGTCGCCTTATTTTGTTTTGAGGCTTAATCCTGTGCCGAAAAGTTGGAACATTCCCGGTTATGCGGGGTGGGGGCAACCCTTTGGGGTTCTCTTCATCGATAGGCGGTTGCAGACAGGTTACAAGGCGTGGCTGAAGCAAACGCTGGAACCGAAGAATCCTTACACAGGTATTCCGTTGGCGCGTGACCCGGCGTTGGCGGTGATCCAAATCCAGAATGAAGACAGCCTCTTTTTCTGGACGATTGCGGGTTTAAGACCGGAACAGAAGCGCGCCTATGGCAAACTGTTCGGCGACTGGCTGAAAAAGAAGTATGGCGACTTGGAGAAAGCGAAACAGGCCTGGGGTAACGCGACAGAAAGCGAGGACCGCTGGTCTGAGGGGATCGTGGCGGTCTATGGCGCGTGGGAATTGACCCACCACGTGAATGATCACCGGAATGCTCGGTTCACGGATCAGATTCAGTTCTGCGCGGAGTTGATGCGCTCCTTCAATAACGAGATCATTCAACACCTCCGCTCGATGGGTTTTAAGGGCATTATCAACGCGGGCAACTGGAAAACCGCCGACAATGTGACTCTGATGGATGTGGAGCGTTATGTCTATTCGGGCAGCGATATGGCGACGAATCACAATTACTTCAATGCGACTCACGTTAATCCGACCGACGCGGGCATGGCGAGTTATACGATTGTGGAAGGGGATTACTTTATGCCGAACTCCACACTGTTCCAACCGTGGAGGATGCCAACCAATATGAAGCAGGTGGCAGGCGTCGCGAATGTGATTGGCGAGAGCGTTTGGTGCGGTCCGAACCCCTACCAAAGCGAAGGTCCCTTTTTGGTGTCTGCCTTTGCTTCTTTGACCGGATTAGATAGCTTCTATTGGTTTGCGCATGGCGCGCGGGACTATGACAGTTCTATGGGCATGTTCCAAGTCGCCAATCCATCGATCATGGGTGGATTTCCCGCTGCGGCGTTGATGTTTCGAAAGGGGTACATCCGGCGGGGCGAAACGGTGGTCAGCGAACATCGGTCGTTGCAGGACCTCTGGACCAAGAAAATCCCAGTGATTTATGAGGAAGCCACTTTTGATCCCAACCGCGATTTGAGTCGGACCGAACGTGACGCGTTGGGCAAAGAGTTGATGCCGTTGGCGTTCTTAGTGGGGCGGTGTGAGGTGACTTATGGCAGTGACCCGTCCAAGACTAAGGTAACAGACCTCGCGCGCTTTGTCGATTTAAGTAAGAAAACAGTTCGCGCCAACACCGACGAAATCGAGCTGAATTACGGTGAGGGCATTTGCGTTCTGAACGCGCCGAAAGCGCAGGGCGCAACTGGGTTTTTGAGTAAACGATCCACGATATCGCTTTCGGATTTGGTCATCACGCCCAGAAACGAATATGCGACGGTCTTGTTGGTCTCTATGGATGAACAGCCCATCAAAGCTTCGAAGAAGCTGCTGTTGCAAATCACGACCCAGCATCGCCCCTACGGTTACAAAACCGAAAGCGCAGAGTTTAACGCGAATATGCACAACAAAGACGCGAAGCCTTTGAGCCTGAACGGTGAGAAGATTCTCTCGTTGGGGCGTCGTCCTTTTAATGTGGTGAACACTCAAATGACGATTGAGATCAAAAACAAGGGCTTGAAGAAAGCGACTTTGCTGGATGTAAACGGCTATCCAGTTCGTGATGTGCCAATGAAGTCCACAGTTAGCGGTTTTGAGTTTACCTTGCCCAGCGAGGCGATGTATCTGCTGTTAGAGGGGTAAATGTCTCGGCATGACACGAACATTGTCACCCTGAGCGCAGCGAATGGGTCTGCTGTTGCTTAGGGTGAGGCTTGCCTCGCCCTAAGCGGTTCCCCTGCTTGCGGGGGAACCCGACGGAGGGGGGACAAAAACAATGCCACTGCTACCGGCGCTGCGCCTGCTTCGCCAACTTCTTCAAACCGTTCGTCGACTTGCCGTTCACGCCACCCGGCAGCTTGCTCGCTAACAACGAAAACAAGGCGGAGGAGGTCACTTCGGGGTTGGCAGGCACAGCAGGGGTCTTCGGTTCAGATGCGGGAACCGGCACAGCAGAAGACCCATCATTCTGCGGCTTCTTGCTTAACAAACTGAGCCACAACTTGATGAGATGCAAGACTTCTTTTGTCTGGCGCAACAGCGCGTTCTGCAGTTTGAGAGCCGCCTGCCAATCGTTCTTCGTCTGGTCTGGTTGCGCCTCTGAAGAGAAGTCGGGTAAGGGAGCCTCCAAAGCGTGATTGAGTCGGTTGAGCGCTTTCGTCAACAGTTGGATGACGGGACAATCTGCCGATAATCCGAAGGTCGCGCCAAGTTCTTTTGCCGAGAGTTCAGGTGTATGCATCGATTGTAGCCTCCTGTATGAATGTGGGAGTTCAGACGAACAAGAGGTCAACCTGAAGTTTCTTTTTTCGCTTAATCTTGACAAAACAGTATCTGACAAGGTACACTTCTTTAGTTGCAGCGAACATTGAAATCATTTTGCTGTTGAGCCTTAACACCGGCGGATTGCAGAAGGTAGGCGTTCGGTGGTACGACCCGCAGGTGGGCAGGTTCTTGCAACAAGACCCGGCATTTTCAGTGCCAGTCTACTCCTATTGCTGGAATGATCCAGTCAACCTGGTAGATTGTTTTGGTTTCAAACCGGGAGACAAGTATAAGTCCGCCGATGCGGCGGCAAAAGCGGCGTTAAGAGACATCGGGAAAGAACCCAAAATGATGGAAGTCGAGTTCGGGGGATGGATTTATGAAAACCCCGATGGAACTTTCTCTTACACCAAACCTGTGAAGGGAACAGAGAATGAAGTGAGTCCTCCCAAAAGTTCCCTGCCCAAAAATGCTATCATCGTAGGTGGTTACCACAACCACTTAGCAGGGTCCATGGAAAGTGAGTATTTTTCTGAGCGGGACCGCATATTCGCGCGTGAACATGGTTCAGTTTATTTGCTTACACCAACTGGCTGTATGAAAAGATATATTCCAGGAAAAGGCGACTCAACGTTCGGCATTCTGAATTAAGGGGGTACAAAATATGGATGAAGCCAACAAAACCATTGATGGGAACTATATGAAGGCATTTGTTTCTGTTTATGAAGCCTTCAAGCGTGTAGCTATTTTGAAACATCTTCCTAAAAATTTGGAGCATTATCGTTTCGAATTTGGAGAAGAGGGCGAATTCTATCACGTGAGAGTCATCTCAAAAACGAAGTCGCGAAAAGTTGGTCACGGCTACGAAGGTGACTTCTGGGTCAGAAAAAAAGATTACGAATATGTTGGAAGAATGCAGAATTCGGGTAAAGGAAAGTAAGATTGCCCAACAAGCGTTCGGCGACCTGATTTCAGGTACAATTCCGGTGGTCGGTTGGAACGGCGACTGGGGCTATCGGAGCGAGGGAATGCGCCTGCTTTTAGTGGGTTGAGAGGCTACTTTCTCAACAACCTTAGAGCGTTCAGAACCACAGACACCGAGCTCAAACTCATAGCGGCGGCGGCGATCATCGGGTCTAATCTGCCCATCGCTGCCAGTGGGATGCCAATCACATTGTAGATGAACGCGAAGAACAGATTCTGTCGGATGACACCGTTCATGCGCTTGGCGATCCGAAGCGCGTCGGGCAAGCGTCGCAAATCGCGGTTCAGCAACACGATGTCCGCGCTTTCAATCGCGAGGTGCGTTCCATCGCCCATCGCGATTCCCAAGTTGGCTTGAGTCAGCGCGGGCGCGTCATTCACGCCATCGCCCACAAAACCGACCCGGTTGCCATCCGCCTGAAGTTCGGCAATCAAAGCCGCCTTCTCTTGGGGCAGCGCGCTGGCGCGCCATTCAGGGATGTCTAACTGTTTCGCCAAATTTTCAACCGAAATTGGTCGGTCGCCCGAACAAAGAATCAAGTGAAGCCCCGACTGTTTAAGGGCGCGAATCGCTTCTTTTGCTTCAGGAAGCGGTTGGTCTGCGAACTCAAACCCGCCGATTAAGTGCCCATCCACCGCCACCAACACCGGACTGCGCGCCGATTTATCTATTTCAATGCCCTGTTCGGCTAAGAAACGCGCGCTCCCAACCAAAACTGGATGTCCCTCGACCTCTGCTTGCGCGCCGCCTCCCGGAATGAGCCGGAAACCGGTTGCGTGGGGGATTTCCAGATTCATCGAGCGCGCTTTCTCCACAATGGCGTCTGCCAAGGGATGGGCTGCATTCTGCTCGACCGCCGCCGCGAGTCGCAAGAGTTCTTCTTCTGAGACGCCCAATGACTCGATGGCGGTCAGTTGGGGTAAGCCCATCGTCAGTGTGCCGGTCTTGTCCAAGACCAGCGTGTTGAGCGATTGGGCGCGTTCTAACGCTTGAACCCCTTTCAGCAAAATGCCCTGTTGAGAGGCGCGTGTGGACCCGGTGAGCAAGGCAATGGGAACCGCTAACCCCAGCGCGCAAGGACAGGCAATCACCAGCACGCTGACGGCAGGAATCAGGGCTTCGCCTACTTGTCCGGTTCTCAGCCACCAAATGAGAAACGTACTCAACGCGATGAGGATCACGACCGGCACGAACACACTGGCGATACGGTCGGCTAATCTTTGGATGCCCGCTTTTTGCGTTTGCGCCTGCTCCACAGCGCGCGCCACTTGCGCCAAAACGGTTTCCTCGCCGACTGCGGCGGCTTCCACTATGAGCGCGCCCTCCATCAACAGACTGCCCCCCAATACGCGGTCGCCTGGTCCGCGTTCGCGAGGCACGGCTTCACCCGTGATCGCGGAGTCGTTGACCCAGCCATGTCCCTCCAGAACAATGGCATCGACCGGAACACGGTCACTACTCCGAACTTTCAATTGATCGCCTGCGCGAACCGCTTCCAAAGGCGTGTTCCGAAATTCGCCCGCCTCTAACCGCAACACTTCGCGGGGCAGCAGGTCCCAAATCGCTTGCAGGGCAGAACGCGCTTGCCCTTTCGCTTTGGCTTCCAAGAACTTGCCAAACAGCACCAACGTGATGATGACGGCGGAAGTCTCATAGTAAGTATGGGGCGTATGCGCGCCATGCGCGTTGAGGGTCAACCACAGACTATAGAAAAACGCGGTGAGGGTTCCCATCACGATCAGCGTTTCCATGTTCGCGCTACCACTCCGAACGCCCCCCCATGCGGCGCGATAGAAGGGTAGTGCCGCGCCGAATTGAACGGGAACTGTGAGGGCAAACAACCACCATGCCTGCCCTGGCAACAGATTGGGGAAGAACATACTGAGCAGGAAAATGGGAACGGTCAGCGCGGCGGAGAACATCAACCGCTTTTGCGCGCTGAGCAAGAGCGGTTGCGCTTGGGTTCGCTCGGCAGGTTGATAGGGTTGCGCATCATACCCGGCTTTCCGAACGGCATCCATCAAGGCTTGCGGGTCTGCGTCCGGTTCCATCGCCACCTCGGCGCGTTCCGTCGCTAAGTTGACCGTCGCCTCCAGTACGCCGGGCGCGCGCTGCAATGCCTTTTCCACCCTCCGCACGCAAGCCGCGCAGGTCATGCCCTTAATTTCTAATTGTTCCGTTTTTCGTTCGCTCATGCTGCCCCATGATTATATACGATAGGAGGCAGCATATAATTTGCTGAACGGTGCCGATAACATTTGGGCAGCATTTGGAATTTGCCGAATCGAATACGTACCAAGTCGAATTTACTTCAATAACTGCTTGAACTCTTCCACGCTCAATCCAGCGCTCTTTACAATTCCTCCCATCGTGAAGGCATTGATAGGATTGGCGCGAGGAAGAGTTAGAATTCGAGCTCCGTCTGACATCACGATATGCTTGCTTTGACGAACAACAGTAAAACCAGCCTTCTTTAGCGCGCGAACAGCATCTTCATGATTGACGCCAGGAAGCTTAGGCACCAGTAAATGCAACCTCCACTTCCCGGGCTTCTGCGTTTGGCGACAAAATTGAAGCGACCGCCAAATACTCCTCAATAGCATCACGGATGTTTTGAAGCGCTTCCTCTTCAGTCTCGCCTTGAGACCAACAACCTGGCAATCCAGGACACCAAACAGCATATCCTTCATCCGACTTTTCTAAGAACACTTTGTAGCGCATAAAATTGTCTCCTGCCCAAATTATACCCTTACCGCTTAAGCCGTTGAAACCGCGTTAAGTAGAACCCGCATATCTAAGGACGGAACCAAGGATTCTGCCCGTCGTTGCGCGGGAGGTTAAACCCGCCGCTTTCCACATCAGGATCGCCCGCATTATAGGCTGCTGTGGTTCGGACCTGATCGGGACGCAGCCATTTGGCATGTCCGTCGATGAAGGGATAGTTACCTCCCTCCATATGGCGGTTATCGGTTCGGCGAGTCAGGGCAGGAAAGTGCTGTCTCATCCAGGCGTAGGTTGCCGGGTTGGTTGGATTGATGAAATGCCCCCGGTGTCCCCAAGAAACGTCCCCTTCGCAGAAAGCGATGGTAGAGGCGGTATGAGGAATCTGCGCCCAGGTCAGGGGCGTGAAGGCGTTACGGTTGGGCCAGCCCCGCGGGAAAAACCGGTGCAAGTAGGCGTTGGTCCAAAAGGCGGTACGCGCCTGCTCGTTGGCTCCGCAATGGGCAGAGGTCGGATTGACCCGCCGCTCAATCGATGGGCAGTGGAACACATCGGCGTTTTTCACATAAGGCATCAGCATATCGACCCAGACCGGACCGCACATGTTCAGGCTGTAGCTCTCGATAGGGAAAGTTTCGTCAAAATCCATCGTGTATTGATAGAACGCCATCGCGATTTGACGAGTGTTGGAGGCGCAGGCGGTCTGCCTGCCTTTTTCTCGCGCCTGCGCGAAAACAGGGAACAGGATGGCGGCTAAAATCGCGATGATCGCGATCACCACCAACAACTCAATCAGCGTAAATGCGCGCTGTGAACGTAAGATGTAACGATTTATCATGAGAACCCCGCAAAAAATACCAGATTTAATACCTTCATATTATAACTCGATTTTGGCAAAAAATGGGATATCCTAAAGTCGTCGCTCAGGTATAATTGACGGCGGCTATTTATGCTGAGAGGAGATGAAAAATTATGGCTAATATTGTTGATATTGAAGGTATCGGCGAAGTCTACGCCGCGAAATTAACTGAATCTGGTATTGGAACGATTGAAGGCTTGCTGGAAGCAGGCAAAGACAAAACCGGGCGCCAAGCCTTGGCTGAAAAAACAGGCATTTCCGAGACCCATATCCTTAATTGGGTAAACCGCGCCGACTTAGCGCGAATCAGCGGTATCGGAACACAATACGCCGATTTGCTGGAGCATGCGGGCGTGGATAGCGTTCCTGAACTGGCGCAGCGCAACCCTGAGAACTTGCACGCGAAACTGGAAGAGGTCAACGCGCAGAAAAACCTGGTCAACCGTGTTCCTTCCTTATCTGAAGTGACCAGTTGGGTTGATCAAGCCAAATCGCTTCCACGGGTTGTAACACACTAACTCCGCTTGTGAAGAAAGACTGCTTGAAAGCCATCGCGATTGACGGACCAGCCGGATCGGGCAAAAGTACCCTTGCCCAACGGCTGGCGCAATCGCTTCAGTTCTTCTATCTGGATACAGGCGCGATGTATCGCGCGCTTGCCTTGCATGCGACTCGTTTGGGTTTGGCGGAGGACGACGGAGAGGGCATCGCCCAGCAAGCGAAACAGATAGAAATCAGCTTTGAAATGCGCGATCAAGCACAGAGAACACTGCTGAATGGGGAGGATGTGTCTGAAGCGATCCGCCGCCCAGAAATCAGTTCGTTGGCATCCAAAATTTCGGTCTTTTCCCCGGTGCGTAAAGCTTTAGTGGCACAGCAGCGCGCTTTCGCTTCGCGCGCGGAAGGCATTGTGGCAGAGGGGCGTGATACCACCACCGTGGTTTTTCCCGACGCCTGCCTGCGACTCTTTTTGACCGCCTCGCCCGAAACGCGCGCGCGCCGTCGATTCCAAGAATGGCAAGCGCGGGGAATCGATACGCCTTATGAGCAGGTATTGGCTGAGATCAAGGAACGCGACCTGCGGGACAGCAGTCGAGCCGACTCGCCCCTGCAACAAGCCGAAGGCGTGATTTTGATCGAGAACGATCATTTGGATGTGGATCAGACGGTTCAACTCGCGCTTCAATATTGGCAGCGCGCGATGGCTTAACTGCTCCTCACCCCATTTCACCTTCTATGACCTACGAACAAGCGGTCGACTATCTCGGAAGCCTGAACCTGTATGGTTGGCGCATGGGCAATGCGCGGATGCGTCAATTCCTGCGCTTGTTGGGCGATCCCCAAGAACGGCTGAAAGTGATTCATATCGCGGGGACCAACGGAAAGGGGTCTACAACGGCTTTCATCGCCTCGATTCTCTCTGCCGCTGGCTATCGTACCGGCTCCTACTTTTCGCCCTATGTGTTTGATTTGCGGGAACGCATTCAACTGAATGGGCAATTGATCCCCCAAGACGATTTGGCGCGCTGGGTGGCGGCATGCCAACCGGTGATTGAGCGATTGCGGGATACGGAGTATGGGCAGGTGACAGAGTTTGAGCTGAAGACCGCGCTCGCGTATGCCTATTTCGCCGAGCAAAATGTGGATTTCGCGGTGATGGAAACGGGGCTGGGCGGGCGTCTGGACGCAACCAATGTGATGGTTCCTGAAGTGAGCGTCATCACCAGTATCGGTTTGGATCACACAGATCGGTTAGGTCCAACCCCTCATGACATCGCCTATGAAAAGGGCGCGATTCTCAAATCGGGCAGACCCGCTGTTTGCGCGGTTTCTCCACCCACTGCGAGGGAATTGTTGACCCAGTTGGCGAATCGACGGTCGGTTCCCATCACATGGATACAGCCTAAGGAGGCGCGTGTTGAGAATAGTTCGCTTGAAAGAGAACTACGCTACTCTCCCATCGACTCGCCTACCGATTCATCGCTCCGCGTGGAGTGGCAGGGCGGCTTGCTGGAACTCCATCCCCAACTGATTGGCGGCTATCAACGCTCCAATGCGGCGTGCGCTCTTGGCGCAGCCCTCTGTTTGCGCGAACGGGGATGGCAAATCTCGGATTCAGCCATCCAGCAAGGGGTTGCTTCCGCGCATTTGCCCGGCAGGCTGCAGGTCGTTCGGGAGAACCCGCTGATTGTTTTGGATGGCGCGCATAACGCGGAGGCGATCCGCGCGCTTACCCAGACCCTTCCCAAACTGTTTACCTACAAAAGGCTGATTTTGGTGTTTGGGATGTTCAAGCCCCATGACCCGCGCGAAACGCTGGAAACGCTCTTGCCTTTGGCGTCAGAAGTGATTTTGACGCGAACCGACTATAAGCGCGCCTACTTTCCTGAAGAACTGTTGGCTTATGCTCCCGAATCAGAGTGGAGCAAAATCACATTGCAGTCGGACCCTCTGCAGGCATTCCAAGATGCCCTGAACCGCGCGCAGCCCGGTGACCTGATCTTGATCACAGGCTCTTTCTATTTGATTGGGATGTGGAACGGGATGTCTCAAATCTGAATTTTAGGCGGGAACCAATGCTTTATCAGATATTGTATAAGTTCTTGGGACGGAACAATAATGCTTTCAAAAGAACAGTTGCGTGATCGCCTCAAATCGCAGGCGTGGTTGCCAGAGGTGACGGCAGACTCTTTAGGCGATCAGCCGGTTGAAACGATCTATTGGCTGGTAGAGTGGCTGGAGAACAAAGACAAGAAACTGAGCGCAAACGCCGCTGCAGCCTTGATCCACGTCGTGAAACAATCGCCGCCATTGTCTGAAAAGATTTTTGATGAACTGAAAAGCCGTTTTTGGGATAAGGCAGATAAGCTCTCTAATGCTGCCAACGATTGGAACGGGCAGTCAAACCGCAATAATGGTTTCCTGTTTAGCATCACTATTTTGCGAGAAATGAGAGATGAGCGCGCCACCAGCGTGCTGACTCGGCTGCTGAAGTGCAAAAATGACGAAGTGGCAGCGAGCGCAGTAAACGCGCTGGCTGCGCTGAAAGCCCCCCAAGGCACAGAACCGCTGATCCACACCCTACTGGAGCGAACCGCCCAAGATCGTAAATGGCGATTTCTCCGCCCTGCCTTGATTGGCGGGGTTATCGCGCTGATTGTGGGATTTATTTGGCTCACTGGTTTCAAGAACATAGGCGGGATGGCATGGGGTATAGGGCAAGGTATGGTCGCTTTGTGGGCGTTGAACCGCTGGACGCACTTTCTTAAGAACTCGGTGGAAGCCCTGCAAGTGATACAGGACCCAAAAGCGATTGGCGCGTTGGCGTTATGCGCGCGAGACCCGCGTTTGCGCAAGGACGCGGTAAAAGCATTACATCCGTTGATGGATCAACTGAATCAAGAAAAGTTTGTCGCATTGACGCCAGAACAGATGGAAGCCTTGACTGAGCTGTTAGACCATGAGGACGCAGTGTTCCAGAGCGCGCTCATTCGCGGATTAGCCGTGATTGGCGATGAGCAAGCGGTGGAGGCACTGGAGTCGTTTGCGCAAAATTCCCGGCATGCGGAAGCGTTGCGAAACCAGGCGGCAGCCGTATTGCCTGCCTTGCGCGATCAGGTGGCGCGCCGGGCAGAGGCTCGAACCTTGATGCGCGCTCCGACCGAAGAGGCAGAAGCGGAAACCTTGATGCGCGCGCCGGACCCGCAGCCCGAGATTCCTAACGAACAACTGCTTCGCGCCGAGAATTGAGTATACTCATTCCGATATGCGAATCGGATTGATTACTAACGGAACCGAAGTAGATTTGGAGTTTGCTCGCGAGAACCGCATCCCGTGCTTAGAGATCAACGTTCATCAAGACCTGCATGCTTGGGAGACCCGCAAAGAGAGTTATAGAACAAGCCTGGAGAAACATGGCATCGAGATCAACGCGATGGGCTTATGGGGGCGTAACTTCATCAGCCATGACGAAGCCGAACGCGCCATCTGTTTAGATGAACTGAAGCGCGTCATCGATCTCTGCGCTTTCTTTGGCGCGAAGGTGATGATGACAGGGGGCGGCGATAACCCGGAGCAGGTGACGGAGTTCAAAGCGTCTTTCGCCTGCGAGATTCTGAAGCCGATGGTGGATTATGCCGAAAGCAAGGGATTGCAATTTGCTTTCTATAATTGCCATTGGACAAATCATATCACGGGACCGCTGGCGTGGGATATCGTGATGGACAAGTTGCCGACGGTCGGAATCAAGTTTGATCCTTCTCACCCCTTTTATGACGATCATGATTACTTGCAGCATGCGCGCGATTACGGGCATAAATTCATCCATGCGCATGCGAAAGGCGGTCTGAAAGTCGGGGGCAAACCCTGCTATGACCCGCCCGCAGGTTTAGATCAGATCGATTGGAAAAGCCTTTTTGCGCTGCTTTATATGCATAACTACACGGGCGACATCAACCTGGAGCCTCACAGCGAAACCTGGAGCGGGGAGCGGTACTATCGCGGGATTCTGTTCAGCAAACGCTATCTGGAGAGCCTGATTATATGAAAGCGGAAGTGGTATCGATTGGCACGGAACTGCTGCTGGGGCAGATTGTCGATTCCGATGCCGCTTTCATCAGCCAGCGGTTGGCGGAAATAGGCATCGGGGTCTATCGCCGAGCCACGGTGGGCGACAACTTGGAGCGAGTCACCGCGACAATTTCAGAGGCGTTGGAGCGCGCCGATGTCGTTATCACGATTGGCGGTTTAGGACCCACCGAAGACGATTTGACCCGTGAAGGGATTGCTGCCGCGATGGGTGAACCGCTTATTGTGGATGAGGCGATTGCCGAACAGTTGAAACATTTATTCGAGTCGCGGGGCTACCCGATGACCCAAAGCCAATACCGACAGGCGCAGCGTCTGCCAAGCTCTAAGCCGATACCGAACCCGCACGGGACCGCGCCAGGGCTGCGCGTGGAAAAGGACGGCAAGATTTTGTTTGCGCTGCCCGGACCGCCCATTGAGTTCAAACCGATGGCGTTGGAACATGTGATTCCCTTCTTAGCGCAGAAAACAGGCGGCGCAGTGATTCGTTCGCGGGTTCTGCGAATCGCTGGGCTGGGAGAAGCCATGGTGGAAGACCGGGTGCGCGACCTATTGAAGTCGGATAACCCTACGGTCGCGCCTTTAGCGCATACTGGCGAAGTGCATCTGCGCATCACGGCTCGCGCCGACCAAATCGCGGAGGCGGACCGCTTGATTGCTGAGCGGGAAGCGGAACTGCGGGAGCGTTTAGGCGATTTCATTTATGGCATCGATGAGATGCGTTTGGAAGAGGCGGTCGCGCAACTATTGTGGGATCGGAAGCAGACTTTAGCCACCGCCGAATCTTGCACAGGCGGGCTGTTGGGCAGCCGGATCACCGACGTTTCTGGCAGCTCTGAGTTTTTTGTGGGGGGCGTGGTCTCTTATAGCAATGCCCTCAAAATGTCGTTGTTGGGCGTTCCTGAGTCGACCTTGCGCGAGTTTGGCGCGGTCAGCGAACCCACCGCGCGCGCAATGGCAGAGGGCGCGCGTACCCGCCTTCACGCGCATTGGGGCATTGGGATTACCGGCATTGCCGGTCCAGAAGGAGGTTCGCCAGAAAAACCGGTCGGGCTGGTCTATATCGGTTTGGCTGATCCTGAGACGACCGTCGTCAAAGAGTTCAAGTTTATCGGGGACCGCCAAGCCATCAAATGGCGCGCGGCTCACAGCGCGTTGATCCTATTAAGGAGGGGGATTTTAGCGGACGGATGCGCCTCTTTTTCGCAGTCCTCATAGATCAGTTAGCGCGCGAACAAATCGCTGACATCCAAACTCAATTGAAAATGCGCTTGCCCTTGAAACGCGCGGCTTGGGTCAAGCCTGAGAATTTTCATTACACGCTTCACTTTCTGGGCGAGGTCTCCCCGGAACAGGCAGTCTTGGCGCAAGAGGCGGGGCGCGAAGCCGCTTCTCGCCTCAAGCCCTTCCAGTTTCAAATAGGAGGATTAGGCGTGTTTCCTACTTATGCCCGTCCTCGCGTGCTGTGGATCGGCGCGCAAACGGGCTCCGAGTCGCTTGAAGCGGTCTATCGAGCCTTAGCGGACGCGCTCTCTCAACGCGCCTTTTCCATCGAAAAGAAGCGCTTTCACCCTCACTTGACGCTTGCGCGATTCAAGGTGCAGATAGGTAGTTTACAAGAGCCGATAGAAGCGGTAGATTCTTCCGCGCTCCCATCACAAAGCGTTCATTCGCTCAGTTTGATGGAAAGCCAACTCAAGCCTTCCGGCGCGGCTTACACGGAAATAGAGCGTTTCGATTTTTCTCAATCTTAAGCAGGGAAAAGTAAAGAAAATTGGATGAAACGAAGGTCATTTTGCAAACTGCCGGCGCAGGAGGCGACAATCGATGCATTCACCTGAACTCTCTTCAAAAGAACTCGGCGCGACTTTCGGATTACCGGCAGATTGTCCCGTCATCCAACTGTTGGCAAAAGCAGGCACAACGCCGGTAGCAGTGGCATTGTTTCGGAAGATTACGACTGAAGTCACGGAATCCCGCCTAAAAAAGCAGACCCATTCGCTTCGCTCAGGGTGACAGGGGGCGCACCTGTGTATGCGCCCTCTGATCGGGCAGACACATAGGTCTGCCCCTACGCTTGATGATTGAGTCGCCGCAGGGCGACTGAGCCTTTTTTATCGGCGCGAATTCATCATCCGCGTTTGAACCCCGTATTCATGTCGGTAAAGTTCCCCGTCGCGATTCCTACAATTACGATTTGGCAGCAGCTTGTCGCGTTATCGCGAGGAGGGAAAGCATGGAGAATTTTGATTGGAGAACACTGGTCGGCTTGGAGCCGAGTCAGGAAGCAAACGATCAACAGGTCATGAGCTCAGGCGATATTGACCTGAAGGTTGTCGGAGAGGAGAAGACCTTAGACGATGTGTTGCTGGATGACCTGCTGCGCCTATGTGTGGAGCGCGGCGGCTCTGATCTCCATCTCACAACAGGGCTGCCTCCCACCATCCGCCTGAATGGACACTTGACTCCGCTGCCCTACGAGCGTCTACGACCAGAAATCGTTCAACGACTGGTGTACGATGTTCTGACCGACCCGCAATTGGAACAGTTTGAGCGTCATCATGAGCTGGATTTCGCCTATGGTGTTTCCGGCTTGGCGCGTTTCCGCTTCAACGTCTACATGCAGCGCGGGTCGGTTGGCGCAGCGATGCGCGTGATCCCTACCAAGATTCCGAGTGTTGAGAGCCTGCGCCTGCCGCCGATGGTGTATGAAGTGATCAAAAAGCATAGTGGGATGGTGCTGGTCACAGGTCCGACCGGTTCCGGTAAATCAACTACGCTGGCTTGTCTGATTGACCTGATCAACCAGACGCGCCCCTGCCACATCATGACCATTGAAGACCCGATTGAGTACGTGCATGCCCACAAACGCGCCATGATCAACCAGCGCGAACTGCATGCCGACACCGAATCGTTTAACAATGCCTTGCGGGCGGTTTTGCGAGAAGACCCTGATGTCATTCTGGTGGGCGAAATGCGCGACTTAGAGACCATTCAAGCCGCTTTGACGCTGGCAGAAACGGGACATTTGGTGTTCGCGACCTTGCACACGCGCAACGCGCCCCAAACCATAGACCGAATTATCGACGTTTTCCCGCCTCATCAGCAGGAACAGATTCGAGTGCTGCTGGCAAACACGATAGAAGCCGTCTTCGCGCAGCAGTTGATCCCCATGCTCGGTGGCGGGCGAATCGCCTCGCTGGAGGTGATGGTGGCGAATGCCGCTATCCGAAACCTGGTGCGTGAGGGAAAAACCCACCAAATTTACTCGGTGATTGAGACAAACGCTCAGTCCGGCATGCAAACCATGGACCGCAGTTTAGCCGATCTGCACCGGGGCGGCTATATCAGCTATGAAGAAGCAGCCAGCCGCGCCATCGACAAAGAGAACTTCTCGCGCCTGTTGAAATCGGCGTGAGGTTGGCTCCAGAGTATGGAAAAAGAGTTTTAGAAGATGAAAAACGAGGTGAGCCGCTATGCCTTTATTCGCATATGAAGCTGTTGATAATGGGGGACGCTCTATTCGTGGAACCTTGGAGGCAGACACGGAGCAGTTGCTTCTCTCCAAGTTGCATGAACAGAACCTGCATGTCGTCAATGTGACCCTGCAGAAAGCGCGGGGATTGACACTGGGCAAATTGGGGAAAGCCAAAAAGCCCAAGCTGCAAGCGTTAGTGGTCTTTTCGCGCCAGTTTGCCACGATGGTAGATGCGGGTATTCCTATCTTGCGCTGTCTGGATATTCTCCAGACCCAGACCAAAGACCCCTGCTTGAAAGATACGCTGGATACGGTTCGCCGCGATGTGAAGAGCGGTATGTCGCTCAATGAAGCGATGGCGAAACATCCCGGCGTCTTCTCCACGCTCTATGTGAACATGATCCGGGCAGCGGAACTGGGCGGTATCTTGGACCAGATTTTAGACCGCTTGTCGATGTTCTTAGAAAAAGACTTGGAAATCAAGCAGAAGGTGAAATCCTCGATGATGTACCCTGTGCTGGTGCTGGTCTTCTCCATCATCATGCTGATTGCCCTGTTTACCTTTGTGCTGCCCAAGTTCAAAGAAATCTTCCTCAGCATGAACGTCGAGATGCCCGCCGTCACCGCGCTGCTGTTCAATGCCAGCGACATCTTCCTGCAGATTTGGTGGGCGGTGCTGGGGGGCGGTATAGGCGCGTTTGTGACGTTGAAATGGTACATTCGCAAGCCGAAGGGACGCTATCAATATGACATGCTCAAGCTCAAAGCGCCAGTCTTTGGCGATCTGATCCTGAAGTTGGCGGTTGCCCGCTTCACGCGAACCTTTGGAACGCTGGTCGCTAGCGGCGTGCCGTTGATGAGAACCTTGGAGATTGTGGGCGAAACATCAGGTAACGCGGTCATCGCGAACGCGGTGGAAGGCACTCGAGTCTGCCTGCGTGAGGGGCAATCGCTCAGCGCGCCGTTCGCTGCTACGAATCTGTTCCCTGCGATGGTCATCCATATGATGGACGTGGGCGAGGAGTCGGGTCGTCTGGCGGAAATGATGGTGCGAGTCGCAGATTTCTACGAGCAAGAGGTGGACTCGACCATCAAGGGGTTGACCTCGATGATTGAACCGGTCTTGATTATCTTTATGGGCGTGATCGTCGGGTTTATCGCGATTTCGGTGATGATGCCGATCTTCAAACTGGTCAATTCTATCAGTTAAGGCTGTGGGGGCAGCGCAACGGCTGTCCCCCTTTCTATGCTTTTATTTGAGGCGGTCTGGCATCAGCGTTCAGTCGTTTAATTTTATTGTTGGCTCAGGAGGAGCGAGGCGTATGAAGACAACGAACACGGAAGAGATGGTGCAGATTTATACGCAAACTCGTGAGGTCGATCTGCGCGACGCAATCGTGCTTCAATTGGCGGGTTTGGTGGAAAGTATCGCCCGCCGTTTTTTGGGGTCTGGCGAACCCTTTGAGGACCTGGCGCAAGAAGGATACTTGGGGCTATTGAACGCGCTTGATCTTTATAACCCTGATAAAGGGGTGAAGTTTACGACTTATGCGACTCATTTAGTGATTGGGCAAATCAAGCATTACCTGCGAGACAAAGGGAAGATTATTAAGGAGCCCGCTTGGCTGCAGGAGTTAAACCACAAAATCAACCGCGTGGTTCATGAACTGACCCTGCACCACAGCCGCCCTCCCACCACCGAGGAGGTGGCGCGTCTGCTGGGGATGAGCACGCGGGCAGTGGAGGACGTCCTAACGACCCGCGAAATCTTTAAGGTCTCCTCGCTCGATGCCGTAGTGGAAGATGACGAAGGCGAATGGGGCGGTTACGACCTGGATAAAGTGCAGCCAGAAGGCGAAAGCGCGTTTCATCTGCCGATTGAAGAGCGGATGGTCTTGGAAAAGGCGGTCATGCAGCTCAAAGATTTGGAACAGCGCGTATTGCAGCTCTTCTTTTATGAAGGCTATAATCAGACCGAAATCGCCCATCAAATGTCCATTTCATGCAACTATGTGTCGCATATTTTGCGCAACGCGACCCAGAAGCTGCGCCGAATTTTAACGGAAGAAGAGTGGCGCGACCAGCAGAAGCAGCAGTGGCAGGCGTTGCAGCGCGGCGATTTCGAGGCGCAGATCATCGATGCGCAGACCGGACTGTATTCCCAGGCGTATTTGCGGGCGCGGGTAGAAGAGGAGACCCAGCGTTCTTCGCGGACCGGCGATAAGATCGGGCTGGCATTGTTTGAGCTGCACGGGATGAACCACTTCGTGAAAACGTTTGGCGAATTGACTTTGGGTGAATTGCTGGCTCAGATGGCAGGGGAAGCGCGGGGCGTGATGCGAAAAGCCGATATTGTGGCGCGGTACGGCACCTATATGCTGGGAATCTTGATGCCTTATTCTGGCGATCACACGCCGGAGATCGCGGAAAGGGTCTCCACACAACTTTCCGGGTGGCTGCAGGGGATGTTTGCGCAATCTGCCGAGCCGCCTGCGCTGTTGGCGGGCTGGTCTACCTATCCGAATGAAGCCTCCAATGGCGAAGAATTGTTCAAATCCGCCCTCCAGCGCTTGCGCATTGAAGGCGCGCAATATCGCCAAAGGGCAGCCTGATTGGGAAGTGATGAAAGGGGGCTATCTACACCCCCTTCTTCTCAATTGCCTTACTTCTCAAACTCTCTCAACAGCATATAGACCTCTTCCATATGCCCTGTTTCATCCGAGATGAAGCCCTGCAGGTCATTGGCAAGACCATAGTCGCCCAACTCTTCCGCTTGCTTCATGCGTAGTTTATATCGTTCCACAGTCTCTTTTTCGGCTTGATGGATGTTTTCCAACATCGTTTTCAGGTAGAAAATCAGCCTCCTTATTCAAAGTATACCTGCCCTGCGGTACAATCATGTGACATCCGAAAATTCAATGGAGAAGGAGTAATTTTGCAATGCCGCTTTCAACACAAGAGACAGAACTGATGAATTTAGCTGATTATGACGTACATTCCGAGCGAGGCTTTCTGCCTGCTGAAGACCCGTTGACCCACTTATCAGGCGTCTATGCGCTGTGGGATGAGTTGGCGTATGACTTGCCCAAACGATTGATGACCGACAATTTTCGCCAGGTGCTGGAACAGATGCCGGTATTGGACATCGACGGTTTGACTCATGAGCGCGAACAGCGCCGAGCCATGATGGCGCTTTCCTATTTGGGGCATGCCTATGTGTGGGGCGAACCCGACACCGCGCAGACGCTGCCAGCCAGCATTGGGGTGCCTTGGTATCAACTGTCCCAGAAATTGGGTCGGCTGCCAGTGCTTTCCTATGCTTCCTATGCGCTGGATAACTGGCGGCGTATTGATCCCAACCGCCCCATAGAACTGGGCAACATTGCGTTGCTGCAGAACTTTTTAGGAGGGCAAGATGAAGAGTGGTTCATTTTGATCCACGTCGACATTGAGGCGCGCGCCGCCGCTGCGCTGAACGCCATTCCCAGCGCAATTCAAGCGGCGAATCAATCAGACATTCCCACCTTGACCGCCAGCCTGAAGACGATCAGCGCGGCATTGGAGGGCATGTTTAACTCGCTCTCGCGTATGCCAGAAAGATGCGATCCCTACATCTACTACCATCGCGTGCGCCCCTACATTCATGGCTGGAAAAACAACCCTGCGCTGCCCAATGGACTGACTTATGAAGGCGTGGAGGCTTACGGCGGCGCGCCACAACTTTTCCGGGGGGAAACGGGAGCGCAAAGCAGCATTATCCCCTCCTTTGACGCGTTGCTGGGGGTCTATCATAAAGAGGACCCATTGAAAGAGTATCTGATGGAGATGCGCGACTATATGCCGCCGAAACACCGGGCATTTATGGAAGCCATCGAGGCGCAGTCTCAAGTGCGCGCCTGCGTCAACGCTCATCATGAGTCTCACCCTGAACTGCGCGAAATCTACAATGACTGTGTGCGCTGGATCGAAATGTTCCGCTCAAAGCATTTGGAGTATGCCGCGTCCTACATCTACAAGCAGCATGCGATGAGCGATGCGAACCCGACCAAAGTCGGCACCGGGGGAACTCCCTTCATGAAATATCTGAAGAAACACCGGGATGAGAGCGGGGACCATAAACTCTGAAAGAAACTCGGTTGAGGAAGGTTTAACAAGAAAAAGGCGGTGCCGTCGAAAGGAGGATCAAAGCACGGCTACCGCCACATATCTACTAAAAATATTTCGCCCTTGGAAAGCGCTGACTGGAGAACCAATCATTTTTGCTTTCCAACTATATAAGACTCCCGAAACGCCCAAAACCGGACAACTTTTCGAAAATTTCTCGAAAATTCCTTGTATCAAGGTCTTAGGGCAAGATTTCTTCTCACAGGTCGCCTTGTTCTGCGAAGTTGATCAAAACGATCAACAGGTCTAAATCATTCACTTCCCCGTCGCGATTCAAATCGGAACTAACCGGCGTTCCGCCAAATTCTAACAAAACGGCAAGCAAGTCGAGATCGTCTATGAAATCGTCATCATTGACATCACCGCACAACAGCGAGTAATTCAAGGTCAGTGTTTCCCCATTTGTTAGTGTGTAATTCCGCAAGGTCTTGCTGAGGTATTTACTCACTTTCACATTGATATCCCATCGTCCCGCCTGAACGGGTGAGAATCTATAGTCGCCCACGCCACTGAGAACGCCGTTGTAGGTGTGTTGGGTGTTGAGGGTGAAAGGTGTCCGAAACTTGACCGTAATCGGCAACCCGTTGGGACTGGGATTACCGGTGATCGCGCCTTGGATCACGGTGGGCAGGGAGGTCAGCGTGACCGATTGAATCCAAGTTGCCCAACGGGTAGTAGTGGTGGAGGGATACATATTGAAGAACCAGAAAACGCGCTCATCCGAAGGGTCCACTGCTGCGCCAGAATAGTCGCCCCAACGCACAATTGAGCCACCCTCGCCGGTGTAGACGTTTGTTCCTGCTTTCATGATGACCGGCGCGCGCATCGTGCCAGTGGCGTCGCCAGCGAATCGATGAACGTACGCCATGGAGGCGAACTCGGTGCTGGCAGACCGGCTGAATCCAACGGCAATGGTTCCCTCGTTGTTCACCGCGATGGCTGGCATGAATTGGTACTTGAGCGATTCTGAAATCGTGCCTTGCTGGACGAGCGTTGCGCTGCCTGCGCCGCCGGTTGTGTTAACCTCATACCAACGGGAACCGTTCACTGCGCCCCCATTAGACGCGCTGGTTCCATGCGTTAAATAGAGGCGGTTATTGCGCCAAACCGCATTCATCAGCCGCGTGTCGACCGAACTGAGGCGGGTGGTGGTGCCAGACTGCGGCGCGCTGGGAGGCGCGCCATACGAGTTGACGCTCAGGGCGCGTTTGGTCAACGTCGGGCTGCCCAAGGGATCGTTCACATGATACAAGAAAAGTGTCGACGATGCGCTTACGCTGACGCTTGCCATGAAAGGGGTGTTGGTGGTATCATAATGCCAGGCGGGTTGAATAGTGAAGGCGGCTCCGCCTGATGCAGTGGTGATGCTGGGAATGTCGGTCCAGGTCAAGGTAGAGGAGCCGTTCAACATCTGCTCTTTGGGCAGAATTCGCAGTTTGACATACTGAAAACCGCTCGTTGATCTCGAAAACATATTTGCGGAGATATAGATCGCTTGCTGGTCATAGCCAAATCCCGGGTAGTCCGACCAGGTGTTGGTGGCGGTGCTGCCATTGACCGTGGAGTCGATAGCCCATTTAGTCCAGACGCCGTTCGGGTCGCTGTCATCGGAAACGGCGACGAGGTAATAGCTGTAGGTGTCGGTATTCCGAATGCCTAAGATCATCACGAACCAGCGGTTGCTGTGACGGTCATAGAACAGTTTGGGGTCCGAGGTAAAGGTCCAATTGCCTCCCACTGAACTGAAGAAACTCTCGAAGGTGGACGTGAAGGTCTGCGCTCCGGTGTTTTTGTTATAGAAGCGCAAGATATTATTGACTCCAACGGCCACGTGACCGGGTCCCACATCGATAATCGGGTCCGGCGGATAACCGCCCGACCAGCCCGGACCGTTGAACGCGATAAAGGCTCCCGGTAAGGATTCTTCAAACGCTTCTATCGGATCGGTAATCCCTACGACCGGGTCTTGCATGAGGAACGCGCCGCCCTGCCGAAACTTTCGCAATGGCAGCGGTCGAGCAACCGGCGCGCCCAACCTTTGTTCACGAAACATAACGGTATCCGTATCTTCGCGCGCGGTAGGGACGGTTTGGGTGGTTCGGAAGACAGGCTCCGTGCCAACAATGCCTTCGGACACGCCCGGTTGGGCAGAAGCGCAAATCCACAAAAGCCCCGCGCCCACCCCGAAAATAGACAATCGTTTCTTCATAAAAATACCTCGCACCTCCTCAATTTGAAACCCAATTCAGCCAACCACTCATAAGGAACTATTCCATGAAAATGCGCGAGAGGAACCTGCCATGGTTCTTGGGAATAGCCCAAGCGAGATCAAGCCGACATGATATTATAACCTGATTCTTTATCGAGTTGCGTTGCGGGTCAACGGTTGGGTATAATCTTTATCAGCGGCGGACAACATCCCCGCTCCTAAACATTGCAGGAGCTGTACGCCGCGCTGGAAACCTTTACGAGGCAAACTAATGAACAATCCGACGATTCCTGATTCCAGCGTTCTCCAAGAACAGCTGGAGCTTCAGACGGTGATGCCGCGCTCAAAAAACCGTCCTTCTGTTCGCTCAACGGAAGCCGCTCGCGCGATTGAAAACGATCCCGAGATACCCCACATGAGCGAAGCGCAGCTCATCGAGGGCGTACAGCGATTGCGCAAAGAGCGCGATGGGGTCTTATTGGCGCATAACTATCAACTCCCCATCATTCAAGACCTGGCAGATTTTGTGGGCGATTCGCTGCAATTATCTCAAGAGGCTGCCAAAACTGGCGCGCCACTCATCATGTTTTGCGGGGTGCATTTTATGGCAGAGACCGCTGCCATCCTCAGCCCTGACAAAACGGTGCTGATCCCCGACCTGGAAGCAGGCTGCTCGCTGGCATCCACCGTGACTGCCGAAGAGGTGCGTCAGTGGAAAGAGCAGCATCCGAACGGGGTGGTCGTTTCTTATGTCAATACGAATGCCGATGTGAAAGCAGAATCGGACTACTGCTGTACCTCCAGTAACGCGCTCAAAATTGTGCAGGCGGTTCCCGAAGACAAAGAGATTCTCTTTTTGCCGGATATGTTTCTGGGACTGTATGCCCAGCGCATGACCGGTCGCAAGGTGCATCTCTGGATGGGAGAATGTCATGTGCATGCGGGCATCCGACCAGAAAACATCTTGGGCATGTGGGAGCAGCACCCCGACGCTGACCTGCTGATTCACCCGGAATGTGGTTGCGTGAGCCAATGTATGTACGCGATTGCGGAAGGCGATCTGCCCCAAGAGAAAGCGTTCATCTACAGCACAGGCGGGATGGTGAAGCATGCGCGCGAGTCGAATGTATCCAAACATCTGGTCGCGACAGAAACCGGTATGATCCATCGCTTGCAGAAAGAAGCGCCCCATAAACAGTTTCTGCCCATCAAGCAGGACGCGACGTGTGAATATATGAAAACGATCACGCTGCCCAAGTTGTATCGCGCGCTTCGCGACCATGTGTATGAGGTGACCGTTCCGAAAGAGATCGCGGACAAAGCCAGGCTCGCGATTGACCGGATGGTGCAAATTGTGTGAGGCGGTTGGGAACCCACAGGAACCTAAGCGCTGTCATGCAGTATAATATTCTTGTATAAGGAGGCTCTCAATCATGCGAAAACTGAGCTTGATTGCAGTGCTTGCATCCCTGCTTATCGCGGGGCTGTACGCGTATGTGGTGGGCGCTGGCACAATGGATAGTTCTGCGAAAAGCGCGGAAAAGTCTGCTTGTTGCGCTGGACATTAAACCTACGCGATCATAACCTAAAGGGCAGTCTGCAGTATCGGGCTGCCCTTACTTCATGAAAAAGCCTCTCTCGCCGACTCTTCCCGCATTTCTATCAGTCTGCTTCCCCTAAAGGCTCCTTCTATATAACCGATAATCTTCAATGTACGGTTTGATGGGGTGACAAAAGAACGATCTCATGGACGAAAGTTTAGGGAACCTTTATAAGGTGCGAGGCGACTAACATGACAGGACGTGAATTGAAGGTTGTAAAACTGGTTGAACCCGAGCTATGCATGAATTGCCGCTTTGCCGATCTTGCCAGTGTTGAGATGGCGGATGGCAAAGTGCAAAGAATGCTCTACTGCCGAAGACTCGATTGTGATAATTGGGACTACTCATCGGCAGAGGCAGCCAAACGGGTGGAGATCTCGGGCGATATCGATGGGGAGAACGCCGCTTGAGGCGGCGCAAACGGAAATGACGCTGGGGAAAGGAACCATGCGGTATCAACAAATTTATCAGACTTTCCAACGAGGGTTGGTGAGGTGGGCAAAAGTGGATGCGCCCGCAAATCAAAAGGGCGAAGTTGCCCAAGTGGCGGCGGTCATTCAGGAAGCGTTAGAAGGAATTGAAAGCGCGGGGCTTCGGTTCCATCGCTGTCTGGAAAAGTCGCATTATAGCCATGATAAGCCTCCTATTGGCGCATCATAAGAGACTTGAACCCTCCCACGCACGCGCCCTACACACGAGCGCAGGGAATACCCTTTCCCTGCGCTCTTTTTTCCGTAAATTTGCTGTGTGTAAACTTCTTGCTTTCTGCCGATAATAATCATGCTAAGTTCAAAATATAGGAGGAACGCGCTATGAGTATAGGTGGCAGCATAAGCGGAATCACCTTTTCAGGGTTAGCATCCGGCATCGATACTGAGTCGATTATTCAGCGGCTGATCCAACTCCAGCAGCGACCGTTGCAGCGATTATCGACGCGGCAAACGGAACTGCGGGCGCGTATGACCGCCTTCGACCAGTTCAAGGGATTGGTCAACAACTTCCAAACTGCTGCCAGCGGGCTTTCCTCCTCCAACGCTTTCAACCTCGTTAAAGTCATCTCCTCTGATACGAATGTCGCCACTGTGACCGCTTCGCCTGAATCGATTCCCGGTACTTATGAACTTACGGTCAGCAAGCTGGCGCAGGCGCATAAATTGATCAGCGGCAGCCATAGCTCCTCTACCGCGGAACTGGGCGCAACGGGCAAATTCATCTTGAACGGCAAAGAAATCCAAGTCGCTGCCGGCGATTCGCTCAGCAGCATCGCCACGAAAATCAACAACGCCAATACCGGAGTCACCGCGTCCCTCTTAAACGGCGACAATGGCGAAGTGTTTTTGACGCTGACCGCTCGGAATACAGGGGAAAAGAACCGCATCCATCTTTCGGAGGTTGGCTCAGGCACGCTGCTGCAATCGACCCTGAAATTGACCGATGGCTCCACCTCGATACGTAATCCTATCACAAACGGCGCGCGAACGGACCGTTTTACCGATGCGGGAACCGCCATCGGCAGTTTGTTAGGGATGAGCGCGCCCAGCAGCGGCACCATCCAAATTAACGGGACCGACATCGAGATCGACTTCGCGAGCGATACCTTGACCAGCATCGCGACAAAAATCAGCAACGCGGGTATCACGGGCGTTTCCGCCTCGGTCGTGAGCGAAACAGAGAACGGAACGACCTATTACCGGCTGAATATCACAGGCGCGTCCACCCCCAACTTTACGGATAACAACAGCCTTTTAAGCAATTTGGGAATTGTTCAGAAGGGGTATCAAAACCAATTGGTGGCGGCGCAGGATGCTGAGTTCTCGCTGGACGGTCTATCGTTCAAACGGAGCAGCAATCAGATCACCGATGTCATCAATGGCGTTACGATCAATCTGTTAAGCGCGGACGCGACCACGCCCAAACGCTCTACACTGACCTTTTCACGCGATACCGATTCCATCAAACGCGGGATTAACGGTTTTGTCGATGCGTTTAACAGCGTCGTCGATTTCTTGAAACAAACCGCCTCTTTCGATAAAGATACTTTGAGAACGGGACTGCTTTTTGGCGACAGCACAGTGGAGGGAATTCGGGATGCCCTCATACGGCAGATAACCGATCAGGTTCAGGGTGTCACAGGCGATTTGCGTTCACTGGCGCAAATCGGGATAACGTTGGGCGAGGATGGTAAGCTGAAAGTGGATGACGCGCTGTTGACCTCCAAGTTAAGCAGCGATCCGAGCGCGGTCGGTCGGCTTTTCTTTGCGGAGGGCAGCGTCAGCGATCCCAACATCCAATTTGTTTCCTCCACCAATAAAACGCGCGCATCGAATGCGGACGGCTATGCCATTCAGATCACGCAATTGGCAACGAAGGCGTCGATGTCTGCAGGTATGCGGCAAACCGACCCCAGCGCCGGTCCTGAAACGCTCACCTTTAATGGCGCGCTGTTTGGCAATCAAGAGTACCGAATCACTCTCAATACAGGCAATGATGTCGAAGCCACGATTGCCCAGATCAACAATGATCCACGCCTGAAAAATCTGGTGACTGCCAGTTTAGATGACAGCGGTCATCTGAAGATTGAAGCGAAAAACTTCGGTTCTGCCGCCAATTTTACGGTGATCTCCGATTTGGAACCTGATTTCAATAATTCGGGGATTGGCAAGTCGATCCTCGAAGCGAACGGGTTAGATGTGGAAGGCACGATCAATGGGGAAGCCGCCACCGGACGAGGGCAGTTTTTGAGGGGGAACAATGGCAACAGCAACACAGAAGGCTTGGAAATCCGGGTGCTGGCGACCACAACCGGCGCGTTTGGAACCGTAAAATTCACGCGGGGCGTGGGCGAAAGCGCGCGCAACTATATCCAGAATGCGAACGATGTGATCAATGGCGCAATCCCCACCGCCTCAAAAACCTTACAGGCGCAGATCGATGCCATCAATGACGAAGCAAAACGTATTCAAGAGGAAGTCGCTCGGAAAGAGCAGTCTCTTCGCGAACAGTTTGCCCGTTTAGAGCGAACGCTGAGCGAAATGCAGTCCCAAAGTTCACGGCTCAGCGCAATGATGAGAAGCGCCTGATATGGGGGCGTAAGAAGGAGGTTCTTCGTGTATAGCAGCGCAAGCGACCAACAACTACTCTATTTGGAAACAGCGGTGGAAACCGCGCATCCAACACGACTGATTGTAATGCTTTATGATGGCGCGATACGCTTTTTGTGCCAGGCGGAAGAGGCGATGCTGATTCCCGACTATGAGAAGCAGAATCACTTTATCGTGAAGGCGCAGCGGATTGTGGCAGAATTGATGAGCAGTTTGAACCTGCAGGAAGGCGGGGAAGTGGCGGAAAACCTGCTGCAAATCTACGCCTACCTTTACAATCAATTGGTGGAAGCCAATCTCAATGATCAACGCGAAACGCTGGAACATGTCCGCCATCTGTTATCGGAGTTGAGAGAAGCCTGGGATACCATCGCGAGCCAAGAAGAAGTGCCTTGTCCCCCAACCCAGAACGTAAAGGTAAGTCTCCATGGATAATCTGCTGGATAATGTGGCGAAAACATTATTGCAGGAGTTCTGGCTGCTTAGCTTGAGTCTGGAACAGCTGATCGAGGATGATTGCTGGGAAGAAGTGCCGGTTTTGCTGCAAAGACGCCAGCAAACGCTCGATGCGTTAGATGCCATCCCCGCCCATCCCAACTGGCTGCCGATGCTGAATCGCGCGTTGGATGCGGACGAACGATGCCAGCGGTTGCTCAGGCGGAAACGGCGACTGTTGGTCGATGAAATCACCGAAGAGAAAAGTTTGAAACTGTGTTCGGAGCGATATGCCTTCACTGAAGGCGAACCAGAGCCTCAAATGGAACAAGAAGGATAGCCCATAAAAACGTTTCTTTGCGTTAGGGTGTATAATTGATTCCCTGTTTTGAGAACAATTTTGCCTCGAACAGGGTCTAAGGGTTGCGAATTGGAAGGCGGCAGCCCGGAACCAACGAGGAGGACAACCTGTATGCAGACGGCAATCAAGCCTGAGCAAAAACGAGTGAAGTCGCATAACCTGCTCATGAGTCGACCCGACTCTTATGACCTGATCTATGAAATCAATGCATGGATGCATAAGAGCAACCGTCCTGATAAGCGGCTGGCTTGGGATCAATGGAACCAGCTTCACGACACGCTGACCCAGAAAATGGGCGCGAATGTGGAGTTAGTCCAGCAGGCGCAGGAAGCGCCCGACATGGTTTTCACGGCAAACGCCGGAATGATGCTGCCCAACAAGCGCGTTCTGCTTTCCCATTTTCGACACCCTGAACGGCAGGTAGAAGAGCCTTATTTCGAACAGTGGTTCCGTGACCATGGGTTTGAAGTGCTGCATATGGCGGAGGATTGCGCGTTTGAGGGCGAAGGCGATGCCTTCTGGATTGGCGATTATATGGTTGCGGGCTACCGGAAACGCAGCGACATCTGCTCCCACCATTATCTTTCCGAATTGACTGGCGCGAATGTGTTAAGCCTGGAACTGATCGATGACCGCTGGTATCACTTAGATACCTGTTTTCTGCCTCTCAAAGACCGTCTGGCTGCCTACTATCCCGAAGCCTTCGATCACTATGCGCGCCGGGTCATTCAAGAACATTTCGATGCGATTCCGCTCAGTCCCGAAGAGGCGTTGAAGTTCGCCTGCAATTCGGTGGTGATTGGCGATCAAATCGCGATGCCTGCGGGCTGCCCCAATGCGAAATTCGCATTGGAAGAGCGCGGCTATAAAGTGCATGAAGTCCCCATGACCGAGTTCATTAAATCGGGAGGCGCATGCAAATGTCTCGTGCTGCAGTTAGACCCCTTGAACTCATAACAAGTTCACAGGGTCCAAGTCGATTTGCAGCAAGGCGCGTTCGTCAGGAGGCATGCCGTCAATCACCCGTCCTAAAAACGCGGCGGCATCCATCTCAAAAGGCATTCTCAACATCATGTGAAAACGGTACTGCCCTGCGAGCCGAGACAGCGGGGCAGGCGCGGGACCCAGCAGACGCGCTTGGGGAGACTCACCCCAGGATTGCCAATCCTCACTCACTAAAATCTTCTGTTTGAGCGTCTCCAAAAGGGCTTTGGGCTTGTCGGGATAATCGCTTTGCGCGATCAAGTTTGCCATCCGGCAAAAAGGCGGGTAATTCAACTCCCGTCTGTTTGCCATTTCCCAGCGATAGAATCCCTTGAAATCATGCTCGCGCGCGAACAAAAGCGCGGGATGGTCAGGGTTGTAGGTCTGGATGATCACTTCGCCCTGCAGCTCCCGCCTGCCCGCGCGCCCCGCGACCTGTGTCAGCAGCTGAAAAGTGCGTTCGCCTGCCCGGAAATCGGGCAGGTACAGCGCGGTATCGGCATTGACCACCCCCACCAACTG
This sequence comes from Fimbriimonadia bacterium, assembly GCA_026129765.1. Taxonomy (GTDB): domain Bacteria; phylum Armatimonadota; class Fimbriimonadia; order Fimbriimonadales; family GBS-DC; genus JAHCHP01. Next base: position 84,683 of record JAHCHP010000002.1, on the reverse strand, counting down.
CACATTAGGAAAATCCAATCCTTTCGCGATCATCTGCGTGCCGACCAATATTTGGATTTCGCCCGAACGGAAAGCGCGCAGCAGTTCGACGTACCGCTCCTTGCTGGTGAGGGCGTCGCGGTCCAAGCGCGCCACCGAAACATGCGGCATGGCGGTTTGAATCGCCTGCTCCACACGCTGGGTCCCTATGCCGTGCGGCGCAAACCGTTTCCCATCGCACTTCGGGCACCGAGTGGGGGCAGGTTCGCGATGATCGCAGTGATGACACCGTAAGGTGGGGGGCGAGAGATGGTAGGCTAAGGCGACGGAACAATGGGGACATGGCGCAACATAGCCACATTCCCGGCAGAGGAGGCTGGGCGAAAAAGCGCGTCGATTCAACAGCAGCAATGTCTGTTTGCCTTGGGTGATGGCGCGCTCCATAGCGAACCGCAGCGGCTGGCTCAAGATACCGCTCTTCTCCTGCCGCAGGTCCACGATTTGAACCAGCGGCATCAACACGCCGCTGGCGCGTTCGGGCAGTTCTAACAAAGCAGCGTTTCCTTGCTCCACTTGATAGTAGCTCTCTAAAGACGGAGTCGCGCTGCCCAGCAGCAGCAAAGCGTTCGATTCGCGCGCCCGCGCTTCCGCCAATTGTCTCGCGTCATACCGGGGCAAGTTCTGCTGTTTATAAGCCGTTTCATGTTCCTCATCCACGATAATCAGTCCAACGCTCTCAAGGGGCGCGAAAATCGCGGAGCGCGCGCCAATCACCACCGACTTTTCGCCTGCCCGCGCGCGCAGCCACTGATCGAAACGCTCCGATTCGCTGAGTTGGCTGTGCAGAACCGCGACCGAGTCGCCAAACCGCGCGCGAAACGCGCCGGTCAATTGCATGGTCAATGCGATCTCAGGCACTAAAATCAGAACCCCGCGCCCCTGCTGAAGACATTCGGAGGTCGCGCGCAAATAGACTTCGGTCTTGCCGCTGCCCGTCACGCCAAACAGCAGTTGGCGTTGGAAACTGCCGGTTTTCAGCGCGGCTTGGATGGCTTTGATCGCGTTCTGCTGGGGAAGCGTGAGTTCATGCGCAGGCGCATGCTCCTGCATGAGGTCATGGGGAACCGAAGGATGGGAGACCCGGCGCGCCAAACCGCTGCTTTCCAACTGCCGCAAAGTGGCATCGCTCGCGCCTGTCTCTTGCAGGAGGGTTTGAACCGGCATGGCTCCTTCGGGATGAAGCGCGAGGCGCGTTAAGAGCGCGCTTTGTGAACGCTTTCGTTTGCCTTGCTCCCGGAAAAATTGTTCTAATTGGGCAGGGGAAGCGTTCAATTGGATGAGGGAGGTCCGCGCAAACTGAGCCGGAGGCGGGATCAACTCCACATAGCCCCGAAGGAGCCCTTTTTTACGCAGCGCGCTCAAAGCATTTTTCAGGATCACGCTCGCAAACTTTTGCTTGAGAGCGGGCAAGCTCATGCTGCCCCCGGCGTCTCGAATTGCCTCCGCCACCATCAAATGGGTGGAAGATCGCAATCCTTGAATTTCGCCAGTGAGTTCTGCGATGGTTCGCAGGCGCGTTCTGACGACGCTGGGCATCACGGTATGAACCGCATCAGCTTCGGAGCAGAAGGTTTCGCGTTGGAGCAGCCCCACCAATTTCATCAAGGCAGGACTCAAGAGGGGTTGGTCCAGTAAGGTTTCAATCGGCTTAATGGTTGTGGGAAGCGGGTCCGAAGAAGAGGCATCTGTCAACGACTCGCGCAGGCGCATAATCACGCCGACAACGGTTTGATTACCCAGAGGCACCACCGCTCCCATGCCGATTTGGGCGCGTTTGAGCAGGGCGGGCGGCACTTCGTACAACCAGAGCCGGCTGCCTGCCTCCCCTCGCGCATCCACAATCACTTCCGCGTAAAGCACAAACAGATAATACCTGTCATCCAGACGCATCTAAGTGCGCAGGTTTGATCGCTTCCGCGTGATGCGCCGCCGCATCGGGCAGCCGGTCTGTGCGCGCGACATACATCTCCAGATCGCGCAGATCAAAGAAATTCAATCCGACCACGTTCCGAAGTTCACGCGCTGTCATATCCGGATGCGCAAAGATCATCACCCGCTTACATTTTGCCCGTAAGGCTTCTACGATTCGTTCAAAATTGCCGTCCCCACTCAAAATCGCGCATGTATCGTATTGATACAGCGCCAATAACATGTCGACCGTCATATCAACTGCCAACTCAATGCGCTCCCAAGGCACCTCTTCTTGCGGATGTCCATCCGCGCCCCCTTTGAGGGGACGAGTCCTCAGCACATATCCCGAATGAAGCAAATAATCATGAAATGTGGTATCGCGGTTTCTCGCCAACGGATCTACGGCAGTATAGTAATAGGCTTCTGAAACTTTCATGCCCATATGCGCGCGAAAGTAAGTGATTAACTTACGAAAGTCTATAAACCAGCCCAAGCGTTTCTGGGCATAATACATGTTGGCGCCGTCCACATAAATAGAAACACGTTCCACAAGGAACACCTCCAATATAGAGATAACCTGTTACTATTCGCCTCGAATATTCCGAATTCCTTTATTTTTCGCAGGTTTAATTTTGTTCTCTATAGGGTTAGAAATTACCCCAATGTTTCTTCTGCAGGAGCCTCAGACACGGAAGGTTCCAGGCGCAAAAAGAGACCTACCACAAAGATGAGTAGTAGCAACAAAGCAGCCGAGGCATAAGCCGCGCTGGTGGAATATTTCAAAACGGCATTGCCCCAAATTGGACCGATGATTCGCGCCAGACTCTCCAGTCCGCCATTGACGCCCTGAACCAGACCTTGTTCTTTGGGGTTGGCTGCCTTGCTGACCAGGCTGGTGAGCGTAGGGGTTGCCAGCGCGCCGCCGACCGTCGCCAATATAACGGCGGGTATCAATATGAGAACTTGATGCGTGAATGCGCCGAGCGCAAGCCCGATGCTACAGATAATAAGCCCTGTCAGAAGCGCGCGCGACTCGCCGAAGCGATGGACCACGCGCCCGATAATGCCCAACTGCACCGCAACCGCGCAGACCCCCACCAACGCCAGCGTGTAGCCGACCTGACTTTCGTTGAAACCGAACTGCCGCTGAGCAAACAGGGTGAACGAGGTCTGATAGATAGAGAAGGCGACCCACACCAAAAAGTTGACCCAAAGCAACCTGCCCAACATGGGGGTTTTGAACAGTCGGGGCATTTCTTTCCATGGCGAAGGGCGTTTCGCGTTCGATTGATGAACCGATTCGGGCATCCAGATGTATGCGATGAAGGCGGCAATCGCTGCCAGTATCGCGGCTGCCCAATAAGGCGCGGTGAGGCTGACCCCAACCAAAATACCGCCCAAAAGCGGACCGAAAATAAATCCCAACCCAAAGGCGGCGCCGATCAGACCATAACTCTTGGCGCGGTCCTTTTCATCCACAATATCGGCAATGTAGGCGCGCGCGGTGGTGATGTTGCCGCCTGATAAACCATCGACAATGCGCGAAAAGAAGAGCATTGTGAGACTACCCGCCATCGCAAGCATGACAAAACTGATCACCGAACCGATCATGCTGATCACAATTACGGGGCGTCTGCCATATCGGTCCGACCAGTTGCCCAGTATCGGAGAGGCGATGAGCTGAGCAATGGAAAACGAGGCTAACATCAAGCCGATGGTCAATTCATTGGCTTGAAACTTTTCCGCGTAAGCGGGCAGCAACGGGATAATGATCCCGAAGCCGACCAAACTTACAAAAATAGTCAAAAAGATCGCTAACAGCGCGCGCTTCTTGACGGCTTCACTCGACGAGCGAGTGATAACCTGTTTCAAAGATTAATGATCCTCATGCGGTTCCGCAGGTTTAGGCGCGGGTGGGGGCTGGGCAGCAGGCGGCGGCGGAATCAGCAGGGTTTGCGTACCGGACGCGAACAGGTCAAACTCCTTCCCATCCATGCGGTATTTCCCATTGCCGTCGATGTTAAAACTGCCGATACCGTTGAAACTCATTTCGCCTGGCGTCATTTTGACGCGGAACGAAAGACATTTGCCCTTGAGCGTGATGCTGCCGGTTCCTTGAAACACGCGAATGCGTTTTGCCGCGGCAGGCTTCAAAGTGACATTGCGGGGGAGTTGTTTCAACTCTTTGAAGCCAGACACCTGAAAGTCTCCTTCCACATCCGCCACTAAAAGCACGCCCGTCCCTTTGACTTGCAAGGTGCCTTCGCCCCGGAAGAAGAAAGAGACCAACTTCCCATTCGCGCTGAGCGACCCCGTTTTGGCGGGGGGCTTGGGCGCAGGCGCGGGCTGTTGTTGAGAAATGCCGCCTATTAAGAGTGTTATCGAGAATAAGACAATGAGCCAGTTTTTCATAATTCCGTTCTCCAAAGAATGATGCGTATTAATGCTCTTGAGCTGCCAACCAGCGTTCGCAATCAATCGCTGCCATGCAACCGGTCCCTGCGGCGGTCACCGCCTGACGATAGACATGATCCGTCACATCGCCGCATGCAAAGACTCCTTCAATGTTCGTGTAGGTTCCATTGTACACTTTCAGGTAGCCGTTTTCGTCCATATCCAGAATGCCCTGAAAGAGGTCTGTGGTGGGTTTATGCCCGATCCCCATAAACACGCCGTCGATAGCCATTCGTTTCGTTTCGTTCGTTTTGAGGTTTTGAAGTGTTACGGCAGTTACTTTCTTTTCGGCAGGGTCATGAATGTCGGTAATGACCGAGTCCCAGATAAATTCGATTTTGGGGTTTTTGATAGCGCGCTCCTGCATGATTTTCGAGGCGCGGAGTTCGTCCCGGCGATGGACCACATAAACCTTGCTCGCATGAATGGTTAAATAGGTTGCCTCTTCCATCGCTGTGTCGCCGCCGCCCACTACGATGACTTCTTTGCCTCGGAAGAAGAAGCCGTCGCACGTGGCGCATGCGGAGACCCCATAGCCCTGAAGCAATTTTTCCGATTCCAATCCGAGCCATTTTGCCGTCGCGCCCGTCGCGACAATCACCGATTTGGCTTGATACTGGTTGCCCGAGTCGGTATAAAGCGTAAAAGGTCGCTGGCTAAAATCGACTTTGTGAATATGTTCGTAGGCGACCTCTGTGCCGAAACGCTCTGCCTGCTTGCGGAAAAGCTCCATCATTTCCGGTCCCATGATGCCTTCGGGAAAGCCGGGATAGTTTTCAACATCGGTGGTAATCATCAACTGTCCGCCCGGCTGTAAACCGGCGAACAAAAGGGGTTTTAGATTGGCGCGCGCGGCATAGAGCGCAGCGGTATAGCCTGCGGGACCGGAGCCAATAATGATTAAATCCTGGATCATAAGGGTAAGAAAAATAACCTCCAATAAATTGTACCTCTTTCAGGTATGCTATTCCTATGAGTACGCGGGAAGCGGCGATGTCGTTCCAAAGTTCGAAAGCGGATGCGCTGGAATGTTCGGCACGGCAGTTGGGATTAGAGGAAGAGGTGTTCGTCACGGAGCCTCTGCGACCGTCGCTCGCTTCGCTCTATTATCTATTCAAACTGTTGCTGAAGAACCCGCGCCATTACTATCGACATTCCGCTTCCAATTTTGCCAGGGGGAGCGACATGAAGCAAGGGCTGATGAGCAGTATCGAGATCGCGACAGCGCCCCAGCCCGATCCCAGCGCGCTCATGGATGATTTGCAGCAGCGCAGGCGCGATTTGATCCAGGCGGTGGGCAGCGCGTTCATCGTGCCGGTAGGACATTTGTTCGATTTGGACGCGCCGACCAATACCGCGGGGCTTCATCTCCATCTGGAAGTGGCAGAATCGCACCAGCAGCGCGCCTATCAAAATTTAGCCTACTTTCTACCGCTGCTGATCCTCGCGTCGGCATCCTCCCCGTTTCGAGCAGGACGCTATTTCGGTCCTTCTTACCGGGTGGCTTGCTCGTTTGCGATTGGTCCCTTGCGCGAGGACCCTGCTTATCGTTTTCAAGACCTTATCCTTGCCCGGCGTCTCAAAACGGTGGAGATTCGCGCCTTGGACCCGGTCTGGGATTTGGAACGTCTGCGTCATTTGGTGGTGGCAGCCCAAACCATCGTCTCTTTGCCATGTCTTTACCCGCTGGATTATGCGCGCTACGCGGAACTGCGCCAGCAGGCATGCGAACAAGGCTATACGCCCGACCTGCAGGCGTTGTATCATGAAATGCGCGAGTTTGTGCCGATGCCGGAGGAACTGCTGAAAAGAACCGCCTCTGATGAATTAAGGGAATGGGTGGAAACGCATGGGATTGAGCCGGCTTACCGCGCATTGGACAATGCCTACCGGCATGGCGCGCTGGAGCCTGTGTCTGCCCGCCCCGTCACCGGGCGCGTCTGGAAGGCGAGTGTGGGGTTGGCAGGCTATTATGGAATGCGCCTTCCTTACACACTGTGGAAAGCATGGCGCGAATGGCATTGAAAGGTCGGAAGAGGTATAATCTCGCCATGTCAAGCTCTCAAAGAATCCCGCTGAATTCAAGCAACCTTTCGCAATTAGAAAAGATAGCAAACGGGCGAACCGATCTTGTGTTTGATCTCGTGGCAGCAGGCAATCCTGCAACAATGAGCGATCATACGGGCGTCTCCTTAATCCAGTGGTGCGCTTACTATGGTGATGTCAGCGCAATTCGTTATTTACTGGATCATGGCGAAACGCTTCAATCGCTGGGCGAGAACTTTGGTCTCATCGGAGCCGCGTTTCATGGACATTGGCAATTGTGCGAATTTTTGTTGGAGCAGGGCGCAGACGCGAACGATAGAGACCCGGATACCGGAGAAACACCTCTGCATGCCTCGCTCTGCGCAACGACGCGCCCCGGTTGCTTTCTTTGCGCGCGGGTGCTTCTCGATTATGGCGCAGACCCCAATCGCCCCACCCTTCCGGGCGTTGAGACCGGCAGCTTTATGCGTGACAGCAGAACGAAAGGCGAAACGCCTCTCCATCGCGCGGCAGCCTTTGGCAGTGAGGAAGTGATCCGGTGGCTGATTGAGGCGGGAGCCTCCTTGCAGGCAAAAGATATGAGTGGCGATACCCCTCTCAGTTGGGCAAGCTGGCACCTGAGACCCGCGCCGATTCTTCATTTGCTTTGTTATGATTCTCATGTTGTTCGCGCGGATCGGAAGGGGATGGAAACCTATCTGTTAGGCGAGCCTGTTCAACAACTCGACCAGAAGACGGGTTAGCTGTTCAGGCGCGTTTTGGTGCATAATCTCCAATCCATGCGAGTTGTCGACAGGGATGCTAATGGTGATGGGTTTCGCGACTAAACCGTTATGCGCTGCGCAACTCGCATCCGAACCTCCACGCGACAAGGCTTGGTATTGGAGATCAAACCCTAATGCTTTACCGATCTCATCGACCTGCTCCAAATCGACGGCATTCGCGCTGGCGTAAGAGTCTTTTACCCAGATGGTCGGAATCTCGTTCAACTCCACGTCGTTGTCTGGCGCGATGGGACCGATCTCCAAAGCAATACAGATATCGGGATGATAACGCTGAAATAGATAATTCGCGCCTTGACCGCCGACCTCTTCCGACACCGTCGCGGCAAACAGCACATCGGGCGGGAGAGTTCCCAGCCTTTGAAGAGCCATCAACATCACTGCTAACAGGGCGCGGTCATCCAGAAAATAGGCGGCAACATACTCTCCCATCTGCCAAATCGTTCGCCGTTCCCGCGCCAAGACGACCCTGGAACCCACCCGGATGCCTTTTGCTGAAAGTTCCATTGAGCTTAATCCTGTGAATACCTTCGCCATATCCCATGTCAGCAGTCCGGACTTCACGCGCTCACGAATGGAGATTTCCGCTTCGGTATGAATTGAGCCGAACCCTATCACGCCGGGAACGCTCTCTTCGCGGGTCAATATCTCAACTGGCTGCTCGCCCCATTTCCAGGCGTGCGCGCCTCCCAAACTCGTTACCTTGATCGCTCCATCCAGCGCGATCTGGCTCACCATCAGGGCGATTTCATCCAAATGCGCTGTGACGATGATTTTAGGCTGCGCTAACGGATGAGAGTGAATCAACAGGTTGCCTTTGGGGTCGACTTGCGTTTGAAAACCCAGCGCGTCTGCCTGAACCTGAACAAAAGCCCGCGCCTGCTCTTCTTGTCCGGGCGGAGCGGGGATCGCCACTAAGGAACGAATGAGCTCCAGGGGGGCTGTTTTCATCCTTCTCTGTCCTTGACCGCGCGCCGGGATGCGCCCATCTGAACGACCGCCTTCTGCGCAGGAACACCGAACGGCACTCTGCCCGGCAGAATCTCGCATCGGATTTCGCGCGCATGTTCGATTTCTCCGTCGATGCTCACCGGTTCCACATGATCCGTCTGCGCCAGCACCGAACGAACCCGCTTCATAATCACTTTGGGATGAGACAGATGCTTGCCCCGCATCAAGTTGGGCAACTGCCTCACTAACTCCATTTTGCTCACTTCCTGCACCAAAATCACATCCAGCCAGCCGTCGTCCGGTTCCGCTAAAGGCGCGATGGGAATGCCGCCCCCGTAGTAGCGTCCATTCGCGATGGCTGCCAACATCGCCATTTCATCGAACGATTCGTCACCCAATCGCCCTTTCAACCGAATCGGCGTAAACTCACGGAGAGTCTTAAAGATAGCCGCGAAATAGGCGGCATGCCCCCAGCGTTTTTTCAGGTCGGGCGTGGTCGCGACGGTGACACGGGCATCAAATCCGAAACCCACAATATTGATATAAGAGCGCGCGGGCTGTCCCATCAATTCAAGATGGACCGTGTCCAAAGGGCGGGGCGATAGGGTCTTCAAGGCTCGGATAGCTTCTTCGGGTTTGAAGGGGAGTTTCAAGATTTTTGCCACATCGTTCGCGGTTCCAAATGGGAGGCAACCGACCATTCCCCGCGCGCTGCCCGGAGGAGAGGCGCGCAGGAACCCAGCCACAACGCTGCTCAACGAACCGTCGCCCCCAACCGCCACACATGTGGAGTCTGGATTCTGCGAAAAAGCGCGTTCCGCCAACGCGGCTCCTTCTTCAAAGGACCGCGATGTCAGTCTCTCCCAGCCCGGCTCAATCAGGGACTGGTATCGTTCCAACCACCGCCCTGCCTTGCCGCTGCCCGCTCCCGAATTGACAATTAAATAAGGCATCGCATTTGCGATAATCCAATTTCGTTCCAAAGCGCGCTTTTCCTACCATGTCAACCCCTAAACCGCGAATCGAGCGACATTTTTGCAAAACAAGACCCAAATCTCGAAAATTTCCCTTGCAGGTCTTGACAAATCGCCCTTTCATCGTTCATAATATATCGCTGGTCAACCGAGCGACTGCTTTTTTAGCAATCAACAGGTTGAGGGGTTAACCTGAAATGACCCTAATCCCATACATTACTGGTCCGCATACACCCATCGTGGTAGGAGGTAGAAGCGCGCTCATAGAGCGTCTCTTCGTGAGAAAGATAAACTCGTCAGTTTAATACAATTTGAAAACTGCATCGAGGGCGAAATCGACAGCCTCTCCACCGTGGTGGCGAGGCTTTTTTGGTGTGTAAGGGCATCTAAGCGCAAAGACGCAAACATTCAGGAGGCTTGAATGGCAACTATTAATCAACTGATTCGCAAGGGGCGCAAACCGAAGCCCCAAAAGTCAAAATCGCCGGCTCTGAAATCGAACCCTCAGAAGCGCGGGGTCTGCACCATTGTGCGCACCATGACGCCCAAGAAGCCCAACTCGGCGCTTCGGAAGGTGGCGCGTGTGCGTTTGGTCAATGGCGTGGAGGTCACCGCCTACATTCCGGGTATCGGTCACAACCTACAAGAACACTCGGTCGTGATGGTCCGGGGAGGGCGTGTGAAAGATCTGCCGGGCGTGCGATACCATATTGTGCGCGGCACGCTGGACTGTACCGGGGTTGAGAACCAGACGACCACGCGAAATCAGGATCGACGCATGCAAGGTCGCTCCAAATACGGTTCCAAGCGACCGAAAGCGGCGAAGAGCTAAGAGGGAAAACACGTATGCCAAGAAAAGGTGCTGTGCCTAAAAGAAAAGTGCTGCCGGACCCAGTCTTTGACAGCGAATTGGTGACGCGATTTGTCAACCGCTTGATGAAAGACGGCAAAAAGGCAGTCGCTGAACAAATTGTTTATCGGGCAATCAAAACATTAGAAGAGAAGACAGAGAAACCGGGTCTGGAAGCGTTCGAGACTGCGATCAGCAATGTCTCGCCCCAAGTGGAGGTTCGACCTCGCCGCGTGGGAGGACAGACCTATCAGGTTCCAATGGAAGTTTCGGCAAACCGGCGTCGCGCTTTGGCGATTCGCTGGCTTGTCAGCGCGGTGCAGCGAAAGAAAACGGGACGCACTGCCGATCAACGACTGGCACAAGAACTGCTGGACGCATATAACAAAACTGGAGGCGCCTATAAAAAGCGCGAGGATACCCACCGCATGGCGGAGGCGAACCGCGCTTTTGCCCATTATCGTTGGTAATCAGGGCAAGGCAGGAGGAACGCAATCATGGCTCGTAATCATCCTTTAGAGAAAACGCGCAATATTGGAATCGCCGCGCACATCGACGCGGGGAAGACCACCACCACCGAACGGATACTGTTCTATACGGGACGCATCCACCGGATCGGGGAAGTGCACGAAGGCTCAGCCACCATGGACTGGATGGAGCAGGAGCAGGAACGCGGTATCACCATCACCTCCGCGGCGACCGTCTGCTTCTGGCAAGATCATCAGATCAATATCATCGATACGCCCGGACACGTTGACTTCACGGTCGAGGTAGAGCGTTCGATGCGCGTGCTGGATGGCGCCATCGCGATCTTCTGCGCGGTCGGCGGTGTGCAACCTCAATCTGAAACGGTCTGGCGACAAGCCAATCGATACAAAGTTCCTCGAATTGCCTACATCAACAAAATGGACCGCATGGGCGCGGACTTCTACCGAGTGGTAGAGCGAATGCGAGAACGTTTAGGTTCCAATGCAGTCCCCATCCAACTCCCCATCGGTCAAGAATCAGACTTCAAAGGCGTGGTCGACCTGCTGGAAATGAATGCGACTTTCTGGTTGGATGACAAGGGCGCGGAAATCGAGACGCGCGAAATTCCGGCAGATATGAATGATGTCGTGGCGGAATATCGCGAGAAACTGCTTGAATCGGTCTCGGAAGTGGACGACTCGTTGATGGAGAAATATCTGGAAGGCGGCGCGATTACCAAAGAAGAAATACAAGCCGCTCTCCGAAAAGGCACGCTGGAGTTTAAGATCGTGCCGGTACTGTGCGGCTCGTCCTACAAAAACAAGGGCGTTCAAACATTGCTGGATGCGGTGATAGATTACCTGCCATCGCCCATCGATAAAGGCGCGATTGAAGGTATCGACCCCGATTCGCACGACCCCATCATCCGACAGCCCAGCGACTCAGAACCCCTTTGCGCCCTCGCTTTCAAAATTCAAAATGACCCCTATGTGGGTAAATTGACCTATGTCCGGCTCTATTCCGGCAAAATGACCAAAGGCTCCTTTGTGTTTAATGCCACGAAAAATGAGCGCGAGCGCGTGGGACGTATCTTACAGATGCATGCCAACCGCCGGGAAGACGTGGAAGAAGCCTATGCGGGCGACATTGTGGGCATTATCGGCTTCCAAAAAACCACCACCGGCGACTCAATTTGTACCGAGAACGACGCCATGCTGCTTGAACCCCCAGTTTTCCCCGAACCTGTTATCTCGCTTGCAGTGGAACCCAAAACGAAATCTGACCAAGATAAAATGACCAATGCTTTCGTGCGTTTAGCCGCAGAAGACCCGACTTTCCGCGTTTCAACTGACCAGGAAACGGGACAGACTATTATCTCTGGGATGGGCGAACTGCACTTGGAAATCATCATGGACCGCGTGCAGCGTGAATTCAATGTGGGCGCGAACCAAGGACGACCGCAGGTTTCGTATAAGGAGACAATCCGCCAAATGGCAAAAGCCGAAGGGCGCTTTGTGCGGCAGTCGGGCGGTAGTGGTCAGTATGGGCATTGCGTCTTGCAGGTCGAACCGGCGGAACCGGGCGCAGGAATTACCTTCGCGAACAAAATTGTGGGCGGCTCTATTCCCCGCGAATACGTTCCCGCCGTTGAAAAAGGCGTGCGCGAAGCCGCCACGACCGGCGTGCTGGCAGGCTATCCTATCGTGGATGTGGCGGTGACCCTGTTAGATGGCTCCTTCCACGAAGTGGACTCCAGCGAAATCGCCTTTAAGATCGCAGGCTCTATCGGCTTCAAAGAGGCGGTTCAGCGCGCGAAGCCGGTACTGCTGGAGCCGTATATGGCGTTGGAGGTCACCACTCCCGATAACCACGTGGGCGATGTCATCGGAGACCTGAACTCGCGCCGAGCGAGAATTGAAGGCATTGAGCCGAGCAACGACGGCACCCAAATCGTGAAAGCGATGGTGCCGCTGGCAGAGATGTTCGGCTACGCAACGACCTTGCGCTCATTGACCCAAGGGCGCGCAACCTACAGCATGCACCCCTCGCATTACGAAGACGCGCCGGCGCATGTTTCACAGGAAGTGATTGAAAAGAAAGCGGCATTGCAGCCCGCTAAGCGTTAATTACGGAGGACACAATGGCACGACAGAAATTTGAGCGCACGAAACCGCACGTCAACATCGGCACGATTGGACACGTCGATCACGGCAAGACCAGCTTGACCGCCGCGATCACGCGCACCCTCAGCAAGAGCAACTATGCCCATTACCAGCCTTACGACCAGATCGACAGCGCGCCGGAAGAGCGGCAGCGCGGCGTGACGATCAACATTTATCACGCCGAGTATCAGACCGATACCCGCCACTATGCGCACGTCGACTGCCCGGGACACGCCGACTATATCAAGAACATGATCACCGGCGCGGCGCAGATGGATGGCGCGATTTTGGTGGTCGCCGCGACCGATGGTCCGATGCCCCAGACCCGCGAGCATATCCTGCTGGCGCGTCAGGTGAACGTCCCGGCGTTGGTGGTCTTTATGAACAAATGCGATATGGTGGATGACCCCGAATTGCTGGACTTGGTCGAGTTGGAAGTGCGCGAGTTGCTGAGCAAGTACGGGTTCCCCGGCGATGACATTCCGATCATTCGCGGGTCCGCTCTGAAAGTGATTGAAGCCGCCGACAGCGAGGATTGGACGAGCAACACCTCCAATCAATGGATCAAGGCGATTTGGGATTTGATGAATGCAGTGGACACCTACATTCCGCTGCCCGCGCGCGAGTTGGATCGCCCCTTCCTGATGGCGGTGGAAGATGTCTTCACCATCACGGGTCGTGGTACGGTAGCGACGGGTCGTGTGGAGCGGGGCGTGCTGAAGCAAGGCGAGGAAGTGGAGATCGTGGGCTTGGCGGACGCATCGCGCAAGACGGTGGTGACCGGGATTGAGATGTTCCGCAAGTTGCTGGATGAGGCGACGGCGGGCGACAATGCGGGTCTGTTGCTGCGCGGGGTGGATCGCAAGGACATTGAGCGGGGGATGGTCATCTCCAAGCCGGGTTCGATCAAGCCTCACAAGCATTTCAAAGCCGAGGTGTATGTGTTGACGAAGGAAGAAGGCGGTCGTCATACGCCGTTTGTGACGGGGTATCGTCCGCAGTTCTACTTCCGCACCACGGACGTGACGGGCGAGATTTTGTTGCCGGCGGGTGTGGAGATGGTGATGCCGGGCGACAACATCAACATGGAAGGCAAGTTGATTATGCCGGTAGCAATTGAGCAGGGCTTGCGTTTTGCGGTGCGCGAAGGTGGACGCACAGTCGGCGCAGGCGTGGTCACCGACATCGTCGAGTAACGAGTTCAATAGGGAGCGCGAGGGACGTATACGCCCCCGCGCTTAAATCAACCCTCCGGGGAGACAAGAATGAAACGCGATAAAATAAGAATCAGGCTGCGGGCATATGATCACCGGGTCTTGGATCAATCAGTGGAAAGAATTGTGGATCAGGTGAAGCGAACGGGCGCGCGTGTGCGTGGACCGGTTCCGCTACCCACCGAGATCAAACGGTTCTGCGTGATCCGGGGACCCCATATCGATAAAATCGGAATGGAGCATTTCGAGGTGCGGACGCATAAGCGGCTCATCGACATCGTGGAGCCAACCAACCGCACCATTGACGCGCTGATGCGTCTTGATCTGCCCAGCGGCGTGGATATTGAAATTAAATCCTGAAAAATCATAAAAAGGAAAAATTTTCCCTGATCAATGGATGGAGGAACGAGTATGATTGGCGGTTTGATTGGAAAAAAGATCGGCATGACCCATGTATTTGATGAAAAAGGGCGATTCGTGCCGGTGACAGTGTTGGAAATAGGACCCTGCTTCGTCACCCAGGTGCGCTCGGCGGAACATGACGGCTATCGCGCCGCGCAGATCGGGTTCGGGCAGATTGCGAAGCGGAAAGTCAATAAACCCACTTCGGGTCATCTCCAGCGTGTCGGGCTGCATGAGAAACCGTTGCGCCATCTGAAAGAGTTTCCGATCCTGACGGACGAAATTCAGGAAGGACAGACCATTAAAGTGGATCAGGTCTTTTCGGAAGGCGAGACGGTGCGAATTACTGGTACCTCGAAAGGAAAAGGGTTCGCGGGCGTTGTCAAGCGGTACCATTTTCACGGCGGTCCCATGACCCATGGTTCCATGACCCATCGCCGCCCGCTTTCCAGCGGCGCGACCGGACCCCAGCGCGTCTTCAAAAACACGCGCAAACCGGGACGCATGGGCGGAGAACAGGTCACGCAGCGCGATGTGACAGTGGTGCAGATCGACCCAGACAAGAATTTGATGTTGATCAAGGGCTCGGTTCCGGGAGCGAACGGCGAAACGATCTACGTGCTAAAACAGAATTAACGAGGGAAGGAACAATGCCAAAGATTTCAGTGCATAATGCGCAGGGAAAAGCGATTGGAGAAGCCGAACTGAACGATAAGTTGTTCGGGCTGACTCCGAAAGTGGGTTTGATGCACCGCAAAATGCGAGTGGAGCAGGCGCACCAGCGACATGGAACCCACGACACCTTGACCCGCGCGGAAGTGGCGGGCGGTGGACGCAAGCCCTGGAAACAGAAACATACAGGACGCGCTCGACAAGGAACGATTCGCGCGCCGCATTGGCGCAAAGGCGGTGTCGCGCATGGTCCGCACCCGCGTGATCATGAGATAACGATGAGCAAGAAAGAGAAACGGCTCGCGCTTGCTTCCGCGTTGTCCGCGAAATTTCAGGCGGGCGATCTGATCCTCGTGGACGATCTCGGAATGACCGAAATCAAAACGAAGCGCGCCATGGAAATCCTGAGCGGGCTGGGCGCAAAAGATAAGAAAGTCTTGATCCTGTTGGGCGAACACAACGAAACGGTTTGGAAATCGTTCCGCAATCTGCCCAATGTCCAGGTGAAAGTCGCTCCCGGATTCTCGCTGGTCGAGCTCTTATCCGCGAATACGATTATCGCCACTCAGTCTGCCGTTCAAGCAATGGAGGAGGTGTGGGCGCGATGAAACATCCAGCCGATATTTTAATGCGTCCCCTGATTACGGAAAAGGGAACGCTCTTGACCTCAATAGGTCAATACTTTTTTGAGGTTGCGCCAGACGCGACCAAAATCGATATCGCCTCTGCGGTGAAAACCGTGTACAAGGTGGAGGTTGAAAAGGTACGCACGCACTGGGTCAAACCGAAACCGAAACGATTGGGACAACGGAGCCGCGGCTACACCCGACGGTGGAAAAAAGCGATTGTCAGCTTGAAGCCTGGTCATAAAATCGATGATTTCGCGGTCTAACGCGGATCGCCTGAAATCACTATACGGAGATAACAATGGCTGTAAAAAAATGGAAACCGACTTCACCCGGCAGACGCTTCATGGCGACCTCCAGTTTTGAGGAGATCACCAAAAGCGAGCCGGAAAAGAAATTAACGAAAGGCATACATAAAACAGGGGGGCGCAACTTCCATGGGCGCGTCACGGCGCGTCATCGGGGCGGCGGACATAAGCGGCTCTACCGGGACATCGATTTCAAGCGCAATAAAACCGGCGTGCCAGGCAAAGTGGCGGCGATCGAGTATGATCCGAACCGCACCTCCCGAATCGCGCTGATCCATTATGTGGATGGCGAGAAGCGGTATATCCTGGCGCCGGTCGGTCTGAATGTGGGCGATACGGTCATGAGCGCGCCCGATGCCGACATCAAACCGGGCAACGCGCTGCCTCTCAGAACGATGCCGGTGGGTACGCTGATCCACAATATCGAATTGCAGCCGGGACGCGGCGGTCAGATGGTTCGCAGCGCGGGCGCGGCAGCGCAGCTGGTCGGAAAAGAAGGCGACTATGCCCAGATCAAAATGCCGTCCGGCGAAATGCGCGTGGTGCATCTGAACTGTATCGCGACGGTGGGGCAGGTGGGGAACCTGGACCACGAAAACGAATCTTGGGGCAAAGCAGGCAAAACACGCTGGATGGGCAGACGCCCGAAAGTGCGAGGCTCCGCGATGACCCCCCGCGATCACCCGCATGGCGGCGGCGAAGGCAAGTCCCCCGTGGGCATGCCGCATCCGAAAACCCCTTGGGGCAAACCGGCTCTGGGTGTGAAAACGCGGCGCAACAAACGCACCAACAAATTCATCATGAAACGAAGGAAATAGAAGAATTGAGGGCGGTTCCGCTTTTCAGCGCGGACTGCCTCCAAGCGTCGGAGAAAACTTATGGGACGTTCACTGAAAAAAGGACCTTATATCGAGGAGCGATTGCTCCAGCGAGTGCGCAGCATGAACGATTCGGGACAGAAGAGACAGCTCAAAACCTGGTCCCGCCGCTCTACCATTGTGCCGGAAATGATTGGACACACAATCAATGTGCATGATGGGCGCAAGCACGTGCCGGTGTACGTGACCGAACAGATGATCGGTCATAAGCTGGGCGAATTCGTGCCTACCAGGACCTTCCGGTCGCATCCCGGCTCGGAACGCTCTTCAAAAGTGCGGTAGGAGGAGAGGAGATTTATGGATACCAAAGAGGTCAGAGCCGTTGTAAAATATGTTCGCATACCGCCCCGAAAGGCGCGCTTAGTGGTGGACATGGTGCGGGGAGAACATGCCTTCGCTGCGCTGAACATTCTCGCCAACCTGCCCAACAAAGCGGCGCGTATAACACGCAAACTGCTGGAATCGGCGATGGCGAATGCGGAAAACAATCACCAGATCGCGCAGGAGAGCCTGTTTGTCACGAAAGCCTATGTGGATGAGGGACCGATGCTGAAGCGTATTCTGCCAAAAGACCGGGGCAGAGCCTTCAAGATTTTGAAGCGCACCAGCCACATCACACTGATTGTCTCGCCCGAATCACCCACGCTTGAGGTTGAGCAGGAAGCAGCAGAAGTCGCCAAAGAGCGATTGGAACGCATTAAAAAGTGGCGCGATAAGCGGGCAGCGAAAGCGGCAACCCGTGTTGCAGTTGCGCCCGTCGTTGCGGAAGCAGCCGCCCCAGCAGCGCCCGACGCGGTCGAAGAAGTCGTAGAGACGCCCGTTGTGGAGGCTGTGGAGACAGTGGAGACTGCCGAAGCCGCTGCGCCTGTAGTGGTAGAAGAGCCGGTTGTGGAAACCGCCGAAGCTGCTGTGCCAGAAACCGCTGAGGCGAGTGCGCCCGCAGTGGAAGAAACGGCTCCTGAGACGGCAACCGCAGAAGCGGCGGCGGAAACGCCTGCAGAGGAGACCTCCGCAGCGAGCGAAACGCCAGACACAACAGAAAGCGAGACAACAGAAGAAGAGACTTCGAAAGAGGAACCCGGAGGAGGAGCGTAAGGATGGGTCAGAAAATTCACCCGATAGGGTTTCGCGTAGGGATTACGCGCGATTGGGAGAGCCGCTGGTTCGCCCCGAAAAAGCAGTACAGCCAGATGGTCTATGAAGATCACCAAATTCGAAAAGCCATCAAATCGCGCTGGTACAATGCCGGAATCTCTCGCATCGAAATCGAGCGCGCTGCCAACACCCTGCGCGTGATTATTTTCGCCGCAAAGCCGGGACAACTGATCGGTAAAGGCGGCAAGGGAATCGAAGAGATCACACAGCTAGTGGCGAAAGTGACCGGGCATCAGAACTCCGGAACCCGCGTGAATGTGGATATCCAAGACATTCGCAATCCCGAAACGGATGCGCAACTGGTCGCTGAGAATATCGCTCAGCAGTTGGAAAAACGAATTTCGCACCGCCGAGCCATGCGCCAATCGCTCACCCGCGCGCAACGCGCCAATGTGAAAGGCATCAAGATGATGGTGTCCGGGCGTCTGAATGGCGCGGAAATCGCGCGAACCGAGTGGGATCGTCAAGGGCGCGTGCCTTTGCAGACCTTGCGGGCAGATATCGATTACGGCTTTGCGACCGCCTTCACGATCTACGGCACCGTTGGGGTCAAGGTTTGGATTTATAAGGGTGACATCCCCATGTCCGAGCGCAAAATGCTGCTCAGCACCATCAGCACGCCAGAAGGCGCGTTTGAAGCCCCTCGACGAGGCGACCGACCAGGAGGACGAGGCGATCGACCAGGTGGCGGCGGCGACCGACGGGGCAGAGGTAACCGGGGCAGTGGTCCGGGCGGTGACCGACCGGGCGGCGGTGGTGGTGGACGACGCGGTGGCGGCGGCGGCGGTGGACGACGCGGTGGTGGAGCGCCTTCGGCAAGAACGACTACTACACCGCAAGAGCAGCCCATCGTGGAGGCGGCTCCTGCGCCCGCGGAAACGCCCGCGCCAGAAAATCACGCGGAGAGCAGCGAGTAAACAGGCTCTTAAGAACTAAGCATTATGAGCCAAGCATTATGAGCCAAGCATTATGAGCCAAGAATTATGAGATTATCATTTCGATTGGATGAGGTGCGCTTATGTTAATGCCAAAAAGAACAAAGCATAGAAAGCAGCATCGCGGACGCATGAAAGGGTTGGCAAAAGGCGCCCGTGAATTGCATTTCGGCGATTATGGACTGGTCGCTCTGGAACCATGTTGGTTGACCAACCGGCAGATGGAGGCGGCGCGTGTTGCCATCGTGCGCCATCTGCGCCGCGGTGGAAAGACCTGGTTCCGGGTCTTCCCCGACAAACCTTACACCAAACGCCCTGCGGAGACCCGTATGGGAAGCGGTAAAGGAAGCGTGGAAGGCTGGGTCGCGGTGGTCAAACGTGGGCGCGTGATCATGGAACTGGCGGGCGTGCCAGAAGATGCCGCGCTGGAAGCCTTGCGCCGCGCATCACACAAGTTGCCGATTAAAACCAAGATCATTTCTCGCGCTTCTCAGAAAGAGGTGGTGTTGGAGAATGGCAGCAACGGTACGGTTGATGCTGCTGCGCCTGGGATGGCAGAAGAAGTGATTCACGCCGATGCGCCTGTCGCGACGGAAGCCGTGATGGAGACAGAAGCCGTGAGTGAAGCCGAAACAACGGCAGATGCGCCTGCGCCTGAAGTCTCTTCGGAAGTGAGCGTGGAGACCGGCGACGAGACGACAGAGGAACCCGTAGCGGAAGCGGTTGCCGAAGTTGCCGAAGAACCCGCCGCCGATGCGCCCGCAGAGACCGGAACCGAGGAGGAGAAGAGCCATGAAATCGATGAAGCCTGAAGAACTCCGAAAAATGCCGCTGCCAGAGTTGCGGAAGCAGTTGGACGAACAGAAGACCGCATTGTACCAGCATCGAGTGCAAACCGTTTTGATGCAGACAAAAGATACGGACGCGCACCGCGTCATGCGCAAGAATATTGCGCGCATGATGACGATTTTGCATGAGCGCGAAACCACACAGTCGTGAGGGGAGATAACGAACGATGGCGAGAGCACCAAAAGAGGCAAAGATAGAAACCCCCGCAGTCGCGGTGGAACTGGAGCCAAAAGAGGAATATAAAGGACAGCGAAAAGTGCGCAGCGGATTCGTGGTCAGCGACAAAATGCAAAAAACGGTGGTGGTGGCTGTCCAGCGAAATATGCGCCACCCGCTGTATGGCAAAATCGTGCGCCGGACCAAACGATATAAAGCGCACGACGAACATAGCGCATGCCACGTGGGAGACCGCGTCGAGATCGTGGAGACTCATCCGTTAAGCCGCGATAAACGCTGGCGCGTTCGGCAGATTCTGGAGCGAGCGAAGTAATCGCGCTTCCGGCAAACGGAATTGCCTCAAAAGCGCAAGACAAGGGAGGACAACTATGGTTCAAGCTTTTACGCGATTGAAAGTAGCGGACAATTCAGGCGCGCGCGAAGTCATGTGTATTCGTGTGCTGAAGGGTTCGAACGCTCGCTATGGTCATGTCGGCGATATAATTGTCGCCTCCGTGAAAGATGTAGCGCCCAATATGCCCATTAAAAAGGGCGATGTGGTGAAAGCGGTGGTCATTCGCACAAAACGTGTGATCAAACGACCGGACGGCTCCACGGTGCGCTTCGACGATAACGCCTGTGTCGTCATCAACCAGAACATGGAACCGCGCGGAACCCGAATCTTCGGTCCCGTGGCGCGAGAACTGCGCGACCGGAACTTCATGCGCATCGTTTCGTTGGCGCCCGAAGTGATTTGAACGCCGGAAGGATAGGCGACACGATTTGAAGGAGTAACTCAAAAATGATTAAGAAACGCGAAACACCCTTGCGAATGAAAATAAAGAAAGGCGACACCGTTTACGTGCTGTCCGGCAAAGACAAAGGACAGACGGGCAAGGTGTTGCGCGTGATGCCGCGCCATAACCGCGCCGTCGTGGAAGGCGTGAACATCATCACGAAACATATCAAACGGCGACCTGCCATGCCAACCGCCGCCGCCCAACAGCAATCGGGACGAATCCAGATGCCCGGCGCGATGTTTGCCTGCAAACTGATGCTGGTCTGCCCCCACTGCGAGAAGCCGTCGCGGGTGACCCGGATCAGAGGCGAACATAATCACATGGTGCGAAAATGTAAACGGTGCGGCGAAATTGTGGACGTGATCGCATAAAGCAGGCGTGAAATCGTCAGGAGAAAATTATGGCTAAGCAACAACAACCTCAGAAACCCGCTGCCGCTCCGAAGAAAGGAGCCAAAGAGCAGAAATCGGATCGCGGCTATGAAATAAGCGACGAGCGAGTCAAGATCGTTCCGGGCATGCGCAAACGCTACCAGGAGCATGTGGTCAATGAACTGAAACAGCAGTTCGGCTATACGAATCCGATGCAAGTGCCGAAACTGGTCAAAGTTGTGGTCAATATGGGCGTGGGTAAGGGCGAACAAGAACCGAAACTGTTGGAGAACGCGATCCGGGAAATGGCGATTATCACGGGACAAAAACCGGTCACCACCACCGCGAAAAAAGCGATTTCTAATTTCCGCCTGAGACAAGGCAACCGCATTGGCTGCAAAGTGACCCTGCGCGGCGACCAGATGTATATCTTTCTGGAGAAGTTAGGTAGTGTGGTATTGCCCCGAATCCGGGACTTTGGGGGTATCTCTCCTCGCTCGTTCGATGGGCGCGGCAACTACTCGCTGGGACTGAAAGAGCAACTGCTCTTCCCAGAGATCGTTTACGATCAGGTCGACCGGACGCGCGGCATGGATATCACAATCTGCACCAGCGCAAAGAACGACGAAGAGGCGTTAGCCTTGTTGAAGTTGATGGGCTTCCCCTTCCGGGAAAACTAAATGTTTTACGAGGCGGGCAGACCCACGAGTCGCCCGCTTTCATGACGCTTATTTGATTTGGTTAGACCCTTAGAGACTCGAAATCTATCCTAAATAGCGGAGGCATACGGTGAAGCAGTATCCTATCGAGAAAATACGCAATGTGGCGTTCGTGGGGCATGGAGGCGCAGGCAAAACAACGCTTGCCGAACACCTGCTCTATATGGCTGAGCATATCGACCGCGTGGGGTCCGTGGAGGCAGGCAACACGACCTCCGATTTTGATCCCGACGAGATCAAACGGAAACACAGTTTGGGCTTGTCGCTGTTGCCGGTGGAGTGGCAGGGCTACAAAATCAACATTCTGGATGTGCCGGGATATCCTGACTTTATCGGTGAAATGTACGAAGCGCTCCGTGTGGCGGATATGGCGGTGCTGGTTGCGCCCGCGCAAGCGGATCTCGATGTGGGATTCGAAAACGCTTGGGAACTGTGCGAGCAGTTAAACCTGCCGCGATTTATCTTTGTCAACAAAATGGAACGCGATAACGCGGACCATACCGGACTGATGGCAACCTTGAAAGAGGTTTGCGGGCGGCGGGTCGTGCCGCTTCATGTGCCTATCGGTACGCAAACCGCCTTTAAGGGTGTGGTGGATGTATCGCATATGGCAGCCTATGTCGGCTCTGACCGGGATACCGCGCAGACCGATATTCCTGCGGAACTGATGGAAGAGGTAGAAGCAGACCGCGATCAATTGATGGAGGTGGCTGCCGAATCGGAAGATGAATTGGCAGAGAAGTACCTAGATGGTCAGGCATTGACCGAAGAAGAATTGATTCATGGGCTGCATACCGGAGTCGATATGGGAACGCTGGTGCCGGTGCTGTTTGGCTCGGCGCATACCGGTGTGGGGGTGCAGCGGCTGCTGAACGCGATCATCGAAATGGGACCGCATCCGGGCGAAATGCCATCGCCGAAAGCCGAAGAGATCAAATCGGGCAATGAAGTCGCCATTGAACCCAAAGCGGATGGACCGCTCTGCGCCTTTGTGTTCAAAACAACGGCAGACCCTTATGTGGGCAAATTGACCTTCTTCCGGGTCTATTCGGGCGCATTTAAGCCCGATACCCATGTTTGGAATGTGAACCATGACCGGGATGAGCGCGTGGGACAGATTTATTTTATGCGGGGGAAAAGCCAGGAACCCGCTTCATCGGTTTCTGTGGGCGACATCGGGGTCGTCGCGAAACTACAGGAAACGACAACGGGCGACACGCTGTGCGAGAAAGCGAACCAATTCAAAATGAAACCGATCGAGTTTCCAGACCCGATCTATACGATCGCCATTCTCGCGAAAACGAAGGCGGACGAAGACCGGATGGGTCCCGCGCTGGCGCGATTGCACGATGAAGACCCGACCCTGCGGGCGCACCGCGACCCGGAGACGCACCAAACGCTGTTGATGGGCATGGGCGACCTGCATGTGGAGTCGATTATCGAGAAACTGAAACGCAAATTTGGAACGGAAGTGACGCTCGAAGATTTGAGAATTCCCTACCGGGAAACGATCACCAAGAAAGCGAGCGCGCAGGGCAAATTCAAGCGGCAGTCGGGCGGACGCGGGCAGTATGGCGACTGCTGGGTCGAAATGGAACCCTTACCGCGCCGGACGGGCATCGAATTTACTGACCGGATCGTGGGAGGCTCGATACCCAAAAACTATCTGCCCGCTATCGAGAAAGGTCTTCGCGAATCGGCAGAAAAAGGGATTCAGGCAGGCTATCCTGCCACCGATTTCCGAGCCGTTGTGTATGACGGTTCCTATCACGACGTTGACTCGTCGGATCAGGCGTTCCGCATGGCGGGCAGTCTCGCTTTTCAGAACTGCACCGAACAGGCGAACCCGGTCATCTTGGAACCGCTGTTAGAGGTAGAAGTGGATGTGCCGGAATCTTTCACGGGCGATGTCATGGGCGACTTGAACGGCAGGCGCGGGCGCATTCAGGGCATTGAAGCCAGCAGCAGCAAGGGGCGGCAAATTGTGCGCGCCACCGTGCCAATGAGCGAAATGACCAAATACGCGCTGGACCTCCGGTCCATCACGCGAGGAAGAGGGCGATTCAAAACGCAATTCTCCAGTTATGAAGAGGTGCCGTTCAATGTCGCTCAACAGATGGTAGAGAAGTACAAGAAGGAAAAACAGGCAGCGGAACACTGATTTGAACTCAAATCGGGTATACTATTCCGCTTGAGGTAAAGCAAATATCATGGCTAAAACATGTTGGATTGTAAAAGCAAAGCGCAAACCGAAATTCAGCTCGCGGCGGGTCAA
The DNA here is from genome assembly GCA_026129765.1 of Fimbriimonadia bacterium. Lineage (GTDB taxonomy): Bacteria > Armatimonadota > Fimbriimonadia > Fimbriimonadales > GBS-DC > JAHCHP01. The sequence goes on along the minus strand of JAHCHP010000002.1, from coordinate 60,686 downwards.
CCGTTGCCAGGTCTGCGGTCGGCGGCACGGCTATATCCGCTACTTCGGAACTTGCCGTATCTGCCTGCGTGAATTGGCGCATAGAGGCTTGCTGCCCGGCGTGAAAAAATCCAGTTGGTAAGGAGTTAGAAAAACGATGACAACCGATCCAATTGCAGATATGCTGACTCGAATACGCAACGCGATCCATGCGGCCAAAGAGACCGTGGATATTCCGCACTCTCGCATAAAGGAACAAATCGCGAAACTGCTGAAAGAAGAAGGCTATATTGCAGATTATGAAGTCTCGCGCGAAGGAGTCAAAGGCAACCTGCGCGTGAAAATTAAATACTCGGAAGAAGGCATCCCCGCTATCCAGCATATCGAGCGAGTCAGTAAACCGGGGCGCCGAATTTATCGCGGAGTCGATAATATGTACCTGATCCGGCGAGGCATGGGAACCGCGCTTCTGTCTACTTCGCAAGGACTATTGCCCGACCGGGAATGCCGGCGGCGCAAGATCGGCGGAGAAGTGGTCTGCCTGATCTGGTGAGGTTAAGAGAGAAACACCGTTTGAAGTGGAGGTCTGAATCGCTATGTCACGAATAGGAAAAATGCCGATCACAATCCCGCAGGGGGTCGATATCAAAGTCGACGGCACCCATGTCCAAGTCAAAGGACCCAAGGGGCTGCTGACTCATGAGATGCCTGCGGAGCTACGGCTCGAGAGAGAGAATGGAACATTGAAAGTGGAGCGAGACTCCGGCGACCGGTTCCAGCGCTCCCAGCATGGCTTGCAGCGAACCTTGATCGCGAACATGGTCCAAGGGGTCTCAGAAGGCTTCCAGAAAACGCTGCAAATCGTGGGCGTCGGCTATCGCGCAACCCAAAAAGGCAACGATGTGGAACTTCAGATCGGCTACTCGCATCTGGTTCTCGTCAGCCCCTATGAGGGAATCACATTGGAAGTGGCGCAAGACACCGGCACGAAATCGACCGTCATCCATGTGCGAGGTATCGATAAACAGCGTGTGGGGCAACAAGCGGCGGATATCCGATCGGTCAGACCGCCCGACTCCTACAAAGGCAAAGGCATCCGCTATCTGGGCGAAGTCGTGAAGACCAAACCCGGAAAACGACAGGCAGGCGCAAAGAAGTAAACTGAAGGATTAGAGGAATGAAGGCATGAAAAAGACGTCCCAACAGAACCGGAAAACGCGACATCAACGCATCCGAAAAACGCTCAGCGGGTCGCCCGCGCGCCCCAGACTCTGCGTTTATCGGAGCCTGAACCACATCTACGCGCAGGTGGTCGATGATTTACAGGGCAACACCCTGGCAGCCGCTTCCACCCAAGACAAAGAGCTGAAAGAGCAGCTGAAAGGAACCGGCAACAAAGAGTCCGCTGCCGCCGTGGGCAAATTAGTGGCGCAGCGCGCTTTGGACAAGGGAATTACACAGGTCGTTTTCGACCGGGGCGGATTCCTTTATCATGGGCGAATCGCTGCCCTTGCAGAAGCCGCGCGTGAAGCGGGACTGAAGTTTTAGGAGCCATCTTTATGACGAAATTAAAAAAACGAATTGATCCCGATCAACTGAACCTGCATATCGAGCGCGTGGTCGGAACCAACAAAGTATCCAAGACCCACAAAGGCGGTCGAACCATGAGCTGGCAAGTGATGGTCGTGGTGGGCGATGGAAAGGGGCATGTCGGCGTGGGCATTGGCAAATCGCTGCAAGTGCCAGACGCGATTCGCAAAGCGATTGAAGCGGCGCGCAAGAACATTGTGCAGGTCCCGCTGGTGGGCAGCTCGATCCCGCACGAAGTGCGAGTCGATTTTGGCGCGACCCGTATCATCCTGAAACCCGCTTCGCCCGGAACCGGCGTTGTGGCGGGCAGCACGGTGCGCGAACTGCTGGAGGCGGCAGGCGTCCATGATGTGCTGGCGAAAGTCATCGGGTCCCGAAACGCGATCAACGCGGCGTGGGCTACGATGGAATGTTTCAAACACCTGCGCATGCCAGAAGAGATTTCAGAACTGCGCGGCAAGAGCGTCAAAAACTTGACCCCTTGGTATGCGCGAAAGTATATCGACGCGCCGGAGGCTTGAGACTTATGTTGAAAATCACCTTAACACGCAGCCCGATTGGCTACAACGAATCCCAGAAGCGCACGGTGCGCGCGCTGGGACTGCGCAAGATGAACCAGACCGTTCACCATGCCGATGACCCGACCATTCGGGGGATGATCGCGAAAGTCTCTCATCTGGTGCATGTGGAAACCGTTTCAGAGGAGAAGAAGAATGCAACTGCATGAACTGAAACCTGACGCCGGAAGCGTGAAACGCCGCAAACGCGTTGGGCGGGGTATCGGCTCGGGGCATGGCAAAACCGCCACGCGCGGTATGAAAGGGCAAAAAGCCCGTCGCCAAATCCACCCGCGATTTGAGGGTGGACAGACCCCTTTGCATCGCCGATTGCCTGTGCGTGTGGGCTTCAAGAACCCGAACCGCAAAGAGTATGCTGTGGTCAACTTAGAGACCTTGGCGGCGCGCTTTGAGGCGGGCGCGGAAGTCACCCCAGACATTTTAATGAAACGCCGGATCATCCGAAAGATGAAAGACGGCTTGAAAGTGCTTGGCAACGGCGAATTGACCATCGCTTTGAAAGTTCACGCCCATGCCTACAGTGGCAGCGCGCAAGACAAAATCAAAGCGGCGGGAGGCGAAGCGAGCATTATCGGAGCAGGGAGCGAATAAGTTATGGTTGCCACCAATTTCCTGGATTCCTTACAAGGCGCATTCAAACTGCCCGACCTGCGCGCGCGCATCATGTTCGTGTTCGCGATGTTCGCGGTGTATGCGGTGGGGCTGCACATTCCTGTGCCAGGCGTGGATCGAGAACAAATGGCGCGAATCTTTAGCAGTAATGAACTGCTCGGCTTGCTGAACATGTTTACGGGAGGCGCGCTGAGGAAATTCACGATTTTGGCGCTTGGCTTGAACCCCTACATCACCTCCTCCATTATCATGCAAGTTTTCACCTTCGCCCATCCCCCGCTTAGGCAATTGCAGCGTGAGGGAGGCGAAGCAGGACGACGCAAGATTCAGCAATATACGCGCTGGTTCGCCGTGATTATCGCATTTGTCCAGGCAATTGGTTTCATTAGCTTCTTCCGATCCGCAGGCGGATTAACCACGCTCGGCATGTTCGAAACCGCCACCGTTGTGATCGCGCTGGTTTCGGGAGCGATGTTCCTGCTCTGGTTAGGAGAACAGATCACAGAAAAAGGCATTGGAAACGGTGTTTCTTTGATGATCTTTGCCGGAATCGTGGCGATGCTGCCGTTCCAAGTTTCTGAAACAATCCGCTTTATGGAAGGCGGCGCGATTAAACTCTATCAGGTCCTCTTCCTATTGGCGATTTTCCTGGCGACCATTTGGGGCATCGTTTATGTGACCCAGTCCCAGCGCAGAATTCCCATCCAGCACGTGCGCCGTATCATCGGCAGACGCCAAACGATGGGGGGAACCTCCTACCTGCCGATCCCTGTGAATGCGGCGGGCGTGATTCCCATTATCTTCGCGCTATCCCTGCAGGTGATGCCTGCCACCTTGGCGAGCATGATCCCCAAATCATGGGGAGTAATCCACGACAGCATGATGTGGGTCGCCAATACGCTCGCGCCCGGTCAAAGCATCATTGGTTCGGTTTTCTTCGCCGGACTGATTTTCATCTTTACTTATGTATATATCGCGATGGCATTTAACACGGAAGATATTTCCGACAACCTGAAACGCCAAGGCAGTTTCATTCAAGGCGTCCGACCCGGCAAACCCACTGCCGACTATCTGGATGCGGTTATCACGCGAATCACCGTCGCCGGCGCATCTTTCCTTGCGCTGATTGCAATGATGCAATACTGGGTTCCCAGCCTCACCGGAGTCACGACCTTCGGACTGGCGGGTGGAACCTCGCTGCTGATTATGGTGGGTGTAGGACTTGATTTCATTCGTCAGATCGAGGCGCAGATGTCCATGCGTCAATACGAAGACTTCCTCAAATAACGCAATGGAGCGTGAGGTTATAACGTGCATATCGTTTTGTTTGGATCGCCCGGAGTCGGAAAAGGAACGCAAGCGAAACGCCTTCGGGAACGAAAAAATTGGACTATTATCGCAACAGGCGATCTTTTGCGTGAAGCGATTGCCCAAGGCACGGCTTTGGGCTTAGAAGCGAAATCGTACATTGACAAAGGCGAATTGGTGCCGGACAGCGTCGTGAACGGATTAGCGCGTGAGCAGCTATCCAAAATCACAGGCGGATTTGCGCTCGATGGCTACCCGCGCAACCTGACGCAAGCCGTCCAACTGGATGAATGGCTGTCCGACCTGAACAAACCCATTCAGAAAGCCATCCTTTTTGAGCTGCCTGAAGAAGAGCTGGTCAAAAGGCTCAGCGGGCGAAGGCTCTGTTCTGAGTGCGGCGCGGTGTTTCATATCGAGAGCGGTCCCAGCCAAAAAGGCGATCTATGCGATAAATGCGGCGGAAACCTGATCACCCGTTCAGATGATGAACCGGAAACGGTCAAACGGCGTTTGGCGGTCTATTCAGAACAGACTCAACCGCTGGTGGAGTATTACGAGCGGCAAGGGCTATTGGTACGCGTGTCTGCCGAGGGATCGCCCGATGAAGTCTTTGAACGATTGATCCAAGCGTTAGAGTGATGATCATCTTAAAGAGCGACTCAGTGGTGGCGCGTATGCGCGAAGCCGGGCGGTTAGTGGCGCGGGTGCTGCGACAATGCGCGGAATCGATCCAGCCGAACAAAACCACGCCCGCTTCGCTGAATTTCTTGGCGGAACGGATGGTGTTGGAGGCAGGCGGTTTTCCCGCGTTCAAAGGCTACCGCGGTTTTCCCGCCACTTTATGCGTGTCGGTCAATGAACAGGTGGTGCATGGAATTCCGGGCGTTCGAACGATTCGGGAAGGCGACTTGGTGACCCTGGACACCGGAATTTTTTATCAGGGGTTTTGCGCCGATGCCGCCATCACTGTGGGAGTGGGGCGTTTATCGCCCGATGCCCAACAGTTGATGAACGTCACTGAGCAGTCGCTTCAGAAAGCGATTGAGGTCGCGAAGGCAGGCAACCGTCTGGGCGATATTGGACATGCGATCCAATCCCATGTGGAAGCGCAAGGATTCTCTGTCGCGTTGGGATTAGCCGGGCATGGCGTAGGACGCACAATTCACGAAGGACCCGATGTGCCGAACTTCGGCAAGCCGGGAACAGGGATGTTGTTGGAACCGGGCATGACGCTCGCTATTGAACCGATGATCAATCTGGGCAAACCGGAAGTCGAGATGGACGAGGACGACTGGACTGTCATCACGGCGGACCGCAGTTTGTCTGCGCACTTTGAACATACCATCGCCATCACCGAGCATGGCGTGGAGATTTTAACCGTGGAGTGAAGGCTCCACAACTAAAGAATGAGGTGACCGAATGGCTCGAGTCAACGAAGAAAAGGCGCTTGAAATCGAAGGACATGTTCGCGAATGTCTGCCCAACACGACTTTTAAGGTCGAACTGGAAACAGGGCAGACCATTTTGGCGCACCTGTCGGGCAAAATGCGCGTGCATTTCATCCGAATTCTCCCCGGAGACCGGGTGAAAGTGCAGATTTCGCCCTACGATTTAGAGCGAGGACGTATCGTCTACCGCTTCAAATAAGGCGTGGTTTCGGGTATAATTTACTTTCGCGCCCGTGAGGTCTGTCTGACCGCGGGGCAGAGGTGTTACTATGAAAGTCAGAGCATCTGTGAAAAAAATGTGCGATAAATGCAAAATTATTCGTCGAAAGAGGGTTGTTCGCGTGATCTGCGAAAACCCAAAACATAAACAGAAACAAGGTTAGGGGGTATCGTCTATTGGCAAGAATCGCAGGCGTGGATCTGCCACGCGACCGGAAAGTTGAATTTGCGCTGCCAGTGATCTATGGCATCGGCGCAACCACCGCGCGCCAAATTCTGGGGGCGACGGGAGTCGATCCCAATAAGCGGGTCCGTGAACTTACCGAGCAAGATGTCGCGCGGCTGCGCGAAGAGATCGAGAAGAACTATCAGGTGGAAGGGGACCTACGGCGCGAAATCGCCATGAATATCCGGCGACTGATCGAGATCGGCTGTTACCGGGGCATCCGCCACCGGCGCGGCTTGCCTGTTCGTGGACAGCGTACCCGAACCAATGCGCGTACCCGCAAGGGACCGAAACGCACCGTCAGCACCGGTAAACGCAAGAAGGCTAAGAAATAAGCAATAGCCGAGCCGCTGGAGAAAACAGTCCCCAGCGCATCAGGCAGCCATCAGGAGGAATGTATGGCACGTAAAGTCAAAGTATCTGCAGTCAAGAAAGAACGGAAAAATATTGTGCATGGGGTCGTGCATATCGAAGCGACCTTCAATAACACCGTGGTCACCATCACCGACACGCGAGGCAACACGATCTCGTGGGCGAGCGGCGGCACGACGGGCTTCAAAGGCACCAAGAAAGGCACGCCCTTCGCGGCGCAGCTGGCATCAGAAAATGCCGCGCGCAAGGCGATGGAACATGGAGTGCGAAAAGTGGATGTGGTGGTCAAAGGACCGGGACCCGGACGCGAAACCGCCATTCGTTCTTTACAATCTGCTGGGCTGGACGTGTTGACTATCAAAGATGCCACCCCCCTGCCTCATAATGGCTGCCGACCGCCCAAGCGACGGCGGGTGTAATTGCAAGGAGGATATGAAAGGATGTCAGTCATTTGGGAATCGAAATGCAAAATGTGTCGTCGCGCAGGCACAAAGCTGTTTTTGAAGGGTGACCGGTGCTTCACGAAGAAGTGCGCTATGGAAAATCGCGCGTTTCCTCCCGGACAGCATGGTCCCACCGCGCGCGATAAGAAATTGGTGGGCTTTGGCGAACAGCTGCGCGAAAAGCAGAAATTGCGACAGATGTATCACCTGCGCGAAGCGCAGTTCCAAAAGTATGTGGTGGAAGCGCAGCGGCAACTCGGCATCACCGGTGATGTGTTGCTCCGATTGCTGGAAACGCGCTTAGATAATGTGGTCTACCGATTGGGATGGGCATCCGCGCGCGGACAGTCCCGGCAGATCGTTTCTCACAACTTTGTGACGGTTAATGGCAAGCGAGTCAATATCCCGTCCTATCAGGTGCGACCGAACGATGTGATCGGTATCCACGAATCCAAACGCGATACTTCGCTGTATACCGAAGCGCGTAACCGCGCTGCAGAACAGAATCATCCTGGTTGGATCGCTTACGATTCGAATGCGGTGGAAGCGAGAATCGCGCGCGCCCCCGAACCGGAAGACATCGACACAAATGTGGACCTGCAGAAAATCGTCGAGTTCTATAGCCGCTAACTAAGAGAGGAGATATACAGTATGGTCTTAAGTCCGGTACGCCCATCGGTCAAAGTGCTGATCAAAGAAGACAACTATGGCAAGTTCGAAGTGCAACCCCTCGAGCGCGGGTATGGCGCTACCTTGGGCAATGCGCTTCGGCGGATGTTGCTGTCGTCGATTCCTGGCGCGGCGATCACGGGTGTGAGAATCGAAGGAGTCCTGCACGAGTTTGCGCCGATACCCGGCATGAAAGAGGATGTGGTGCAGTTTCTGCTGAACCTCAAAAATGTCTATTTGCGCGTTGATTACAATGAACTGTCCCCTCCCGATGCGCCGCTCACGCTGCGCTTAGATGTGAAAGGCACAGGAAGTGTGACAGCCGCTGACATTCAATGCCCGGCGGATGTGGAAATCGCGAACCCAGAACTCTATCTGGCGACCCTCAGCGAACCCAATGCCAGCCTGCGCGCGGAAATCTATGTGGAGATGGGAAGAGGCTATATGCCCGCGAGCAAAATGAATCGCTTCAAAGGCATGATTGGAGTCATCCATGTCAACGCGCTTTTCAGCCCGGTGCAGAAAGTTACCTGGACGGTGGAAGCGACGCTGGTCGCCGAAAGAACCGACTATGACCGGCTGATATTGGAAGTGTGGACGAATGGGACCATCCAACCGGGCGATGCAATTTCAAAGGCGGCGTCTCTGCTCCGACAACAGGCGGGCTTATTTATGGACTCTGAGCAGTTTGAACGCGAAGCAGCGGAGGGCATTCCGTCCGTGCCACCTACCTCCATTGGGGGAGTGCATGTCCCGGATATGCGTGTCGAGGAACTGAACTTCTCCTCGCGAACCGCAAACAGCTTGAGACGCGAAAACATAGGAACTTTGAGGCAACTGGCGCAATACACCAAGGAGCAGTTGATGGCGATCAAAAATTTTGGGAAAGTATCGCTGGAAGAAGTGGAAAGCAAATTAAAAGAATTTGGCATCCATATGGCAGGCAGCGGTCCGGTCGAAGAGGATGGCGACGAAGATTAGGAGGCGAACTGAATTATGAATCACCGATTTGGCTACCGAAAATTAGGACGACCCAGCGACCACCGGCGCGCCTTGCTGAGGAATCAGGTGCGCTCGCTCATCATCAATGAAAGACTGGTCACGACGGTCACGCGCGCAAAGGAGACCCGGCGCGTCGCGGAAAAATTGATTACAAAAGCGAAAAATGACACGCTGCACTCGCGCCGCTTAGTGCGTCAATATCTGAACGATGAAGATGTGGTCAAACATCTCTTCGATAAAATCGCGCCCCGCTACCGGGAGCGTCCCGGCGGCTATACCCGCATCACAAAAGTAGGGGTTCGTCGAGGCGATGCGGTCGAAACCGCGCTGCTGGAACTGGTTGAATAGACGCTATGCGCGCGCTTGCGCTGACCGTTGAGTACGATGGAACTGATTTTCACGGCTTCGCCCTGCAGTCCAATGTCCGGACCGTGCAGGGCGTCTTAACGAAAGCCGTACAAAAATTGTTGCAAGAAGAAACGCTCCTGTTTGGAGCCAGCCGAACCGATGCGGGCGTACACGCCCGCGCGCAAACGGTTCATTTTCATACCATCTGTCCGATTCCGGTTTACCGGATACCGGAGGCGTTGAATAAAGCGCTACCGCCCGATCTGAAGGTCCGTCGCGCCTGGGAAACCAACTTGGATTTTCATGCGCGTTTTTCGGCAAAGAGCCGTGTTTATCATTACACGCTCTATTGCCCAGCGCACCCGTCGGTCTGGCAAACACGCTATGCCTGCCATTATCCGTTCAGATTGAACCTGCAGGCGATGCAGGCAGCCGCCGACCAATTGGTGGGAACCCACAATTTCCGGGCGTTCGCGATCAAAGTGGAAGCAGGGCAAAACTGCGAACGAACACTGTTCAGCGCGACCGTTCAAAAGCGTGGATACCGGATCGTGATGCGATTTGAAGGGACGGCGTTCCTGAGAGGCATGGTCCGCTTGATGGCGGGCAGCTTGGTCTTGGCAGGGCGCGAAAAGATGAAGCCGGATACCATCGGAGCGTTGCTTCGCTCCAAAGAGGCGCATGCCTCATTGATGATGCCCCCTCAGGGGCTATGCCTAATGAAAGTCAATTATTGAGAACCGTTGGAGGCTTAAGATGCACAAAACCTATGTAACGAAACTGAACGATATCGACCGCAGTTGGTGGGTCGTCGACGCGGCAGAGCAGCCCATTGGACGGCTGGCGGCGGTCGTCGCGCGCGTTCTGCAAGGCAAACATAAACCGACCTATACGCCGCATATGGACATGGGCGACCATGTGATTATCATCAATGCGGAGAAGGCGGTCTTTACCGGCGCGAAACTGAGTGAATCCGTCTATTGGCACACCATGTACCCGCAGGGCTTGCGGGAAACGACGCGCGGGAAATTGATGGCAACGAAGCCTGAGCGCATGATGGAGCAAGTCATCAGCGGCATGCTGCCCAAAAACAAACTGCGCGCGCCCCGCATGAAACGAGTGAAAATTTACGCAGGCGACACGCACACGCACGCCGCTCAGAAGCCGGAAGTGCTTTCGATCTCTAAATGAACGGCGTTGAATTTTGAGGAGACAATAAACATCTATGGATACAGTACGCTATTACGCCACCGGGCGACGCAAAACGGCCATCGCGCGCGTTTGGATTATGCCGGGAACAGGCACGATGCAGGTGAACGGCAAAAGCGCGAGCGACTATCTCTGCCGCTTGACTCTGGAGCGAATCATCGACCAGCCTTTCCGTCTATTGGGCATTGATGGGCAGTACGATGTCAAAGCCACAGCGAAGGGCGGCGGTTTGGCAGGTCAGGCAGGCGCGCTGCGATTGGGAATTGCCCGCGCATTGCAAGAGATGAACCCTGAATATCGGGGCGCGCTGAAAAGCGCGGGACTGCTAACCCGTGACTCGCGGGAACGCGAACGCAAAAAGTACGGGCGGCATGGGGCGCGACGCGGATTCCAGTGGGTTAAGCGATAATCCCCCGGATCGCGAGTCTTACTTAGCCCTTTTTCTCCGGTTCCTGAAGTTTGGCTTGCTGGCTTGGGGCGGACCGGTCGCTCAGATCGCGCGACTGCGCGAGGAATTGGTTGAGAAAGAAGGCTGGATTTCCTCCGAACGGTTCAACCGGGTCTTGGCGGTTTATCAAGCGTTGCCAGGACCCGAAGCCACTGAACTCTGCGTCTATTTTGGTCTTATCCGTCGCGATCGTTGGGGAGGCTTGTTGGCGGGCTTGGGTTTCATGCTCCCTGGACTGCTGTTGATGATGTTCTTCTCATGGCTTTATGTCTCCTATGGCGCATCGTCTGTTGTCTTCAGCACACTCTTTCTGGGAATGCAGCCTGCCGTTATCGCGCTCATTTTCCGCGCAGTTCATCGAATCGGTTCCCACGCGATTACCAATGTTTGGCTCTTTGCTCTTGCAGTGGTCAGTTTAGCAGCCACACTATTCTCGCTCCCCTTCTATTTCACTTTATCGCTGGCTGGCATTGTTTACACGCTGCGCCAGCGCAGCCAGTCTGTCCTTGCGGTTTTGTTGGGATGCGCAGCCTTGATTGTTATCTTCGTCATGAGCGCTTCACAGCCCATGGACTTGAGTGTCGTTTCCAGTAAGGGGAGCGATCCAACTCTGGAGAGGCTGGGGGCAGTGGGCTTGAAAGCGGGATTGCTGACTTTTGGAGGCGCATATACGGTGATTCCTTTCTTACAGCAGGACACGGTGGGGAACGGCTGGATAACGAATGCGCAGTTCTTAGATGGCATCGCCTTATCGGGCATTTTACCCTCACCATTGGTTATTGTGGGAGCATTCATCGGTTTTTTGACGCAGGGATGGTTGGGCGCATTGATCCTGACCGCAGGTATCTTTCTCCCCGCTTTTGGCTTTACTCTGATTGGACATGACTATCTGGAGAAAGTGGTTGAAAATCGCGCGATGCATGCGTTTCTGGATGGCGTTACGGCAGGCGTTGTGGGCATGATTGCAGCGACCGCGCTGCTCTTTGTTTACCAAAATCTGCGTTCACCTTATGCGGTGATCGTTTTCGGTATCGGCTTGTTGCTGCTCTACCGCTGGAAATCCAAAGCCGCGATACCTGCTGTCGTTTTGGGGGCAGGATTGGCAGGCTGGGTGGTGAGCCTGTTCGCATGATTAAACATCATAGAGCGCGTCAATCGCATCCCGGTAACGCTCAATAATGCGCGCCCGACGCATCTTCAGCGTGATGGTCACATCGCCATCCTGTAAGGTGAAAGGCTCGGATAGCAGGATGAACTTTTTGACCTGCTCATAAGGCGCAAAATCTTTCAGCGCGGTTTCTACCTGTCGCTCGATTTTCTGAACCACCTCCGGGTGTTTCACGAGCGCGTCGTAAGGCTCCGTAGACATACCTTTTCGCTTCGCCCACTCGGATAGCGCAAGACGATCCGGCACAATCAGCGCGGAAACGAACTTTTGTTTGTCGCCATAGACCACTGCCTGCTCGATAAAGGGGTCTCGAACCAACGCGGTTTCGATGGCGACCGGCGCAATGTTTTTACCCCCTGCCAGCACCAGAATATCCTTTTTGCGATCCGTAATCTGCAGGTATCTGCCGTCCACAATCGTGCCGACATCGCCCGTATGGAACCATCCATCCGGTGTGATGGCTTCAGCGGTCTCTTTCGGTTTCTGCCAGTAGCCTTTCATGATGTTGGGACCGCGCGCCAGAATCTCGCCATCCGGCGCGATTTTGATCTCAACTCCCGGCACCGGCGTGCCTGCCGTTCCCATTTTGTGATGACCTTCCCGCCCCACCGTTAATACTGGTGAAGTTTCGGTCAAACCATAACCTTGATAGACCGGCAGCCCATGGTCGAAATAGAAATCAGCCACTTGGGGGTCTAACGCCGCTCCGCCTGACACCGCATACCGCAACTGTCCGCCAAAGGCGCGTTTGATCCCTTTGCGGCGGGCAATGCTGCCGAGCAGCCGGTAAAGCCATTTCTCGCTGGTGACTTGCAGGACACGCTCGCGCACTTTTTCATACAGTCTCGGCACGCCATTGATCATGTGCGGTTGCACTTCCTGAAGATTCTGCGCAATGGTCTCGATGCTTTCCGCGAATGCCATAATCACGCCATGCCCTACCGTACCCCAATAATCGCTGTTGCGGGCATAGATATGGCTGAGGGGTAGCAGGTTCAAAATCGTGTTGCTGGGCTGTTCCGGTTTGAAAATGGGCAGCACCGAATAGAGGTTCGAGAGCAGGTTTCCATGTGACAACATCACGCCCTTGCTTTCACCGGTGGTTCCAGAGGTGTAGATCAGCGTCGCAATCGAGTCCCATGTCAGCGCGTCGGAGGTTTCGCGCCAAAGGAGCGGTTGGTCGCGTAGCAGCGCTTCTCCTTGCGCCTCTATCTCTGCAAAAGAGACCGCATCCGATACGGGGTCAAAGCTGATGATTTGTTGGAGCGTCGGGGTTTGCGCTTGAATGGCGCGCAATTTTTGCATTTGCGCTTCATTGGAAATGAAAGCAGCGGTTGCGCCCGAATCGACGATCTGCTCCTGAATTTGCGTGGCTGTCAAGGGGAAATGAATCGTGACTGCAATCGCGCCCGTATGCAAAATCGCGAGATCTGCCAATATCCACTCCAGGCGGTTCTCCGAGAGAATGACCACCCGGTCGCCGGGCTGAATTCCGCGCGCGATTAAACTGGCTGCCACTGCCTGCGCCCGCGCGCGCGTTTCACTCCAAGAGACGGGAGTATAGACCCGGTTCACTTTATGCAAGAAGAGCGTTTGAGAGCCTAAGTTTTCGGCTTGTGTTTGGAACAATTCCACTAAGGTTTTGGCTTCATGCTGACACCAAATCCCGCGCCAGTGAGGCTCATGAGGACCCCCATACAAGATTGTTTCGCTCATGGTTATTCGGTCAGAAGGTAATCATTATTGTGACACCCAGAGAACATCACCCTTAAATCAAAGGCTTGTCCTGCAACAAGCAAACGCCTTCCGTCATTCCCGCGAAGGCGGGAATCCAGAAAAGACAGCCATCTCCGCGTGGTTTCGCAACCAAGCCACTTCCGATGGCATATTCTCTGAGTGCTATCGTTCATCATTCGTGAAATCGCTTTACTTACCGCTGGCGGACCAGGCGCGTTCATGTTCGATGACATACTCCGCGATTTGACGCCGCAGTTCCATCGTATTGATCTCGATTCTCCGCGCATACCGCTTGAGAGCTGTCAGCAGGATATGTCGCATGTCGCCTTCCACAAACGAAAGAATCGCGCGTCGAGCGCTGGCTTCAATCGCATCGAACGCGTCGTAAGCATACACCTGCATCATGGCGGAAGCGATGGTCGCATCCAGCCCTTTCTCTTGCAGCTTGCGCACGCGGAGCCACGCGCTTTCCATCGCGAACAGATGAATCATGCAGTCGGAAAGACGCGCCACGATCTCCTGTTTTTCCTGCAGTTGCATGCCGACCTCTTCTACCGCCATGCCTGCTGTCATCAAAATGATCTTCTTCGCGTTTTTCACATGCCGCTCGACCTGCTCCACCGGGTCTGTGGGATCGGGAGAGGGCATCATCGGCTGGTTCAATTCGCTGCGGATCGCTTGCGCCGCTTCCATCATGCCGGGCAGTTTCCCTTTCATGGCGCGCTTCATCATCTGGTCCAGCATCAGAAGGCGGTTAATCTCGTTGGTGCCTTCAAAAATGCGGTTGATACGGCTGTCCCGATAGATTTGCGCGGCGGGGAACTCTTCTGTATATCCAAATCCGCCGTGAATCTGTACGGTTTCATCTGCCACGAAATCCAGTACTTCCGAACCCAGCACTTTCAGAATGGCGCACTCCACCGGAAACTCTTCATCAGCGTGATGATACAGTTCATTGGCGTTCTCCGCGCCCGCATCGATCCCATGGAATGCCTCATTCAACATCCCTGCCGTTCGATAAACCGCGCTCTCCAGCGCAAAGATACGGATTGCCATTTCTGCCAGTTTCTCTTTTATCAGCCCAAACTCGGATATCGATTTGCCAAATTGTTGGCGGTCTTTGGCGTATCGCGTGGCTATCGTCAACGCTTCCCGGCAGCCCCCCAATCCCGCCGCCGCTAACTTGAATCGTCCAATGTTCAACACGCCAAACGCCACATGATGACCCTTGCCCGCGATATGCAGCAGGTTTTCTACCGGCACTTGGGCATTTTCCAGGATCACCCGCCGTGTGCTGGAGCCTTTGATACCCAGCTTATGCTCCTCGCGCCCAACCGACACGCCGGGGAACCCTCGCTCCACAATGAACGCGCTGAACTGTTCTCCATCAATCTTGGCAAAGACGATAAACACATCTGCCCAGCCCCCGTTCGTGGTCCACATCTTTTCGCCATTCAGCAAGTAATGTTTACCATCTGGCGAGAGAGTCGCTTTGGTGCGCGCAGACAGCGGGTCTGATCCGCAGCCCGCTTCGGAGAGGGAAAACGCGCCCACTAATTCGCCCGTCGCCAAACGCGGAACATACTTCTTCTTCTGTTCCGGTGTCCCGAAAAAGAGAATTGGCAAGGTGCCAATGCCAGAATGCGCGCCCGTTGAGACCGCAAATGACGCCTGTAGGCTCATCTTTTCTGCCAGCAGGGTGCTGGTCATTTTGGCTAAGCCCAACCCGCCATACATCTCAGGCAGGTCTGCGCCCAGTAAGCCCAGTTCGCCCGCTTTTTTGAGGAGTTGAACCGCTAAGCCCTCTTCTTGGTGATCTATTGCATCGTTCTTGGGCAGCACCTCGCCCCGAATAAATTCGTCTGCCGCTTGCGCGATTAAAAGGTCTTCTGAGGTGAAATCTTCATAAATAAAGGTATCGCGGGGTTCTGCTTCACGCAGCAGGAACTCGCCGCCTCGTAAAGTGAGTTGACTCATGAGTTTTGCCTCCTCGCAAATTCGCGTTGGTTCTGTTCATCATTAAGATTATCGGTTGTTCCCCATGGGGAGTCTACCCGATACATTAATTTTTCGAACAACGGGTCGAAAATCCTGCCTGATTAGAACTCTTTCTCTTTAGAGTGTAATCTCAGAAAGCCTACGAAGACTGTGTAGAAATTCCAGACCATTATCAGCGAGGAGCCATTTCTATAGGGAGAGCGGTAGAATTAGCAGGATTGCCTGAGCAAGAGATGATTCGCTATGCGCGCGCTTTTGGATGTCATCCTTATTGGGATGAAACGAAAGTGTCTGAAGAGGTTTTATGTTAAGTATTTTTCATGCGTTCGCGGGAATGACGGACATCGCTGTGGGGTGTGACCATTTCTGCTTTTTTAGGGCAGTCTCAAGGGACTGCCCTAATGAAACCACAGATTATCACCTCAGCGCTTCGGCTCCGCCCACCACTTCGGCAATTTCTTTCGTGATGCCTGCCTGGCGCGCGCGGTTCATGGTCAAGGTCAAATCTTTGATCATCTTACCCGCATTTTCGCTTGCCATAGACATGGCGGTCATTCGAGCGCCATGCTCGCTGGCGGTCGCTTCCAAAATCGCTTGGAACACTTGCGTAAAGAGATAGCGGGGCAGCAAGCGCGCCAGCAATTCGGGCGCAGGCGGCTCAAATACAAAGTCATAAGTCGCTCCGTCCTCTTCGGCAGGCGGTTGGATGGGCAGCAGTTGCTGTACAATGGGTCGCTGGGTCACCGGGTTGATGAACTTCGCGTAGGTCAAAAAGACCTGATCCACCTGTTTGCTCTCAAACATATCCCGCACTTGTTGAGTGATTTGCTGAGCATCTTCCATGGTCGCGCCCGTGTTCGGTAATGAGTGGTTCCCGACAATCGAGTAGCCCCGGCGTCCATAGAACTGGTTCGCCCGCCGCCCAATTGTGACCAGTTGCAGCCGCTGGCGGTCATATTTGCTCATCTCGCCTGTCGCCGCGCGGATGATGTTCATGTTGTAAGAGCCGCATAATCCCCGGTCCGATGCCAGCACGATGAACCCGATTTGGTTCACTTCGCGCTGTTCCAGCAGGGGATGAGGCGGCAATTCGCCCGCGCGTCCCAGTTCGACCATAATGTCTCGCATGCGTTCCGCATAGGGGCGAGCCGACATCACGCGATCTTGAGCGCGCCGCAGCCTCGCAGCCGACACCAATTTCATGGCGCGGGTAATCTGCTGGATGTTCTTGGCGGCGCGAATACGCGCTCGAATCTCACGTAAGGTACTCATGCGGTTGTCCCCTGACCAAATTGAACTTTGAACTCTTCAACGGCTTTACGCAACAGCGCTTCCGTATCAGGAGAAATCTCTTTGGCTCGGCGAATGGTTTCTGCCAGCTCAGGATATTTCTCTTTGGTATACGCCAGCAAGCCTTTCTCAAAGTCGCGCACCTTTTCAACCGGCATATCATCGATCATGCCCGAAGTGCCTGCGAAGATCGCCACAATTTGGTCTTCAACGGGCATCGGCGTGAACAGCTCCTGCTTCAGTATTTCGGTCAGGCGCATACCGCGCGACAATTGCATCTGGGTGGCGCGATCCAAGTCCGAAGCGAACTGCGCGAACGCTTGAACCTCGCGGAACGCCGCCATATCCAGTCGGAGCCGCCCTGCCACCTGTTTGGTGGCTTTGATCTGCGCGTTGCCTCCCACGCGGCTGACCGAGATACCCGCGTTGATGGCGGGACGGACACCGGCGTTGAAGAGGCTCCTCTCCAGGTAGATCTGTCCATCGGTGATGGAGATGACGTTGGTAGGAATGTAGGCTGACACGTCGCCTGCCTGCGTTTCGATAATGGGCAGCGCGGTGAGCGAACCGCCGCCTTTCTCATCGGACATTTTCGCCGCGCGCTCTAACAATCGAGAGTGCAGGTAGAACACGTCGCCGGGATAGGCTTCGCGTCCGGGGGGGCGTCGCAGCAACAGCGAAACCGCGCGATAGGCTTGCGCGTGTTTGGACAAATCATCGTAAATCACCAGCGCGTGCATGCCGTTATCGCGGAAATATTCGCCAATGGTGCATCCCGTATAGGGAGCCAGATACTGCAAACTGTTGGGGTCGCTTGCGCCCGCGATGACGATGGTCGTATAATCCATTGCGCCGTGCTGCTCCAGCGTATTGACGACGCGCGCGATACTCGCCATTTTTTGACCAATCGCCACATAGATGCAGTGAACCGGCGAATCGGTGTTGTGGGTGTACTTCTGATTGATAATGGTATCCAGCACAACCGAGGTCTTACCAATGGATCGGTCGCCGATAATCAGCTCGCGCTGTCCGCGTCCGATGGGGATCATGGCATCAATCGCTTTAATGCCTGTCTGCAGAGGTTCTTTCACGGGCTGCCGGTCCAACACGCCGGGCGCGATAATCTCTAAGCGGCGGTACTCTTCTGCCGCGATGGCGCCTTTGCCGTCCAGCGGTCGTCCCAGCGCGTCAACGACTCGCCCCAGCACCGATTTACCGACCGGCACTTCCGCAATTCGTTTCGTGCGCTTCACCTGATCGCCCTCTTTCAGCTCCGCGTCGTCTCCCAAAATAATCGCTCCGATGTTGTCCTCTTCCAGGTTCAACACCAGACCGATGACTTCGTTGGGGAACTCCAGCAGTTCGCTCATCAGCGCGTCCGGCAGCCCATGCACGCGGGCGATACCGTCGCCTACCTGCAGGATCGTTCCAACGCTCTCCGCATCGGGAGTCCTGTCTAAATTCTCGATTTCTTTGGATAATATGCTTGTAATTTCTTCTGGTCGGATTGCCATGTTCACACCTCTGTGCTTAATGTCCCAAAAATCGTTATCTGGCGGTTCTGCGCCGCTCAATCTCCAACTTAATCTGATCGTGCAGGCGGTCTAACATGCCTCGCGCGCTGCCGTCGATTTGATAATCGCCCATGCGCACTTTCACGCCCCCAATCAAGCGAGGGTCCACATGGTAAGTGGGAATGATTTGCTTACCCGCGCTCTGTTCCAGCTTTCGAATCAAGGCTTGTTGCTCGTTTGGCTCCAGCGGTACCGCGGAGGTGATGTCTGCGCGCGCGATTCGTTGATGCTCCTCTTGCAGGCGTTGATATTCGCCCGCCAATTCGTGTAAGGTATTCTCGCGGCGCTTCTCAATCAGCAGTTCCAGCAGGCGCATTGTGAGCGGTTGGATATCTTTGCTGAACGCCTCTCGGAGCGTTTCCAACTTTTTATTGCGCGGGATACGCGGGTTTTGGAAATACATTTGCTGCATGCCCGATTGCGCGAGATAACCATTGATCGCCTGGAGGTCGTCTCCGACTTCCTGGATTTTTTGATGTTTTAATGCGCTTTGGAAGAGCGCGCGCGCGTATCGCAGAGCAACTCGATGGTCCACTTACCGCACCTCCGCGTTTTCAATGAACTCCTGGATCAGCTTGCGCTGCCGCTCGTTGTTCATATTCTCGCCCAGCACGCGCTCGGTGGCAGCCAGTGTCAAGTCGGTGACATAGGTTTGCAGCTCTGTCAACGCTTTTTCGCGTTCCAAATTGGCTTGCTCTTGCGCTCGCGCCACTAACTCCTCGCCTTGACGGCGCGCATCGTTCGTGATCTGTTCGCGCATCGCATTGGCTTCGCTGAGCGCTTCTTGAATCTTGGTACGCGCTTCCGACTCGATTTGCGCCAGCCGCTGCTCATACTCGCTTCGCAACTGCTCCATTTGGCGCTTGTCTTCTTCTAATTTGTCATAGGTGCTGCTGATGTCGGCGCGGCGTTGCTCCAACATGGCTTGCGCCGGTCCCCAAAGGAATTTGCGCAGCAACATGAGCAACAGTAAGAATCCAACAATTTGGATGATGACGATTTGAAAATCGACTCCCAATTGATGCAGGATTTGTCCAATAATCGAGTCGCCACCGCTCCCTTGCTCGTCTGCTGCCGCTATCATTTGGCGCAGGCTTCGCCCAAAAAGAGAAACGATTGGTTCCATAAACGATAAACCCCCGGTGAAAATGGATTCGGTGTTCAGAGAGTGAATGTTCACGCCCTGACAGGTGTCCCTGGCGCGCTATCGCCTGAACACCGATCCCCAGGCTTCTTACTTCAGCTTTTGCAGTTCACTGACCAGGTCGGTGACGGCGGGCAGTTTACCACTGAGCATGAAGAAGATAACCAACGCAAAAATAACCAGCGACTCGATAATCGCGAGCGAGAGAATCATTCCTGTCTGAATTCGCCCAGCCATTTCCGGCTGTCGCGCCATACCTTCTAATGCGCCCGCAGCGGCGCGACCCTGACCCATGCCTGCGCCAATAACGGCAATCGGCAGTCCGAGACCCGTCGCCAGCGCCAAACCAAGCAGGTAAAGACCAACTCCTGTATCCATCCTGTTTAGCCTCCTTGTTGTTCGTGTTTCATCGCCTTTCCGGCGTGTCGCTTCTTCTCGCGCGTTTGCAAGAAGAAAGTTGTCTTACAAAAAATTGAGCGCGCTTAATGCGCGTGGGCATCTTCATGCCCATGGTGAGCTTCATGCTCCGTCATCAATCCCAAATAGATTCCCGTCAGCAGTGAAAAGACAAAGGCTTGCACAAAGGCTACCAAAACGCCGAAGAGAAGAATGGGAAGTTGTACGGGGAAGGGAATAAAGTATTTAAGCGCGGGAACACCAAAAGCAAGTATCAAGGCTAACATGACCTGTTCCTTTCCGAACATGTTGCCAAATAGTCGTATGGAAAGAGAAACCGGTTTTGTTAGTTCGCTGATCAGCTCGATGACGAAGAGCAAAGGCGCCATATAGACTGGCACTTTGCCTGCGCCCGCGAAATGTCCGAGATAGCCTGCTAATCCATTGGACCGGATGCCGATGTATTGAACATAGACAAAGACGATCAAGGCAAGCGCCAAGGTGATGTTCAGGCTGGCAGTGGGAGCGACGGAAGCAGGCACTAAGCCAATGAGATTGCAGGATAAGATGAATAGAAAGAGCGTGCCGATAAGCGGGGTGAATTTTCGTCCATGGTCGCCCACGACGCTCACCGTCAGGTTCTCAAAGAATTCGTAGAGTAACTCTGCCAGGTTCTGCAACTTACCGGGTCGCTTTTGGGGGTTTCGGGTTGCCATAATGCTGAAGATGGTCAACATAACCATCACAATTCCCGAAAACACAACAAACGCCCATTTACTTGGATGGTGTTCCAATGTCTATTCCCGCCTCCGTTCAGGATTCACGGGCGATCCTGCCCGCGTACATAAATTATACCCGTCTTTGGAACCTCGCGTCAAGTGTCTGTGCAAATTTTCACAAACTTTCTAAATCGCTCACGCGCAGGCGGTACGTCCGGATCGGTTCTGAGAGACCTTTCAGTTCGGTTTCTTCTTCGGCAAATACAGGATATTGTCCCGCGACGGCTTGATAAACGGTTTCGGAAAGCGCGATTTCGCCTGCGGACGCCAGCGACTGCAATCGTTGGCTTAAGATCACGGTTTGACCCAGCGCGGTATAGTTGAACTGGTCTTTGTTGCCTACCAGTCCTACAACCGCTTCGCCCGCATGCAAGCCGATTCCCACTCCCAGCGCATCTTTGCCTTGTTCTTGCAGGTGAATCGACTCTTTCAGCGCTGCTTGCTGCATCGCGATAGCGGCTTTGACTGCCCGCTGGAGGTCCTCTTCGGGGTTTTCGCCCAACCGGAAGAGCGCCATCAATCCATCGCCCAGATATTTATCCAACAGTCCGCCGTGGGCATGCAGCGCTTCGGTCATCGCGCCCAAATAGGAGTTCACCGCTTCCACGACCTCTTCTGGCGAGTGGGTAGAGGCGAAGGGAGTGAAGTTTCGGACATCGGCAAATAGCACGCAAACCGATTGACGCCTGCCTCCCAACCCCAATTGATGGTATGGGTCATCCAGCAGTTCTTCCACGATCTGAGGCGCGACGAATCGTTGCAACAAGGCGCGGTTCCGGGCGCGTTCCGTTTTTTCCAAAGAGAAGGTGAGTTGGGTGACCAGCGCGGACGCGCCGATCATGCCCACAATCGGCACCACCGGTCCGAGCCAGAGCCGGAAGAAGAGAAAAGCGGCGATGGATGACAGCAGCATCACAAAGGCGAGGGTGGCGACCCGCCAGGCGGCGGAGAGGGGTGTTAAGCCCCGGCACACATGTCCCACCAAAATACAGAGTGTTAGGATCAGCGCGATTCTCCACCATGGATTTACACGCCCCACATACGATTGATCCCAAACGGTTGCGGCGGCATGGGTCAATAGTTCGGCATGGGTCATGACCCCAAGAGGGGTTTCTACTGGGCGTTTATCCATGCTGTCCAAAAACACTATTTTGTCCTTGAAGAAGGTGGCAGGCGGCTCCCAGAGCGGGTTCGCGGGGTTGGTATTTTGTGCTTGATCTTTCACGGTCGCGCCGGAATCGGCAACCGATATGCTGAAGTTGGGGGATAGATTGGGAGACGACCCGCGAAATACCTTTTCTTTATTCAAGACCGCGTTATAGGGGATTTGCAAGAAAGCGTGTCCTGCGCGTGTCCCTTGGAAATCGACCAAGACATGTCCCTCTTCAATTTGAGGTAAATCCTGCGCAAGTTCAGGTAACCGGTCGGCTTGAAGCGGTTTGACTGTCCCCTCCTTTTCCACGCTCATCAAGAACCAGGGCGCGCAAGGCACACGGCTCGCTTTTGCGCCGGGAATCAGCATCGTGGGCAACTGAGCGGAATGATAGCCTGTGAAATCAGCGGAGCCGACTGCGTGAACGCTTGCTCCCAGTTGTCCGCTCGCTTTCCGAATGACCTCTTCAATTTTAGCGCGGTTCGAGGCATCTTCATCACTGATCATGTCTTCGACCCTGCGGATCGCCAGAATGACATTCCCAGCCTTCCGCGCCCCGTTTGCCAAGAGGGGCAGATCCTCTAAGGCGCGTTTCGCGCTGGCATTGTCGACCCCTGGCTCAAAACGGCTGATGGCACGCTGCGGCTCGATCATGGGCAGGGGCAGCACAACGAGCGAGACGCCCCATTGTTTTAATTGTTGGATGGTCTGCGCTTGAATTTTCGATTCGCTGCTTTCGGTCAACATCTGGCGCTGGGTGGAGTCATCAAACACCAGTCGGACAAAGCGTTCCTCGGCGGTGTTTTTAGTTGTTTGAAAAACGCGCAAATTCAACGCATCTGCGCCAGAAAGCAGGGGCGCATTGCGAAATTGGATGAGCCAGAGCAGGGTCCAACTCTGTAAGGGGATGAACACGTTGGAGGTTGAAATGAGCAGCGCGATGATTCCTGCGGTTAATCCCAGCGCCGCGCCGCGAAAGTCATAAGTCACGGTTTTTTGACCCCGCGTCCTTCGCAGCGTCAGTCGCCGGGTCCATTGATTAAGTGAGGTCTGCAATGGCTGACCTGAGCGGCTGAGCCAAGCGCGCAGGCGGCGGCACAACCACCAGCAAATCACAGGCGTGCTGAAGAGAATCAGGAAAGGCACAAAACGCAGCAGGTACGCGCCGAAATAGTTTGTGATCAGCAGCCCTATAATCTGAACCATCCACCAAAGGGTGACACCGGAACTCGCTTCATTGTCGTCGGCGGTGGCAGTATGAGAACTGAACAACGCGCCAAACGAGGCTCCTATATAACCGCTTGCCAGCGCGCTGATCAACGTGAACATGAATGCGCTCAATGCGCTGATTAACAACAAACTGGTGGAAGGAGCGGCATTTCCGCGTTGGGCAAGCGAGGACTCCAAGAAACCGGGGACCGCCAAAGCGACCAGCACGGCGACCCAGATCGCCCAGATAGTGATGGTTTGATTGGCTTTGAGAACCGCGCGCGGGTGAAACAGACCCCACAGCGCCACATAACCTGCCACACTGAGATTGATCAACCCCCACACAATGGTCAATGTCCACCCGACCGCGATCCAGCCTACCTGGAAAACACCCCACACAAGCAACAGGATGAATACAATCCCGCCCCCCATCCAAAGCCAAAGGGGCAACTTCGGTTTTCGAGAAGGCAATTTCGGCTTCTGTTCTATCACACTCTGATTATACTTCACAAATCGGGTTTATGACGCCCACAGTAGGTATAATTTTGATGGTAGGAGACAAGAAATGATGAAAAAGAATGGGTTGATGGTCATATGGATGCTGCTCACGGTCTTTTCCGCGTTTGCCAAAGGGGAAGTTTCCGTCAGCAATTTGAGATCGTGGGTCGCTTATCTCGCGTCTGAAGATTTGGAGGGACGGCTCTCCATTTCGCCGGGCGCGCACAAAGCCGCCGATTTTATTGCCGAGAAGTTTGAGGAATGGGGCTTGGAAGCCAAAGGTTCTAAGGGTTTCTTCCAAGATTTTGAGATGACCATCGGCACGATGCCGGGCGAGACCAACGCGCTCGCTTTTCAAGCGAAAAACAGCGCGCAGCAGACAATTGATGCGAAGCAGATAAGACCGCTTGGGTTGAGCTTGAACAAGTCGGCAGAAGGCATCGCGGTGTTTGCAGGCTATGGGCTTTCTCTGCCCGACAAAGGGTATGACGATTATGCCTCTATCGAGGTGAAGGATAAGATCGTGATTGTTTTCCGAGGCGCGCCCGATTTTATTGAGAACGCGAACCAATTCGCCTCGGTCCGGCGCAAAGCGCAAACCGCTCTGGAAAAGGGCGCAGTGGGTTTAATTGTTGTGAACCTGCCCGATAACAATAGTTTGCTTCCGCTTCAGGGGGGCGGTCGGGGCGGGATGTTGCCTGCCCTGAACATTACCAAAGAAGCAGGCGATAAAATCTTTGCAACGGTTAATACCACCGTCGCGACCGTAGCGGAAAAGATCAAATCCAATAAAAAACCGGTTTCCGCGTCGCTGGATATCAACATCAAGATGACTTCGGAAGTGAAGCCCCGCAAAGGGAACGCGCGCAATGTCATCGGTTTCTTGCCGGGCAGCGATCCGAAACTGAAAGAGGAAGTGATCGTGATTGGCGCGCATTATGACCATTTAGGCTATGGCGAAGTCGGTTCACTCGCGCCCGATTCGGGTGGAATTCATTATGGCGCGGACGACAATGCGTCGGGGACTGCCGGTTTGATGGAGTTGGCTCGTCTTTTCTCCTTAGAACGCAAGAGCTTGAAGCGCAGCCTTTTGTTTATCGCATTTTCGGGTGAGGAAGAGGGTTTAGTGGGGGCAGGCTTCTTCACGCGTAATCCCACCGTCCCAATGGATAAAATCACCGCGATGATCAATATGGATATGATCGGACGCTTGAAAGATAACAACTTGCAGATTGGGGGAATCAACTCTTCGCCCGATTGGCAGGCGATTATCGATAAGGTCAACACCGATGGTTTCAAGGTTTCTGAAGAGCGTACTGGAGGCGGCTCCAGCGATCATGCGGTCTTCTTCGCGCGCGGGATTCCTATCCTTTTCTTCTTTACAGGGTTGCACGAAGATTATCACCGCCCGACCGACACGCCCGATAAGATTAACTATGAAGGGCAGGCGCGAATTGTGCAGTTTGGCTACCGGTTGATCAAATTGGTGAATGAGCGCGCTGATCGTATCAAGTTTGAGTCGAGTCGTCCCAGCGGGGGCGGCGGAACCGGTCCCCGTGGTGTTGGCGGGGCGCGTGTTCGCTTGGGTTTGATGCCGGACTATACGGATGATGGTCAAGGCGTGCGGATTACGGGCGTTATGCCGAACTCGCCTGCAGAAAAAGCAGGGGTGAAAGCAGGCGACCGGGTGATTGAGATCGCGGGCGTGAAAGTGAAAGATGTGGAAGAGATGACGGCACAGTACGCCAATATGAAAGCGGGCGAGCCGGTGAAAATTAAGATCATGCGCGACGGCAAAGAGATGGAACTGACTTTGATTCCGCAGGCGGTCGAACAATAAGAAGGAGAAAGCAAAGAGCATGAAAACAGCAGTCTTAGTTTATTCTGGGGGTCTGGATACCACCGTCTGTATCCCATTGGCGCGAGAGCAGTATGGCTTCCAGCGCGTGATTACGGTGACGGTGGATGTCGGGCAGCCAAGAGAGGATATTGAGGATGCGGCAGAACGCGCGAAGATTTTGGGCGCGGAGCATTACACGGTGGACGCGAAGGCGGAGTTTGCCCGCGATTACTGCGTGCCTGCGGTTCAAGCCAACGCGAACTATCAAGGCTACCCGCTGAGTACCAGCATTGCGCGCCCGATTATCGCGGCGAAAGCGGCGCATGTGGCTGAACAGATCGGAGAAGTGGACGCCTTCATCCATGGCTGCACCGGCAAGGGCAATGACCAGTTCCGAATCGAGTATATGTTGCGAACGATGATGCCTCGCGTGGAGATCATTGCGCCGATGCGAGAACACAATATGACCCGCGCCGAAGAGGTTGAATATGCGCGCGAACGGGGCGTGCCGATCCAGCAGAGCGCGGAGAAAATCTGGAGCATCGACGAGAACCTGTGGGGACGATCTATCGAGGGCGGCAGGTTGGAAGACCCCAGTTTCATCCCGCCAGAAGAGATTTTCCGCTGGACCCGCAGCGCGAATGACGCGCCTGAGGAGCCTCGCCTGGTTGAACTTCGGTTGGAGCAGGGCGTGCCGGTCGCGCTCGATGGGCAAGCGATGGAGCCGCTGAGTCTGATTCAAGCTATGAACGAAATCGCGGGACAGCATGGCGTGGGGCGAATCGATATCATGGAAGACCGGATGATCGGTTTGAAGGTGCGCGAGAATTATGAATGTCCTGCGGCGGTCGCGCTGATTACGGCGCATCGCGCTTTGGAAGCCTTGGTGGGAACCCGCGATGAACTAAAGTTCAAGGAGCAGGCGGACCGCGCTTGGGCAGAACTTGCCTATGCGGGGTTATGGTTGGATCCGTTCAAGGAGACTCTGGAAGCGTTCATTTTGAAACTGCAGGAGCGGGTCACGGGAACGGTCACTTTGCGATTTTTCAAGGGGCAGGTCGCGGTTGTCGCGCGCGAAAGCCGGTGGGCTTTATATGACCAAGCGATGGCATCATTCGATGACAAGACTTTCGATCAATCAGAGATGGCGGGCGCGGTGAAGGCGCACGGACTGCCTGCGCGGTTGTATTATCAATTGAAGCAATCCCGCTGAGGCTGGGGCTTCTCTATGCAGGAATCGAACGCTTGACTAAGAATTAGAATACGATTCAAGACTTCGTGGAGGAAGTCCATTTTATGCGAAAATACTCATCTGCCAACGATTTATTAGATATTTGTGTCGACCGGGGGGCATCCGACATTCATGTCGTGCCGAACGAGCCTCCCACCTTGCGATTGCATGGCGGTTTGACCCGCCTGGATGAATTTGGAGAGCTCAGTCCACAAGATACCGAACGCCTTTTCCGGGAGGTCGCGCCTACGAAAGCGTTGCACGAATTGGAGCGACAGCGCACTGCGGACTTCGGATATACCCACCAGCAGGCGCGTTTTCGTGTCGCTGCTTATTATGAGAAGGGAGCCATCGCGATTAACTTCCGTTTGATTCCCTACCAACTGCGTGCGTTCGACGATATCGGTCTGCCGGAGCATGTGCGAAAACTGTTGTGGCTGCCGCGCGGTCTCATCTTAGTGACGGGACCGACGGGTTCCGGTAAAACCACGACGCTGGCGACCATGATCGATTATATCAACACTCACAGGGAAACTCACATTATCACGATTGAGGACCCTATCGAGTATTTTCACACTCCGAAGAAATCGGTTATCAGCCAGCGTGAGGTGGGGGTGGATGTACCGTCATTTGATGAGGGTGTTGTGCGCTCCCTGCGTATGGACCCCGACGTAATTCTGGTGGGCGAAATGCGCGACCTCAAAACGATTCAAGCCGCGATCACCGCTGCCGAAACGGGACACTTGGTCTTCTCCACGGTTCACACAACCGGCGCAGCCCGAACCGTCGAACGTATCGTGGACGTGTTCCCCACCGACCAGCAAGAGCAGATTCGCTTGCAGCTGAGTACGAACTTAGTGGCGGTTATTTCCCAGCTCTTGCTGCCTCGAGCCGACCGTCCAGGGCGCGTGGCGGCTTTCGAGATTATGCTCTGTACCCCTGCGATTGGACACATGATTCGTGACCGCAAGACGAACAGTATTGTTTCGGCGATTCAAACCGGTCAGCAGTTGGGAATGATCACGCTGGACCACCATCTGGAGTTCCTGTATAAGCACAAGGTCATTTCGCGGGAGGAGATGTACCGGGTGGCGCAGAACCCCGAGGAGATCGCGAACAAGTTAGGTGAGACGCTGCCGGAGACCTCCGTTTCGCGGGGCGTGACCTCTGGGTCCCCCTGACAAGTCCCATGCCGCCTGTGAAGATACCGTTTGACAGTCTGAGTTTGTGGGCGGTCGTGGGGGAGTGTCAATCGCTGTTGGGCGCGCGCATCCGGCATATCAGCCAGCCGCGCCCCTTAGAAATCACGCTCACCTTATTTGCCAACGGGGTGGAAACGCGCCTGCTTCTGTCTGCAGACGCCCAATTTGCCCGCATGCACCATGTCACCCGAAAGCCTGCCAATCCGCCTTCGCCGCCCAATTTCTGCAGCGCGCTGCGAAAATATCTGGAAGGCGGGTTCATCCGAGCCATCCAGCAGGTCGGGTTTGACCGAATCGCGCGCCTTTGTATCGATGCGTTAGATGGACAGTCCTATCATCTGATTGCCGAGTTGATGGGGAAGCACTCCAATCTGATTTTAACCCAGGATGACCAGCGCGTTTTGAGCGCGATCAAATGGGTATCGCCCTCCAAAAGCCGGGCGCGTCCGATTCATTCCGGCGTTTATTACGCGCCGCCGCCCACCCATCAGGAAAACCGTTTGAATCCTTTACTCACAATGGTCGAGCAGGCGCGGGAAGCGGTACGGCTCCACACAGGCAACCATCAACCTCCCGATGCAGTTGCGCTGCAAGCCGTTTTGGAGGGAATGAGCGGTTTCACGGCGGCAGAGTTGTCGCAGTGGATTCAAGAGTCGGGCTGGCAAGCGTTCACCGAATGGCAAAACACCCTGTCGCGAGGACATTGGCAACCGGTATTGGTCATTGACCCTGAGACCCAGCGGACTCTGGGCGCGTACCCTTTGCGCGTTCGGCAGATTCCCGAATCGTCTCAGACCCGCTGTGAGTCGGTCAGCCTCGCTTGGGAGCGGCATACCCAGGAAGCGATGACACGCGCCGAGTCAGAGAGCCTGCGCGACCCATTAGCAGGACAGTTGCAGCGCGCTTTGAAGGCGCGGGAGTCGGCGTTGAGACAGGTGCGCGAGGCAGCCGACCAATCGGCGTATGCGGCGAAATGGCAGCTGTATGCCGAGTTGATTCTGGCGTTTGGACAGCATCAACCCGAAGGTCAGAAAATGCTGGAAGCGCAGGATTACACGCAGCCCGACGCGCCGGTTGTGCAGATTCCGTTAGACCCTGAGAAGAGCGCGGTGGAGAACGCGGAACGCTATTTTAACAAGGCGCGGCGCGCGAAAGAGAATCGCGAGGGTTTGTTGGCGCGGAAGGCGCGCTTGGAGGCGGAGCGGGATGAGATTCAAGCCCTGTTGACACGAGTTCAGTCCGCGCCCGATCAACCGCAGGTACTGCAGAGTTTAGCCGATGAAGCCCTACGGATGGGATGGCTGCGCGAAATGCCCGACCCCGCGCTGACTCACAGCACGAAGCAGAAAGACCCGTTCGATGGGCATCGAATCCGGCAGTTTGTGAGCGAAGAGGGGTATCAGGTGTTGATCGGCGAGAACGCGCTCGCGAACGATTTTCTTCTGACCCGTATCGCGCGCCCCAACGATTATTGGCTGCATGTCCGTTCCACGACCGGCGCGCATGTGATTATTCGTACGGAGAACCGCCCGGAGGCGGTGCCGAGAAAGACCCTGGAGTTCGCAGGCAGGCTCGCCGCCCTCAACAGCACCGATAAGCATGCGTCGGTGGTGGATGTGGATTATACGCTGAGAAAGTATGTCCGTAAACCGCGCAAAGCGGCTCCTGGTCTCGCGCTCTACAGCCACGAAAAAACGATCCAAATCCGGCTGAAGTGACTGTCGGGTACATTCCCGATGGTGATGAATATGACTCACACGACAGCCCAGTTATCCGGGAAAAACCCACCTGTGGTGGAAACTCGCAAGTTTTCGCCTGAAGAGTATTACCTGCTGGGATCATTAGGATATTTCGACCTGCAGTCGGTGGAATTGATCGGGGGAGAGTTGGTGGAGAAGTCACGGGCAAGACCGGAGCATAGCGTGTCCGTGAATTGAAATGCCCAAAAATTGATCCGTCTTTTGGGCGAAGCGTATTATGTGCTGTTTCAAAACCCCTTACGCATTGGCGAGAGTGAACCACAGCTTGATTGAGCGATGGTGTCTGGCGCGCCGCAAGATTACAAAAAGACCCATTCCCCGACCGCGCTATTGGTGATTGAGGTGGCGGATGCCAGTCTGGAGTATGATCGTTCGGTAAAGGCGAGCCTTTATGCCAGCGGAGGGGTTCCTGAATATTGGATCGTGAATCTGCGTGAACGCTGTCTGGAGATGTTTCGCGAACCAGAACCAGATAGCGATAGCCCGTTCCTTGCCCGTTATCGCCTGGTAGCAATCTTACGAGGGGAAGCAAGCCCCGCGCCTTTGTTTAAGCCCGATCTGCACCTGACGGTTGCCTAATAATTACCTTAACAGAAGAAGATTTGCTCAAACCTTGACAAATTCACCACAAAGTGGGTAAATTTTACCCATGATCTGAAGAAAAATCACACCTCGTCTGGAATCTGCGCTTTCGGACAGTCCTGCCGTTCTGGTGAATGGCGCGCGTCAAACCGGCAAAACGACATTGACGCAGGGGATGGGGCATTATGTCTCTTTGGATGAAGCGGGCGCGCTGGCTGCAGCGTCTGAAGACCCGATGAGTTTTCTTTCGCAAATGACCGCAAACCAGACAGGCACGCTCATTATTGACGAGGTTCAGATGGCTCCTCAGTTGTTTCCTGCTATCAAACTCTTGATTGACCGTGACCGGCGCGCCGGACGCTTCCTTCTGACAGGTTCTTCGAATGTATTCTTACTGCCCAAAATGGCAGAATCGTTGGCGGGACGTGTGGAAATCTTGACTTTGATGCCCTTCGCGCAATCGGAGATTCGAAGCGGCGAACGGAACGTTTTGGATGACCTGTTGGAGTTGGAATTTTCATTTTCTGCCTATCTCGACAGTGAGGTTTTGGATCGCGCGCAACTCATTGAGCGGGTTGTCGCAGGGGGCTATCCTGAAGTTCTGAGCCGTTCTCTGCCTGAGCGGCGGCAAGCCTGGTTTGAGTCGTATGTGACCACGATTCTCCAAAGAGATGTTCGAGAAATCGCGAATGTTGCAGGCTTAACTCAAATGCCTCGATTGCTGACTTTGCTGGCGGCGCGTTGCGCAGCGACCTTGAATATGGCGGATGTCGCTCGCGCAAGCAATCTGCCCTACACGACGCTGCAGCGCTATATGACTCTCTTAGAGACGCTTTTCCTGACTCATTTGATGCCTGCGTGGTCTACCAACTTGGGGCAGCGCGCGGTCAAATCGCCCAAATTATTGCTGAACGATACAGGGCTGATTGTCAACCTGCTGCGTTTGGATTCAGCGGCGCTGGTGGAAGGGCATGCGTTGTTAGGTCCTCTGGTGGGAAATTTTGTGTTGTTGGAAATGATGAAACTGGCGACATGGAGCCGATCTCGTCCAGGGTTGTATCATTGGCGGACACAATCGCGCCAAGAGGTAGACTTGGTTATTGAGGGAGCCGCCGGCAGTGTGGTCGGCGTCGAGGTCAAAGCCTCCGCCAGAATAGACTCTTCCGATTTTAAGGGATTGCGCGCATTGGCGACCGCCACAGGAGAGAAGTTCCGGCGCGGAGTCGTTTTCTACAGCGGCTCCCAGGCGTTACCCTTTGGACCGGATCTGTATGCGCTTCCGATCAGCGCGTTATGGCGGTAAAGGCTACCCCTGAACCGTCTGTCCCAATGCGTCCACAAACTGGTCGATGTCGTCTTTGGAGCGGGTTTCCGTCACGCAGACCAACAAGCAGTTTTCCATATCGGGATAAAATGCGCCCAACGGCACACCCGCCAGAATCTTCTGCTCCAACAAGTGGTCGCGCACCGATTCGGCATTTCGCGGGAGCTGTAAGACAAACTCTTTGAAGAAGGGCGTTTCGGGGAATCGCAAGGACACGCCGGGTAGCGCGCTGAGGGCGCGAGCGGCATAATGCGCTTTTTGGGCGCATGTCTCAGAGACTTGGCGGAATCCCGATTTGCCTAAGGCTGCCATAGAGATCGTCGCTGCGAGCGCGCAGAGCGCCTCGTTCGTGCAGATGTTGGAGGTCGCCTTTTCGCGCCGAATGTCTTGTTCGCGAGTTCGGAGGGTCATCACGAAGCCGCGCCGCCCCTCCACATCGGTTGTTTGTCCCACGATCCTGCCGGGAATGCGACGCACATGCTCCTGTTTGCAGGCGAACAGTCCCAACATCGGACCGCCGAACCCCATACTGTTGCCCAGCGACTGACCTTCGCCCACCACGATATCGACATCGTATTCGCCCGGCGCTTTCAAAACGCCTAAACTGATCGGGTCCGCGCAAATAATGCTGAGCGCGCCCGAATCTTTGGCAGCGGATACCAGGGGACTGAGCGGTTCGATCAAGCCGAAGAAGTTGGGATATTGTGCGATGACACAGGCGGTCTGATCATCCAAAGCAGTGCGAATCTGTTCGCGATCGGTGATGCCATTGACCAGCGGCAGTTCCACCAGTTCCCGCGAGTTGGTCCAGAGATAGGTCCTCAATGCGTGGCGGTAATGGGGGTGAACCGCTTGGGAGACCACGACTTTAGAACGCCCCGTGATCTGGCATGCCATCAGCGCCGATTCTGCTAAGGCGGTCGCGGCGTCATACATGCTGGCGTTGGCGACCTCCATGCCGGTCAATTCGCAGATCATGGTTTGGAACTCAAAGATGCTCTGCAGCAAGCCTTGACTGGCTTCTGGTTGATAGGGGGTGTATGCACTCAGAAATTCGCCGCGTCCGATGATGGGTCCGACGATGGATGGCACGAAGTGGTCATACGCGCCTGCGCCCATAAAGTTCAGCCACTCTTGCGCATGGGCGTTCTCGGCAGCGATGGCTGCGAGGTGACGGAACAGGTTATGTTCGTCTAAGGCGGATGGCACCTCTAAGGGTTCGGTTCGGTAGAGCGCGTCAGGCACTTCTTTGAACAGTTCGCGAATGGAGGAAACGCCAATGGTCTCCAACATCTGTTGGGTATCTTCTTCGGTGTGAGGGATATAGCGCATAATTTTTAGAATTAAATCAGAGATTACGGTACTCTTTATACTGTTCGGCGGTCAGCAGGGAGTTCACTTGGGCAGGGTCTTTCAACTGGATACGCAAGAACCAGCCCGCGCCATACGGGTCTTGGTTGATGGTTTCCAGAGCCGATTGTAAGTCGGAGTTGGCTGCTAAAACCTCGCCCTCTACAGGCGCATAGAGATCGGAAGCGGCTTTGACCGATTCGATCACGCCGAACGGCTCTTCGGGCTGCACATAACGCCCGGCTTCGGGTAGGTCTAAGTAGACGATATCGCCTAATTCGGATTGGGCATAGTCGGTAATTCCAATGACCGCTTCATTGCCCTCCAATCGAACCCATTCATCCGAACGGGTGTATCGCAAATCGCTGGGAACGTTCATCTGTTTTCTCTCTCCGGCACAAAGAATAACGGCATATTATACCCGTAATGTCTCATGAACTGCTTCTTCTTAATCGTGGGGCAGGCGCATGCGGTCATCGGGCGCGCGGCGGAACGAGTTCAACATTTGAATCACGCTGGAACTGTAGACCGGCAGCGCGATCAAAGCCAAAGGCGCAAAAACCAAACAGCAGGTGAAGGTGAGGATTGAGTAGAGCGAGGCTAACATCACCGCTCTGAGCGTCTGTGACCCGCTCGAACGCCTCTGTGAGGTTCGCGCTTGGGACAGGGCATCGTGAACCCCCGTGGGCGTAGCGACCAACAAAACGCAGAGAACAAACAGCAACACCATCACCCACACGGCAGAAAGCACGCCTGCCGCCGCCACCGCGGGAACGCCCGCCATCATCATCCTGCCCGTGATGAACAGTTCCCTGAATAATTGTCCCACGAGCGATGCCACGATGATCGCTAACAATCCCTTCCAAATCGACATCCAACCGCTATAGATAATGCCCCAGTAAAGTTGTTGATTGGAGAGGGGAGTGGTCAGCCAACTCCGAAACTCGCCGGACCCGAGCAGGCGGCGCACGCGCTGGTAAGATTGACGGTAGCTTAGATACCAGCAGATGCCCGCCAGAGGCAGCCCGCCCCAGAATAAAAGCCCCAAAATCGACTGCCAATCCAGCCAGAGGCTTAAGCCCAAAAACAGCGCAAAGAACCCGAAGTCGGCGGTTCGCTTGTCTGAGGCGGTCAGAAAGCGAATGACGGGATTTTGGATGCTTCGGAACAGCAAGCGATGCAACAAGGGGAAAATCAAGACCGACTCGATCAGGACCGAAGCCAGTTTTTCCGATTGGCGAGGCGCCTGAGCTTTTGCTGCTAACTTGATGAGCCAACGGAACAAACCTTCTACCATGAGCGCGCGCAGCAGAACCATCGCGCAGAGGATCAGAGGCGATAGGCTAACGCTCATACCGAGCGCGCCCTTCCAAGCGGGAGTCAAAGAGAGCAGCGCAAAGGCAGGCAGGGTCAAACTGACAAAGGCAGCCCCACTTTTCGCGCTGGCGGTCAAGGCGGCAGGCACAGAAAGAACCGCCAACACCATGCCTGTTAAGGCGGTGGAAAAGCGCGAGGCATAAAGCGTTTGGAGATAGGACCGCAGCGATGCGCTTTGGTAGATGTCAATCAGGCTGAAAAACAGAAAGCAGCCCCAGAAGGTCCAAGACAGCGTGAAGGGCGATTGTCCGATCCAAGCGCAATAGACCCAGGAAGTCAAAAGAGCGGTCAAGCGAATCAGTCCTGAATCGCGCCGGTGAATGGCGGCAGACTGTTGCAAGGCGCGTCCAGCGCGGTTGATTTGGCAGAAATAGAGATGCAAGAAACTGCCCATCGCGTAGAGGGCAACTAAGCTCACAGAGAGACGCTCCAGCGGCTGCCAACCCCACAATCGGCTCCATTCGCCGGTGAGCCACGCCGCGAGAAAAGTGATACCTGCAACGGGCGCAAGGAAGTACCATCGCCAAAGTCCCTGCGGTTCGTTGAGCCAGCGCGCAAGACGCTCGAATCGTAAGCCCTCCACACAGATCCATGTGAAGAAGAAGGGACGCAAATCGGGCAAAGTGAACGCGGAGTGTCCTGCCAATAGGCGCCCGAAGACCGCTAAGCCAAAGACGATTCCCAAGACGGCTCCTGCCCATTGACTGCCGCTGCCTTCGCTGCGTTCTCGAACCCAACTGTATCCGCCCACAAAGGCAGCCATCAACACGTATTCTATCGGCGCGAAAGGAACGAGCAAGAAGAGCGACAACGCTGCCAACACGAGATAATCGACAAAGCTGAAAATTGCCCAAAGGAAGATCGTTTCTATGAGTGGCAGTCCCGCCATGGAACCCCAAAGCGCGTATCCCGGCAACCAGAGCATCATCACACAGAGGCGGTGGAGACGCAAGGGTAGTCCGCGCTGCAGAATTAACCCATGGGGATTCAAAGGCAGCATGCGGAACTGTTCGAGGCTGCCGGAACGCGCATCGCGCTCGAAGTGTGGCGCAGGCGTCGCGCCTTGCAACAACCCGCGCGCAATGAGATGTCCACAGACCAGAATGCCCAAAAATATCCACAATTCAGGTGTAGAGTGAGAAGTGGTTGAAGAGATCAAGACCAACCAAAAGGAAATTACGACCGCGCAAATCACCACCGCAAGCAATGAGCGTTTCGCCAACGGTTCCAATGTGAGGCGACGATTTTCTAAACTCCAAAACGGATTGTCTTCAAGCCAATGACTTATCACGATGAATGCGTGTCTTTCAGTTCGCTTAAAGGAGGTGTTTTT
The DNA here is from genome assembly GCA_026129765.1 of Fimbriimonadia bacterium. Taxonomy (GTDB): domain Bacteria; phylum Armatimonadota; class Fimbriimonadia; order Fimbriimonadales; family GBS-DC; genus JAHCHP01. The sequence continues at coordinate 25,290 of JAHCHP010000002.1, read as the reverse complement.
CCTTCTCAACGGAAACAGCGTGTGAAGATGTATTCACACTCCAAAAACAGATGACTTTGCTTTGCTCGGCATGGCAGAGCCGTTGTCACCCTGAGCGCAGCGAACGGGTGTGCTGTTTGAAAAGCGGATGCCTCGGTTTCTCTCGGCATGACACGGTGGGCAGATGCCTCGGCTGCGCTCGGCATGACACGGTGGGCAGATGCCTCGGTCCCGCTGGGCATGACACGGTGGGCAGATGCGCATGGCTTGACACGCAGGAGGCTCTGAAAACAGACAAACGCCCCCCAGCGTGTGTCGTCTGGGAGGCGTTTGGAATGCTGCTATTCGTCAGCGGTCTGACTTATTTCTTGCGGCGTCGCAGCGCAACACCCGCGAGACCTGCGCCGAGCGCCAACATGCTGGCGGGCTCAGGAGTCGTGATAGTGATCTTGTCGAACGAACCGGTATCGCCACCTTCGTTGTCGCTGATGAACAGGTTCCAGTTGCCGTTCACATCGGCATTGAAGTCATCGATGCTGCCGAGATGCGCGCGGAAGATCGTACCCAGTCCGGTGCTGTTAAAGTTTCCACCATGGGTCTCAGGATCCGTACCCGTCGATTGGAAACGAGCATTCAGAAAGTCGCTATTGGAGCCGAAGGTGAGTTCTGGGAATCTGGGGCGATCGATCAGAGTAACGGTGACGCCATTGGGGTCAGTCAGTCGCATAATCAAGTCGCCCACCCAGGTGTGCGAAGGGCTGAAATGGACATGGACTTCGATTACGCCGCCCGCTAAACCAGCCACGGCGAAGGGAATGTTGACGCCTGCAGGGTTGCTATCCGGAATCGGAATGTTCGCCGGGTCGTGAGTGAAGGATTGCGCGTTGACGGATGCCGCCAAGGCAGTTGCAAGAATCGCGCTCATAAATAGTGTACGTCGCATGAGAAAAACCTCCTTTTGGTTTTTGCAAGATTGATTTAGGACTTGATACCGTTTTCACCCTTGTAGAGCAAGCCTCAATATAACATGACTCCTCAGAAGGCAAAAAGCGGACAAATTCCCAATAGATTTTTTTTCTGAGTGCTTATACAGCGCGTTTTGCGCCATTGTCCCACGATAAGTTGCGGGTTTCTTGGGGGTGAGTCGGCGAATGAATGCACGGTTTCGTAATTCCCTCCGTGAGGTTTCCTTGTCAGCAAGGGGACACGGAAACGGCAGAGTCGTTGTCACCCTGAGCGGAGCGAATGGGTCTGCTTTTCAGAAGCAGATGCCTCGGCTTCGCTCGGCATGACACGGGTGTTGTCACCCTGAGCGCAGCGAATGGGTCTGCTGTTTGAAAAGCAGTTGCCTCGGCTTCGCTGGGCATGACATCGGTATTGTCACCCTGAGCGCAGCGAATGGGTCTGCTTTTTCAGAAGCAGTTGCCTCGGCTATGCTCGGCATGACATCGGTGGGCAGTTGCCTCGGCTTTGCTCGGCATGACATCGGTGTGCGGATGCCTCGGCTACGCTCGGCATGACATCGGTGGGCAGATGCCTCGGCTACGCTCGGAAGGACACGTGAGGTGGACATCACCCCAAAAACAGAAAAACGCCCCCCAGAGAGTATTCTTTGGGAGGCGTTTGGAACGCTGCTATTCGTCAGCGGTCTGACTTATTTCTTGCGGCGTCGCAGCGCAACACCAGCGAGACCTGCGCCCAGAGCGATCATGCTGGCAGGTTCTGGAACTTGGCAATACTCCACGCCGCGCATGGTCACTTGGTAGAAACCGCCTGCTGCTGGGGTATTGAGCCAGTTGTTCAGCGCGCCTGCTCCCTGTGCCGGGCTATGAATACCGGAGAAGGGGCTGTCTGCGAATATCCGCACGTTCGCTGCGTCTCGCGGGTCACGATTATAGCGGGTGATACCGAGAATGTAGCACTCGCCTGCCATCAACCGAGAGGCGACGGTTTGTCCAGTATTCACGCCGGTAGTGAAGACGTCCGAACCTAACAGACCTGAAAACAGGCTTGTACGGTCATCGTTATGAGCAATGCCGTTGCCGTTCATATCGAACAACCACATCTGAGTGTCGAACGCGGTGTTTGTGTCCACCAGGGCTGCGAAGAGAGCCGGATCAACCACTTTGATCAAAAACAGGTCAGCGTCGCTGGCGGCGTTATCGCCTGTCAAGGTGGTCAGGGGACCCACACCGATGGTCATTTGGGCGGTAGCCGCTAAATCGCCGGCGTCGCCGCCGCCATTGGTCATTTCGTCCCAGGTCTGCGCATTGACGGACACCACCAGAGCCGTCGCTAAAATCGAACTTAACAATAAAGTATGTCGCATGAAAAAATCCTCCTTTACACGATTGAAAGTTTACGAATAGGACAAGATCGATGGAACTGAAACGCTCATTCCTCAGTAGGAACAGCGTTCAGAAGGGCTAATATCTTTCAAGTATGATCCTCAATCATAAACTTACGAGCATATTATAATCTGTTTTAGGGGTTCATGTCCCCTGTAAAAATACGGGTTTTTGGGGTTAAACGGGGAAATGCGTATGAAGGGATTGCCCTCGCGAGTCACATTCGCGCCGAATCATTCTATGCTGTCACCCTGAGCGGAGCGAACGGGTCTGCTTTTCAGAAGCAGTTGCCTCGGCTTCGCTCGGCATGACGTTGGTATTGTCACCCTGAGCGGAGCGAATGGGTCTGCTATTTGAAAAGCGGTTGCCTCGGCTACGCTCGGCATGACACGGTGGGCAGATGCTTCGGCGTCGCTCGGCATGACATGGGTGTTGTCACCCTGAGCGCAGCGAATGGGTCTGCTGTTCAGAAGCAGATGCCTCGGCTTTGCTCGGCATGACATCGGTGGACAGATGTCTCGGTTGCGCTCGGCAAGACACGATGGGCAGATGTCTCGGCTTCGCTCGGCAAGACACGATGGGGCTGGTTGTCGTCTATCGGAGAGGTTGAGTGAGGTTTGTTTTTTCGTATCGGGCAGACACATAGTTCTGCCCTTACCAGCCACATTACACAACCAGCAGCATGACTTCATCTCGCGCGCAGGCGATGAGTTCGCGAATGGAGGTTTTCGCCACCGCAACTGAACGATCGGCAACGCCGTAATAGAGCATCAACGAACCATTAGTATCGATAGGAACCAGTCCAGTGGGAAAGATGACGCGCTCAAAGAAGCCGCTGACTTCGTAATCCTCTTCGGGCATCAGCAGCGCGTTTTCGGAGCGGCTGATCACATGATGCGGGTTTTCGATATCCAACAGCGCGACCCCTGCGCAGTAGCCATCTTTGGGGTTGACCCCATGGTAGACCATCAGCCAGCCTTCAGGGGTTTCGATGGGCGGCGCGCCTGCGCCAATTCGCCGAGCATCCCAAGCGTGCGTGCGCGGCTCCATAAAGAACTGATGATCGCCCCAATGGAGCAGGTCGGGAGAATAGGCGAGCCACATGTTCGGTCCGTTCAGCGCGGACGCTCCGGTCCGGTGCATGAGGGTATAGCGTCCATTGATGCGCCGGGGGAATAAGACCGCGTTTTTGTTCTCATGGTGCAGGATCAACCCGTGCCGTTTATAGGTCTTGAAATCGTGGGTGGAAGCAAGCCCCACACAGATACCATACCGGGACACTGCCGTATAGGAGATGTAGAAGACGCCCTCAATGACCGTAATCCGGCAATCCTCGATTCCATACTCTTCGTAGGGGGTAGCAGGAAACAGCGCAGGCTCCGGGTCGACCTGGAAATTCGCGCCGTCTTTGCTGCGCGCGATTCTTAGGTAAGAAATGGAGCTTAGGTAAGTTCTTCCTTCAAAAGTGACGGCGCGCGGGTCGGTCAGGTCGATATGGGGCGATTGAACGGGGAATTCCAAGATTTTCAGGCGGCGGCTGTCGCTTTCCACATCCAGCATCGGCACCCCTACTTTGTTGGGGTCTTCCATGAGGGGGCGTTCCGCCACGCGCAAAAGCAGGATCACTTCTCCGTTGTAGTAGGTCGCGCCGGGATTAAACGCGCCAATCACTTCCATGTTCGGCGCGGACGGGGTGACCATTTCCGGCGTGATAATCGGGTTTTCCGGTACTCTTATAGCCATCGTTTGATTGCTTCCTCCATGACGCCATCCTTATATTGCGGGCAGACACACGTTAGATTTATTCCCAAAAAATGGGAATTTTTGAACTATCGAAGCCCCAGTGAGGCAGATTCTCTCTCAAACAAAATCCATTATCGGCAACTCGCTTTTCAGAAAAGAGGGCAGAGGCGTTCTTTTTTTGTCTTGCGTTCAGAAAGCCTCACTTCTCGGAAGCGGCGAAGGGCGCGCAAAGGGGATCGCCTATCACGAGGTCTTTCCATTGAATGAAGGGGGTTGCCGACCAGAAACTTTCTGCCAAGTTGCGTCCTGCCGTGTAATGGTCAAAGAGCAGGTGGGCGCGGCAAAGCGCGCTGGCAAAGGGTTCCGAGACATAACCTTTGACGCCCGTGACCCCCGTTTCTATGAGATCGGCGATGAGCGACTGCCCGCCCGAAGCCCGGTTGAAGGTGCGCGCGCTGGTGGAAACGGCGGTTTCGGCAATCGCGCCGGGGCGGAATTGCAGGCTGCGATAGGCATAGGCGGAGAAGCCCGCATCGTTGCTGCCCCATGAGTAGTAGCCCATCAGGTTGCGCTCGCCCCCCACAAAATCGTTCTTTTGATCCAGCAAAACCTCAAAACCACGCTGCTTCAGAACCTGCGCCGCGCTGCGCATACTATTGTTGATCTCTTGATAGCCCGGTTTGTCGCGTCGTGGGTCCACATCCAAAAGAAACAATCCCTTGGCGCGTTTCGCCTTTTGCGCGTTATCTATCAGTTGTTTGATATGGGAAACCAAATAGCCGTCCAAGCGGGTCGCGAGGTAGAACCCGAACTTTTTTCGCGAAAAGGGCTTATTATTGCCATAGTATGGGTTTGGCTGCAACTTTTCCGGGTTGCGGGAAAAAGGCAGCCTGAGCGGGGTACTCATGAGCGCGGAATCGACTGAAAAGCCGCCCGGCGTGATTCGGATCGGCACCCCTTTGGTCAGCACGAGAAAGTCTATCGTCTCTTTCTGCTTCGTGGTGTTCAGATGCTTCATGACGGGCTGCTGGATCGTGGTTCGGAACTCGCTGAGCGGGATTTCTTCTCCTGGCAGGCAGTCCAGCATAAACAGCTGCGCCGGCGGCAGTTTGTACGCCTCCCCATAGGCGCGCGCGATCTCTTTCGATTCTTGGCTCCGATTGGTGCCGATGACCAGCACATTTTTTGGCACAGAGGCTTTCATGAACTAATTGCCTTCCACATATTTTTGGATTCCACGCGCGATGGCGGCGGCGATCCGGTCTTGGAATTGCGGGTCCAGCAGTTTCGCGCGGTCCCCGTCATGGTTCAGATAGCCCATTTCGATTAAGACGGCAGGCATGCGGCTGGTTCTCAGCACCGCCAGCCCAGTGTCATACAGCACTTTGTCGGAACGGACGCCTTTGGAGGGCAGCCCACTGACTTTTACGATTTCGCTTAAGATGGCTTGCGCAAGCGCGCGGCTGTCGGCATCATCGCCATGGTAATAGATGGTGGTTCCCGAAGCCGAATTGGGGCGGGCGTTCGAGTCACAGTGCAGGCTGACGAAGAAATGCGCGTTGGCATCGTTCGCCATGTCGGTGCGGTCATATAAGCCGACCTGTTTATCTTCGGCTCGAGTCATGATCACATTGGAGCCTTTATCGTTCAGGTATTCCAACACCTTGTTGCTGACCGACATGACGATATCTTTCTCGTAGACCGTTTTCCCTTTGTGAACGGCGCGCGCTCCGGGTTGTTTGCCGCCGTGTCCCGGGTCAATCGTGATGACTTTCTGGCTGAGTGTGCCTCCTGAGTTGCGCGGTTTGTTGACGACGATCGCGAGTTCATTTTGGCGGTTCAATACTTTGACGCCCAAGGCGCGACCCAACTCCAAGACGACTCGCACCAACCCGCCTTCCAGGGGTATTGCGCGCAGCCTCTGGATATGGTCATTGGGCGACTCTGCTTCCTGCTCTAAACTTTCGTGCAAGGTTCCGGGCAGTACCATCTCAACGCGGATCGGCTCTTCTGCGAACGAAACTTTGGGTTTCACAGTCGGCGGGACTTGAAAACGCGCGATGGTGGAGTCTGTCTTTTTCTCAATCACCGGCGGCTTGAAGGTTTCTGGCTTCGGCGGCTTGATGTTGGGCGTTGTCAGCGGTAGTTCTTCCGGTGTCTGCGCGGTCTGTTCGCTTAGTATAATCTGGTGGCGCATTTGCGCCTGTTTTAAGCCCGTGGCGGGAATAATGGGTTTCTTGAGGTCGAGTACCACCCGCACGGTGTTGGGGTCATATTGCGCGGTTCGAACCCCCTGCACATCGGGATGGCTGCCGGCGGTTGTCAACGGTTGGCTGGGCAGTTGGCAGCCAATCAAGTCGATCACGATTCGATTCGGCTCTCTGAGGGTTGTGACCATCGCGGCGGCTGGCAGGGTGGTGTTGAGCGCGAGCGCGTCCTGATTCCATGCGATGGCTTGCAGGATAGCGCGCACTTGCAGGGTTCTTTCCGATTCTTCCCACCGGGTCGCGCCGCCCGCTACCCGCGCTAATTCGCGCAATGGCACGCAAGGCATTTTGACCGATTTGCCTCCCGCGTCTGTGAGGCTGAGAATCTGCACCGGCACTTTTTTATCGGGCGAATGGTTTAACTGGGCGAACTGCGCGTCCTCCACCAGCTCTAACTCCAAGCCGAGGTGGATGGTATGCGCAAGGGGTATCCAACATTCGTTCTGTTCCCAGACGGGCGCGGGCGACAGGTTGAGGCACTGAGTGCCTACTAACACCTTGACGCTGTTCTCTGATGACCACACGCCTTGAACCAAACTGCACAGCAAAATCCCCAAAATCCCAATTAAACGACAGAAACGCATGATTCGCCTCCCTGCTTCCATAGTGATAATTATGACGCATAATCGCGTCATAATGCAACCCCATGCGCTTTAGCAAGCGTGGTCAACTGTTCTAAATAGAGGTCTGGGTACAATCTTGACCATGATTTCCGAACTCCGCAAACTGCGCGCGCTCATTGCGATCTGCTTCGAAGAGAGCATCGCCTATCGCGCCAGCGCGTTTATCTGGCTATTGACCGATACGGTTCAGGTTTTGCTGATGCCGCTGGTTTGGCTGTCTGCCTACAATGGTCGGGAAGCGTTGGGCGGATTCCTTCCCAGTCAGATCGTGATGTATTACCTGCTGATGGCGATGGTTTCCAGTTTTGTGACCAGCCATTTGATGTGGGACATCGCGCAGGATATCAAAGAGGGAATGTTATCGCAGTGGTTGCTGCGTCCGGTATCGGTCGTGAGCCTGTTTTGCGCGCGGAACCTCGCATGGCGGCTCATGAGGACAGGGCTGCTCATTCCGGTACTGGGGCTTTGCGCGTGGTACTACCGAGCGCATTTCAACCTCGGAGACCTGCATTTGAGTGGCTGGTTCTGGCTTAGCGTACTGCTGGGGCATTTGGTTTCGTTCGCGATTGGGCTTGCGCTCTCTAACATCGCATTTTGGGTGCAGGAGGTACAGAGCGTGTTCGGGTTGTACTATTTTCCGATGTTGTTGTTTTCGGGCTGGGTCGCGCCTCTGAGCCTGATGCCGGGCTGGGCGCAGATCATTGCCGATTTTCTGCCTTTCCGCTATTCTATTGCGGTACCTGTTGAAATCGGACTGGGGCAGTTGACGGGCGATTTGATGTTGCGGTCGATTTTGATGCAGGTGTTCTGGCTGGGGTTGGGCAGCCTCTTAGCCTATGCGCTCTGGAAACGCGGTCTGCGCATTTACAGCGGGGTGGGGATGTGAGACAGCGTTGGGCATTTTACTGGAGGATGTACCGCGCGTTTCTTCGCTCCAGTTTCGTGCGGGAAGCGGAATTTCGAGCCAATTTCTGGGCGAAAGTGATTGTGAACCTGGGCTGGGCATCCTTCTTTGTCATCACGTTGAAGGTGGTCTTTGGACACACTGAGTCGATCGCGGGCTGGTCTGAGGGCGAGGCGTTTGTGCTGGCAGCCACCTGCTATCTGCTGGATGCGGTGATTGGCACGCTGTTCTGGTTTGGGCTGACTGAACTGCCAACGATGGTGAGGCAAGGCACGTTGGATTTTGTGCTGTTTAAGCCCATCGATTCGCAGTTTTGGCTCTCGATGCGCCGGGTCAATTTGGATCAATTGGGCAGTCTCTTTGGCGGTTTCGCGCTGATGGGGTATGCGCTTTACCAATTGGATACCATTCCCAGCGGGCTGAATGTGCTGCTCTATTTCGCGATGACGTTCTGGGGGATTGTGATTTACTATTCGTTCCATTTCATGATGATGACCCTCAGCATTTGGTTTGTGCGGGTAGATAATTTGTGGGTGCTGTCGGATGTGTTTGTACAGATCGGGCGATTTCCCACCGATGTGTTTGACCGTATCTTGCGCCGGGTGTTCACTTATGTGTTGCCGGTCGCTTTTTTAGCCACGATTCCCGCCAAGGCGCTGCTGGGCAAGTCGGACATTGGGTTTCTCAGTTTTGCCGCTCTATGGGCGATTACGTTTTTTGTTGTGGGGCGTTTTTTCTGGCGGTTCGCGCTCCGCTCCTATACCAGCGCAAGTTCCTAACTTAAGAGGTTTCTGTAGGGGGCGATTGAATCCAATTTTTGTTGTACCGGCTCATGACGAGAGAAATGGGATCGGTGAGCCATGCCTCCACCGCGTCCGCCGCATGCTCCAGCGTGATCAGCATATCCTCTTTTTCGTGGGCGTCGAAAGTGGACAGCACATGGTCGACCGCTGCGCTGTCAGGCGAACCGATTCCCAGGCGCAGGCGCGGAAACTCTTGGGTTCCCAATCGCTCGATGATCGATTTCATGCCTTTTTGCCCACCAGAAGAACCCGATTCTCGCAATCGAATCGCGCCCAACGGCAGCGCGAAATCATCGTAAACCACCAGCATCTGAGAGGGTTTCAACTGAAAGGTGTTCAGTAGCGCGCGCACCGCCTGTCCGCTCAAATTCATGTAGGTCATGGGCTGCGCCAAGATCACCGAAACCCCTTGAATCTCGCCCACCCCATAGCGGCTCTGATGGCGGAACTGCTTCATGGGGATGTTATGTCGTTTGGAGAGCAGACTCGTGACCCAGAAACCTACGTTGTGCCGCGTGCCTGCATATTCTTGACCAGGATTGCCCAGCCCTAAGATTAGTCTCTTTTCCATATCCGATTATGACTTATTTAGGGCGTGGGGTCATACGGACAGAACCGTCGCCGTATATGCCTACGACTGTCGTTCCTCCGATATCCAAGTACCCGACCAGGCTGTCTGGAGAGACTTTATTGGCTTGTTCGCCATTCCCCAGGTAACGGAAATTGAGTGTTCCCGACAAACTGTTGAATGCGTCATCATCTTTGATGTAAGGTCTCAAGGTATCTACCGCGTTGTGGCTGAGAGGATAATGTTCGTCATAGTCCTGCACATACAACTGCATCGCCGTGCCGATGGCTTTAGCATTTTCCAAGTAATATTTTTGCTTGTCTTCTTCCGAGACAGGCGCGCCGCATGCCACTTTTTCGCGCAGATCGGTCGGGTCTCGTTTGATCAGCGGCACAATAAACAACTGATCGCGCCAATTCACATACGCCACCGCGTTCTCAGCGGGGGACAGCGCGCAATTGTAATACTCCTCACTAAATTGGGAGTCGAGAGAGATAAGCGCGCTCTGGTACTGTTCGACCGTTGTTTTCTTTGAGTTGAGATAGAGCGGGTGTAGGTTGTATTTGGGATGGCTGCTTTCTTCCGATGAACTCAATTGGAGCGCAGAAGTTTCGTGCTTTGATTCTGAGATTTGGTTTTCCATCACTTCATTTATGGTTACCTCCACCGGTTTACCCGTCGATAAATCATAGCGATAAACGCTAACTGGGCGAATTCCTAAATCTTCAAAGTAGAAAGCACCCCCACTCTTTCTCCATGTGATGAAAGATTGCCGCCCAGTGAGGACTTTCGTTCTTGCCAAAGTTTTCAAGTCCAACAGTTCGGTGAACGGCTCTTTCTCACTTAAACGTCTCACAAGCGCGTAATCTTCTTTTGGTGATACTTCAATAGTAAAAAATGCGTTTTCGGCAGAACATATAACCGTTGAGGTTTGACCTCGGTTCAAGGGCAGGAGTTCGACGAACGCCTGAGGTTGATAGAATGGCTGGGGCGCATTATCGACCGGACTTAAAGCATAGTAGCTGATGAGAAATGTTCGCTTTTGCGGTAAAAAGCGGTATTCAAATAGGTTGTAGATGTGGTGGAGCGATTTAATTCTATTTATAGGCGAAAGCGTTCTTTTCAGAGTGGTCGTACGCTTGCCGTCATAAGAGCGAAGTTCTATTCCAACAGCCTCAATGATCTCCGGTTCCTCCTTTGCTTCCATTTGTGCTGAAACGCTTTGCGGTTTTTCGTCCATCCACACATAGAAGAGCAGATCGCCTTTGGGCGACCAAGCAAGATGATCGGCATATCCATCTGTTGTGAGTTGCAGCGGTTTGCCCACTTCCACCATTTTTTTATCGGCAGCAACCACCGGATTGTCGCTGTTGCTTTGTATCCATGAGAAAACGAAGGCTACGCTGAACAGACCGACTGTAACCGTGACTTTCTTCATCGTTTTCCTCCAGAAATGATTTTACCTATTCTGTGTCGATATATTGTCTTGCGGCTTGGATCGCGCTTTCAAAAGCGGCAGGGTCTTCTCCATGTTCCCGTAGGAACTGCGCCGCGCCCAGCAGCCGGTCGCCTGGTCGCAGTTTGCGTTGCGGGTCGCGCGCCACCCGCCGGATGGAGTCGCGATAGGAGGTGTCCGCAAAGCGCGTCAGCAGGTCTTGCTGGTGCGCCCGGAACTCTTCGGCTTCAAAAAGTCCTGTTTTCAGGAAAGCGCGTTGCAGGGCGTTTGCTGCCGCTTCCACTTGCGCGCGAAGGGCAGGGTCGTTCATCGCTTCATGAATGTAGGTCAGTCCTTTCAATGCGCCTTCGTAAGCCAACATCGCATGCAAGCCGTTGTGCAGGTAGAGCTTGCGCTCCATATGCGCTTGAAACGGCTGCACGGCGAGCAATCCTTGTACAGAGGGCAGGCTGCCCTTAAGCGCGTCACCGTCAATAGGCAATAGGGCATAGCGTTCCGCGCGAGGTACGGGGGGATCGCCGGGCAGTTCCTCAAAGACCATCCGGCTGACCACACAACGCACGAACCCGATTTGCTCAACAAGCAGTTGATGGCTGGCGGGAAGCGCGTTTTCTACGGCTGATTTCAGCAGGATATTTGCATCGAGGTCATTTTCGCAGATCAAGAGGTTGAGCGGGAAGGCGTTTTCGCGGCGCGCTCGTTGAACGAATCCCTGCGCCAAAATCGCGCCTAAAGTGGGCAGCGCGTTGACACCGACCGCCGTCGCTAAAATATCCGCTTCCTCGATGGCTTGAATAACCGTTTCTGTTTGTTCCAAAGCGCAGCCTTTCACGGGCGCAACGGGGACGCGCTCGCCATCGGGGAATTCGATATCGTAGGCGCGTTTCCGGTTCAAGGCGTCGATCACATCGCGTCGAGTATCCACGAAACCCGTTTCCCAGCTGCTTTGAGAAAAGAGGTGTCCCAAGAATCCGCGTCCGATTTTGCCTGCGCCAAAAATCCATGCTTTCCGCATACGAGAAGAGTACCCCATGAGAGATAAACTCAAAGTTTCCCCCTCTTGACATATGAAAATGACTTGTGGTACAATATTGACCGCCAGTCATTTATGACCAAAAGTCAGAGATGACCCGCAGTCTAAGTATGACCTGAAGTCAGGGTAATTATTGAGGTATTTTGCTATGAATGTGAAATTAGATACAGGTCTGCACCCGCGTGAGATAGGAGCCAAGTGTGAGGAACATCTCAATCGTCGCGAGAGACGCAAAGAGGAAACGCGCCTAAAAATTATTGGCGCTGCGCTCTCTTTGCTCTCGGAGAAGCCGTTTGATCAGATTACAGTGGAAGAGATTACCGAGCGGGCAGATGTCGCGAAAGGCACTTTTTTCGCGCATTTCCCCAATAAAGAGTTGGTGTTGTGCGCTCATGTAGAGAATCTGATCGATGAGGTTGCCGAGTATGTGGAGGCGCTGAACCACGAAGAAAGTGGTTCTCAGTGGGATACGATGATGGATATTATGGGCTATGTGGCACAGCAAGACGCGAAGACGCCGACCTTTGTGCGCACACACTTAGCCGTTTGCTGTCTCAATGCCGATGTTCGGGAACGGCTCCGGCAATTGGGGGTGGAAGCCATTCATCGCTGCGCCAGGGGAATAGAAATTGGGCAGAAGATTGGCGAGTTTAGGAATGATGTCTCAGCGGAAGAGTTGGCGAACTATTTTATGTTGACTTATCGGATGAGTATGTTGGAGTGGGCAATGAACGACGGCGCGCAGCCGTTTGCGGATGCCCTCAAGAAAACCATGGAATTTTTCAAACCTGCGATTTGCAAACAGGAGGCATAAAACGACCCATGCATCTGAAATGGAGATGGATTTGTTTAAGCAGCGCGCTGCTCATAGGGATGGCATCAGCGCAATCAAATGATACATTGACTTTGCAAGAAGCGATTCAGACCGCCTTGAAGAACAACCGGGGCTTTTTGATCGCGGAACAGAACGTCCAGAAAGCCGAAGCGCAAGCCGGCGAAGCGCGCGCCAGCAGCGGCATGCAGGTCAATGGAACGGGGACTTATGTCCGCAATGACCGTGTCGCGAAAGTGCAGTTTGGACCTCAAGAGATCTCATTGGGCAGCATCGAAAACCGGACCGCGCGAGTCACCGCGACCCAGCCCATCGATATCAGCGGAACGATCAAAACGCGAGTTCGTCTCTCGGAATTGGCGGTTGAAGCCGCCCGGCTGGATTATGAGCGCGCGAAAAATGACCTGATTTTATCGGTGACCCAGGCGTACCAGAATGTCGCGCGCGCGGAAGCGTTCGTCAGCGTGGCGGAAGAGGCGTTCAGGAATGCGCAAGAACGGCTCCGAATCACACAGGTTCAGGTGGATGCGGGAGTTGCGGCGCAGTTTGACCTTTTGCGCGCTCAAACCCAGATCGCCCAGAACGAACAGTCGCTGATCAATGCGCGCAACAACCTGGAACTGGCAAAAGCCAGCTTAAACAACACGCTGGGGCGCGATCTGGAACTCCCCATCACAGTGACTCGTTCGGAGACGCTGCCCGGCATGGAGAGCGAACTGAGCGCGTTGGTGCAGACCGCTCACGAACTTCGACCGGAAATCAAAGCGGCGGAAAAGAACATTGAACTGGCGAACACCGGGGTACGCAACGCTCGAAGCGGCATGTTGCCGACCTTTGCTGTGAATGGCCAGCTCGACTTCAACTTGAACACTTCGACTTTCAATCCGCGCAGCACCACGTTCACGGCGACGGCAGTGGTTTCGGTGCCGGTGTTCGACAACGGAATCACAGGCGCGCGGGTGAACCAAGCGAAAGATAATTTGGAAATTGCTAAGATCAATGCGTTGCAAATTCGTGAAGGCGTCGCGTTGGAAGTTAAAAACGCCTATCTCACTTTGACCAATACCCGAAAAACGCTGGAAGTGGTGAAACGCGGATTGGAGCAAGCCAAAGAGGGATTACGGTTGGCGCGGGTTCGGTTTGAAGCGGGTGTCTCAACCCAACTGGAAATCAGCGATGCGGAGTTAGCCTATACACAGGCGCAAACGAACGAAGTCAATGCCCAGTATGATTACCTTAATGCCTATGCCGCGCTTCAAAAGGCGATTGGCAAAATTGGGGAAAACTATCTCTAAATTTTTTACTATGGAGGCAACACAAACAATGACGACTCTACAGAAACAGATCCGCGCATGGATTGCGCTTAGTGTTGCGCTGAGCCTCGGATTAGCGGCGTGCAGTAAGGGCGGCGAGCAGGGCGCGCAAGGCGACCCCTCTGGAGAAGCCGGCGCAGCGCAGCCTGCCGCTAATGAAGCGCCCGCTGCAACGGTCGAAGTGGCAACCGTCCGAACCGGCTCACTGACGGAAGCGATGGAAGTAACAGGGCAACTCGCGACCCTGAAAGATGCGACCCTTTCGCCGAAGGTAGCGGCAAAAATCACGCAGATGAATGTGGTCGAGGGAAACTTTGTGAAAGCCGGGCAGATCATCGCCCAGCAAGACACCTCTGATTTGCGCGTTCAGATGCAGCAATCGGATGCCGCCATCCAAGCCGCTGCCGCGCAACTGCGCCAAGCCGAAATCGCGTCCAGCGTGCAGCCCGCGCAAACCGATGCGCAAATCAAAACCGCGAAAGCCGCGCTGGAAGCGGCACAGGCGCGCCTAAGAGCCTTGCAGACCGGTTCTCGTCCGCAGGAGGTACAGCAGGCGGAACAGCAAGTCGCCGCCGCGAAAGCCAGCTATGACTGGGCGAAGACCGACTTAGAAAATACCCAGCGCCTGTATGAACAGGGCGCGCTGCCCAAAGCCGCTTACGATCAGAAATTGGCGCTGGCAAACGCGGCATTGGCACAATATCAGTCGTCGCAAAAAGCCTTGAGTTTGGTCAAAGAGGGACCGCGGCGCGAAGATATCGAAGCCGCCGAACAACAGGTGCGCCAAGCGGAAGAAGCCTATCGCCAGGCGGTGATCGGCAGATCCCAAAATTCCCTGCGCCAGCAGCAGGTGGAAGCGGCGCGGGCTGCGCTGAATCAGGCGCGTGCCAACCGCGCTTATGTGCAGCAGCAGATCAGCAACTCCACCATGCGCGCGCCCTTTGATGGCTATATCGCGGCGCGGTACGCGGAAGTGGGGACGATGGTCTCGCCGGGCGTTCCCGTCGCGAGAATCGTCAGCTTGAGCAAGCTTCATTTTGAGGCGAATGTCTCGGAAACGCTCATTCGCGAATTGAAACAAGGACAGCCGGTTCAGGTCACAGTGGATGCGTTTCCCAACACGCCTTTTACTGGCGCGATGGATGAAATTTACCCCCTTGCCAGTTCCGACTCGCGAGACTTGAAGGTGCGGATCACTTTGAACAATCCGGACGCGAAGTTGAAGCCCGGTATGTTCGCGCGCGGCAGAATCACGGTCCGGACGTATGCCAATGTGCCGCTGCTGCCGAAACTTGCGCTGCTGGAAAGAGCCGGCAATACGCGCGTTTTTGTGGTTGCCAATGAAAAAGCTTCGGAAAGAGCAGTGAAGGTACGCGCCTCTGACACAACGGTACTGTATGCGGAAGGAATTCGACCCGGTGAAGTCGTTGTGATTCGGGGTCAGGACGCTCTCAGCGACGGGCAGGCAGTTCGTGTCCAAGACCAGCGCGTGCAGACTTCCCAGAGCCGTTAACAAGCCATTGCAAATTGACAGGAGAGAAATGTTATGTGGCTGACAAAATTAGCTTTAGATCGCCCGGTTACGATTGCAGTGTTCATGGTGGCGATTATCGTGTTGGGGCTATATTCGCTCAACCGCACCCAAATTGAACTGCAGCCGAAGGTCGACTTTCCGGCGATCTCTATTTTGACGACCTATCCCGGAGCCGCGCCGGATGAAATTGAAACGCTCATCGCCAAGCCGATTGAAGACGCGGTGAGCGGCGTAAATGGCGCGCGGCAGGTGACCTCGACCTCGCAGTATGGCGTGGCGCAGGTCTCCATTGAGTTTTACATCGGAACCGATATCGATGTGGCGTTTACCGACGTTCAAGCCAAAATCGAGGCGGCGCGCCGTCAACTACCCGCGGATGCCGATACGCCTATCGTTTCGAAGCTGGATACCGCCTCAGAGCCAGTGATGTTTATATCGTTGGGGGGCAGCCGGTCTGCCGCCGATATGCGTGATTTGGCAGATAATGTCATAAAGGATAGAGTCGGAAGCGTTCAGGGCGTGGCAGCGGTGTCGGTTTCGGGCGGACAGAAGCGCGAAATCATTGTGGAAGTAGACCGGGGCAGATTGGATGCGTACGGGCTTTCTATCAATTCTTTGACCCGCGCTATCCAATCGTCCAATCTAAACCTGCCCAGCGGGCGAATCACCGAAGGCGAGCGGGAATACAGTGTGCGCGTCATTGGCGAATTTGGTTCGGTGCAGGAACTGAAAGATTTGAAAATCTATTTGCAAGGGCAAGGCAACAATCCCGGCAGAACCATCCGGTTGAGCGATGTCGCCACCGTCAAAGACTCGGTTCAAGAGCGAACCTCCCTGACCCGAATCAACGGTAAAGAGAGTATCTCGCTGGTGGTGCAGAAGGCGAGCGATGCCAATGCGATGGAAGTCTCCGAAGGCGTGAGAGGAGTAATGGGCAAATTGCAGTCAGAGTATCCTGACTTAGAAATCGCCTATACCTTCGATCAAGCGACCCCCGTGAAAGAGAGTCTGATTGACTTGCGTGTCGCGCTCTACTTGGCGATTATCCTGGTGGTGGCGGTTGTCTATGTGTTCCTCTATAATGTTCGCGGAACCTTCATTGTGGCTTTGGCGATTCCCACCTGTATCTTCGCCACCTTCATCGTGATTTATTTTGCGGGCTTCACGATCAACACCATGACCATGCTGGCGCTATCGTTGGCGGTGGGGATTTTGGTGGATGACTCGATTGTGGTCATCGAAAACATCTATCGCCACTTGGCATTAGGAGAAGAACCTGCAGAAGCGGCGTTTAACGGGCGTTCTGAGATCGGGTTGGCGGCGATAGTAATCACTTTTATCGACGTGGCAGTGTTCTTGCCGGTTGCCTTTATGGGTGGCGTTACCGGTCAGTTCTTCCGTTCGTTCGGTATCACGGTTGCCGTTGCCACGCTCTTCTCGCTGTTGGTTTCGTTCACGATTACTCCCATGCTTGCCAGCCGATGGTACCGGAGCGGGGAAGCATTGGAAAAGCCTTCCGGGTTATTCAAATATTTTGATCGTTTCTACAGCGCGTTAGAACGGGGATATAAGCGGATTTTGGGGTTTGCGCTGCGTCTGCGTTATTTGGTGATTATCGCCGCGAATGGCGCGTTGGTCGCGACGTTGTTTCTCATTGGCTATTCCGCTTCGCAGGGCAGCCCGTTGTTGCCTTTCCGGTTCGCGCCCAGCCAGGATCAAGGGCTGATTCGCGTCAGTGTCACCTTGCCGCCCGATGCCTCGCTGGAACAGACCACAAAGGTTGTGGAACAGGTCGAACAGGCGGCGATGAGTATTCAGGAGGTGAAGTATGTCAGCGCATTGGTGGGAACGACCTCGGGCAGCGCGTTCGGCGCAGGCAACACAGGACCCCGCTATGCCGATATACGGATAACGCTGGACGAAAAACAAGCGATGTTGGACTCAATCATGTTTTGGGTCAAGCATGACGAGGAATTGCGCACCCGCCGGGATGTGTTCATTGCGGACGAACTGCGCGGTAAAATCGGGGTCATTCCGGGAGCGCAAGTTTCGGTGAACACGGTGTCGGGATTTGGCGGCGGCGGCGGTGGTGGCTTTGGCGCGCCGATTCAGGTGGTGCTGTCTGGCAGAGATACGCAGACATTAGTGCAGACCGCGGAGAACGTCAAACGAATTGTTTCGGAGATTCCGGGCGTCAAAGACCCTGACCTTTCTTGGTCATCAGGTAAGCCGGAGTTGCAAGTGCGCTTAGACCGTGAACGGATGGCAGCCTTGGGCGTTACTGCCAGTGATGTGGCGTTCGCGCTCAGGACGTCCTATGAAGGCAATATCGACTCGAAGTTCCGGGAGTTCGGCAGGGAGTATAACATTCGCGTGCAGTTGCAGCCCGAAGATCGCGCCCGCTCCAATGAGTTAAGCGATATCGTGGTTGCTTATGCGCAATCGCAACCGATACGGCTCCGGGATGTGGGAACCGTTTCGGTGGCAGATGGTCCCACAAAAATCGAGCGAACCAACCGCCAGCGGCAGGTGACCGTCTCATCGAACTTGCTGCCTGGTTTCACACCCGGCAATGTGCAGGTCGTGATTGAGCGCGCGCTAGAGGAACAGAACGCGATTCCTCCTGGCGTAGCGGTCAGCCGTCAGGGTGAAAATGAAGTCATGGCGCGCGAGGGTGTTTATATGGGGCAGGCGCTGTTACTTGCGTTCATTTTGGTCTATCTGTTGATGGCTGCGCTGTTTGAGAACTGGCTCTATCCCTTTATTATCCAGTTCAGCCAACCGCAGGCGTTGGTGGGCGCGCTGCTTGCGCTTATTGTCGCCGGGTCGGAGTTGAATATCGTCTCGATGATCGGCATCATCATGCTGATCGGTCTGGTGGGTAAAAACGCGATTCTGCTGGTGGATTACACCAACACCTTGAGAAGGCGGGGACTGCCTAAGCGCGAAGCCCTGCTGGAAGCGGGACCCATTCGACTACGACCGATCATGATGACCACCATCGCGATGGTGCTGGGGATGCTGCCGATTGCGTTGGCGATTGGTCGCGGCTCCGAGTTCCGCGCGCCTCTGGGCATCGCGGTTATTGGCGGATTGATTGTCTCAACGTTGCTGACACTGGTGGTCATTCCTTGTACTTACTATGTGTTTGACGACATTTCCAGCGGATTGGGACGCTTGATTTGGCGGCGAAAATTACAGCCCGCCTCCACGGCTTCGGCTGCTGTCCAGGCACAGGAACTGCCTGAAGAGGCAACCTCTATCCATAAAGATCAATGAAAAACAAGTCTGGGACGATGATAATCTCATCGTCCCAGTTATTTTCTGGTTTAGGGATTATTTGTGACTGGTATTTCCTTCAATGCCCACTCTCGTATGACTTCAAATTCCTTCTGCACGTTGAGAAAATGTGTCTCATCAATGGGTGGATAGCCAGGGTAACGAGTTAACCAGGCGTAGACACCAATCAAAGCCGCTGCCGATTCCACTGGTTGTGGAGGAGGAGTACCAGGAAATAACCCGAGCAGACGAACTAAGTCGTGTGTTTTTGGAGGCGCAATTCCAAGTTCTACCAAAACTGCTTTGATGTGCTTTTCTGCAGCTTGTTGAAGATGATAAGTAGCCATAGACCAAGGTCCGCCAGCCTCATGCAAAAGTTCGACAACTCGAATGTCCTCGTCGGCTTTTGCGAGCCATTGCAGTGTATGACTACTTGGCATGGAATTCTCTTCCTTCTCGTTCTGCCCAATAAATGATCGATCCAGGCACTTGCGCTTCTATCAACGCTTCATCAGGAGTGTAAACTAAAAGATCTAACGAAAAATCACGTTTGCCGACCGCTAAAGATGCTACACATTGGCGCTCGATGAAGGGTATAGGGCTTTCCGCGATGACAAGCACATCCCAGTCGCTTGCAGACGTCGAAACATGTTTGGCTCTGGAGCCAAACAGTACCATGCGCTTAATATCGAACTGAGGTTTCAAGCGATCATAAATGTATTGTAGAACTTGATTTTCACTCATAACATACCAGTCTTTTTCATCCGGGTGGGATAAATCGCTACACCATTACTTATTGTACCCTGCGCGCGAGTGTTTTGCAGATTGATTTAATGGTGAACGAATCAGTCTCAAAAGTAAAGAGGGAAACCCGCCCCTGTCCGAGAGAAGATCATTCGAACAAGGTGCGGGGATAGACGAGATTATCGTTTTAACTCAAGGGATTTAGGGATAGCGTCTGTCCCGACAGGGCGCATGCCTCCATCCCTGCCTGAAGTGAGCGCGCTCGGTCTAATGAAGATTCGCGCTTCTTTGGGATACAGTTTGACGCGGGTTCCAGCGGGAAGCGTTTGTTGAGTGACCGCCTCGTAGTAAGTGTCGTTCAAAGTCCAATTGAACGCAGCCCCATCTTTCCAACTATATTGGAAGTTGCCTGTTGGGTTCACCAGCACAAAGCCGTTGGTGTATTCGCGGTAATACAAGCCGCCGCGCCAGTCTGCGCTGTTGAAGTAGACTTGGAAAGGAGCGACTGGCTGACCAATCGGCACGTTGTAATCTTCGTCAGGCAGCCAAGAGCGCTGGTCGCGCGGGTTGTTGTACTGGTAATGACGGTCCAGGTATTGGTAGCACTCCTCGTGCTGACCAAGGAAATAGCTCGCCATGCCGAAGTATCTCGTCGCGCGCTTGCGATTCGGATCGTCGTTATAACCGGTATAGGCGATAAAGGTTTTGCCGGGATTGTCCACCATGCTCATTAAGTGATCCGACCATTGCGAGAAGGTATGCGCTTCGGCGCGTGGCGTATAGAGCGGGAAGCACCAGCCTTCGATCAGGATGCCATCCAACAGATTGCGTCTCAGCAGGTTATAATGGACGTTCTGCGGGGTGTACGGGACGCCTGCTCCGTTCAACACGATCTTGGTGCCAGTGTTTTCAAGTAGTCCGTGCAAGTAGGTCAAATATTTGACCAGCGCGGCAGTCCGGCTGGCTTGGGTGGGGTATCTGACCAAGCTATAGAGCTGGGCGAAATCGTTCAAGTTATCCATCTGAATGGCATCCAATGGATAGTTCGCCACCTGCATACGGTTATAGATGTTGTCTGCTGCCCATTTGCCGCATTCTGGGTTGCCGATATCCATCAGGTAGCGCCCCTCACGAATCGCATAGTTGCCGAATACGGTTTGGAGGAACCAATCGCGATGATTATCCCAACAGAAGTGATACCAGAAGGGGTCATAAATCGCGGGCGGCGGACCCACCGTGCTGATGCTGTAGAACGCATCGTAATAGGTCAAACTTTTGAGATTGGGGTTATATTCGTGCATTCGACGGAGTTCGACCGTGCTGCCCACGATCCCAATCATATCGAATTCCCGCGCAAAGGTAATCCAGTCATAGTTGGCCTCGGGCGTTGTCGGCTTATAGTAGCAGAAAAGTTTAATAGATCGCGGCGCGCGAGAGTACCATCGCTGCGTGCAAGTCAGTTCCATTTTATCCAGCCAGAGCGTCCCCGAAGCGGCGCCCTCGTTCGGTTCCATCAAAAAGACGACTCGCATGCCGGGAGGATTTGAGGCGGGTAATACATAGGTGAATTGGTACTGCTGCCAGTTCGATGACGGGTTCATTGTGCTAAGCGGAGTTGCAGTTCCATTACCGTCGAGTCCGACCAATCGCAACCGCAAGCGAGTGTTGCTCCAATTCGCCGTTCTTGCCCAGAATTTGAAGGTAACGGTCTGACCCGGCTGGGGATATTCGCTGGTAGGAAAACGAGGTCGAATCTGAAACTGAATCGTGCCAGCGGGACCTGAACTGCGGGAAAATGAAATCTTCTGGCTGGCGACACCCGACACAAAGTTATCCCGATCAATCATGAATGAGGTGATGTCTTGTAAATTGGTTGGTGTAAATACGGTCTCGTAAGGGTCCGCGATACCGTTGCCGATGCCGCTGGGGTCATCGTCATGTTCCATTTCGCCTAACCCGGCGAGATAGTTAATCAACTCTCCCTCTTGGGCGGGAGCCAAACTGAACAACAAACACCAAGACAGGCTGACCAATAGCCAGGAACGCATGGTTTTCATAAGCATAACCTCCATTTCAAGGACAAAAAAGAGACGAACAGAATAGTAGATTATACCACGAAAATCGGGAAGTGGAACTGAAAAGTTTCGTGGTTTTCAGGTGAAATGCGTCTAACTCAAGAAGGCAAGGTTGACCGTAGAGGAGCATGAAGTCCGAACAATCCGAGAGAGGATACAGAATATGGCGCTTCATTTTTTGCAGAATCAACAACTCCAAAACGTCTCGGAGACCGACCCGCTGCCGGTTCAAGACCGCACCCCTTTTCATGCGATGACCGGATACGGATTTAACCCGCAATATGTCAGCGATACCTATGAATTTGACAGGTTCAGCATAACGACCCATCATGTCGGGACTGCGGAAGTCAATATCGACCCTGCCGCGACCGTCAACGACCCGACCTTAACCCGTGCGCTTCGCTTCCAGCGCCTTCTCCTTTGCTGCGACCACAATGCCGATGTGACGATTCGAGTCTATGGGCGTTTAGATGACCGTAATGGAACAGGTTGGACCCGCTGGGCATTGATCCATACTTTCAACTTGACGGGCGATGCCGCAGACTTAAAGGCGATTATAACTCAGGAGGAACACCGGGCACACGACTACCGGATCACGGCGCAGGTTGGCTCTGGAACGGCTGCCTGCAAGTTCGTTTTGAGAGGAACGGCAGGCTGAGCGCCTGTCAAAACAGAGGAGGAATTCTATGCCCTTAATCGCGATCATCGTGGATCAGAATTACATGGCGCGCGCAAGCGTCGTTCAACGTATAATGCAAAATTTTGGTGTCCCATCGGTGCGTTTGAAACTGCAAGAGATACCGGAGGGTGTCGCGGGCAAATCTGCATTGAATGCTTACGATGCGGCGATCTTTCTGCAACATGAAACCAATCAAGTTAACAGTGGCAACAAGCGGTTCTACACCTGGGTTGCTTATGCGCCAGGAGACAAGCCTTTGGCGCATTTTGGCTGCGTCAATCGGCTTGCTGGCAGCAGCAGCGCAGATTACAACACAACGTTAGGCGCGTTGTCGCCCGCGTTTCCCATCATCCGGTACAATTCTGCCGACACGAACACGTGGTACTCCTTTCCTAACACGAGTGGTATCGAGACCGACGGTTACCGGGCGCGATCTGCCGGAACTCGGTTGGTCTTTCCCAACGGCTGCAAGCTTTGGGCAAGAACCCTCACAGTCCGAACGGGTAGCGGCTATGGGCTGTTCAAAGTCAATCCTGCCCAGTTGGATGAGAATCGCCAGGTAGTTTTGCGGGCAGAGATCGAGGGGCAGTCGGTTCCGAGCGACGCGGCAGCAGGTGTTCGATACTACAACCGGTATTTTCTTCCCGCGACGGGGACTGCCTCCAACGAAGCGATCTGCCGCGCTATCCGAGATTCTTCCTATGATTGGCAGCAAACTCTGTCGCTTCCTCTGATTTTGTGGTTTTTGGAGCAAGCAGGCATCTATCCAGACGCTTTCCCAGAGAGTCTCTTCCAGCAGCCAGTTTCTCTTGAACACGATCACCCCATCGACGATAACACCGCTCAATTTCCTGGCGCTTTGGCAGAACAACGCATCCGCCGCCGAAAAACGGAGTATGAGACCTATCAATGGTTGGTAGATTGGTCGCAAAGGACAGGCATGCCTATCCAAGTGGGAATCAACACTGGTGGAAAAACGCGCCCCAGAACGGTCTCTAACGACGCCAAGACCCATTGGCAGGCAATCTTCGAAATCAATGAACATAATCCGTCTGAGGCGCGCCACTATGCGAGTCTCACGAACCAGTTGATCGCCCACAATACAAGTTGCTTCAAATCGAACGCGCATGATCACACGAGGGAATTAGGTTTTTTGTATGCCACTTATCCCCGGCACGAAGGCGGAACCTTTGGACGCGGGAATGCGCTGCCTGGCACTCGAACTCTGTTGGCAGCCTCTGTAAACGACCCTGAAGTTTGCGCAAGACTGTATACAATGTCTATCACTGCGACTGGCGGGACATTCAGACTGAGTTTTGCGGGCAGCGAGCAGACGCCGCCACTCAATTACAACCTAAACAGCGCAACTCTACAAAGCGCATTAGAATCGCTTTCAACAGTGGGAATGGGAGCCGTATTTGCTTGGGCACAGGGCAGCGGGCAGTTCATGATAACGTTTGGGACTCCCATGGTAAGGGGTGAGTTATCGCTCTATCCCAGTGGTTTAACGGGGGGCAACGCAACTTTGATCCCCTCGCTCAGTATCGACAACGAGCCGCTTCTGAACCTGCACTTGGAAAACAATTTGTTGGAGATGCAGCCGCTCGGTTTTGAGACCCTGCATGGCGGCACATGGCACCTGAACAATGCGCGCAATGCCAAAGGCGGACCGGCAGGTCCCAAGGTGTTTTATCAGTGGGGTATCCGCTCCTTAAGAATCGCCGACTCGCCTTCCGATTCTGAGCGTTTTCGTCAGACCGATTGGGGAAGCGATTATCGTCTGCTCAGGCAGGATGGAGTGGAACTGATTCCAACGCCTGCCTCCAGTTTAGATGTGGGAAACAAAGGCTTGCTGACGCCCGACGGCACGGGCGGCAACGACAGCAATGCGAACACGACTTGGAATTTGGGCGTTACGCCAGCCGATCCGAACGCGCCCACTTTTCAAGAACTCCAACTCGCGCGCAACCGTCTGATGAGCATTGTCACTGACCGGATTCTGTTTGCCTGGTTAATTTACGGCGGCATTCCCTATTTGCATGGTTCCAATGCGCATGCTGCCGACCCCGATCATCCATTGGAAGATTTCGGCATAAACGGCAACTGGAACGCAATGAAGGAAATCCACCAGGCAGTGGAAGAAGTCCTTAGCCTCTTCCAAAGGTGGTTTCGTCCCGGCACGGCTGTGGACATTCGCGCCTGGCGCAATCGCCTTCGGGATTGGTTGAACAGCCACTCTTAACGCGCTTAGAGAAAATCCGCCATTTTGTCCGCGATGCGGCGCAGGCAGGGCTCATTCAGCAGGGAAACCGACTTGCGGCTGGTTTCGACCCAGCCCTCGCGCGCCCACTGAGACAAGCACCGGCTGACCGCTTCGCGGCTTGCGCCCACATAATCGGCGATTTCTTGATGGGACAGATTGATCTCGATGTGGTCGCCTTTGGTTTGGCCCAAAGCGCGCGCCAAGCCCACAATTGCATAAGCGATTCGCTGTTCCAGCGAAAAACGGGAGAGGTACAACACGCGCTCTTCTGCCTGACGAATACGGTCTGCTAAAATACGGAGCAAGGCAACTGCGAAGGTGGGATGTTGGGTAACGATGGTCTCAAATTGTTCAGCGGGCAGATAGCGCACGACGGTTGGTTCCAGTGCCTCCACAGTGGCGCGCAGCCAATGCCCGGTAAGGACAGCCGTCTCGCCAAAGGTATCCCCTTCGCTTAACAGCGCAAAGGTCATGGAGTTGCCGTCCGGTGTGAGTTGGTACACCTTCATCAACCCTTGCTCGATAACCCACCAACCGCCATAACCCCGGTCTAATTTCAAGGTGTCGCCCGACGCATATCGCTGTGTTTTCATCATACCGCGGATGACCCCCGCGTGCTTCTCATCGATGAGTTCTAAGGGGTTCGTTTTGAATAAGGCGAATTTCATGAGTTCGATTCCTCCGCATTCCTATAAAATCAGACAATCTAAGGACAACAATACTCCCTTCATTCTACCTGTTCTTGAGTAAAAAGGTTGCCAGAATGGTAAGAGTCTGCGAAAAAATTTATTGTGGCTGTCATTCTGAGCGCATCGAAAAATCCGTCATTCCCGCATTCGCGGGAATC
>JAHCHP010000019.1 GCA_026129765.1 Fimbriimonadia bacterium | reverse complement strand
CCGCCGTAGCCTGCTGGTACTGACCAATCAGTTTCAGTCCTCTTCTTAACGAGGGTTCGGTTGCAACGGGTGGGGTCATCCTGGCGGCGCGCAAATCGAACTGCGTTTCAGTCCTCTTCTTAACGAGGGTTCGGTTGCAACATTAGAGGACGGACACCATTCATCCGCCAGCCATCGGTGTTTCAGTCCTCTTCTTAACGAGGGTTCGGTTGCAACCAGGATTTATTGAAAATGATTTTCTAACTATCAACTTAGTTTCAGTCCTCTTCTTAACGAGGGTTCGGTTGCAACCGACTAACCCAAGTAAGAATATTTTACCCGAAGCGCGCGATTCCTGCGGTGTTGAACTCAAAATTGGGATTTCGCAAATGGCGCTCGGGCTGGAAAGGTGGCTCCATTTGCGAAACCGCGCTCAGGCTCAAATCGCAAAATCTCGCAAGAACGTATTGAGAGCAGGGAAGCGCATTCGCAAGAAGCCCCATAGGAAAGAGAAAATAAAGACTCTTTAGAAAGAAAAGATATCGGAATTGATGAAAATGAAGTCTCAATGGGTTTTCAAGAAGATATACAACGCTCAGTTGTTTTCTTAAGGTCTCAACTGTTTCGCAAATCAAGGCGTTTTTTCCGCAAACTATCGATTTGCGAAAAACTCACGGTTTCACCACACGTCACCACAATACCGCCGATATTCGCAATCTTCGCATTTGGCGCGCTGGGGTGTAGGGTAGGGTAGGCGTTCTGCCTCGATCATTGCGCGCATATCACCCAAGGCGCGGCGCGCTTGATCTTTAAGTGAGGGAGACAATGCAATCCGGCTGACCTGCTTCAGTGGGATACGATACAAATAGGCATAGTCTACCGTCGTTCCATAGGTCTCTTCCAGCAACAGCGCGTAGCCTGCCAATTGATAGCGATGGTTCATGGCAAGCGCGCCGGTCGTCTGCTTGAACTCTACAGGCAAATAACGCCCCTGTGGGGTGATCAGCAGCAGGTCTAAGACCCCACTCAGCCCCAGCGACTCGGAATAGAGTGGCACGTGAAAATGACGTTCGGCTTGCTGGAGTTGATAAGCCTTCAGACTGCGCCGCCGCTCCAATGCCGATAACACTTCATGCTGCTGTGCGCCGAGTTCCATCTTAAAGCTCAGTTTCTTCTCGACGGGCAGGCAATAGGTCCAATAAACCACGCGAGGACAATAAAACCACTGTTTGAGATCGGAGACTTTCATTTCCATAGGCTTTCCTCCTTACACATTACTCTTCGGTGATGGGATGCCCCATCTCCACAATACGCTCGTCGCATTTTTCACACAGACCAATCACCAAGACAGAGCCTTCCGATTTACCCAGTCGTTTTTCCAATTTGAGGGCGATTTCTTGGCGGCGGTTGGAGCTCAATTCACCCTCAAAAGTGGAGTATTGGATGCGCTGAAGCCCATAGTCCAAGCAAGTGTCGGCGATCTTTTTGCGGACTTTATTGCTCACGATGTCATAGATAATAAAGATTTTCATGGAACCCTCTCCCGCGCGGGATCACCAAGAGGAGACGAAAGGTTTGTAGTCGCCTTCGCGCCGCAGGAAGGTGGCGACATGGCGCGCTTGCTTTTGGATCACGTTTTTCAGTTTGATACGTTTGCCTTCAAACGGAACCGGGTCTTCCAGGCGTTCCAGAATTTTGGATGCGAACGCTTTGCGGGTCTGGCTGCTGAGGCGCCGGGTTTCTTGTAAGTCTGCGCTGGCGAGTTTGCCCGCATGCTGGGCTGCCAATTCCTCCTCGTTGGGAAGTTCCCACTCCAGCGCGAACCGTCGATTGAGCAGCGCAATCACGACCCGATCGACCACAGGCTGGCGGAACTCCTCGATGAAGTCCAGGATCATGCTCGGTTTGCCGGGGCGGTCAACATGCAGGAATCCCGCGAACGGCTCCAAACCAGCTAAGGTAAGCGCATTCCAGATTTGGGAATAGAGAATGCCATAACCATAGTTCAGCAGCGCGTTGACCGGGTCGGTGGCGCCGCGTCCTTCGCGCCCCATAAATGCGCTTTTGGGCAGCAATCGACGAACTCCCTCCCAATAGTGCGCGCTGGCGCGTCCCTCCAGGTTGAGCATGGTAGGGCGCGCTTCTTGGATGGTGAGGGCATCGATGGCGCGGATCGCTTTCAGCAAGAGGTTCATGTCGCGAGTGATGGCTTCCAGTATGGCAAAGTCCGCGGCATGGCGCTGTTTTCGGTATTTTCCGAAGTACCGAAGAAGGTTGATCTGGTTACGAGTTTTGCCTTCGGCAAACCGCTTGGCGATTTCCACACCGCGTTCGTCTTGGTAGGCCATCAGTTGTTCGCGGCGCGTTTTCACGGTGGCGGTGAGGGCAGGGGAGACCAGTTTGCTGTGGGGCTTACCGCTATAGTCCAGAAAGGTGATGGAGATGCCACGCGCCGCGCACTCCGCCACCAGATCGCTGGACAGGGAGACGCCCCGCGCAGCAATGAGAATCTGCTCCAGGTCCATCATGGGATGTTCGGAAACGGTCTCTTTGCCTTTTTTCACCGAGACCCGCTCCGACACTTTTCCTACGAACAAGCCATACTCTTCAATAATCAGCGTTTGCATCGGTTGTATACCTCTTTGAGCAACAACGCATCGCCGTCAAATGCAATAATGTACTTCCCAGATGGACTTCCACATGGAAACCAAGCTAATCTCCAATCTAATTGAGATGATAAGTCCCTTGGAGCCAATACGAAAACGTGATGTTTGGGTTTTGCCATTACATGCGAAACTGAAGTCAAATGTCCTTCTTGAAAAAATTGCATTTCCTGAGAGGAATAATCAGCAGTAGTTCGAAAAATTCCGCAACAATCTTCTTCACGTTCATCTTCAAAAGATTTGGCAAACCAGACCCGATGATACTTTCCATAGCCTTTGACATATAGTCTGCCATGTTTTTCATTAAACCACAATCTTTCAGCGCGGGTGAGCAATGTTTTTACATCTGCTTCATAGCGCCACTCACGATCAGCCTCTCTTTCATTTAAATCCCATACTTCTTGACTAGGTAATGACGTGCGGAAAGTATTGATCTCTTCATAATGTTGAAGCCAAAGTGGTTTGCGTTTTTCCTTTTGAATGGCTCTTTGAAGTTCGGTAAGTTGCATTATTTCAGCATAGTTTTTCAACATTTCACTTTGCCAAATGGCAATCCTTTCTTTGATCTTTGAATCTGCGTTCCCATCTTCTTCTATACGTTTGCGAAAGTTGTTCGCCTGTGCGAGAATTGTAAAAGCACCACTGAGTGTGTTTACAAACCACGTTTTAGTATCGTGTTGTGGATAGATTGCTTTGGCTTTGCTTTCTAAAGAATCGCGAGATATCTCTTCCTCACCTGATATTAAAGATTGGCATTCTCGATAGGAACCAATCAAGAACGCTGCACCTGGTTTATGCCTGCCTACACGCCCAAAACGCTGCATAAAAGAAGCGGAATCGCCCGCTTCAAACAACAGGTAATCTGTTTGAAAATCAATGCCAACTTCAATAGCAGAAGTACCAAGTACTATGAGTTTTCCTTTAGTATCCCGACTACTACGCGCTGAAAGTCCGCGAATTGGGGCGATATCTGATCGGGAAATCCCATGATCAACCAAGGTATCTTCTAATGCGATAGCGCTGACAGCCGAGTTCAAAATCACGATACAAGGCGTATATTCGCCACTAATATTTGATACTTGATTTAATTCGCGCAGTTTTCTTAGCTCATCTACCATCTGCAGGATTTTTTCTCTTATGACTGCCACTGGTTCAGTGCTGACAAGTAACGGTAACAAAGTGACATCATGCGCAACCGTTCGTTCACCACAAATAGGTTGAGAAGCAGGTGCGGAGGAATCTATAATGTTCACATTCAATAAGCGATCTAAATAGGTTTGAACCTCTTCGTTTGGAGTTGCGCTCAATAATACAACACGCTGAAAAGCATGCATTTGTTTTGCTAAATGAATAAGAAATAGCACATGAGCTAACTCAACCCCGCAATAAAGATGGAACTCATCAAAAACGACAGTTTTATATGCCTGTAAATGAGCCAATGCTTCGTGGCTTGCCCCATATCTCAAGGAATAGATCAAAAAAAGTATATCAGGGTTGATAAGGACGATCTTACGCTTGTCTTGTTGAAGCAATTTGAGCAAGGCAGCCCCTTTTTGCTTTTCGCTCATGCCCCACGATTTAGCAAACGCGCGAAGTGAATCAGCATTGATTTGAACTAAAAGATATTCTTCCTCTCCAAATTTTTCGGTTGCATTGTGAGGTGTCCATTCGCGATATGAAACTGCCTCATCATCCATTAATTGTTTGATTGCTCGCGCTTGATCTACAATGAGGGCGTTTGTTGGATAAACAAAGACAGCCGATTCGCCATGTCTTAAAACCGGTAGGGCAGTGGCACGGGTTTTACCACTGCCCGTTTTAGTAATCAACAAGAACGCTTTGTTGTTCTCCCACGCTTGAAGCATGGCTGCCTGGTGAGGATACAAACGAGTTCTTATACCAGGTATCTCAACCTGTGGCAAGCGGTAACCTTTTATAATCATGGGTAAATTCCTATGCGCTCAAGCACACGCTTTGGTACATGTATCATATGATTACCGCTATGCACAAACCAGTCGTCTTGCAATGTAGTCATCTTTAATAGTAAATGAGGGGGAATAGCAATGGGTTCGTAAGACAGTATACTGCCACTTACATCGGCGGGGTTTATAATGTGAGACGGACGTGTCGGCACATTTCTAAACCAAGCGTGTGGCGTTGGAATCTCTTCCCATCGCATACGTATGGGAGTGCCCTTCTTGCCTAACCGAAACGCGCCAGGAAGACGATAATCATTGAATGTAAAGACAAAGAATTCATATCCTTTTTCAGGGCGTTGTGATTGAATAGGCTCCCATTGCAAGTTAAGATACACACGCTTGCCTAAATTAGGTGTATTCATTCTTTTGCTGTCGCCCGTAGTACAAGTCAAAGAATCAAGCGCATTAAAGGTCACCGTAGTTTTTTGCGTGTTGTTCGCTTGCGCTGGGGTTGGATAGAGTGGCATGGAGCCAAATTCTCCCTCTGGGTCTGTAACATATTTAGGCGAGCTTTCTCCCAACCGATGAGAACGCTGGGAAAGAGCATAGCAAAGCGCATAGTTATGTAGAAACGGCTGTGTTAGAGACACCTTGCTGATCTCATTTGACGAAAACCACAAATAATCATGGTTATATAACCGTCCTAAATACAAACGCGTGCCATGTTTGTTCAAGTCCAAACTCTGAGCCATTGCTATACCTCCTAAGACTTTGCTTTCTTAGGTTTCTCCTGCAGCTTGCGATATTGCTTCACCTCTTCATACGCATCTTCAAGGAATTTTTTCGTGAGAGGTGTTTCAGCAGATTCCTTGACAACCGCTTCTACATCCTGTGGGCTTAATATTGAAACTTTATCGGGATTGCCTGTCAACGAAAGATATTTTTGAGCAATAGATTGAATTAAGTCGCCAGTGATAGTTTCCTTTTGCTCAAATTGCTCAAACAACTCAAGAGTCAGCTCTAATGGTGTAATCACCTCTTCCCAACCACCAATAATGCCGTAGATTGAGTTCCTCATATCACCACCAATCCGCGATTCTGCTCCGTAGCTCTTACTTGCCAACAAAGTCTTAATTGTGAGGATCAACTCGCTAAGAGTAACACTCCTCAACGTCACTATACTCGGAAATACAGTTGCAGGAGCAACAGCGTAACGAGTTCCTAATGCCTGACCTGTTGTTTGATTGGAGTCATTGATCGCATTGAAGGTAATCGCGGATTCGATATCTTCAAACGTAAACAGGGAAAAAGCTGTAGAATATTCGAGGCGATGCTTGATGTTTGCCAAGTCACCTTTACCAGATTCCACACTGGTTGCTCCAAACAACGCACAGCGTGGGCATTGCAAACAGAGGTTATCCTTCAAGTAGCATTGCGGCACCGACATCCCATGCTCCTGCGTTGCTGTTCTCAACAGTTGTTCTAACTGACGCGACTCTGCAGCTTTCTGCTTCGTCGCCAAAAATGCCACTCGGATAATGGGATCATTTTTGTTAGCAGATAGTGGTGTAACGACAGTATTTAATTCCCGTGTCTCTTCCGTGCGCAGCACTGTGTAGTCAAGCACTTCACGCATAAGAATCAGTTGAATTGTCTTTGAACCAATAATTGGCTCTGGTTTGTCAACAGTGTAGGGTCTAAGTAATTCCATTTTACTCATTGTCTTCCTCCTCCTGAACAAGTCGTTCTGCTTCCGGCATGCTCCAGAAAGCATTGATGTCCTCTTTTATATTATTGTTTCCTTGCTGATAAAGCATGTTGTTTTTCGATGGGAACGGAGCCTTTTCTAAAACCAGCGCGTTTTTTCCCCATGCTGTTGCGAACGAGTCATCATCAGAATACTTCTTTTTTAAGTATGCAACAAAAGCTAAGCGAGTTTCTTCTAGCCACTGTACGCCTTTTTTACGACGCCTATAGTAGATGCTGTATCTGATTCTCTCAGTAACTTTTGTAACGGCCGTCACTGGCACTTTGTCGCAAAGTGCCAGCAGTTTATTGGTGGCATTCTCTAGCGCCTTTAATGCCTGGGGAGATAAGTACCCCTTCGCGCGCGGGTTCATTTCGTGCATTCTCACAGCACGACCGATCAATGTTGGCGCGCTTTCTTTACGGACTCTCGCGCCATCTAAGATCATGGGAACTGGTCCCATTAAACTATGCATTGATTTGGCTGTTTTCACGGGGTACTCATCAAGATATCTGTCAAACTCCATTACGATATCGTCAATGTCTGTTCGGTAATCGTCAATATCAAATCGCCGTGTTTTTGTCAATACAAGCGGCTTCATTTTAATACCTCCTTCAGTTGTTCAAGTAGCTGAAAATGGTGAATTGAGGCAAGTCCTGAATTGCTCTGCTGTTCAATGCGTCTCAGGATATGCCCCATGGTTGGGCTTTTCAATATCTGATATAGATTAGATCTCTCAGGATAATCAGTCCCGTTTGCTAACAGGGCTGTAGCGGAAATAGCATCTAACCACTTCTTGGCCGATTCGATGGATACCCATTCACTGCCGATCAAATCACGTAATGCAGGTATAGGTGGAACACGCGCAACCCCTTCACCTCCTTCAAAGGTAATTACTTCTCCTGTTCTTGCAATGGCAACGGTACAATCCAATGATAAACCAAGAACCAGCATTAGGTGAAGTTCTCGGATACCCGCATTTGTGTCTGAGTCCTTATTCATCGACACTGGATTGACAAGTGGTACAAGAATCATATGAGGTGTTTGACAAGCGATATAGAATTGGGGATTCAAATTAAATGCCTTAGCTTTAATGATACGCGCCTCATCATCATCAACTAAGTTATCGATGAGAGCTGCTATTGCTTCCTCAACAGTTTCAAAATCTGTACCCCATTCTGCATTGATAAGGTCTGTCGTTAGCGAATCAACGTCATAATGCTGTTCCAATTCCTTTTGCAGCTTCTTTCTATTGTTGTGTAGTGTCTCTTCGGTTGGCTCATTTGTAAGCAGTTCCACAATCTCCTCTGCGCTAAGGCGGTAAATGTCAAGCTCCTTTAATCTACGAGCAATACTATAGGTTCGGTTGAAAGATACATTGACATCTGGTTTAGGATTTGCTTCAGACATAATAGTGGTTACCAACTGTTGGATACGAATCACCTTCTTACGAAGCTGTTCACCACTACTATGACCTACATTCATACGGGGCATGATTATCAAGGTCGAAGAGGCTCTGGTTCCGAGAAGCAATTGCTGGGTAAACCTTTCGAACTTACAAGCATTACAAATGACAATCGCTTTGCCACCGCTTCCATGAGACTTCGCGCGATTCGTATGCGACTCAGGATTTTCTAAAAAATCAGCCTTTGCTGATACCCCTTCTTCAAAGAACTGATTGCAAATAGGGCATAAATGTAGCCCCTTCTCACTTTTAGCATTGCTTTTTGTGATTGCATATGCTTTCATCTGTCGGTCTGCCAATTCCGCCAAGTCATGGAGTTGGGCAGGGTAGACTAAGTCAACAAGAAAACATCTTGCTATATCGGCTGGTTTTGAACGTGTGGGTCTTTTTTCTTCAGGGAGCGAGGCATAAATCTTGTTCGCGATACAAGTCAGTGTATTTATCAAAATACTCTCACGTTTGCTATGATCAAGAAGATGTTCTATTTTGGTGACGTTAAGTCCAAACTGAGCCCCCTTGAGCTCCCAAAAACGATCGATGACCAACGCCATTTCTCGCGCAGGCATCAACGTTGAGGTTGAATTCAGGTCTTTATATGCGCCTCTGCCAAAGACTGCGTCATATTCAGCCTCGATAGTCGGAACATCCCCTATCAAATCTTCTGATAGAGCCGACTTGAAAAGCTTGAATATACACATTTCAGGTTGTGCAACACTGATTCGTTCCGATTCTTCCGCCAGTCGCTGAGAAGTTAAATCAGTCTGGTCATTCTTATGTAGCAAATATTCTTGGACAACCTTTCTGCGCGCGGTTTCGGGTTTCTTTGAGAATCCTTTTCTATTGACCTTTCGCGCTGCAGCGCTAAGATAGGACGACAACTCAGAGTGATCAAACAGCTCCGGTTTAGGTAACATTGATGCTGTTGGAATTCCAACAACTAAATTGGCTATATTTTTGGGCATTATATCCTGCAGGCATTCGGATAGTCTCTGGTGAATGGCTTCCGGCTGAGGGTCCTCTATTTGTTCGGCACTACTTGCAACATAAATAGTTCCGTTGCTATAGTGCAAAAGCGGGTTCCAGCCTTTACCAATAAAAGCGTCAATTGCCGCGCGATGTAATAATGTGGTAGATACTCCACGAATTTGAACCATATGGTAGGTGATTCTCAAATGATTGGACAGACAACTTCTTTCTTCCAAGCATCGGAGACCTGCAAATAGACCTTTGGCGGAGCAAACGTTGTCGATTGCATCAACAATATCGGCTAATGTTTTCCATCGTTTATCATTATGTTCGCCAAACAACACTCTATCCAAAACCTTAGCTGTGGAACGTTCATAACGCATATGAAGTAGAATATTGGAGATCATTTCTTCAACCCCTGTAAATCCTAGCCGATTGGCGAATATGGGAACAATCTCTTCGGTCAGTTCCCGATTTACATCTGAAAGAAAATTTCTTCTACCTAACACATACTCTTGCCACTCGTCTAATTCTTTCCCAACATCGTGAACAACAATACTTGCAAGCAAGATTTGTTCCTCTTCAACAGTGAGCGTTGGAGAAATAGTTTTTCTTAAAATCGGCAACAATGTGATAAGCGCATCCAGTTCTATAAGCGTATGATCATACAAACTCTGCTCAAAGTAGCGGCTTTTGCCTGTTTTTTGCTTCCATTGCCTCTCAAGCATAAACTTGATCGCTTGCAGGCGAATATCTTGATAATCTAGGTGAGATTGCATCTAAGACCTCCTCTGGTAAATTGTCTTCATCCTCTCTACTTCATTCGCGATGGCGTCGGCCAGTTCCTGCGGTTGCAACACCTGGACATGGCTTCCGTATTGCATCAGCCATCGCATTGCTGCTTCTTGGTGGTGCGCATGGAAGGTGAGCAGCAGCGAGCCATCTTCTGATTCTTCTTTGCATTGTTCTCCTGGCCATTGTTTCTCGCGTATCCAGCGCGCTTGGTATGGGTCAAATCGCGCTACGACCTCGATGGGGTTTGCGCTGTGATAACCCCAGAACTGGTTCGCCAGGTAGGTTTCCCGATTGAAATCAGGATGGACCTCAAATCGCTGGTTCGTTTTGGCGATGGAGCGAATCCGACTCAAAGCAAAATTGCGCATGTCTTTACGCAAATGGTCATAAGCTATCAAATTCCAATCGCCAAATTGATTGTGCAAATGATACGGGTCCACCACGCGCTGAGTCGTTTCGTTTCTTTCCGCAGAATAATGAATGATTTCAACGGATCGGCGTTCTCGGATCGCTTCTACCAGTTGCTTATAGGTTTCTGTCTCGACTTCGCGAGCAGGTCCAGGATCAATTGATATATCACTGGCTATCGCGTTTAAGTTTACCGAAATCGACTGGGGCAGGCAAGCGCAAAGTTTTGCAAAGGCGGATTTCAGTTCCTGTTCATAGATCGCGCCCGCGTATTGCCGCAACACCTTTTCGGCGAGATAGATCACCATCAACTCGCCTTCCGTCATCCAAACGGCAGGGAGCGTAAATGATTCGTCCGTGTAGTAAAACCCGTTTCGCTTTCGGTCAAACTCCAAAGGCGCGTTGAGATGATATTTGAGAAACTCTACGTCTCGATAGGCAGTGCGCTCTTTCACCCCGAATTTCTCGTGAAGGCTCTTCGAGTTTGGATACGTCTTGGCTTGGATTTGCCCATGAAGCCATACGATTCGTTCGTAGGCTTTGCGGTTCAGTTCTCGATTTTCCGACACTGGTTTCTCCATACATAAAGTTTGACAGCCTCACCCTGCCCTAATTTGGCAGGGTGGGATTTTTTTCTAAATTTTCTCTTAATATTCTATATTTTCCCAGTCCGAAGACCGCATGTTTTCCGACATGGGTGAACTGTCCTAAAACCAGCAAGGGTATGAAAGGGGTTAGATTGCCTTCATACGCCACAGTTCCGAGTACGCCTGTCATCGGGATGTCGCGTGATTGGCGGGTCGAAAAACGCTTCCATTCTTTGATTTCGGTCTCCTGTCGCGTCCGACAGACCTCTTTGGCTTGATGGATCCATTGGCGCGCCGTTTCACTCCAGTCGTCATCCACCTGTGTAACATTGACATACAGCGCTCCCAAGTGTTCAACGCGGCTGAGCAAACGGCTGATGAGGATATGGAACTCCAGATCGCGCGCCATTTCGCCTTGATAGGTCAAATTCACCGGCGTTTCCCATTGCAAGGTGAGCGTGTCCGTCTTGGGGAAGGGAAGTATATCCATCAGAGTCTCCAAGTTCATCCGATAATCTACATTCTTTATGATGGGGTCGGGATGTTGGTAAAGGCACTGCTCTTCTTGGGTGCTGTCGTTCACTGCCCACATTTCGCGTTCAAAGACTTTTCCGCGCTGAGCTGGCACACCGATAGTTCTCAGGTTATGGAAGGTGACATGGAACCAGACCAATTGTTTTATCGCTTGCCCAAAAAGAGTAAGATAAAATGGAATGGTTTCACCAGGTTGGTAGCGCATCTGAGGGTCGGTGGGTGGCTCCAAAACAAAAGGACGCGCCACTTCCTCACCCGCACGAAGACGGCTGAGATGAGAGGGTTTTTGAGGCTCGAAGATCGCGCCATACGCGCACTGGCAGCCGGGTGGTTTTGCGTTACACGAGGCGTGATCCTGGGTGCAGGCGATGCGTTTAAAGGTGTTGCCAAAAGCCCCGCGCAAGGTGGCACCTTTGTATTCAGGCATCGTCAGCGGCTGCTCTACCTCTAACACGATCCGATATCGGGACCATTCAAAACTCTTCAAGAGTGGGGGTATTCTCATAGGGTTCATCTCTACTACGAATAGCCTAACAGCAATGTTAGACTTTCAGGTATTTCTTCTTCTCACGGATGTTTCCTTCTTTTATGTGTTTTGTTCGATGTCTCGAGAATCAAATTACACAGAGGGACATCAAAGTTGTTCTGACCCCTCCGTCAGGTTCGCCTGCAAGCGGGGCGACCGTCTCCGCCGAAAAACCAGACCTATTCGCTGCGCTCAGGGTGATAAGCTTGTAGGGGCGCGCGTTCGTGTGCCATTTTGGTCGGCAACCCCCACGAAAACATCACCCTTGTCCTCTCAGCACACTGCTAACAACATGAGACTCAACTCAAATGCGCTTAGACCAAGCAACTGAAGCGGTTTGAGTTCAAAATGAGCGCAAACAGGAAAATCTAAGCGAGTTATTGCCATGGGTAACTCAGTTACCGCCGTCACGAACGGAGTTATTACCTTCTGTAACTGAGTTACCGCCGTCACGAACTCCATTATTGCCATGGGTAACTCAGTTACCGCCGTCACGAACGGAGTTATTACCTTCTGTAACTGAGTTACCGCCGTCACGAACTCCATTATTGCCGTCACGAACGGAGTTACCGCCCTCTGTAACTGAGTTATTACCGTCACGAACTCCGTTACCCATGGCAATAATGGCGTTACAGAAACTCTGAGCCGCGTTCGGAAGAACGAAAGAGGGCAGGGGGAAGCGGGCAGGCAGCATAGGAAAGGCGGTTCGTGCGTTGAATAGAAATAATGGAGGCTGTGATGAAGATAGGAGTGATGGCGGATACGCATGATCACCGGGCTTACACGGCGCGGGCAGTGCAGGCGTTCAATGCGGCAGGCGTGGAATGGACGCTGCATGCGGGCGATTTTGTCGCGCCGTTTGTTGTGAATGAATTGGCTGGTTTGCAATCTTCGTTTCGTGGAATTTTTGGAAACAACGACGGCGAACGGCTGGGGCTATACAAGCGTCTAAGCGAAATCGGCTCGGTACAGGTTCAACCGCTTTTTCTTGAACTTTTAAGCAGAAGAATCGCGATGATCCATGAGCCGGAGCCGGTGGAGGCGTTCGCGCGGAGCGGGCTGTATGATCTGGTGATTTATGCGCATACCCATCTGAAAGAAACACGGTATGTGGGGGAATGTCTGGTGTTGAACCCCGGCGAGGTGTGCGGTTGGCTGACAGGGACGCCCACATGCGCAGTGGTGGATTTGACCACGATGACGGTGGAATGGGTCGATTTGAAGTAACGCAAAGTGGGGCAGGAAGTGGCGGTTCGGTCTCGAAAAGGAAACCTATGCGTGTTTTAATGGGAGTGTGGGGATTGATCGCGTTGTGGACGGTGGGGGCAGCTCAGAACCCGAAGCCGCCCGCCCTCAAGGCGAAGAGCGCGATTTTAATGGAGGCGACGACAGGACAGATTCTGTATGCGCGAAACGCCGATAAACCCTTACCTCCTGCCAGCCTGACCAAAATCATGACCACCCTGTTACTGCTGGAAAATGCCGATATGGAAGCGTCCGCCAAAGCCTCCAAGAACGCCATTGCCCAGCCGACCAGTTCCCTGCATCTTAAATTGGGCGAAAAGGTCCCCTTGCGCGATCTGGCGTATGCGCTGATGCTGAGATCGGCGAACGATGGCGCGGTGGTGGCGGCGGAGCATGTTTCCGGTTCGGTACAAGAATTTGCGAAATTGATGAACAAAAGAGCGGTGGAAATGGGCGCGACGCAAACCCATTTTGTCAACCCGCACGGATTGCACCATCCCAAACACCTCTCTACTGCGCGCGATATGGCATTGATCGCGCGATATGCCATGCGTAATCCCGACTTCTGTGAAATCGTCTGCACCCGAAAACGCGCCATCGAACGCAGTAAGAACAATGAGGATACGGTGCTGCTGAACCGCTCCAAGTTTATGCGTCAGTACCCTCTGGCGGACGGTATCAAGACGGGCTACACGCGCCAGGCGGGACTCTGCTTTGCCGGTTCCGCGACGCTTGAGGGGCGACGGCTGATTGCGGTGGTGCTGAACAGCGACACCCGTGACGAGGATACCGCCGCGCTGATGGATTACGGATTTAATGAATGGACGCTCCTGCGATATGCCGAGCCGGAAACGGTGATTGGGGAAGTGGAGGTGAAGGGAGGAACCGCGCCCGCTGTGGGGATCAAACTGAAAGAGGATGTCGCTTGGTCGATACCGACGAAAAGATTGGGCGAGTACGAATGGAAACTGGAGATCGCGGAAGCGCGCGCGCCCATCGAGCAGGATCAAGCGCTTGGCTACGCGGTGCTGCAGAAAGGCGAACAGACCTTGATCCGTGTCCCTGTTGTGGCTGCCGACTCGGTGGAGCGCAGCGTGATGGCGACAGCAGGTTGGTTCACGCGCTGGCTCTTCTGGGGAGGCGCGCTGAGTCTCGGCGCGGCGATGGTCTTTCATCGGGTTCGCCTTCGCCAAATGAGACGCAGACGCCGGAACCGACCTCTCTTTTTTCGCATGTATGCTTTTCTCCCGCTTGCGCTGGGCTTGCTTTCTATGCCCCAAGCACAAAGTTTCAAGCCCTTGTTCAACGGAAAAGACCTGACAGGCTGGATCGCGCGCGAGTTCCGGGGCGGGGAACCGTACCGCGTGGAGAATGGCACGCTGGTTTGTCCCTCCAGCGGGAGCGGGAAGTTGATGACCGAAAAACAGTATGGAGATTTCACACTGAAGTTGGAGTTCAAGCTCTCGCCTGGCGCGAATAATGGGATCGCCCTGCGCGCGCCGGTAGATGCCCAAGCCTCGCGTTATGGCATCGAGATTCAGCTGCTGGATGATCACGCTCCCGAATATGCGACCCAGAACCCTGCCCAATATTGCGGTTCGATGTATGGGGTCTCTCCCGCGCAGCGCGGAGTCGTGAAGAAGGCGGGTGAATGGAATCAAATGGAGATCACCTGTCAAGAGCGGCATGTGACGGTGCGCCTAAACGGGAAGCACGTGCTGAACGTTGATACCAACACGATTCAGGACCCCAATGTGTTCGCGGGGCGTCCCGGCTTCCTGCGCGACCGAGGACACATCGGTTTTCTTTCGCATACAAACCGTGCCGACTTCCGCAATATCCAGATCAAAGAATTGAAACGAACGGTGAAAGAAAACACGCCGCCTCGGGGGTTCAAAGCTTTGTTCAACGGCAAAGACCTGACCGGATGGCATCAATGGATCGGCAACCCCCAAGAGCGCGCCAAATTGACGTCTGACGCGCTCACGCAAGCGATCCTGAAGGCAAAAGA
Organism: Fimbriimonadia bacterium; assembly: GCA_026129765.1. Taxonomy (GTDB): domain Bacteria; phylum Armatimonadota; class Fimbriimonadia; order Fimbriimonadales; family GBS-DC; genus JAHCHP01. The sequence goes on along the minus strand of JAHCHP010000019.1, from coordinate 52,609 downwards.
GGCTGCCAAACAGCATTGGCGCGTGGAGCAGGGAACACTGATTTTTGATGGCAAAGGCGACAGTTTAGGCACAGATGAACCTTACGGCGATATGGAACTGCTGGTCGATTGGAAAATTGAGCCGGGCGGGGACAGCGGAATCTACCTGCGCGATATGCCTCAAGTGCAGATTTGGGATCGTCCGGAAGGCTCAGGAGGACTTTTCAATAATATCTCTAACCCGAATCAACCCCTGAGGAGAGCGGACCGCCCGCCCGGCGAATGGAACCGCTTCCGCATTTTGATGGTGGGCGATAAAGTGACGATTTGGCTGAATGAGGAACTGGTGGTTCTAAATACGCCGCTGGAAAACTATTGGGAGCGAGGAAAACCGCTTCCGACACAGGGCAGAATTTGGCTGCAGAATCACGGCGCTCCGCTTTACTTCAAGAATGTTTACTTGCGCGAGTTGAAACCTGCCTCGCGATAGACAGCAAGGGTCTGGGCAGCCGTCTGTTTCCAATCAAACTGTAGGGCGCGGCGCAAACCCTCTTCGCGCATGCGCTCTCGGTATTCCCGTTCGTTGAACACCACCTGCAAAGCGTTCGCCCACAGCCCCGGCTCCGCGGGAGGCAGCAGGATTCCCGCGCCCCCGACTACCTCTGGCAGCGCGCCACCATTGGAGGCGATGACTGGCGTGCCGCACGCCATCGCTTCTAACGGAGGTAACCCAAAACCCTCGTAATAAGAAGGGAAGAGCAGCGCGTCCGCCGCGTTGTAGAAATAGAGGAGATGTTCGTCCGGCACATAGCCCGTCTTAACCAGCCAATCGCCCGCGTTCAACTTCGCGATTTCCCGCTCTAAGGCTTGTTGCAGCCAGCCCGCCTTGCCCAACAGCAACAAACGCAATGGTAACCCATACAGTTTTCGCGCTTCGTTGATTGCCTGCAACGCGAGTGTCCAGTTTTTGCGAGGCTGTAAAACGCCCACACTGATCGCGTAAGGCGGTTCGATACCATATTTCTCGCGTATCCACACCTGCGCTTCCGCTTTGTCCATGGGATAGAATCCGTCCGGCAAACCGAGCGGGGTGGCGACTACCTTTTCGGGCGGTAAAGAAATATGCTTCAAGATGTCTTCCCGCGAGGTCTCGGAGACGGTCAACACCCGCGCGGCGCGGCGGCACGAGGCAGGCACGCTGAAACGCAGCAGCCAACGGTCTTTCCAAGCGAACCATTGGGGACCCACCAGAAAAGAGACATCATGCACGGTGGTCACGACGGGACAACGAAACAGGGGCGATACCGAATATTGCAGGTGCGCGATATCGACTGACCATTGACGCGCCGCGCGCGGGAAGGTAAACATGCTCCACACTCTTCCGCTGCGTACAGGGAGGACGATCTCGCGCCATTGAGGACTGGCAGGGAGGACGTTTTCAGGCAACGGTTTATCGGTGAAAAGCAACAATTCTTCCTCGCTTAACAAGGGGATCATCGCGCGCAGAAGTCCCAGCCAGTAGGTGCGGTCGCCGGTGAAGCGCCCGGTCAGCAAGCGCGCATCGATAGCGATTCTCACCCGCTCTCCTCGCCCAACGGCTGCTTGAGGATTGTTGCCCATGGGCGCGGATAGGCGCGCGGTGTCTTGAAGGCTTTCCGATATTTTGCGATGAGCCTCGTCACTTCGCCCTGTTCTGCCTCAAACGCCACTTCATGGATCGCCATTTTCGCGCCCAACAGTTTTGCGCCCTTCTCCGAATTCAACAAGGCGGGCTGTTCCCCTTGCGACCGGTTGGCAATCGCGAATCCGCCCCCCTTGATGAGTGGTATCAACAACTCAATCAGCACAGGGACCTTCGCCACCGCGCGCGCCACAACCCAATCGTATCCCTCCCGCTCCAAAGGCTGACGCGCAAAATCCTCCGCTCGCGCCTGGATACAGCGAACTGTCTCTAACCCCAATTTCAAACAGACGCCATTTAAGAATTCCACGGTGTTGCCATGCGAGTCTAACAAGGTCATCCGCAGGGAAGGGAACGCGATTTGAAGTGGAATACCTGGCAACCCCGCGCCGGTTCCCACATCGATGAGACGCGCTTTACGCGGAGGCTGCCCCGCCGCCGCATACGCCAACGAATCGAGCAGGTGCCGCCCTACCGCCTCTTCTTGGGGGACGCGAGTCAAGTTCATCGCCTCGTTGGCTTCATACAGGTACTGCAGATAGGCATCCATCTGCTCCTGCTGCTCAGGGCTGATTGCAAAGCCCCAGCGTGTTTCGGTCTGATTGAGCAAGCTCCAGTTCATCGTTGAGTTCCTAACCGAAAACGCGAAAGGTCTAAGCCCACCGGTTCGCCGATAGTTTCCTGCGCCGCCAGTTGTCCCATCAAAACTGAGAACTTGAAACCATGCCCGGAACACGCGCTGACCAAATGGACATGGGGCAGTTCCGGCGCGCGATCCATCAAGAAGTCGTCGTTGGGCGCGTTGGTATACAGACAAGTGTAGCCCTCCGTCAATTCGTCCGATAAATCAGGGAATCGCTGGCTGGCATAGGCTATGGCAGGCTGCCAATCGCTTTCATCCAAAGGACGCGCGGGCTGGCTCAGGTCTGAGATGGGTTTGCCTCGCTGGTGACGCGCCAGTTTCACGCCGGGCACAACCCCATCGGCAGGGAAGCCGTACCAATAGGTATCCGCATCGATCCACACAGGCAGAGCGTCCGCCTCAAACAGGCGCGCTTGGTTCGCGATACTCAGGTAGAAAACGGTTTGACGGGTCACCGACAGCGGCAGATTCACGAACGGCAGCAGGGAAGGAAGCCACGCGCCCGCCGACACCAATACACGGTCAAACCATTCCTCGCCCTCTTCAAGTCGTATAAGCACCCCTCCCGCTTGAGATTTTAGAGATAACACCGAAGTATGTTCACGAATCACTGCGCCCGCTGCCTCCGCCAATCGCAAATTCTCTAATACACAAGCGGTCGCTCGCAGGTAGCCCCCCTCTTGATGATAAATCACTTGTTCGCCCGGTTGGAAACGCATCGCCGGAAAACGTTCCTGCGCTTGGTTCGCGCTCCAGCGTTCATACGGAACTTGGTTCTGGGTCAGCGAATCCTCTATCTCTCGCAGTTCGGGATTCTCAGACTTTCCGAAGAAAAACATCCCGCGCCTGACAAACAGGGTCTGTTGCGCTGCCTCTTCCAATTGATCCCAAAGCGGGTAGGCGAGGCTCATCAAGTGGGTGTAAAATGGGTCTGGATAGGCGTACCGGATGATGCGCGACTCGCCATGCGAACTGCCTCGTGTATGTCCGCGCTCAAACTGTTCGAAACCGACGGCTTGATGTCCACGCGACGCCACATAGCGCAGGGCTGCGCTGCCAACGGCTCCTAATCCTATCACGGCGATTCTCATTCTCGCTAAAATTTTACCTTATATGGCAGGAAAGGTGGGAAAAGACGGGAAAAGTAAATTGTTTCACGCGATTACGAGTTAAATCAAACCATTCATGGGAGGAGGTTGAGCCATGCAGTCCTTACCGCCGGTGTTAAACGTTGGGTTTTACAACTTTGTGTTGACAAGCAAGGTCGTCTCGATGGTTAGCAGCGAGTCTGCCCCGATGCGTCGTTTGGTTCGCCAGTTGAGAAAAGAAGGAAGTCTATTGGTTGATGCGACTCAAGGACGAAGAACCAAATCGATTTTGTTTATGGATTCAGGGCATATTGTGCTATCCGCCATTTCTCAAGAAACGCTTGCCCGCCGACTGACACGCGGCGAGGTTGACTTATCGAAGGACGAAGAATGAATTCTGATCATCTGAATACGCAGTTATTGCATTGGGGGGAGGAAGAGGAACACCCGTTTGGCGCAGTGGTTCCCCCCATTATTCAAACCTCTCTGTTCACATACCCGGATATTCAAGCGCGCCTAAGCGAGTTCAACCCGCATGGTTACGATTATACGCGCTCTGGGAACCCGACCACTGAATTGGCGGAGCGGAAAATCGCGCTGATAGAGGGCGCGGACCGCGCGCTGTGCTGTGGCTCTGGGATGGGCGCGATTACCTGCGCGGTGATGGCGATGGTGAATCAAGGCGATCATGTGATAAGTATCAAAACCGCCTATCCGCCGACTCTGCGCTTGATGAACGAATACTTGCCGCGTTATGGCGTCACCACGACACTGATCGACGGCTTCACGGTGGAAGAGTTCGAGCAGGCGTGCCAGCCTAACACGCGGTTGATTTATCTGGAAACGCCTTCCAGCATGTTCTTTCATCTTCAAGATTTGAAGGGCATTGCGGACCTGGCGAAAGCGCGGGATATAGTGACGATTGTTGACAACAGTTGGGCGACTCCCTTGTTCCAAAAACCGGCTGCGCTGGGCATCGATTTAGTGGTTCATTCCGCAACGAAGTATATGAGCGGTCATAGCGACATCATTGCGGGCGTGGTGGCGGGTTCCAGCGCGCTGATGGAGCGCGTTAACCATGCGCGCAACACCTTCGGACCCACTTTGGACCCGTTCGCGGCGTGGCTGCTGATACGCGGACTGCGCACACTGGATGTCCGCATGGAACGACACCAGAAGAACGGTTTGCAGGTCGCTTCTTGGCTGGAAACCCAGCCCGGTGTGAAACAGGTGAATCATCCCGGCTTGAACAGCCATCCGCAATATGAACTGGGCAGGCAGCAGATGAGCGGGTATGGCAGTCTTTTCAGCGTGGAGCTCACTCCCTGCGCAGATGAGCAAGCCCATGCGTTTGTGAACAGTCTGCGTTTGTTCCGGATCGGTTGCAGTTGGGGCGGTTTTGAGAGTCTGGTTCTCGGCTGGCCGATGCGCGAACCCGAAGCGGGCAAGCGTCCTTGGCTGTTCCGTTTGTTTATCGGCTTAGAACATCCCGAAGACCTGATGCGCGATTTGGAGCAGGGCTTGCAAAAGGCGTTCGGCAGCCGGTAAGAGAAGCTTCTCCGGCGGGTATAATCTGTTGGAGAAAACATTATGACTACCGATGTTCAATTCGACTCTATTGCTGAAAAAGTTTTGAATGGCGAGCGTCTGAGTTATGAAGAAGGCGTCGCGTTGATGCATTACCCCAAACTGCCCGAACTGGCTTCGCTGGCGCATTATGTTCGCTTGAAGAAAAACCCCGAACCGATCGTGACTTATGTCATTGGTCGGATCGTCAGCTATACCAATGTTTGCTGGGTGCGCTGCAAGTTCTGCTCATTCTATCGCGTGCCAGGACATGAAGAAGGCTATACGCTGACCAACGAAGAGATTTTGCAAAAAACCCGCGAACTGGTGGAACAGGACGGTGTGGAATTACTGATTCAGGGCGGATTGAACCCTAAGCTAAAAATCGATTATTACGAAACCCTTTTCAGCGAAATTCGCGCCGCGTTTCCCGAAGTGATTATTCACGGGCTGTCGCCGGCGGAGATTCTCTACTTGGCGCACATTTCCAAGCTGAGTGTGCCGGACTGCCTACAGCGATTGAAACAAGCGGGCATGAATTCGGTTCCCGGCGCGGGCGGCGAAATCTTGGTGGATCGGGTCCGCAAGGAGATCGCGCAGTTCAAAGACACCACCCAAGAATGGCTAAATTTCATGCGGGAAGTTCACTTGAAAGGGATGCGCAGCACAGCCAGTATGATGTACGGCCATGTGGAAACAATGGAGGAGCGCGTCGAGCATCTCATCCGGCTGCGAGAATTGCAAGATGAGACGGGCGGATTCACCGCCTTCATCTGCTGGAACTTTCAGCCGGAAGGCACCGATATGCCCAATGTTCAGAAAGCAAGCGCGTTCGATTACCTGCGCACGGTTGCGGTCGCTCGGCTGATGTTGGATAACTTCGATCACCTGCAAGCCAGTATTCTGACGCAAGGACCCAAGATTGCGCAGCTCGCCTTGAAATATGGGGTCGACGACTTAGGCTCGACAATGATCGAGGAGAACGTGGTTTCTGCGCAGGGCAGCAAGTTCATCTTGAACGCGACCGAACTGGAACGCATCATTCACGGGGCAGGCTTTGAACCTCGGCGTCGGAACACGCGTTATGAACGGGTTTGATGGAACCCCCTCTCTTTATTCTTTGCGCTTTGCCTGAACGCCCGCATCTGGATTGTCGATAAAGATGCCGTCCACGCCGTAATCATACAGGAAGCGGCGCGCCGCGTCGACCTCATTCTTCAGCGTCCAGACATAAACCTTTAGCCCATGATGACGGCACGCCTTCACAAAGCCGTTCTCGTTGACAGATCGCCCTTGCGCGTCTTCAATCAGATAGCGGTATGCGCCGATCCCATCGCCAAATTGCTTGAATTCGTTCAAAACGCTCTCCGAAATGAGCGTAGAGGTCAGAAACACAAGCGGTAAGTCGGTTCGCAGTTCTTCACGCATTTTTCGCAGGCTGTCCATTTCAAAGCATTGGATAATCGCTTTGGCATCGCGCCCTTTGTAGCCATACTTTTCCAACAAGCGAAGCAGCGGCTCCTCGATGGGTTTGCCCTCTTTGGCATGAAAAGCGGGCGATTTGGGTTCTGGCACAATGCCCGCATCGCGCCCGGTCTGTTTGTTCATCCGCTGGATCAATTGGATCATCTCTTCCAGGGTTGGCACTTCGAAGCGGGGGAGTGTGGCGCGTTCGCTGACAGGCGTTCGCCCATAAGCGCGCAGTTGTTTGATTTCTTGCAGGGTGAAATCAATCGCGTAATAATGACCATTATCGCGTTTGCGCTCTGGAAACTTTTCGGCGACATCGGTCGTGGCTTCCAAATAGAGGTCATGCGAACAGATTAAGATTCCCTCTTTCGTCAACACGACATCCGGTTCGATGATATCCGCGCCCATGCCATATGCAAGCGCGTATGCTTCCAGCGTATGCTCTGGCAGATACGCGCTTGCGCCTCGATGGGCGATAATCACTTTTTCATTTGCCATCAGCGCTCCTAATCCCATCATCAACCCTAATAATATGCACAAACCCTTATTCATATTCTCCCTCATTGAACTGAATCTTTTTATTTTAGCAGATATAAGATTAAGAAATCGATAAATTCGAGGGAACCTACAGAGTTTACAAGCGTGTTTAAGTTTAGACTGCCGGCAAGTCCACCATAAAGCAAGGGAGCGAGCTTCGGTTCGCGCCTGCGCCAATCAACCTTAGAGGAGGTTATTCTCATGAGTAAGTTCCATGTCTTACTTGTAAGTGGGCTTTTTGCCGTTTTAGGGACAGGTGTCACGAGTTTTAGTCAGGACACAGTCGGTCTTAAGCAGGTCGCTGGTGGTATTACCGCGCCTGTCGCGTTGATGCCTTCGCCTGACAACAGCGGTCGCTTGTTTGTCGTTGACCAAGCCGGGTTTATATGGGTGATTACACCCTCTGGCAATTTGAAGGTGGAGCCTTTTTTAGATGTGCGCTCCCGAATGGTCGGTCTCCGACCGGGTTTTGACGAGCGCGGTTTGTTGGGATTGGCTTTCCACCCAGACTACGCGCAAAATGGCAGGTTCTTTGTCTACTACAGCGCGCCGCGAAGACCAGAAGCGCCGACCAACTTTGACCATACTTCGCATATCAGCGAGTTCCAAGTTTCTGATGATCCCGAACTGGCGGACCCGACTTCTGAACGCATTTTGCTGCAAATCGATGAGCCTCAATTCAATCACAACGCGGGCGCGTTGGCGTTTGGACCCGATGGCTATCTCTACATCGCTGTTGGCGATGGTGGACGCGCTAACGACACAGGGATTGGACACAATCCTTTTATTGGGAACGGGCAAGATATCGAGGCATTGTTAGGCAAAATCTTGCGAATTGATGTGAATCAAGGCGATCCTTATGGAGTTCCCGCAGACAACCCGTTTGTCGGTCGCGATGGACGCGACGAGATTTACGCTTATGGTTTCCGCAATCCTTTCCGTATGCAGTTTGACAGCGGTGGCAGCCATGAGCTGTTTGTCGGCGATGTCGGGCAGGGCTTATGGGAAGAGGTCGATATCGTGACAAGAGGCGGCAACTACGGTTGGAACCTTCGCGAAGGCACGCACTGCTTTGATCCCAACAATCCTGCCAATCCGCCAGATGTCTGCAGCGACCTGGGGCATATGGGTGAACCGTTAATTATGCCAATTATCGAATATCGGAACGCGAATGCGGTGGGAGGCGGCATTGGGATTGCGGTGATAGGAGGCACTATCTACCGGGGCAGCCGGCTTCCGCAACTGTCGGGAGAATACGTGTTTGGCGATTGGAGTACCGCCTTCAACACAGCGAATGGCTCTTTGTTTGCCGCTCCACGCGCCGACAAAGAGGATGAATTATGGCAGATGCGAGCGCTTGCCATTGCTGGATATCCTAACGGACGCTTACAGCGATTTGTCTTAGGGATTGGGCATGACTTGAATCAAGAGCTTTATTTACTCACTTCTAACAATTCCGCGCCCAACGGCACCACGGGACGAGTCTTTAAGATCACCCAGCCGGGCGATGTGAACGATGACGGTTGCACAGATGATTCAGACCTGCTGGTTGTGCTGTTCTCTTTCGGTCAGTCGGGCAGCGGTTTGATGGGTGACTTGAATCATGACAATCTTGTCGATGACAGTGATCTGATGGGTGTGCTACTGAATTATGGTAGTGGCTGCTCAGAATAGTTTCTTCTGGTTGCTGCATGATCACCTCCCACGCCTCCTTCCCCTCACGGTTTGAGGGGAAGGAGGCTTTATCCATAGATTCACTCGCCCGAACGCGCTTCCCGCAGGTCTTTTTTGAACTCAATCCATGCAGGCTGCTTCACGAAACCGAGCCGCTCGTTGATCCCCAGCATCGAGCGATTGGCGCTGTCATTCCACGTTTTGATGAGCGGTTTGTTCTGTTTGATGGCGTAATCAACGGCGCGCAGCTTGAGCGCAAAGGCGATGCCTTTGCCACGATAGGCAGGTAGAACGCCAGTGAAGCCGGTGATGATTTCATCGTTGGCTTGACTGCTCATAATATCGGAGATACCCACATAATCGTCGCCATGCAGCGCAAAGAAATGCGCGTCTGGCAGAAAATTCGGATGTCCGAACCGCTCTTGGCAATATTGCTCAAAGCTGGGGCGGGTAATCGGTTCGGTCATGGGCATATCTTGAATGGCAGCCCAATCCAAATCGTAGCCTTTGCGATTACGCTCAGGGTCATTTTCCAATTCTTGGAAGGTTTTGATCACGATTCCATGTTCCGATTTTAGGCAATCCCAAACGCCTTGATAGGGTGAAAAGTCGAAAGCTTTCACATCCAACCGTGACTCCCAAGCGCGGGAAGTTTCTTCAAACTGCCTATCGGCTAAGAAACGAACCGCGCGATTCCAGTCCTCACGTGTGCGTGTTATGATTCGGATCGGGTCATGCGCGTGAACTGCTTGATAGAGATGATCATAAAGCGCGCGTCCGAGTCCTTGTCCTTGAAACGCAGGTGGGACATAGAGATCAAATAAGAATTTCTTGGGATGATACATCCAAGTAAATTGACCATAGAACGCCGCCGCGATGATTTTATTATCACGCTCCAGCACGAATCGCTTGAATAAGCACTTAGGGTCGCGCGTTTTATCCTCAAAACAGATTTCATCTACGGTCCGACTGTATTCGCTGTAGACCGCATTGTGAATCTCTGTAAATGCCTCGTAATCTGTCGATTGAAACTCTCGGATAATCGTTTTCATTTTCTTTCTCCCAAAACGCTTATAAGATTAGGAGGCGCGTCTTGCTAAAGCGCCACGACACTCGACGCCCACACTTCGAACCCCGGGGCATAAAAGACAATGGGTTCGCAGGCAGGGTTCTCTATCCCTGCCGCTTCGACGACATTCTGTTTCAATGTCAGCAACCTTGCAGGTTGAACCCGGTAAGGCTCATGGGCAACCTGTCCTTTGTACAAGTGTCCATTCTTTTCAGAAAAGAGGGTATAGCGTTCCACCAAGAAATGCTCCAAAGTTCCGCTTTTGGTGAGTTCCGGTTCTCCAGAGATTTCATAGCTCAGTTCTGCAATGGCGGGTTTGGGAGCAGGGAAAAGGCGATAACTGGTATAGGTAAAGCGCTGCGAGGTCTCTTGAACGATTTTCATTCTTGAGAAGAAGTAGGACAGTTTCCAACGCGCCCGCGCTACCGCCACCGCTAAGGGATTTGCGGCATCCAAGCTAAAGAACCAGACGCCCGGTTCTTTCCCACAGCGCGCATAGGTTCGGACGTTCATTTCGTTGAAATCGAATAGGGTGGGGATGGTTGGGAAGCGGGCAGGCAGAACGCGCCGCATGGTGAACGGCACCAGCGCGATATACGCCTTGCCTTCAAATGTGTCCACATCGAGCCCGGGTGGCAACAAGGACTGTACTTCTTCTGGGTCTACTGCCCAGTGAATAAAGAGCAGGTGTTCCCAGCGCATTTTGATGGCGGGGCGGAAGGGAAGCGTGAAGGGCTGGGTTATCGCGGGCATGAGTTAGAGCGTGGAAACAGGATGCGGGATATCCATCTCCGGTTCCGAGCAAAGAGCCAATAGGCAGCCTCTACGCCCCAAATAAAGGGTGGCAAGGAGAGCATCTTTGCGAACCAACCCCATCCGGTATGTTGCATGACATACAGAGACGCGCGTCCCGCGCGCATGACCGTGCCGTCTGAGGTGATGACATGCATATAGGTCTGGCATGCCTGTTGAATTTCAGGGGTCATCGGCGGGGAAGGCGCTTGTTGGTACGGCATCACCTGAAACATTTGTTTGCGATCCGACCTGCGAGTAAACGCCGCTAAATGAGCGCAGATACCACATTCTCCATCCCACAAGACATAATTTGGCTGTTTGGTCATATGAACACCCTGCATGATTGTACCTGCTTTTAGGTGTTCAGCCCCAATGTTTTCTTAAGAGTTGGATGCAGTTTGGAAATCATTGATTGCATCATTACGTCCTCCTGAAGCAACAATTCGGGGTGTTACTCGCAGGTGAAGTTTCTGAATAAATTGACGAAAACCTTCGCGGCAAGCAGCGTTCAGAAAGCGATTACCTTTTGCGCCGCCTTCCACAAAGATTTGCGCTTTCACCAACGATTACCTCCAATATGCCCACCCGACCAGAGTTCGCCTAAACGATACTGTTTTAACCAAGGCTTCAACTCACTTTCGGACAGGCGATGCAATTGGGTTGAACCTGCAATTTTTTCACAGACAACAACATTCTCTGGTGTCTCGGTCAGCGCATCCACTAATATTTCTGAGTGGGTTGTCGCAATGATCTGTGTTTGTTGAGAGGCTTCGACCATTATTTTCGCAATTTTCGGCAGTAAATCAGGGTGAATGCCCAGTTCTGGCTCCTCAATACACATCAGAGACGGTGGGGTAGGATCATAGAAAATCGCGAGCAAGCAGAGGTATCGCAACGTGCCCTCCGACAGGCGTGTTGCTGGAACCGTACAGTGAGACTCTGTGAAAAAGATTTGAACTGTGCCTCCTTCCACGCTGATGTCAAAATCAGAAAAATCTTGATAAAGGTCATTCAGTGCCGATAATACCTTCAATTTGACTTCAGGGTGCTTACGCAAGCGGTTCAGAAATAGTCCCAGATTTGAGAAATCTTCTTCAAGTAAGTCATTTCTCGCATCTGCTCGTTGAGGTTGCCGGAGGATAGAATCTCTGCCAAACTGCCAGTTCCTGAAAATCCTAATGTTGCTGTAGGCTCTTCCTAATAAAGTCAATTCTTTATATTGTTCAGGGTCCTTACGCTGCGCTAATATAGAGTCATTGAGCTCGACTTCCTCGCGCTGAAGACGCCTCTCTTTACCGCTCAATTGAACAACTGGGTGTCCATTCTGAAATTTATAATAAAAGAATGGAGACCCTTTATCAGGTGATGCGCTTTCATTCTCAATGACCTCATCGCGCAGTTCAAACGCTTGGTTTGCTGGAGCAAAACTGATTTTGTGTCGTAAGGGCTGCTTGACTCCCGCATCCACGACTGCCTCTATGTGCGCAAGGTCGTTCGGATGGCTTTTATGAACCCACTCTAATACACCACCTCCTTGACGAATCGGTGTTTTCAAATCCACAGGCGATGAGCGTAAAACTGCAAACATCTCGATCAGGTTTGTTTTGCCTGAGCCATTGGGACCAATAAGAACGTTGAGAGGGCGTAGCGGAAACTCCGGTGTATCAGGTCCAAACGACAAAAAATTACGAGGACGCGCGCTTTTGATCAAAACGCGGTGTAGGCGATGTGGTTCTTTATCTTGTTTGTGATCTAAGGTGGACTCTTTCATGACACGCTAAAATTGTACCTTGCGAAAGGGTATTTTACTCAACTTTGCTTTGTTTCATGACCGATCACTTGCTTAAGATTGTACCTTTTTGCGGATGCATAGCGGCTTGGTAAACCGCCAAAACGCGGTCGGTGACGGCTTCGACAGACAAGGTTTGCCGCTTGAGCGCGCCTTTCTCGCTGAAAGACTTTCTGAGAGGCTCCTCTTGAATCAGGCGGAGAATCGCCTGAGTGAACAGTTCTGGCTCCGGTTCGACCACAAGTCCCGTCTCTCCAAAATCGATGGCTTCCGGCGAACCGCCCGCATTGGCAACGACACAGGGCAACCCTGCCGCCTGCGCTTCATCTAATACAAGCGCTTGTGATTCGGTTAAAGAAGGAAACGTGAAAAGATCGGCAGCCAGCAAATAGAGAGAGACCTGATCGCGGGGCAGCGCGCCCATAAAATGCGTGTGTTCCCCAATCCCCAACTCTTTGCATTGTTGCTCCAAATCGGGGCGCGCGGGACCATCGCCCACCAGATAGAGATGAACCTGCGGATGCGCTTTCACAATAGGCGGCAGCGATTTTAGAAGCAAGGGTAGATTTTTCTCCTTCGCCAATCGCCCCACATAAAGCAGATTAACACTCTCTAAGGGCTGACTCAGCGCAGCGCGCGCCTCCTGCTGAGACAACTCAGGGAAGGGCAGCACGGCGTTTCGGATGGGCGTAATGGGCGACTGGACGCCATAGCTGCGGAGTAAATCGGCTCCAATGATGGAAGGGGTCATCACCTGCGCGACCGCATGATAATAACGGCGGAGATGCCAAATCAGCAGGCGTCTGACCGCTCGTTTCGGAACGACAGGCGGCACATAATGCAGGTACTGTTCATACAGAGTATGGTAGGTGCTGACAATCGGCACACGAGCGCGTTTTGACCAAAACAGAGCGGCAATACCCGTTAGGAAGGGCGTATGCGTGTGAACCACATCGAAGCCTTGATCCCGCCATTCCCGCCACATACGGGGCGCAATAGGGATCGCGATGGGGTATTCGCGCTCGAAGGGGGTGTAAATCGAAGGAAAACGCCGGGCAAGCGGATCGTTGTCCTCGTAACCCTTGAAGCGAGGCGCATAGATCCAAACCTCATGTCCCCGACGGGTCAGTTCTTCCCGCAAGACTTTTATCGAGATGCTGACCCCGTTCAAAAAGGGCAGATAGCTCTCCGAAAAGATGGCGATTTTCAAGACTCGCTCGGCTCCTCAAGCTCATTTGAGTCGTCAGCGGTTTTCCGGCTGCGCCCCAATTTGCGCTTCGATTGGTCTTCCAAAAACTGAACAATGTCCGATAGCCGGAAACGACGCTGGTTGCCCTCGGTTCGGAAATGCTGAAGCCAACCACGATCGGTATAACGGCGAACCGTGGTGGGACAAACCCCCAAAAGACGCGCTGTGTCTTCCAAACTGAGAACCGGGTCGGTCAGACGCCCAATCAATGCCTCCCGCGTCTCTTTGAATTCGGATTTGTAATATTTCTGTGTGACGCCATCATCGTACCACTCGGCTAAATAGCGCAGGTGTTTCGGCAGGCTCGCCCAAACATCTTCCATTTCGGGAGGCACGACCTCTTCTGGTTCCACACCCAAGGGGCGTTTGCGTCTGCGCAGGCGGGGTGTGGGAGACTCTTCAGAGTCCAATGGCGTAGTGGAAGGAACCGGGTTGGGTTCGTATTCAAGCCCCATTTCCTGCCTTAATAACGGCACATATTCCACGAAGTTTGGCACACTGATCGCCACCATACCACTGCTCGACACCGTCCGGTCAGCAGCGGGTCTGGAAGGCGCAGGCGTGTCCGCTGGGGGTGCGCTTTCGGAAGAACGCGCGCGTCCAAAGGCTGGCTCCATACGTTCGGGTTGAGGCGAATCATCGGATTTGGACGGTGTTTGCGACGGCTGAGAGAGAGGCGTCGATGCGCTTACACCGGTTTCTGTGGCAGGCTCAGGCTCGCTCTGCGCAGGTTTCACAGGGATTTTGTGCAGATATTCGGCAATGGTTGGGGGTGAGACGACTGCCTGAACGGGCGTTTCCTTTGCTTCAGGTTCCGATTTGGCAGGGGCAGGCTCCACCGGTTTGGGTTTTTCCTTGCCCTCTTCGATAAATTGACTCTCTAAAAATTGACGCCATTCCTCAATTCTCATTCTTCTCTCAGCTCCTCCTTCCCCAAAGGGTATTTACTCTGGCGCGATCAACATCGCATCCCCAAAACTCAAAAAACGATACCCCGCGCGAATCGCCTCATCATAAGCGTTTAATAGTGGCTCACGTCCCGCTAAGGCAGCGACCAACGCAAGCACGGTCGTTCTCGGCATATGAAAGTTGGTGATCAGTCCTTCCACCACTTGAAATTCATAGCCGGGCGTAATGAATAATCTTGTTTCGCCATAGAATGGTTTTACCCTGCGTATTCCAATCGCCGCGCTTTCTAAAGTTCGCGCAGCCGTCGTGCCGACCGCATATATCCGCCCAGTGGATTGGTTGATGGCTTCTGCCGCTTCCTCAGAAAGGAGAATCTGCTCGCCATGAATCTTGTGATCCTCCAACCGTTCTGTCTGCACAGGGCGAAAAGTATCCAAACTCACCTGCAGTGTGACATGAACCGTTTGAACGCCTGATGCGCGCAGATTGTCCAGCAATTCCGGCGTGAAATGCAATCCGGCAGTCGGCGCAGCAGCAGACCCTCCATGCGCCGCATAAACGGTTTGATACCTCTCAGGGTTGGCGAGCGACTGATGGATGTAAGGGGGCAGGGGAGTCTGCCCTGCTTGCTCCACATAGCGCGCAAACTCGGACGGTTTTTCAGGACATAATACCCGCGAATCATCGGGCAGGCGGTCTTCTACTCTCACACGTATCTTTCCGCCATCAAATTCAACAATGCTGCCTTCGGGCAGACGCTTGGAGGGTTTCAATAACGCTCGCCAACGTTCACCGGGCAGAGGAGAAAGCAAAAGCGCTCCTACTGCGCCTCCGGTTGGTTTTTGTCCGAAGAGCCTGCGGGCGGTCACACGAGTGTCATTCAAAACCAACGTGTCTCCTTCTCGCAGGTAGTCGCCCAAATCGCTGAATTGTCGGTGTTGAATCATCCCGCTCTTTTTATTAAGAACCAGCAACCGAGCCGCATCGCGCGGTTCCACCGGAAATTGCGCGATCTGTTCTTCAGGTAAGTGATAATCGAGCAGGTTGACATGCACCCTCATTGTCCCTCAATTCAAATAAATATTCATCCCAACCATTCCCCTTGCGTACAGGGATTGTTATTGAAAAGCAGATGTCTCGGCTGCGCTTGGCATGACAAAACAGGCAGCAACCGTCTTGGCTGATACTCTGAGCCTATTGAAAGCGTCTTTTTTCCTGGACTCCCGCATGCGCTGGAACGGCGGCAAATTATTGCACAGTGATAGATTTTACCTGATAGTTGTATTTATCGAAAAAAATGTCCGCAGGCGGGGAGGATCGCCTGCGGACGCTCGGAGGGAGGTAGAAATTCGCCATTCCGTCAGATGGCTTCGTTTTATCCAAAAGCAGCAATGAAACGCATCGGTAATGATAGAGGAAGCAAAAAACGTGCCAATCATGCCCGATGAGCGAAAAACGAGTGAAAATGAGAGGGTCTTCGAGGCTCTTCCCAACAAAAAAAAGGAAGAGCCTCTGATGAAACGATGGGATTATGCGTCGTAATAAAGATTGAACTCGTGGGGATGGGGGCGGAGCAGGATTTGATCGACTTCCTCCCGTTTGTAGGCGAGATAGGTCTCAATCAAGTCAGGCGTAAAAACGCCGCCCTTCATCAGGAACTCGTTGTCTGTCTCTAAAGCATTTAGCGCGTCTGCGAGAGAGCCAGGGGTCATTTTGATCCCTTTCCGCTCTTCGGCTGGCAACTCGTACAGGTCTTTATCGATGGGGTCGGGCGGCGAAATGCGATTTTGAATCCCATCCAAACCTGCCATCAGCAGGGCTGCGAATGTCAAGTAGGGATTACAGGTTGGGTCGGGCGCTCGGAATTCGATGCGGCGCGCTTTGGGGCTTTTGGAATACGCGGGAATTCGGACACATGCGCTCCGATTGCGCTGGCTATAGACCAGGTTAATGGGCGCCTCATAGCCGGGAACCAATCTGCGATAAGAGTTGGTGGTAGGCGCGGCGAAGGCAAGCAACGCAGGCGCGTGTTTCAGAATGCCGCCGATGTAGTAACGCGCTTCATCCGAGAGAAGGGCATATCCGCGCTCGTCATAGAACATATTGACGCCATCCTTCCACAGGCTTTGGTGGGTATGCATGCCAGACCCATTGTCTTGAAAAACAGGTTTCGGCATAAAAGTCGCCGTTAAACCGTTGCGGACCGCCACATTTTTCACGATATATTTATAGACCTGAACCTTATCGGCGGTTTTAGTCAAGGAACCAAATTTGATATCGATTTCCGATTGTCCTGCCGCGCCGACTTCATGATGCTGCACTTCCACTTCGACTCCGCATTGCAACAAAGTGAGCATCATCTCCGTGCGGACATCTTGCAGCGTATCGGAAGGGGGGACAGGGAAGTAACCGCCTTTCAGACGCATTTTGTAGCCTAAATTGGGTTTTTCGTCGCGTCCAGAGTTCCAAACGGCTTCATCCGAATCGATGAAATAGTAGCCATGCTGCGCGCTCTGGTCGAATCGCACATCATTGAAGAGATAAAATTCCGCCTCTGGACCGAAATAGGCGATGTCCGCGATGCCGGTCGAGCGCAAGTAAGCTTCTGCTTTTTGGGCAACATAGCGAGGGTCTCGAGAATAGCGTTCACGGGTCATGGGGTCTTCAATGGTGCAGGTGATACTCATGGTGGGAACTTCAGTAAAGGGATCCATAAAGACGGTATCAGGGTCAGGGATAAGGAGCATGTCGGAGGCGTCGATGGTTTGAAATCCTCGGATAGAAGAGCCGTCAAATCCGATCCCTTCCTCGAAAATCTCTTCCGAAAACGCCTCAATGGGCATTGAAAAATGCTGCCACGCTCCAAACAGGTCAGTGAATTTAATATCGACAACACGCGCTTCGTTTTCACGAGCAAACTCTATCGCTTCCTTGGGACTCATGCTGGTCTGCCTCCTTGTAAGAACCTTGTCCTGCGCAGAAAAAGAAAAAAGACGCTCCCATGCCAGATCGGCGAGAACGTCCATTGTTCTTTGCTGTCGAAATTATACCCGACTCGATTGGAGGCGTGTCAAGTCTTTTCTAACACTTCTTATGCCGCCAACGCATCCGGTGGATCGGTCTCTAACGCTTTGGCAATAGGAAGGCTCACAATAAACCGTGATCCTCGCTCCGGCTGGCTTTGCACCGTAATCTCGCCGTGATGCTCCTGAACGATTTGGGAAGCGATAGAAAGCCCCAACCCAGCATGGCTTTCAGGGCGCGTGGTATAGAAGGCTTCAAAGATGTGGGGAAGGTGATCCGGCTGAATGCCAGGACCGCTGTCTTCCACCATAATTGCGATGGTTTGCGAGTTGGGGTCGTATTGAGTTGTAACGGTGACAACGCCCCCTTCAGAGGAGGCTTGCTGCGCGTTGATGATTAAATTCGTGAAGACATGCTGCAAGCGTGATGCGCTGCCGATCGCTTTGGGCAGGTCCTGAGACAGGTTCTTGACCAAAGTGATGCCTTGACGCAGCAACAAATGCTCGGTGAAGACAAAAGCGTCCATCAGAACCTGATTTATGTCGATCTCCGAATGAAGTTCCGCATGGCTTGAACGCGAGAAACGGATCAAACTGGCGACGATGTCCCGGCATCGATGCGCGCCTTTAACCACATTCTGCAAGGCATTCATGATACGGTTTGTGTCTTCATCGTTCCATTCGCGAGGAGCTTGCTCTTTCACTTTTTCGTCGATAAACTGGGCGAATCCCAGAACCGCTGTCAAAGGGTTATTCAATTCATGCGCCACCCCTGCTGCCAACTGTCCAATCGCCGACATCTTTTCTGATTGGATCAACTGCTTAGAGGTTTTTTTCAATTCTTCATAAGCGCATTGAAGCTCTGAAGTCAACTGGCGGTTTTGAAGCTTCAGGTGACGCTTCTCCAGAGCGCGTGTCACCACCGCGTTGAGCAGCCCTATATCATCCAGAGGTTTCAGCAAATATTCGGCAACATTACCCGCTTTGAATGCTTCGACCGCGTTTTCCAAAGAACCATGACCCGTTAAAACTATTAATTCGGTATTGGGCGCGATTTCGTTCGCTTTTTGGATCACGCCTAAGCCATCCACCCGCGGCATTTTCATATCGGTGATCACGACGGCATACTGTTTTTCAGACAGTTTTTCAATCGCTTCTTGCCCGTCCTCTGCCGCCTCCACCGTGTAGCCCGCGCTGCGCAACTGGCGCGTCATCACATAGCGCAAGCCCTCTTCATCATCTACAACTAAAATCGGTTCTAAATTCATGGTTCTCCCAGTAAATATTATGGCTATTTTAGGCTGCTGCTTGAGACTGGTTTATGGCTGGCAGCCTCAAAATAAAGCATGCGCCGCCTTGCTCCGAGCGGGTCGCTATCAGCTTGCCCTGATGTTTTTCCGCGATCTCCAGTGATATCGAAAGCCCCAGTCCGGTTCCTTTTCCAGGGTCTTTGGTGGTGAAGAAGGGGTCGAAAATCGTGTCGAAAATCTCGGCGGGGATTCCGGGACCATTATCAGACACATGCAGTTCTGTCCAGGATGAACCATTTTCGTGCGCCTGCCGCGTGATCAGGATCAGTTTAGCATTCTCAACGGTCTCCAAGGCATCACGCGCGTTGGTGATTAAGTTGATAGCGATCTGTTCCAGCGCGTTTGCATCGCCCGGCGAGCAGGGAAGAGTGTCATCATACTGCTCGTCTAACTCGATATCGCGCTGCCGGAGCTGTTCACGAAGTAGCACAAGCGCGTTCTGGGCGACCTCGTTCAGGTTCACGGGTTCAAAATCGGGCGATGACTTCCGCGAGAAAGTGCGCAGGTGCAGGATGATTTTGCTCATACGCGCGGTCTGTTTTTCCACCAGTTCCAAATCCTCTTTCAGCATCGCCACTTCATTCTCATTAAGGGGTTTGTCATGTTCTTGCTGGATCGTTTGCAAGTTCTGTTGAGCAATCGCTCGAATAATCGCTAAGGGCTGATTCAGCTCGTGCGCCACACCAGACGCCAAAGTGCCGAGCGATGCCAACTTCGCGGACTGCACTAATTGCGATTGAGTCTGGCTCAGTTGGCTCTTGCTTTGTTGCAACGCCTCTGCCATCTGGTTAAAGGCTATCGAGAGGTCTTGAATTTCATCTTTGCGAAGTGGAACCGGCACCCGGTGATTTAGGTTGCCGTGCGCGATTTCCCTGGAGGCTTCCGCCAATTTCAATAAGGGCTTCACCACAGTCCGGTTCAATACAAATGATCCTAACAAGGCGCAAAACGAGACAAAGAGGATGCCGATACCGACAATTGTGACCACCTGTTGCTCAATAGAGTTTTGCATCTGCTTGGAGACTGCCGCGAAGGCTTCGGCGGTCGTGGCATAAGAGTCTTCTTGTTTCTGCGCCATGCCTTTCTGGAGGTCTTCCAACACGCGATTGGTTTGGTCCTCTAAGAGCTGCGCGGTGCTTCGTTGGTGCTGCTTCGCCTGCGCGACAAAACTGGCATCGGTCTGCTTCTGGAAATTGTCGAACGATTCTTGAGCCTGCTCGTCGAGCTGACCGCGAAAATTGCTTAATTCCTTGTTAAAATCAGTTTGAGACAGCGATAGCCGGTTGGCGAATGCCTGATTGAGAGTCTGGTTGAACGATTTTCCATACGCCTCATATTTTTGGGCAAGTTCTTTGGTAAAAGCGTACACTTCTTCCACAGGCTGAGCAAAAATCAGGGTCCATCCCATGGCTCTTAAAGGAACCGCAGAGACCAGGCACCGCCCGCCTTTTTCATCGCTTAGTTCGCCCGTATAGCCAAATTCTTGATCTTCCGATGATTTTATCTTCGAGAGGAATTGACTCTCTGTTTTACCTATCTGACTATTGTCTCTATGCGCCAATATTTCCCCTTCCGCAGTACAGATCATCGCGTAAGCCGATTGCCCGAAGCGAAGATTGCGCGCCAGTTCACTGAGCGATTCTAAGGAGATGATCGCCACGACAGCGCCTTGCGGCTTATTCTCTCTTCGGATAGGAGCCGCTACGCAGAGCAGGGGAATGAGCGTATCCTGGAACGAATAGAAGACTGTTTTGGCGTTCATCACCGGCTCGCCGGAGTCGATCATATCGAAAGTTTCGCGCGCGAGGGTCCCCAATTCCCGCGCATCTTCAGGCAGATCGCTGACGGTCAGCGTAGAGTTGCCTTCTTGATCCAATATGCTCAGCCTCAGAAAGGTTGCTTCCCGGTTTTGAAGGGTTTGTAAAATCCAGCGGCTTTCTTGAGTTCTGAACTCTCTGACGGCGGGCTGCTGCGCAATGAGGGTCAATAGCAGCACCGATTTCTTCAAAGTTTTTTCTGTCTGCCGGGAGGCTTGATCGGTGATTTGCAGAATGCTTTGGGAAACTAATTGTTTGATCGTCTCCTGAGAAATTTTTTCCACCGACTCGGTCATTTCACGCGTGGTTGCCTGCCGGGTTTTATGAACCGACTTTTCTAAGTCCTCAAAGTTTTTGATCAGATTTTGGCTGGCGCGAACCTGAAGGTTCTTGACGTTGTTACCGGTGTTTTCAGACAGCGCGCCCAACGATTGGCTCACATGTTGGCGCTGGTCTTTTGCCAATTCGTTTGTCTGTTTATTCAACAGATCGCCTTGCTTTTTGCGGACAATGCGGGTGATCTCTTGAAGTTCTTGATTCGAGGCTTCTTTTATCGCGTTGTTGTTTTGGCTTAAAATCTTTAATGCTTCACTGCGGTATCGCTCACTGGCGACCTGCACTTGGTCGCTGATATGAATCGCGAGCGCAAGCACTGCCAAAATCACAGGCAGCACCGCCACCAATCCATAATTGATCACTAATCGCTGTGAAATGCCGGAAGGTATCAGTCTCTTGAACATTATTTTTCGATGAGCGTATCCGCCAGGTTGATCAGAGTGTCGGGTATCGTCAAGTTTAGTTGTTTGGCTTTGCTGAGATTAAAGGTCAGTTTGTAGTTTCTGGGCGCGCGAACCGGCATCTCTTCAGGTCTATCGCCTCTCAGGATCGCGGAGACCATTTCTGCGGCGGTGGCGCCTTGGTCATAAAAATCGGTTGCTAAGGCTGCCAGCGCGCCTTGCCGCACAAACAGTTCCGCAAATGCGATGACCGGCACCTTTTTTTGATCGGCGAAACTCATAATCTGCTTGAACGGCTCTTGGTCCACAGTCAGCTTATCCGGTATCAGCCAGATCGCATCGGGCGGCTCGCTCCAAGTCGCCAAAGCGGAGGCGATATCTTGTTGGGGTGAGAGGGGCAGCGCGCGCAATTCAAAACCAAACCGTTGGCAATCGTTTTGCGCGCTCGTGACCAGACGCTGGAAAATCGGTTCCTCTTGGTTGAAAATGACGCCGATCGATTTCGCTTCTGGCAGCACATCGCGTATGAGCTGGAACTGGCGCGCAGGGGGAATGATCAACGAGACTCCCGCAAATTGTCCCCCGCTTCGGTTCAGAGATTGTACCAGTTGGAGCGCGACCGGGTCCAGCACCATCGTGAAAACGACCGGAACCTGTTTCAAATTGTTCTGGTTTAAGGACGCTCGGATTTTGACGGCGGCGTCGGTTCCAATCGCGACTACGAGATCGGGTTTCTTTTGCAACAGGTTCGTGAGGAAGCGCTCTTCGTTCTTTTTGTCGGCAGGAAGGCTGACTTGGTGGGCTTCGACCGATTTCCCCAACCGATAACCGTTCTTTTCCAGTCCCTCCATCAGCCCTTTGACCGCCTGGTCATAGATGCCCGCTTCTGCGCTCTTGATCACTAAGACTTGGGGCATAGGGGCGGGCAGGGGAGAGCGCGGCAATGCGCTGTCAGCCACCGAGCTTGATAAACAAATGCCCAGCGCGATGAGACAAACTCCCCGAAAAAGCGAAACGTTTACCATTCTCTTCCGACATAGACCCACCAAGCCCGACCACTGCCGGGAACATCCGAAGCGATATGGTTCGGCGAGTTGAACAGGTTATCTATACGAAGTCCATAATCATATTGGTTGTTTGAGCGATAATGAATAGAAAGGAAGCCTAAAATCCCCCCAACGACTTTATCGTCGCGACGGGTTGCGGGCGCAGCCATCAGCAGATGACCACTCCAGCCTTTCAGGTCTTTCAAGGCGATTTTGAAGGTCGCTCTATGAGGGGAAGAGTAGGCATCATTATCGATAGCGGGACTGAAGACCCTCATATAGGCAGCAGCCACTTCTAAATGAGAGTGGATTTGGCGGTTCAACTCCAATGTCCACCCGCGCGATTTCGCGGTGCCTGTGTTTTTGTAAACGCGATCCAGAGGGCGGCTGGGGTCCACGCCAAATAAATTGATTGTGTTATGAATTTTGCTTTCAAAATAGCTGATGTCGGTTCGCCATCCGTTCGGCAGGGTTTGTTGGTAACCAAACTCCAGCGACTCGACGGTTTCTGGCTTAAGCGTAGAATCGCCATAAATGGTTAGCGGAACTACGCCGAAGGGGTTGACGTTCATCCAGACTTGGAAGCCGTTCAGATACAGTTCTTGCAGGTTGGGAGCGCGATAGGCGCGTCCGAACGATGCGCGCAGGCGACCTTCATCATTCACGGCATAGTTGAGACCGATACGGGGGCTGAACTGGCTGCCATAGGTAGAATGGTGGTCAAAACGCGCGCCCGCTATGGGACTGAGGCGTCCAAAAGACCACTCTGATTGGAGAAATAGGGCGTAGTTGTTATGTGTGTGGCTGCCTACAATGGGACCGCTGACGCTCATAAGACGCGCATCCATCCCTGCCGTGAGGGTTTGATAGCTGGAAAATTGATTCCATGACCACTCTAAACCGATCTGTTTCTGATTGAAAGGAATCTCGCCGATATTGCCTGATGAAGGCGGAGATTCGCGCCGGAAGTCGACATCGCCCACCATCCCATACAGGCGAAGGGATCGCTGTTCCTGATCGGACGCAGATTGGTTCTCTATTGTGAGCCAATGGCTGATCGGACGCAATCGGTCGTTGGGAGTTGGCTCCACACCATAACGCATCCCAACACTGCCACGGTTCGTATTGAAATAGCGATAGTTAAACTTCCACTGGTTTTCGCCTTCTTTGCCCAAAACCGATTGCAGGTGAAGATACTGAGCGCGCGAGTCGTTGTTTCTCAGCCGGTCGTTATCAGGTTCATTCCAGAATGCCCCATTCACAAAGAGCGTGGAGTTTTGGGGGAGCGAATTGGCGTTAAAGGTGATGGAAGAAAGCCACCCGCCCCGCGCGGCATAGCCCGCCCTCGCATCGCTCTGCGCATTCTTTGTGACGATATTGACCACCCCTGCCAAGGCGTTGGCTCCGTAAACGGCAGAGCCAGGACCATAGGCAACCTCAATACGCTCAATCGCGCTGACTGGCATTGCCATCGGCGAGAATGTGCCAAAAAGAGCGTCATTATAGGGGATTCCATCGATCAAGAAGAGCAGCCGTTCGTTGAATTCCGAAGAGGCATACGCGCCTCTGGCGGTGATAAAGCGGTTGACGGACCCTTCTTGCGACTCTAAATCGACCACTAACCGCTCTAAGGCTTCTTGAACAGTCCAAACACCGGAGAGCCGGATTTCTTGTTGGGAGATAACGCGGACGGTGGTAAAAGCTTCGCTAATTTTTCGGGTGGTTCGGGTGGCGGCAGTTGTGATTTGACCTGGATCGGAAAAAAGCCACTCTGCCGTGTCGGATGTATGCTGGGCATAAAGGGGAAGGGCACTCGCTATGCCCGCTGCGATCAAGGCAATTTTTTTCATGCGGCACTCCGTAATTGATTCCTTTCCACCTCCTGAATCGCATTTCTCATATCCACGAGGTCGAAAGGTTTGGTAATCACTTTTGTCACCCATTCGCTCACGTGGGACTGGGTGACGCAGTGAGGGTAGCTGTCCATGACAATAATGGGCAGTTTCGGTTGCTGCGCGTGGGTTTGATCTATCAGTTCAATCCCGCTCATGACCGGCATATGGATGTCGGTCAGCAGCAGATCGAACGCTTCAGTTTTCATCAATTCCAGCGCCTGTTGCCCGTGATAGGCATGGTAGATTTGGTACCCATCCTTCTCTAAGACATCTCCGAGAAGCAGGTGCAAAATCTCCTCATCGTCAACGATCAAAATCGTCATTTCAGTTCCATTTTCGGCACATCCCCTTGAATATTGCAGGGATATTTTTGGGAGGCGCGAAACAGAACTCCATGAGCTCGTCACTTCGCTTCGAAACGCGCGCTATCAGGGCAGGACAGCCGCCTTGTCCCGCGACAGGCGCCATCGTTACTCCCATCTACGCGACCACGAATTACCAGTTCGAAAGCCTGGATAGGGAAGGGGGAGGGTACGAATATTCCCGTGTCCAGAACCC
This sequence comes from Fimbriimonadia bacterium, assembly GCA_026129765.1. GTDB lineage: Bacteria > Armatimonadota > Fimbriimonadia > Fimbriimonadales > GBS-DC > JAHCHP01. The sequence continues at coordinate 27,774 of JAHCHP010000019.1, read as the reverse complement.
CACGCGTAAAGCCGCTGAGGAGTGCTTGGCATCGTTAGAAGGCGCAAATCATGCGTTCTTGTTCGCTTCGGGGATGGCAGCGGAGAGCGCGGTTTTTGGGCTGCTTTCTTCGGGCGACCATGTGGTTTGTATTCGCGATGTGTATGGCGGCACGATATCGCTATTGAAAATGCTTCAAAAACATCATGGAATCGAAACGACGTATGTCGATTGCGCTCAAATCTCAGAGGTAGAAGCCGCTTTCCGTCCCAACACGCGCCTCTTGTGGTTGGAATCGCCCACAAACCCCCTAACTTATGTCATTGATCTACGCTCACTCTGCGCGCTGGGGAAGCGGCACGGGGCTTGGGTGGCAGTCGACAACACCTTCGCGACCCCTTATCTGCAGAACCCTCTGTCGTGGGGAGCCGATTTTGTAGTTCATAGCGCAACCAAGTACTTGGGTGGACATAGCGATCTGACAGCGGGCGCAGTGGCTTTGAACGACGCGACTTTAGCCGATGCGATTTGGGACCAGCAAGCGATTGCGGGCGGTATTTTATCTCCTTTTGAGGCGTGGTTGACTCTACGGGGAATGAAAACGCTGGCGATTCGGATGCGCGCTCATCAAGAAAACGCAATCGCAGTGGCTCGTTTTTTGGCGGAACACCCTAAAATTGAGCGCGTCCTGTATCCCGGTTTACCGGATCACCCGCAACATCTGCTGGCAAAAGAGCAGATGCGCGGGTTTGGGGGGATGGTTTGCGCTTTTGTGAAAGGGGGCAGGGAAGAGACCAAGCGATTCTGTGAGGGGACGCGCCTTTTTTTACTGGCAAGCAGTCTCGGCGGGGTTGAGTCGCTCATTGGCTACCCGTTGATCATGTCTCACAGCGGTCTGACAGAGGAAGAGCGACACCTGCGCGAGATTGCCGATAATATGGTGCGGTTGTCGGTTGGAATCGAGCATGTGGATGATTTGATTGAAGATTTGGACCAGGCGTTGAAAGGTAGTTAGAAGACCTTTTGTGTGGCTTGGGCATCTTGCCCAAGAGAGGCAAAACTGCTGATTATGTGGCTTGGGCATCTTGCCCAAGAGAGGCGAAACTGCTGATTATGAACGGGTGAGGGAAGTGATACGCTCACGTAAAAGGGATAATAGCGTGTCCCCTGCCTCCTTACCATCCATCCAATCTTCGTAGGGAATCGGTTCTCCAAACCGAACGATAAGGCGCGTGAAGGCAGGGCGTGGCACAAGCGCGCCATGGGGAACCATTTTGTCTGTGTTGAGTAGCCCCACCGGTAAAATAGGCACTTTCGCCTGCCGAGCGATCAGTTGCAATCCCGGCAGAAACGGCATCAGCTCGCCACTGGGCGACACTTCGCCTTCAGGAAAAATCGCGACCACTTCCCCTGCTTGCAACATTTCTATGGCTTGCTTCAAGGCGGCGCGGTCTGCGCCTCTCTGTTTGATCGGAATCATTTTTGCCAGGCGCGCAATGCTGCCCAGCACCGGCATTTGCAGGATGTCATGTCGTCCTATGAAGCAGATATGGCGCGGGGAAGCGTACCACAGCAGGGGAGGGTCTGCAATGGAGAGATGATTGCAAACCAACAGTAAACCGCCTCTTTTGGGCAGATGGGCGCGCCCCTCGATGCGCGCGCTGCAAAACAGCGGAAATCGGAACATCACTCCGAAAAAGAGTTTGAAGAAACCATACGCTGTCCAAAAGAGCATGTTATTCATTTTGGGTGAAAAGTTTCCGATTGATAGTTCTGTGGTTTTGAAAAGCAGACCCATTCGCTATGCTCAGGGTGACAGCGTTAATGTCATGCCGAGCGCAGCGTTAATGTCATGCCGAGCGCAGCCGAGGCATCTGCTTTTGGATTTTTGACAGCCTTCACGGTTGCTAACAACCCACGCAAACGTTCTAAAACAACGAAAAATAGAGTCCGATAAGAAGGATTATGTTAAGTTATCGCCCTCGTCTTCGCTGGAACGGATGACCGTTTCAATCACATTATCCGACATATAAATGGGCGCGCGGAAGCGCAAAGCCAATGCGATGGCGTCGCTGGGGCGGGCATCGATTTCCAGCTCTCGGTCTGCTTCGGGTCGGCTCATAAAGATTTTGGCATAGAACGTCTCATGCCAAAGATCATCAATCACGACTCGTTCAACTTTGGCCTCTAAACGCTCCAGAATTTGATACATCAGGTCATGTGTGAGTGGTCGTTCGGTCGATTCGCCGTTGATGGAGATCGATATTGACAACGCCTCAAAACGCCCGATTAAGATAGGAACACGTCGTCCCCGATTGTCTCTGAGCAGCACAAAGGTATGAGTCGGCTGATTAGGTTCGGAATGTTCATAAACGCCCATCACCTTGACTTCCACCTCGCGAGTGGGCTTGAACCGCTTGTGTTCATCCATCTCCGACTCCGAATCAGGGTCAGAGGGACTACTTCCCATCAGCCCAAGCAACTCCTGCTCGGTCGGTATTCTTAAGTCATCCTCAGAAAAACCGTAATCAGGCTCTTGGTCATCTTCCCAATCGCTCGGCTGCTCCTCGCGATCTTCATCTTCGGGCATTTGTTCCTCGTCGTACATAGCGTGTTCCTTATATCAGTCTTATCATTCAAGCGGATCTACGTATATTGTATCACAGATTCCGGGTTCTCTCGACCACCTCGCGCAAGAAGTCAGAATTGGATTTTGTGCGCCCCAGCAGCTTAATCAACTGCTCGGTCGCTTCTACCGGGTCATCCTGATTGGCAAGCAGACGGCGGAGCTGCCAAATCGCCTTAAGAGACTCTTGGTCATAAAGCAGCTCTTCATGGCGTGTGCTGGAGCGTTTCACATCGATGGCGGGATAGATACGCCGCTCTGCCAGGTCCCTGCTCAGCACTAATTCCATATTGCCTGTGCCTTTGAACTCTTCAAAAATCACTTCGTCCATACGGGACCCTGTGTCGATCAAACAGGTAGCGATAGCGGTTAAACTGCCACCTTCTTCAATATTTCGCGCTGCGCCAAAGAAGCGTTTGGGGCGGTAGAAAGCGGAGGGGTCAATACCACCGGACAACGTTCGCCCGCTGGGTGTGATCGTCAGGTTGGAGGCTCGTCCATATCGGGTCAGGTTATCCAACAGAATCACGACATCGCGTCCATGTTCGACTAAGCGTTTTGCGCGCTCAAGAGTCAATTCTGCAACACGCATATGGTTTTCTGGCGGCTCGTCGAAAGTCGAGCTGATCACCTGTCCCACCACTGAACGACGCATGTCCGTTACCTCTTCCGGTCGTTCATCGATCAAAAGCACCATTAAGACCACCTCTGGATGGTTCATGGTAATGCTGTTGGCGATGGTTTTCAATAAGGTAGTTTTCCCTGCTTTGGGCGGTGCGACGATCAGCGCTCGCTGTCCTTTACCGATGGGCGAAATAAGGTCGATGATGCGTGCAGAGACCTGGTCGGGACCTGTTTCCATCACCAACCGGTCATTGGGATAAAGCGGAGTCAATTGGTCAAAATCTTTACGATGGCGAATGCTCTCTGAGTCGAAACCATTGACGGCTTCTACTCTCAGCAAACCGTAATACTTTTCGCCCTCTTTAGGAGGTCTTGCCACCCCAAACACTTCGTCGCCAGTACGCAGCATGAACCGCTTTATTTGCGACTGGGACACATAGACATCCTCTGCCGAGTTTTGCAGGTTGGGATGTCTCCTCAGGAAGCCCCAGCCATCCTGCATGATTTCCAACATGCCCCAGGTATATTCTACTCCCGGCTCAGGGGGACGAGTCTGCATCATGCGATAGATAACTTGGCTCTTCTCAGAACTGTTGATCTCCAATCCCATTTGAGCGGCTGCCTTTTTCAGGTCTTCCAATGAATGGTTGATTAGATGTCTATAATCCAGAGAGGGCTGCGGGGTTTCGTAGACGGTCACCTTCGGAGCATTTTCTGGTGGCTCTACAGTCATAGTTGATGGTGTTTTTTTCCTCATCGTTGTATCACTTCCAAAATCGAATTCGCCATGGGTGGATTTTCCTTGAAACCAGAGTGGATGGATATTGATTGATACCTTATGCCCTACCGATAGGCAGACGGCAATCAGGGGATGTTTTTGGCGTGTCTTATATATTCTACCCTATTTTTTGGGTAATTGCAATACCTTGCCGTATTTTTTTATTCTGGGTCGTAAAAAGTGTCTCCTTCAGTAGGCGCGAACCATCCTAAATGGTTCTTGGCGGGGTTTGCGCCCCAATAAATCCCGCTGCTTGCGACGGTTTGGCTTCGCTTCATCGCTTTAAGGTGCCCATCCACAAAGACCACATTCGCGATGCCGTGATGCCGGAAGTGGACAGAAGGGTCTAACGGGTAAAATGCGCCGGGAATCTGGCTGAGGACGGCTTCTGGAGCGATGAGAAAGGCGTACTCCACGACCGCATTCCCCACATCCAGCGCGCCGTCCGTAAACATAGCGGTTTCTGAAGGCTTGGCAATTTCCGCGCTGGCAAGCGATCCGTGATAAGCTTGAGCACAGTACCCCATTTTCCACAAACGGGAACCAACCCCTACATCGTTATAAACGTAGCCGCCTGTACCGAGATCAAAGCCTTGAATGGGATGGAATGCGGGGCATTGACGGAGCGCGCCATGCTCCTTGAGGTAAGGGACCATTGCGCCAGACGAAGCATCAAACCGTCCGTGATGATTTCTCGCGCCGAACCATCGCCGCGAATCGCGTTCTAAGAGATCGGGCGCGGCAGGGACAAAAAACTCGTCCCAGTCCGCGCTGTATAACTGGTTTGCCATCGAAAGTTGGCGCAGGTTGCTTTGGCAGCCTGTCTGCCATCCCTTCTGTCGCGCTTGGGTAAACACGGGCAACAATAAAGCAGAGAGCAAGGCGATAATCGCGATCACAACCATCAACTCCACGAGAGTGAAGGCATCTCCCCTGCTCTTTCGCTTCATTGCAAAGTTTTATCGTCTGATGTTGCCGCCGGTTTCACCCGCGCTGGGACCAATTTTCCCAGGATTCCCGACGTCCTCTGGCGGATCCAACTGCGTGATGCCATAGGTACGTCCTCCTGACCCAACATAGAGATCGCCGTTCTCGTCCAGCATTGGCGTGACGCGAATGGGATACCGCAAGTTCATCTGCCACTTAGAAGAGCCGTCGGGGTTGATTGCGTACAAAATACCGCGCTCGTCGCCCACATAGACGACGCCATTTGCATCGATCAGCGGTGTGCATCGGCTGGTCGCCAACATGCCGAATTCCCACTTTAGATCGCCGTTGGTGGTGAGCGCATAAACGCTGAAACGATTGGCATTGTTGCTGCTGCGTCCGACGACATAAACCGTTTCTTCGCCCTCGCCCAGAGTCTTACCGCCTCCCGCGCCGATACCAATCGAAGGACCCGCGCTGAAAGGTACACCTAAATTCGTTCTCCACAGAGCCGTTCCATCAGCCGGGTTCACGCCGAGAATCTCTCCGCTGTTGGTCGTGACAGCAATCAGTGTGGATTCGTCGGATGTCATCACGATGGGCAGGTCAAAAGTATCCGAAGTAATGTCCCCTTCCGTCAGAGTTGCGATGTCGGTGAACCAGTTATCGCCGCCCAAGAAATTACCAGCATAATCGGTGACAGTTGAGGAAAGTGTACCGAAATGAGAGCCTGTATAGAGGTTCCCTGCGTTGTCGGTGGTGAACATGTTCTTACCGCCCGGCAGAGTGTAAGGAATAAAGGGCGGTAAAATCCAGACTAATCCGTTTTGGTCCGCAGGAAACGGCACGAACGCATAATCTTCAATGGTGATCTCGCCTGTATCATCGTCGACTTCCACTTCTATCATCCAGTAGTAGCCCTGCATGTAAACATTTCCAAACGTATCCATAAAAGCGACCGCGGGAATGGGCCAAGGAGTAGGCATATCGGAGTCTTCCGGTACAGGGACATTGACGACACGCGCTCCGAAAGAACCCCGGTAGGCGGGACGACCCGGTAAACGGGTAACAATGGATTCGCCCGTGAAAGGGTCTATATTGACAACGACGCTGTCGTATTGTCCGCCTGACATATAGTAGACTGGCCAGTTCTCAATGTTAAAACCCGAAGCCATTGAGATGAGCAGCATGATGTCAGGACGCAACAACCCGTCTTGATCTTGCACCAGAATAGGCGCGCGCAGAAAGATGGGAGTTACTGGATTTCCAAAAACATTGTAATAGATGTCGCTGCCTGTGCTATAAAAAGGCGCGCCCGGATTCACTACACGCCCCCGCTCCACTTCCAACGCGCGATAATAACGCGACTGCGGGAACCAAAGATCGCCAAAAACCAACGGCTCATCCACAGCGTTATAATTTCTGACCCACTTCACAGATGGCGTATCGGGTCCGGCAACGTTGGGTTGGAAGTGGCTCTTGTGTAAATCGCCGCCCCAAGTGGGCCAGAAAGTATCTTCATAAAAAGCCCCCGTCAGTTGCGCGGCAGCCACTGAATAGCTGAGAGCGCACAAACTCAGTATACATCGTACCGATCTCATGATTATTTCAATCCTCCAAAAAGCACTGCAACCATGACGATTATTTTCTCCATTGGTTTCTAAGTTTCCTGCTATAATGAGTCAATCATTTTAAGATTGTGGATTTTGAGGGCGAAAAATCGATGGAAACACGCGAATCAGAAAAATTGATTGAAATCTTAATTTTTTTTAGTCAAAGGGCTTGACAAACTCAATTTTTTGTGGTATAATCTACATGAAGATGAAAATTCTTAATCCAATGCCTGGTCAGTGTCCTGTTTGTCAGGGCGAGCTGCACGTGCAACAATTAGGTTGCGAACGATGCGGCACGGCAATTCATGGCGCATTCAAGCGCTGCGCGTTTTGCCAACTGGATGCGGATCAGCTGCACTTTTTAGAGACTTTTTTAAGATGCCGCGGAGTGATTAGCTCTGTTGAGCGCGAGTTGGGTATCAGCTATCCCACGGTTCGCGCCCGGTTAGATGCGTTACTGTTGTCGTTAGGCATGACTCCCGAGCCAGACCGGCGCGAGGAGGTCGCTGCCAAACAAAAAACAATTATGGATCAATTAGAGCGAGGCGAATTAACGGCGGATGAAGCAGCAAAAAAGCTGCGCTCGCTGCGCTGAGATAACTATTTATTGGCGAATTGGAGGAAAGAACTCGGATGAGAGAGGAAGTAGGAAGAATTTTGAAGTTGGTCGAGCAAGGGCGTTTGAAACCGGAAGAGGCTGCTGATTTGATTGAGGCGTTGAACGATGCGCGTCCTGCGGGAGAATCTGCCCAGTCAGGAACCCATCAGTCCGCGCAATCGGAAAACAGCGGCGCGCCACCCCCGCCTCCGTCCGATCCTGACTCGCCTCCTCCACCACCTGCGGACGGCGGCTTCTTTGAGAAGATCGGTCGAATCGCGGAAGAGACTTTCAAAGGCTTTAACTGGCAGCAGATCGGAGACTCGATCCGAACGCAAACTCAACGGGGGATGAGCGAGCTTCGGAAAGCGCTCGACGAACTGGAACGAGAGGGCTGGTCCATCACTCTGAAAGGCAAGCATGAAGCGCGCCTGGAGCATCAACTGCCCTTCCCTCTCCAGTCGGGTCAAACGCTGCGCGTTCACATTCCTATGGGCGATGCGCATATCTCAGGGGGCGACTCTGAGGAGGGACGGGTCGAGACTCGCGTCCTTTTGAGAGGCAGCGATGAAGACGCTGTTAAGGCGCGCGCCCAGGAATGGACGCTGATGATTGAGCATGACGAGCAAGGCGCGATTATCAAATCGCCGGAGCCGAGTCCCGGAGTGCATGAGCGCGTGGACTTGCAGATTCATGTGCCGAAAGGCGTTCATGTGGAGATTGAAACCACTCGCGGAGACGCGCATATCGCTCATACGTTTGCAACTGCGAAGGTCAACACGATCAGCGGTGACATTCATGCTGAACACTTACGCGGACATCTGAGTCTACAAACAGCGGAAGGTGACGCGCATGTAGCGCATGCCGAAGAGGGCGAATTATCGGTCGATACGAAACGAGGCGATATTCATATTGAGCACTGCCGCCATGACTCGATCACTTTGCGAACCGCTCATGGCGATGTGCATGCCGCGCCCATGGCGACTGAGGTTTTGACGATAGAAGCGATTAAGGGCGATATTCATGTGGAACTGCAATGGGCGATCAAAAAGCAGGTTCAGCTCAGCACGGTAAGCGGCGACATCCACCTGAGCGCGCCCGATGGCAACGATTGTCGGATCACGCTCGATTCTATCTCTGGCGATATTGCCTGCGAATTGCCCGTTCGTGAAAAGCAAGAAGAAGCGCGGCGATGGACAGGAGTCTCCGGTGAGGGGCATGGCGAACTGAGAGCCACCACTGTCAGCGGCGATATTTTTGTGGGGCTGATTGCAACCGAAACTTTTTGAAGGGCAGACTGTCAAACTGTTTAGCGCGCGCAGCATCTGAGACTATAGAGTAGAGAGGTTCCTGACCTCTTTCAACAGAATTTGTAACAACGACTTCGATCAGGGTGAGACCTATAGCCCCTGCGGCTGAGAACCGCAGGGGTATTTTTTTGCAGGAAGCCGCCCATTGCAGCCGAAAATCAAACCAGTATGTCAACAATCACGCTTGCAGATATCCGGCGTAACTCCAAAATTCGCGCCTATATAGAGGGAGCGAACCAGGTTTTGTACGCGATGGGATATACTGAACATGGCTTGCGGCACGCCGGCTTAGTGGCGAATGTCGCAAAAATGGTCTGCCTTAAACTGAACTATTCTGAGCGTCAGGCAGAGCTGGCTGCCATTGCCGGCTTTTTGCATGACATTGGAAATGTGATTAACCGAAACGAGCATGCGCAGGTAGGCGGTTCCCTGGCGTTTCATCTCTTAGAGGAATTGGGCATGGACCCGGAAGAAATCGCGATTATTGTGAGCGCGATAGGCAATCATGAGGAAACCACAGGCAGACCGGTGAATTACGCTTCGGCAGCCGTCATCTTGGCGGATAAGTCGGATGTGCATTACACCCGCGTACAAAACCCCAATCGCGAAGAGTTTGATATTCATGACCGCGTTAATTTTGCCGCCCAGCAGTCACGTCTGCGCGTTTACCAGAAAGAACAGGTTATCGAGTTAGAGTTGACGGTAGATCAGACGATTGCCAGCGTCATGGAGTATTTTGAGATATTTTTGACCCGCATGGCAATGTGTCGCAAAGCCGCCGAACTGCTGAACTGCGAGTTTCATATCTCGATTAACGGATTACAGATAGGATAGGAATCGGTTCCCCCTGGCGTTCAGGGGGGAACCGATTTTAATCACTTCTCTGCTTTTCTTGTGGGCAGCGCAGGCGGAAACGCGCTCGCGCCGGGTTGATCCCAAGCATTCCCCTTCCCTGATAAATCCCAGATCAGGTCGCTGCCCGGAACACCCATTTTCTTGAGCATCTCGTGGGGGTTCTTGCCGTTATCCTTCAGTTTATTACTGTGAATCCAGTTATTATCGGGCATTGGTTCCACGTCATATTTGGTATTGGGTGGATACATAACGCTCAACCCCAACACAGCAATCCCAAACGATTCGTTACCGCTGATCTCGTTATCATACACAACGGTTTGGTCCGCTGCCAGAATGATCAAACCAGACCCTTTGGGAATCTGCGATACAATGGCGTTCGGATCGCCCCAGTTCGGCACATTATTGTTGACGATGCGGTTGCGCCGGACGATACAGTTATCCGCCACTTTGGAGGGGTTGAACGGTAGCAAGAAGACCAAAATACCGCCCGTATTATCGTAGCAGTTATTATCTTCCACAACCGCATTCACACTGTTCTCGATTTCGATTCCTGCCACATTGCCATAACACTCATTGTTGCGAACCACAATATTTCGCGATTGTCCCACATAGACGCCTGCATCGCTGATCTTGGTCACTTTGCAGCCTTCCACCAAGACGCCATCGCATCCGACCGGGTAGACCCCGTACAATCCGGTATTCTCAACATAGAGGTCTTGGAACGTGACATCTTTCGCGTCGTGAATGACGACACCGTTCCCTTGATAGTTCTTGATGTCCAAGTTGCGAATCTTGAACCGGTTGCCCATGCCCGCGACCGCGTCTGCCATCTTGCCCTTGCCGTCAATCACAGGGCGTTTGCCGTTTTGAGTGATGCCTTCAATCGTAACGCCATGATGAATCACCATGACGCTTTCGTGATAGGTTCCCGGATAGATTCTCACGGTTCCATCGCGTCCTGCCTTGTCCACCGCTTCTTGGATGCTTTCGCCCTCTTTCACTTCGACCACCCTGCCCTTTGTTGGGCGCTGGGCAGAAGACGCGAAACTGGCGGTTCCCCTGCGGTCTATGGTCGGTGCAGAGACCACTCGTCCGCCTGCGGACGGCGATTGAGCCAATTTCAAGTTCGTGGGCGGATTCGGTTTAGCGCGTCCCACCACAGGCAGCCCCGACGGTACTCGTCTGGGAATAGAAGGTTTCGCGCTGTCATCAGTCAGGGAAAGCATAAACGCCACTAAATCGGCTTTCTCTTGGTCGGTCAGGTCAAATTTGCGGATTTTGTCATCCTGCAAAGGCACTTCCAACCCTTGCCCTCGCCCGCCGCCTTTAGAGTAGAAATCCAACACCTCTTCCAAAGTCGCAAATTGCCCATTGTGCATGTAGGGCGCGGTTAGAGCGACGTTGCGCAGTGTGGGAATCTTGAACGCGCCTTTCGGTCCTCCGCCTTTGTCGGGGTCTGCACCCTCTTTATGGACATCGGCAGGTCCCCCTTCGGGGTCTGGCACGCCAATCACTTTGAAGTCGCGGTTGGCAAAGGTAGGAATTCCGTGACATTCATTACAGCGCGTTTTGGGGGATAGGAAAAGTTTCAGTCCGTTCTTTTCCTGCGGGGTCAGCGCGCCCCCTTCCCCTGCCGCATAACGGTCAAATCGCGAATTGAGCGAAACCAGCGTACGCTCGAAGGCGGCAATCGCGTTCTGGAGGTTGGCAAAGGTCAGCGCGCTGCCGTTCTGACCACCAAACGCTTTATCAAAAAGCCGGACATATTCGGGTATCGCTTTCAACTCTTTGACCAAAGCCTCAGGGTCTTGATGCATTTCTGTGGGGTCTTGGATGGGAAATCGCGCCTGATCTTCTAAGTCGCTGGCGCGTCCATCCCAGAATTGGCGATGATAATAGTAGGCGTTCCACAACGAAGGCGCGCCTCGGGTCAGTTCCAGCCCCGCGCGCATACGATCTTTCCCGACGCCCGTTGCGCCCTTCCCTCTTGAACGCGCCAGACCATCGGAAAAGCCCTGATCGGGATGATGACAATGAGCGCAAGACATTTTATTGTCGCCGGATAAAATCGGGTCGAAGAACAGCATTTTACCAAGTTCAACCCGCTCAACGGTTGTGGGGTTGTCCTCGCGGGTCAGCATGGGTGGAAACGGCTTCTGTAGTCCGGTGTGGGGTTCCTCGCCGGGCTTAAATGGCTCGTTCGGGACCAAATGCCCGTTCACTAAGCGCATCTGCGGATAAGGGCTGTTGTCCAAATTGACAGCTGCCCACACGATCAGCGCAGGCAACGCAAACCCCATAAACAGTAAACGAACAGGATATTTCCAGTATGAGATCGCCTTTTGAGATGGCTTTTGAAATGAATGCTTAAAACCTCTGTGTATCATAAGCGCAGCCTCCTCTACCTATCTTCGGCAGACGCTTTTATTTTATACGAAACACAGAGGTTTCCTGCTATTTTATTGACACATCACATCTGAATCACTTGAATGGAGAGCGGCGGCAGCGACACTCGAATCAGGCTCCCGCTGGCGGACAAACGCTTCATGATGGGAGATTTGCGCTGCTGGTCTTGCATGGCACCGTATTGGTACATCTGCATATTGGTTCCTGAAGCCGCGCCGCGCAACTGAATCGTCGCGCTGATGGTTGTGCCGCGCGCTTTGTTGATGATAAGCAAACGCGGGCGGGCGTTGACTCCATTTTTCACAGCATAGACACTCACCAAGGGGTGGTCGCTGGATGCCTGCATTAAGGTATCGCCGGGCGCGGCAAAACGGCGCAGCAAATGGAAGGCATGGTAGGTTGGATAAGGCGTATTGAGCGGATCCCCTACCCCGCCTTGCGGTCCGGCAGACAAGATTCCATAATCGCCCCAATTGCGCGCGCCATATAGCACTGGGCTTAGGTTGTTGCTGGTTTCTGTGCCGTTATGAAAATCCCACCAAACGTAGGCATCGGAATTCAAAACGCAGTTTTGACCAAAGGAGTCGGCTTTATAGAGCGCGTTGACCAAATTGGTGGACTGCTTGCCGGGACTATAAGACACGCAGTTGTTTTCTGTGACCGTGATGGGAATTGATGCGCCTGCTTTCCCGAAATAATCGATCAATAGCTGGCGGGTTCTTGCCAATATATCTGCCCACTCGTAGGTGGAATGCAGCAGGTTTGCGTCATCCTCGCGACCTGGATTTTGGGGGTAGTAATGAATGTCGTAGTAATCTGGCGTCACGTTCAGGTCTCGCAGCGTTTTCAGCAAGACCGGCGACCAACCGTTGACCGATTGTCCAGTTCGTGGGTTGACAACACTCATACGCTGGGTGAAATCGGTCTGCAGCCAAGTGCCGACAACCCCGACTTTGATGGTGGGGTCCACTGCCTTCATCAACAGAACAGCGTCCCTTGTGAAGTGGGCATAGGTATGCGCATCATGCCGGAAAGGTTTCGTGTCATGCTCCCATGTGCCGTAACACTCGTTTCCAATCGTCCAATATTTCACATTACCGCCCCGCGTGATATTGGCATATTGCACCCAGTCGCGCGCCTCTTCGGGTGTGCCAGAACCGTAGTTGACCGTGATCATTTTCTCTGATCCCAATTGGTGAGCCACAGTCAAAAACTGATTGGTGTTGGTTCCATAACCAGCGCCGGTGCGTCGGTTACGGTTGTTTGCCCAATCATATTCGTTGCTGATAGAACCACCCGGATAGCGCAAAACCCCCAAACCGAGAGGCTTCATCATGGTCATCGTGCTGCTGGAAGTGAGCTGCCAATCCCAAGTGGCGACATTCATGCCGAACATCAAAGGGGTCAATTCACGCAATGGCTCGTTGAAGTTGGCGGTTAGGCGCGCAGACCGGCTGACGGAGGAGCGAATGAGTCGAATGTCATCTAAGTAGAAGGTCGGCACGCTCTGCCCTCTCCGCTCGATGAAATAGAGATCGGTGATGGGGCTGCCGGGCGTAACGCCCAGATCGCTGAGCGGAATTTGTACCCGAACCCACTGATTCGCGGGGATTGTCACATAGTTGATGACGGGTCTATAGGGACCGTCTACAAAGTTGACGGCTGCCATCACGGAAAATTGCTGCCCGCCGGTGGTGCCGCCATGGACCCAAAATTCCAGCGCGTGCAACCCGGAGGTGTTCAGACCATCATGGCGGAACCGGACCGCAGACCATGCCGACAGGTTGGCTCGAATGGAGAATTGGTGGGATCGAACCGGATTCGTATTGCGCATGTCGCGCGTTGCCCACGACCAGTCATCCCAGCGTCCGGCAGGATAATCTAAATAGACCGGCAGATGCGCATGGTCATCTGCGAGGGCTGCTGCGATTACTAAAGCGTTTAAGGAAAGTAAAATCGTCTTTTTCATAATGTTCCTCCAAACGGCAAATCACCGCGCTGACAAAGAAATTATACCGCAGTTTTGAGCCTTTGAGCGGTTCGATGGGAATTATTCTTTCATATAAACCGTTCGGATGGGGAACGGGATTTCGATCCCCTCCTCTTGAAAACGCTTATGCAACGCTTTGATAAAGTCCGAACGAAGCACGAATTGCGCCTGCGCTTGATAAACGCGCATCACGGCTCGGAATTGAATGGCTGAATCGCCAAACGTGTGCCAGCGAACCACCGGCTCCCAATTTCTTTCCGCGCCTTCCACCTGCTCTTGGACCTGTCTCGCAACTTCTACAATCACCTGCTCGGCGCGTTCAAGGTCGGTTCCATAAGCCACCCCGCACTCCACGCTGACAATGATCTCTGGATGCGGCAGGTTGTAATTGACCAGCCGATTCTGGCTGAATTTTGAGTTGGGGATCATGACCAAATTGTTGATGGGCGTTCGCAACTTGGTATACCGCCAGCCGATCTCTTCAACAAAGCCCTCTTCACCCGATTCTAACTTGATAAAGTCGCCGGTTTTGATGGGGCGGTCGATATTCATGAAAAAGCCAGCGAACAGATTAGAGAGGGTATCTTGCAACGCTAAGCCAATCACTAACCCGCTCACGGCTCCACCCGCCAGCAGTGGGCTGATGTCTACTCCCAGCGCGCGCAAGAGATACACGCCGCCCATGGCAGCAATGAGAATAGAGGCTAATCGCGTCAGTAGGCTGACGCGATATTGGAGATCAGATGAGAGATCTGGGTTGTTTTCAGCCGACTGCGCCAGGTACCAAGCCGATACGCCGTTGAAGATACGCAGCGCGGAGAAAAGCGATAATAGGGCGATCAGCGCGGAAAACACTTTATCTAACAGGCGCGCCAGACCAGGATAGTTTGCCAACCATTCCAGTTGATGAGCGGAGTAGTAAAGCCCGGATAAGATCAATCCCCAAACCAACAGACTGCGTATGGGAATTAAGATTTGATGGCTGAGCGTGTGGGACTCTGCGCCAAAGAAATGCCTGAACAGCATTCGCGAAAACAGCTGGATTTTGAGCGCCAGCGTTAAAAATGAGCCCAGAACGATGAGCGCGATGACCCAGTCACGAATCTCTGTCTCCAGAGTTGGAAGAACATCGTTCATTTAGCCGAAGCAGTCGCTTGTTGGAGCCAGATCGTGTCGCGCGCGGAAAGCGTTTTCGAGCCGTTTTTCAACTCGATATAGAGGCTTTGGACGCCTTCGGTCGATTCTAAGTCGACTGTGAGTCGGTTGGTATAGGGCGCCCAATTGGACCAGTTTTTGCCGTCTAAACTCCAGCGGACCGACTTTGCCCATCCTTCGCCATAGACGAACACGTCGACTTGTTTCTGTTGAGTTTGCAGCGACTCATTATTGATCACAATGGGATAATGGTCTTTGCGCGCGCCAAAGGTCTGAATCCAGTAGATTTTGTAAGGGCTGTCTGGCAACCGCGCCAATCCGACCCCCACTTCGGTAAACTCTTTTCGCAGCATGTTTTCTTTGTGTTTGGGACTGTTGCGCCATTGATTAAAGACCCGCTCAGCGGTTTGCTGTCCCGCCGCCAGATTTTCGCCCAAGATCGCCCAAGGCACATAACGAAATTCGGTGAGGCGTTTGTCTAAGGCGCGTCCTTTGCTGTCGGTATGGGATAGGCTGTTATGTTTTCCAATGTCTTCAGCCATCCAGCGCGCTGCCTGGCATAGCTCATTGTTGAGCTTGAGCGGCGGCAACCCATTTTGGACGCGGTCCTCATTGGTGCGCTCCACGACGTCATAGACCAATGCCCAGTATTCTTTGTCGGCTTGCCAGCCGACTTCTGACTCTGGCAGGTCTGTCTCCGATACCCTTCCAATTCCACTGGTCGTCAGCGCCAGCAATACCCCACTGGCGAACGCCATCCACCGTCTTAAACTCATGCGCCTCTCTCCTTGCAAAACGAGTTCAGTTAATTGTACCGTATTTTGAGGGCATTACGCAAGTTTTTGGACGCAATTTTTGCAAGAAAACGGTATAATTCACCAGGAGGCGGATGATGATCTTAACAATTCGCGCGCGTTTCGATGGAAAAGTAATTGTGCCAGAGGAAGCATTGGAGTTGCCTACCGATCGTCCTTTAGAGATTCAAGTGCAGGTATTGGAGCAACCTTCAGAGACGGAGTATGAGGCTTTGACGATAGAAGAGCGAATAACCAGATACAAAAAATTTGCCGGGCAATTGTCAGGCTCATCAGTGTCTTTAGAACATCTGCGAAGAGAAAACTTCTATGAGGACAACAGATGAGGGTTTTGCTCGATACTAACATCCTATTGAGAAGTGCTGTTTCTTCTGAGCCAGAGCATGCTTCTGTAAACAAATCGATCCTACAACTGTTAGCGCAAGGCGCATACTTGCGTAATTGCCCCGCAAAATTTGGTGGAATTTTGGGTAGCATTAACAAGACCGAAACAGTCCAATGGGTATGGATACTCAATAGAAGAAGCAATATCCATGGTGGAATATCTATTAAATGCTTTCCAATTATTCCCTCATCTTGAAAATCAAGCTGAAAGTTGGTTTTTCTTGTGCAGGAAGTATAAGGTGCATGGTAAGCAAGCCCATGATACTAACTTAGTTGCTTTTATGTTGGAGCATGGGCTTTCGCGCTTACTGACCTTAAACACGGGAGATTTCACGCGATACTCCGAGATTATCTGTTTGTCGCCCGATCAGATTTGAAGAGGTCCGATAACCGGATGTTCCACCTAATCCCCTCCCTTGAGGGAGCTCATCATAACGCTTGATCTAAATCCCAGAGTAAATCTTCGGTGGTTTCTAACCCGACGGAAAGGCGTATCAGCGCGGGACTGATGCCTGCCTGCAGCAATTCTTCATCTGAGAGTTGCTGGTGAGTGGTCGAGGCGGGATGGATTACCAAGCTACGCGCATCGCCGACATTCGCCAAATGCGAAAAGAGTTGCAACTGTTCAATGAAACGCTTCCCTGCTTCCCTACCGCCTTTGATGCCAAAAGAAAAAACGGCTCCCGGTCCTTTGGGCAGGTATTTTTTGGCGCGCTCGTAATCGGGGTGATCAGGTAATCCAGCATAAGAAACCCACTCCACTTGGGGATGTTCTTGCAGAAATTTGGCCACTGCCAATGCGTTCTGGACGTGACGATCCATCCGAATAGAGAGCGTTTCGATTCCTTGAATCAGCAGAAAAGCGTTGAAGGGGGAAAGGCACGCCCCTGTGTCCCGCAGGGTCTCCGCGCGCGCTTTCATTAAGAAGCCATAATGACCGAATGTTTCGTAAAACCGGATGCCGTGATAAGCCTCCGAGGGTTCTGCCACAACGGGAAAACCGCTCCAATCGAACTTTCCAGAAGCCACAATCGCGCCGCCGATGGAACTGCCGTGTCCTCCGATAAATTTGGTGGCGGAGTGAGTCACGATTTCCGCGCCCCAATCCAATGGACGACACAAATAGGGAGTTGCGAAAGTATTGTCTACGACGAAGGGAATCTGATGCGCTTTGGCGAGGGCGGCAATAGCCTCCAAATCCAGCACACTGCCCTGTGGGTTGCCGATAGTTTCGCCATAGAGCGCGCGCGTTTGGGGCGTGATGGCGCGTTCCCATTCGCCCAGATCGGTCGGGTTTACAAAGTGGACCGATACCCCGAATTTTTTGAACGTATGCACAAACTGGGTCGTTGTGCCGCCGTAGAGGTGAGCCGACGAAACAATCTCATCGCCCGGCTGTAGAAAACTCAAAAAGGCGATAAGTTGGGCTGCCATCCCACTGGCGGTCGCGACACAGCCGGTGCCATTCTCAAGCGAAGCGAGCCGCTCTTCAAAGACCGCTGTTGTGGGGTTATTGATTCGCGTGTAGATGTTGCCATACTGAGCCAATTCAAAAAGTTTGGCGGCATAGTCGGTATCTGGAAACACATACGACGTGGTTTGATAGATCGGTACTGCCCGCGCGCCGGTTTCGGCATCCGGGATATGTCCGGCATGCAGCATGCGCGTTTCAAAGCCGAAGGTTCTGCGCTCTGCCACCGTTTTATTCCTCATCGAGGGCGGCTTCCGCCTGAGCGGTTGCCTCCTCAAAATTGCGCCGGGACCGCTGAATCACTTCGCGCGCTCGGATAGCATCGTACCAGCCGAACAGCGCGGTCTGTTTGCCGCCTTCCAACTCTTTATACACCTCAAAGAAGTGTTCGATTTCTCGGATCAAGTGGGTCGGCAAGTTCGATTTGTCGTACATCTCCATGAAGCGGGGGTCGCCCTCTGGGACCGCCAACACCTTTTCGTCGACGCCTTTCTCATCCTGCATCTCTAACACCGCGATAGGTCGCGCCGACAGTAAGCAGCCAGTGAAGGTCGCTTCAGTTACCAGCACCAGAATATCGAGAGGGTCGCCGTCGGGCGCAAGCGTGCGCGGGATGAAGCCATAGTCACCGGGATAATGTGTGGAGGAATACAGTACGCGATCCATCCGAAAAACGCCGAGATGATGATCGAACTCAATCTTGTTGCGGGACCCTTTCGGAATCTCTACGACCACATTCACCATGTCGGGCGCGCGGTCACCAATCGGAAGGTAATAGAAGTCAACCATAAGCGCATGAATTATGGCATGTTTTTGAGGAGAATCGGGTGCCCTTTCGTTAAAAAAGAGAGGGCAGACCATTGAAACCAGTCTGCCCTAAGCTTGAGTAGCAGAATTATTCGTTCTCTTTGCCCAGTCCGAGCATCTGCAGCAAGTTGGGCTGCTGACCGCCTCCACCAGGGTTGAGAATGAATTGCGCATTCAGCGCTTTGCCGATTAAATCAACGGCTTCGCTATAATGCGCTTTATCGTATTCGCTGCGCGCTTTGGGCAACACTGCTTGCAGGTCGGCTCTCATCATTCGCAGGTGGTAGCGCGCCAGCATTTTCGCGTCATCGGGCGCGCTGCTGGGTTTTGCCACCATGTCGACCAGAGTCTGCAGGTGCGCGCGCTGGAGTTGGCGGCGCAGGGTCGTGTTAGAGTCGCCAGTCTTCAGCTCTTCCCAAACACTACTGCGCACCACACTGAACATTTCTGACAGGGTGAACGGCTCTTTCTGCTTTTGCGTTTTGAACTCATTGTTTCCTACCCGGCGCAGGATCGTTGGGCTGAACAAGGCGCGCAAGGTGGCGGCTTGGATACCGCTGATCATATCGCGTACCGGCATATCGCCGCTGCCCCGGAATCCTGGAGGCGAGGGGTCTAAGCCCAGTTTCTCAAAGAGGCTCTCAGGATAGTTGAACGCCTTTCGAGAAAACACATTATCGCGCAGTAGATTCAGGGCGCGCCGCTGATCCTGCGCGCTGACTGGTTTCATCACTGGCTTTTCGCCCGGATCGCCCTTGAAGTTCCGGCTGGTCTGTGTACCGCCAATGAACCGCACAGCCTGCGACGCTGTTTGCCCGGTATAGCCTACTGTGAAGCTAAAGGCTTTCGTCAGTTCGAAGTATCGTTCGCCCCGTTTCGGGAACGTGGTTGCTAAAACATCGCTGATGTCGCGCAGGTCTTCAAACGAGTTGTTGAAATAGCCAATCGGGTCCTTTGCCAGGTCGAATCGCACCACGAACGGGTCGAAGTTATCGGCATATTCGTCACTTTCAAACGCCAGTCCTTCTTGGTTGCATCGCCGCGCAACCATCGCCAACTGGTCTTTCTCATGGTCTGGTTTTGACGCGCCTGTTTGCGTGTAGCCATATTCAATTGCCCAGAAATCATAAGGACCGATCGTCGGACTGTAGTAGTAGTTGTTTTGGGTGCGGATCGCCATGATATTCGGCGGATTGTAATCCATTACTGAGGCAGTTGTTCCGATTTCGCGAACGCGGTTGGGATTCGCCAAATCCTGCAACGTGTTGACCGTACTGGCAACAAAGTTATGGCGCAGACCAAGTATATGGCCCATCTCGTGAGCCACCGTCTCCACCACGAACTCTTCTGCCATTTCTTGAGGGGTTCGCTTCGTTCCACCTCGTTTTTCCGCTAACAGCGATGCCGCAAGCGCAGTATAGGCGGCATGCGCCGTTCGCTCTGTGCCATAGTTGCAAGCGCGCGGGTCTTTTGCGTTCATTGCATGAGCACACTGGCGATCTTTACATTGATCTGCCTCATGCAGGTAGGTGTTCAAAGCGACTATCGGGTCGATTTGAAATGCGGTCTGCATTTTAGCAAACCGGGTCATGTTTGAGTCCACATTAATGCCTGCGTTCAGTATCTGTCCGGTGAGCGGATTGACTCGGAACAATGCCACCGCATAACCGTCTCCAGGGGAGGCGATCCAGCGAATCACATTGTAGCGCATGTCGGCATGATCCCAATCGGCATCATCAGGCATCTGCTTCACTTCAATCGCATCTTTAATGCCCACTTTTTCGAAGGCTTTATTCCAAAGTAAAATGCCTTTTTTCGTAGCATCGCGATACTCGTTAGGAACCCCATTATCGATCCAAAACACGATGGGTTGTTTGGGGGGCGAAAGTTTCGCTTGCGGATCCGCTTTTTCCAGATGCCATCGCAGGATATAGCGCACCATCTGGTCATCTTTATCTTCGGTGATGTCCTGATACTCTGCGGTGAAGTAACCGACGCGAGGATCATAATAGCGCGGCACATAGCCGTTGTTTTCCGGCAGTCGGGAGAGATTATAGTTCACCGTGACCGGCATGCTGCGGGGGTCTGCCAGTGAGGCATTGCCGGAAAGTCCCAAAATTGCCAGCGGGTTCGCGCCGCCCGGCGACCGACCGCCAGAGAAGTTATAGGCTGTCTGGACGAACAGGTTTTCGGGGAACATTTTTACCTGATTATAGACGGTTTTTTCCCGGTCGATGCTGTAGTTGCCCCCTGCTGCTGCCGAGGCAACTTGCGACACTTGAGCGATGTCGCCTCGGAACAGGTCGCTGACATTGATGAGGAGAGTTTTACCCTCTTCGTTCTTTGCCTCGATTTTGAAGGCTTCCAGGTAGGCTTCCGCAAATGAGTTCTGGTAGGCGCGGAAGATCGGTTTCTTGGGGTCGGCTCGGAAGCCCAGATTCGGGATCACGAACAAGACCTGCTCATCGCGACGAACAAACTTGAAAGCGATGTCGTTGATCGGCGCGCCTGCCGTCAAGACAAAGCCCGGCACGCCTTTGCTGACGGTGGCTTGCAGCAGGTGTAAAGTGTCCAGTTGATCCTCTTTGATTTCCAGATAGAGGGTCTCTTTGCCTGCTTCTTTCTTACGATAGAGCGTAAAAAGACCTTCCAGCTTCTCGAAGTCTTTCGTCACTTCAGCGATGGTCTTCTCTTTTTTCTTATCGTCTTTCTTTTCATCCGCTTTCTTCTCTTCGCCGTCCTGCTTAGCGCCTTCCGCAGGCTTCTCTTCGGGTTTCTTGTCGTCGGGTTTGGGCGTTTGCTCGCTGGTTGTGGTCTTGCTATCCTCTGGATAAGGACTGCCCTCGGTTCGCTGGATGGTGATCGTCGCTTTTGCTGGCGGCACATCGGAATCGGCAGGACCGAACGGCAAGTTATCCAGCTTCATATCGGCTTTCACCATGTCGCCCGAGCTGAGTTCTACCCACGCATCGCCCGTCGCGGTGAGTTTAATATCGTCGGTCGCTTTGTAGCTGACTTTGATATGGGCACAATTGACATTGCTGACCTTCTCGAAGCCGACTAATTCATATTCAGAGAGACCGGACAAAACTTTCAGGTCTTTGTTCTCTTTGAATTCATGGCTCCATTTGTCGCCAACGCCTACCGGCTTATCGGGGAAGATGATTTCAAAAGCCTGTCCCAGATGTTCTTGACCGCCTTCTCCCTCTTCCTCATCGCGCCCTTCGACTTCACGGGAGACACGGGTTCCGTTAGGGCGAATAGTGGTAATGATTTTTCCTTTGAGGGCTTCTTCGTTTTCGGGCGCTTTCTGCCCGTTAAAACTCATTTCGTACTCTTCCACGGTCTGTTCTGTAGTAATTTCGCCGCTGTTAGAGACTTTAATCACTTTTTGTTTTTGAACGACTTTGAGTTCAAGATTGAACGTGTTGCCTGCTGCTTCCAGGCTAATATCACCGTTCAAACGATGGGTCACAGAGAGACCCTCTTTACCTTTGTAAAGCAGTTGAACCTTATCCTGGGCGTTTGCCGCCAGCAAGACAAAACTCATCAGCAGATAAGCTGTAATGAACCGTTTTAACCTCATCCTGGTTCCTCCATTATTCAAAAGCGCATTGCGCAAAGAGAATTATACCCAGTTTCATTAAATGAGAGAGAGTTTCAGGATAGTGTTACTTGCAGAAAAACGAGCTTCCCAACAATCCAGGCTAATAATCAAGCGCAAGGAGTTGGAAGAAGCTCGTTTTCAGTTATAGAATCGCCCCCCAAACATCCGAATCAGCGAGGGGGCAAGTTGACGCTGTTCTCTTTGGGTTGTCCGTAAAGTTCAGGATGCAGGTATCTTCCGCGTTCGTTGGCAGGTTTATCCTGCTCCACAGGAATGCGGTACTGTTCTGCATAGGGATCATGCCGGATACCGGTGACCATCCAAGACACTTCCACATGGGGCTGGCTGGTGCGAATGACGAATTGATTACCTCGGATTTTCTGAACCACTTTCGCATGCACAAATTCTGCGCTGTTGGTCTCATCCACGATGGTCAGTTGATACCGGAAATCGCGGTTCAGAGTCTCAAACCATTCCGGCAGAGTGATGCTCGCGAACCCCTGCGCATCCGTCACCACATTCCCATTGTAAATATTCATCATATCGGGCGACTCCACAAACGAATGATAGAGATACTTATTTGCCGGGTCCAGCGGATGATCGATCTTGAACGAACCGCCGCCTTTACTCAAGTTGCCAGTGACCCCAACAGCGCCATCAAAATATCCTGCAAAACCGTTGGTCGACATCGCGTGCCCATAAACACCATAAGACGTTCCATTCAGTGAGGACGCTTCACCATAGACCCCATAGAAAGGAGCTATTCCATAGACACCATAGCCTGCTGTGCTGATGGCGGCGCCATGAACACCGTAAGAAACAGAGCTGGTTTCCACCGCAATGCCCGAAACGCCCCTGCCCTGCTCACCCAGCGAATAGCCATACACGCCGATACCGCTGGAGCCGGTAGAACGCCCATAGACACCGCGCCCGTTCGCGCCCAAAGTCGTGCCATAAACACCCGTGCCTTGCCCTTGGGCATCGCCCCAAACACCCACACGGTCGTTAGCAGTGCCATTATTGACCCCTTTGATAGCAGCCGAATAGATGCCTGAACCTGCTGAACTCATGGTGGATAAGAAACCGACTGCCGAATTGTCTGTCGAATCGTTGTTCACGATCACAGCGGGAGTTGTACCTGTGGTTGCTGTGTTTGTGACATACAAGCCGGTGTTAGTTCCCGAAGAAACGTGAACAGGGTACATGGGGTTTGTCACGCCAAAACCCGTGTTGCCTGAGAAGTAGTTTTTGCCGCCCTGGAAATAGCCCGCATAGCCGTTCGCAGAATTCGTGAGGGCATAAACCGCATAGTTGACTCCGCTTCCATGAGCCGCGATTCCATACACGCCTGTGCCGGTCGGCGCGTCAGCGCGTCCTGAAACACCCACTGGAAAGCCGCTGGCAGAAGTGGCATAACCATAAATTGCCGTCGCGCCTGCCTGGGAGGTCTGCCCGCGAATCGCATGCGCGTTAGACGTTTGAACATGCAGCATATGGGTTGGGCTGGTCGTGCCAATACCCACCCGACTTGAGAAGTAGCCTCGCCCCACAAAGTAACCGGCAAAGCCATTGGTTGAATAGGTTTGACCATAAATACCATAATTCAAACCGGTCGAACCCGTTGCCAGACCAAAAACGCCCGTGCCACTAACGGCTGCGCTTTGCCCGATAACCCCTGTGCCAAAACCGGTCGTTGCCGTGGTCCATCCAAAAACGCCCGTACCAGGACCATCGGTCTTACCCATCAAGGCATGGGTCAAGCTGGAGGTGTTGTTGATATTGAATTCACCCGCTCTGCCGGTGCCGGTCGCTGTGCCAGACACGGCGGGGGTTGCTGTGTTCGAAGTGCCGCCAATCGGCTGAGCGTTGATGGAACTGATGCCCAACGCGACGAGGACGGTCCATGTGATACCTTTGAGAATGTAAACGTTTTTCATGGCAATCTGTCTCCTCTGATCCAATATCCTGCACGATTGGATCAATAATTCTCTATTTTGCTTCTCAAAGAATAATCCTGCCTAATCACGAAAATCGCGCCTTCGCTGAATTAGGTAAAATAGTCACGCATTTGAACGCGCGCGCCGTTCTGGAGGGGTATTGGCTGCCTCCCCAGAAGGTCGCGCTCCCGATCTCAGGAGGTTTTATATAACTATGGCAAAGCAGCAAGTCGCGGTGGTGGGCGGGGGTTTAGGGGGTTTGATGACCGCTCTCAAGTTGGCAGAAGCAGGCGCGCAGGTCGACCTATTCTCGGTGGTTCCCGTCAAACGTTCCCATTCGGTTTGCGCTCAGGGGGGGATTAACGGCGCTGTCAACACAAAAGGTGAGGGCGACTCGCCTTGGATCCACTTTGATGACTCCGTTTACGGCGGCGACTTCCTCGGTAATCAACCCCCTATCCAACGCATGACCGAACGCGCTCCTGCCATGATCTATCTGTTAGATCGCATGGGCGTGCCTTTTAATCGCACCAATGAAGGGTTGTTGGACTTCCGGCGGTTTGGCGGCACTCGTCATCATCGCACCGCGTTCTCCGGCTCCACGACAGGGCAGCAACTGCTGTATGCGCTGGATGAACAAGTGCGAATGTGGGAGGTGGAAGGGCGTGTTACGAAATATGAGGGCTGGGAATTTATCGGTCTGGTGATCGATGAAGCGGGAGTCTGCCGGGGAATGGTAGCGCAGGATATGCGCAGTATGGAGATTCGAGCGTTCCGCGAGGAAGCAGTGGTGATTGCCACCGGCGGTCCCGGCATGATCTATCAAAACACCACTAACTCCATCATCTGCACGGGCAGCGCAGCCAGTATCTGCTATCAGCGAGGCGCGTTCTATGGGAATGGCGAATTCATCCAGATTCACCCAACCGCTATTCCGGGCGAAGACAAATGCCGTTTAGTGTCGGAAGGCGTTCGTGGAGAAGGCGGGCGCGTCTGGGTCCCAAAGGATGTCGATGACAAACGACAACCGGCATCAATTCCGGAAAGCGAACGCTGGTACTTCTTGGAAGAGAAATATCCCGCTTATGGCAACTTGGTGCCGCGCGATGTGGCAACCCGCGAAATATTCGATGTCTGCATCAACCAGCGACGCGGCGTACACGGCAAAACACAGGTCTATTTGGATATCACCCATCTGCCAAAACAGCAGGTGGAGAAAAAGCTACTGGGCATTCTGGAGGTTTATATCAAATTTGTCGGCGAAGACCCGCGTGAAACCCCCATGCGGGTCTACCCAGCGCAGCATTACTCGATGGGCGGCATGTGGGTGGACTTTGCGGTCAACTCTGAGGGCTTGATGGAGATGGTTCATCCGCGCAATCAGATGACAAACATTCCCGGTCTGTACGCGGTGGGTGAAGTCGACTATCAATATCATGGCGCAAACCGCCTTGGCGCGAACTCGCTGCTGAGCTGTTTGTTCGGCGGCGAAGTGACCGGTCCCGCTGTCAAGGCTTATATCCAAAACCTGGAGCAGTCGGCGATGGACGCGCCGCAGTCTCTCTTTGATGCAGAACAAAAAAAGCAGCAGGATCAATTCCAGCATTTAAGTCAGCAACAAGGCGCGGAAAACCCCTACAAATTAGCGGAAGAGATGCGCATTGTAATGGAAGAGAATGTGTCGGTGGTTCGCGAAAACGCGAAATTGAAAATGGCTTTGGACAAACTGTATGAAATTCGCGAACGCGCGAAAAACGTCAGCGTCTTGGATCATGCGGGGTGGACCAATCAAGCGATTCCGTTCGCTCGCAACTTGGGACATCAAATCGAACTGGCTTTAGCCATTACCAAAGGCGCGCTGCTGCGCGATGAGAGCCGGGGCGCGCATTACAAACCGGAGTTCCCGCAGCGCGATGACGAGCGATTCTTGAAAACCAGCATGGCAAAATGGACACCGGATGGACCAGAAATCAGTTTTGAAGCGGTGGATACTTCACTGATCACGCCCCGCGCGCGCCGGTACGATGTCGCCAGTAAAACGGAAGAGAAGAAAACAGACGCAGTCACGGCAAGCGTCAAGAGTTAAGGCGATTTGCAGCTTTGCAGGGGCGAAGAACATCTGCCCCTGCAACAGCATAGGCTTAATCAACATCCCTGTCCGAAGGCAAACAGCACCATCAGCAGGTCATTATCGCTCACTCTGCCATCACCATCTAAATCCTGAGAGAGGCAGCCTACCGCGCCGAAATTGAAAAGAATCAACAAGAGATCCTCATCATTCACACAGCCATCGCGGTTGACATCGCCACTTTCCGAAGGCAGCGCGCCGGTGGAACGCGCCCACCGAATGGCATTTGCCAGCAGTTTGCCAAAATTAGAATCGGCTACCTGATTGGGACCATTCACGGTTGAAAAATGCATCACTCTACCGCCGGTCCCAAAATTCCATCCGATCACGCCGCCCGTACCATTTCCACCTACCGCATAATTGGTGCAAGTAAATCGGGTGGCATTTGGCTTGGGTATCATGGCTGACTCGGTGTTGGAAATGATGTCCACAGCAGTCGTGAAGTTGCTTGGCACGCCATCATCCAAGATTGGGTCCTCTATTCTCCGACTATAAGTGACGCTGCTTGCAGCCCGGTAAGAGGATCGACTGTAGGCAGCGAAGGCAGGTCTCAAAATCGCGAAACGCTGGTTATTGGCATCCGCCCACAAAATCCATTCGCTGGTAACCAGCCCCCTGCCCTGTGTACTTAGCCAGTTCAATAGGGCGGTCTGACCAGAATCGGGCATCGTGGTGTTAAACAAATGATTCATCTGCATGTAGATGACAGTCATGGTTGGATTCAAATAGTCTGTGCCGTAAAAAACAGTGTGGTTAGCCCCGACATAGGGTCGCATACCCTCTTGCTCAAGCAAGTTAACGACCGCGCGGTCAAGCGCTTCATTGTGGCTGCTCATCACCAATACATCGGGTGCGGGTCCTGTACCCGAGGATGCCCAGGTCATCGCGTTGCTTAACAGCTGACCAAAATTCGCATCGTTGACTTGAGCCAACCCGTTGACCGTTCCAAAGTGCAATACGCGCCCGCCATAAGTAGATCGCCATCCTGTCACAACAGGGTTCAAATTACCGCTGACGTTGTAGTTAGAGCGATAAAAAACCGTGACTCCCGACTTAGGCGTAAAGAACGACTCCGCATTGGAGATAACGGTGATCGGTGTTGTGAAACCGTTGGGAAGCCCCGCGTTCATAATCGGGTCTGCCACTTCCTGATTAAAAGTGACCGATGTTGTAGACCGGTACGTATTGGTAGAATTCACTGCAAAAAGCGGTCTCAAGTATGCAAACTGACTCTGGTGTTTCCACGCAGTCCACTCGCATGTGACGAGACCTTTAGAAGGATTCGATAGGAAATTCAATAAAGCCCCTTGTCCTGCCAAAGGCATATCCCCGGCACCGTAGTTGTGATTGGGCTGCAGGTAGACCACATCGATATTGGAGAGATCTTGAGTGCCGTTGAACTGGGTGTAGGCAACTCCCAAGGTGACGGTGTGACCACCTGCCTCCAATCGAGAGACAACCGCGTTGTTCAAGGTCGCGTTTCCACAGGATAAAACATAAACTCTGGCGGACCAGCCCGAAGATATTGTTAAGCTGGTGAGCGCAATCAAGCAAATGACTCGTAAAGCGTATAGTGTCATAGCATTCTCCTCTGAAAGATTATAACCTGATTTTGCCTCTCTTAGGGAGATTTGTTCGCAAGAAAAGCAAAGCCCAGTAGAAATTAGTTTGACAGGGTGTGTCCCACAACTCCAAAAGACGGGTATGCTAATAAGTCAAGGGGGCTTGTCTCCCCCTCGCTCGAGTAGAATCTCGATAGAAACA
>JAHCHP010000018.1 GCA_026129765.1 Fimbriimonadia bacterium | reverse complement strand
TCACTGTTGCCGCCATCTGTGACGGCTTTGTCTACAACCAATTGGAGGGCAAAGGTTTGTATGGGCTGAGTGGAAAGCTCACCATTCAGCCGGAGTACCAGCGCAACTACATCTATGCTGATGGCGGCGGCAAGAAAGAGCAGGCGGTCATTGAGTCGCTTCTCAAGGGTTATCCGCTCGGGCTAATCTACTTCAACAAGGTCGAGGAGGATAAGTTCGAGGTGTTAGACGGACAGCAACGGATCACCAGCATCTGCCGCTTCGTCACAAACAAATTCGCGATCATGGATGGCGGAAATCCGAAGTACTTTGACAGCCTGCCCACCGACCAGCGGGACAAGATTCTCACCTCCAAACTCTTGATCTACGAGTGCGAAGGCACGGAAAGCGAGATTAAGGAGTGGTTCAAGACGATTAATATCGCGGGCGTTCCTCTGAACAACCAGGAGCTTTTGAATGCGGTCTACTCGGGACCGTTCGTGACGCTAGCGAAGGCGGAGTTCAGCAACAGCCAGAACGCGAACATCCAGAAGTGGAGCGCTTATATCAAGGGCAGCGCAAACCGGCAGGATTTTTTGGAGCGCGCCCTGGACTGGGTGAGCAAGGGCGATAT
Source organism: Fimbriimonadia bacterium (assembly GCA_026129765.1). Lineage (GTDB taxonomy): Bacteria > Armatimonadota > Fimbriimonadia > Fimbriimonadales > GBS-DC > JAHCHP01. The sequence continues at coordinate 83,201 of JAHCHP010000018.1, read as the reverse complement.
TGGGGGCTACATGAGTGCCCACCGCTATGATAACAACATCCATGAGCTGAAGACCTACTTCAACAGCGTGATCGACTGGGTCTCCACCGTTTTCATCGACGTTCTCCCGGAAATGCGTGGCTTGGAGTGGGGCAGGCTGTACGAAGAGTACCACACCCATGCGTATGACCCTGCCAAAGTCTCTGCTGAAGTCCAGCACCTTTATGGCGATCCGTATGTCAAGAGCAAGCGCGGAGTCTTCGAATACATTCTCGGCGGCTCGACCAACACGAAGCTCTTAGATGTGCGGGTTTTCGACGAGGCAACGAAGAGGTCCATCTATGCCGTGCAAACAAAGACTGCAGAAGCCGCCGGTAACTCCAACTGTCCGCTCTGCGCGATAGGGCACGATGCGAACAAGAGCAGAATCTACAAGTTCGAGGAAATGGACGCCGACCATGTGGCGGCTTGGAGCAAGGGGGGTGGTTCCTCGGATGAGAACTGCCAGATGCTCTGTCAGACACACAATCGCGCTAAGGGTAATCGATAGGGCGTGGCATGTTCAGACGGACAGTTGATGCCAACCCTGAGCCACTCGCGCAGTAAGGGCTCTTTTGTACTCTTTTCCTACGAATGAATGGAGGGCTATCGAGACGAAGCCAGCCGAAGCAGGCTCATCCTCAAAACGGGACACGCTGTACGGGCAGACACGCTTTTCTGCCCAAAAAAGTAGACCCCTACGTAGCGCTCAGAGTGAAAAAGGTGTTTCGTCCCGAGCGCTGCAGAGGCATTGGCTCTGAATGTTATTATGCGCCTTTCTATGGAGCGAAGCATCCCCCAAACCCATCTCTCAAACCTCCATTGTTCCATCTAACCAAAAGACGCATTAAGCGGGTATACTTAATCATCTATTTGGGTTGTTCACTTGTTCTATGAGAAGCGCAGCATCCTCTGAGAGCCGGATGTTGCGCTTTTGCACAATGAGTTATTTAGGAGGTCAACTATGGGATTTTTGAATGAGTCGTTGCCGATGTGGGCAATGGTTTTGGGTCTAATAGGGATGGGCTTAGCCGGCGTGAATTTCTGGCGCATGCTGAAGCATCCCGCAGGCAATGAAACGATGCGCGATTACGCGCAGAAAATCCACGACGGCGCGATGATCTTTTTGCGACGAGAATATTCGGTGATTCTTATTTTTGTGGTTGTGTTGTGCGCTTTACTCTCTTTCCTCTTCCGAGAAAAAGCTCCTTATATCGGTGGCGCGTATGTTTTTGGCGCGTTCAGCTCGATGCTGGCAGGCTATATCGGCATGAAGTCCGCCACACGCAGCGGGGTTCGCGCAACCCAGGCTGCCAAAGACCATGGCATCGGCGAGTCGTTATCCGTCGCTTTCACAGGCGGATCGGTCATGGGATTGGTCGTGGCCGCTTTGGGCGTCATAGGTATCGGACTTCTGATGATGATCGGACGAGATTTGGATAAGACGATTCTGCTGCAATATCTTACCGGCTATTCGATGGGCGCGTCTTCGGTGGCGTTGTTCGCGCGCGTGGGAGGCGGTATTTTTACCAAAGCCGCCGACGTCGGCGCAGACTTGGTAGGGAAGGTAGAGGCAGGAATCCCAGAAGATGACCCCCGCAATCCCGCTGTGCTGGCAGATAACGTAGGCGATAACGTGGGCGACACCGCCGGAATGGGCGCAGACCTTTTTGAGAGTTATATCGGTTCTGCTGTCGCGACAGTGGTTATCGGCGCGACGATGGGAGGCGCAGCCGCAGCCGCTCTCGGAAGCGAAGCCAGCGCATGGAAATGGATGCTGTTACCTCTTGGGCTCATTGTCCTCGGTCTGATCGTTTCGATAATTGGCGTTTTCTCCATCCGTATTTTTCAAAACTATAGCCCTCAACTTGCGTTGAATGGCTCCACCGCCATTTCCATTCTTCTCTTCATTGCTTTGGCGGGGTGGGTGACCCATGAGATGGTCGGCACCTGGAGACCCTTCTGGGCAGTGATTTCTGGGCTGCTCGCAGGGGTTTTTATTGGCGGGGTCAGTCAATACTATACTAGTGGTCCACCCATCAAACGCATTGCTCAGTCCTCGCAATACGGATATGCCCCCAACATCTTGTCGGGCATCGCAATCGGGTTCATGAGTACGGTGCTTCCCTTAATGGGCATTGCGCTGGCGATTTATGTATCCTTTGAAGCAGCTGGATTGTATGGTATCGCGCTCGCAGGTGTCGGCATGTTAGCCACCATCGGCATCGTGATGAGCATCGACAGTTATGGTCCCATCGCCGATAATGCAGGCGGTATCTCCGAAGTCGCAGGCTTTGGCGAAAGCGTTCGCAAAATCACGGACAAACTGGACTCGTTGGGCAACACAACCGCCGCCATCGGAAAAGGCTTCGCGATTGGCAGCGCAGCCTTGACCGCGCTTGCGTTGTTCGCGGCGTTCAAATCGCAATCGGAACTGACTGCCATTGACATTTCTAAACCTTCAACACTTATCGGGTTTTTCATCGGAGTCGCCATGCCCAGCCTGTTCGCTGCCTTGACCCTGCAGGCGGTCAGTCGTTCTGCCGACCAGATGGTAACAGAAGTGCGCCGCCAATTTCACGAACTGGGGCTGCTGGAAGGGCGCGGCCAACCCGACTACAATCGCTGTATCGACATCGTCACCAGCGCGTCCTTGCGTGAAATGGCGATGCCAGGCATTATGGCAGTCATCTCACCGCTTGCGGTAGGCTACTTCCTGGGCTTGGAAGCCTTGGGCGGATTCTTAGCGGGATCGCTGGGTATGGGCGTGGTCATCGGCTTGATGATGGCGAACTCTGGCGGCGCATGGGATAACGCCAAAAAGTGGGTTGAAGAAGGGAACATGGGCGGTAAGAACAGCGAAATTCATAAAGTGACTGTCGTGGGCGATACCGTTGGCGACCCCTTCAAAGACACCACCGGGCCCAGCATGAACATCCTCATCAAGTTGATGGGTATTGTCTCGCTGGTCTTTGCGCCTCTGTTTGTTTGATTGTCAGGTGTTTATTTTTTATCCCCTGTCTGTGCTTTTCAGCACACAGACAGGGGATTTTGTTTTAAGAGGCAGTCTAATTGGGTATGATTCTTAAGAGAGGTATCGGTCAATGAAAAAAAGTCTGATTCGTTGGGTTGGTAAGCCCGTTCAGTGGGCAGTAGGCATCGTGGCGGGTGGAACGCTGTTGCTTGCGCTGCTCAGTTCGCCTTTGGGCGAAGGTATGCGCGACAGTATTCGGCAAGCCGTCTCAAACTTGTTTGAAAAGCGTTCAAGCGCGCATGCGACCGCGCCGGTCATCGTGGAGAGACTGCAGGCGTTAAACCGGTTGGAAACGGCGCGCCAAACGACTCAGCACCAGATCGAGGCAAAAACTGAACACGGCATACTGCCCGACTTCTTGGCAGGCGAAAAGGTGCGATTGCAAGCGCAAGCCGAGGCGGTTGCCGGAATCGACCTGAAAGATCTGAAACCGCAAGATATCCAGGTACAGGGCGAGCGCGTGATCATCAAACTGCCAACCGTCCGATTGTTTCAAGTTTCGCTGAATGAAGCCGTCACCCAAGTTTATCATCGCGAAAAAGGCTGGCTGGTGTTCAACCCCGACAAAGATTTAGAGCGTGAAGCGCGCTTGCTGGCATGGAGCGAAGCGAGGCAAGCAGCCCTGCAAGGCGACCTGCTGAAAAAAGCGCGTACTCATGCCGAAGAAAACCTCAGCCAATTGATTCGTTCGTTCGGATTCCAGTCTGTGGAGTTCGCGAGCTGATGAAGCCGCCCCGTCTAATTCTGGGAATCGAAGCCGGGGGAACCAAAACCGAGTGCGCCGCTCTCAGCGAGAGCGGTCTACTGTTTGGCTATGGGCGTGGTGGACCTGCCAACCTCAATTTTGTCACCGAAGAGCAGCACAACGAGTCGCTCCGAACTGCGGTGGAAGGCGCGTTGAAAGAACTGAAGGGGCAGGTTTGCGCGGTGGGCTATACCATCGCAGGCACGGCTGCCAGCATCAAATGGCTGCGTCGACGGCTGGGTAATCCCGTTCTCTGGCATTATTCCGAACTACGGGTGGCGGTGGCGATCACCGGTTTAATAAATCCGCACGGAGTCGCGGTGATTGCTGGGACCGGCTCCAATGTCGCCTTTTTCAAAGAGGGGGAACAATTGGGCAGTGTAGGAGGCTGGGGCAGTCTGTTGGGCGATGAAGGCAGCGCATACGAAGTCGCCATCCAAGCGATTCGCGCCGCGGTACGCGCCTACGATGGACGCGATGCAGACACCGCCCTGGTGCAAGCCGTGCAACGCTATTTCAATGTAGAGGAGCTCCGCTCTGAGTTAGTACCGCTGTTCTACAAAAAAACGCTGCCCCGCCACCAAATTGCGGGTTTCGCGAAAGAGGCAGTGAAACTGGCAGAAGAACAGCGCGACAAAACCGCTATCCGAGTTGTGCAACAAGCGGCAGAACGACTGGCGCAAGATGCGGTGACCGGCGCGAAAATTTACTTTGACCCTGCTGATCCCGTGACCTTTTCGCTTTCGGGCGGTATGTTCCATTCAAAGCGATGCTACCTCAAAGCATTTGAGGAGGTCGTTCAAGCTGTCTATCCGCTTGCCAAATTCCGACTGCCCAGAGACCGCCCCGCCACCGCCGTTGCCCGTATCACCTTGCGCGATTGGTTAAAAGTCAATCGTTAATCCACTGACCAATGAGCAGGGTCGCGCAGCGCGTCCAAAGTCATTGGCTTCACATGACCATCCACGAACGTCACGCTGGAAAAACGATTGAAGTGGCGTCTCCACACAAAACCATAACTGTCGAACCGAAGCGGAGGCTCCCCACGCCAAGTGGAAGGCGGCAGCACAATATAATAACCGATCTGGGAGTAGTGGCTGCATTGTCCCGCTTGACCGCTGGTTTGAAGATTGATGCTTTCTGCCGTCAACAATGTGTCCGCCGCGCGCGAAAGGCGTCCCGCGCTGATGGGGCGATAGGGTGGTTCTTGGGGATAAAACGGGTCCACGCCGGGCGACAGCGCAGTGACATTGTAGCCGTAGCCTGGGAAACGCCCATATACATAGCCGAAGTAGGGGTGATCTAATTCCCGGCAGTTGGTCTTCGGTTCAGACGGGCAGTAAAACACATTCCATTGATTGACATAAGGGCGGATTACCCAGGGCCAGAAAAAGAAACCGTAATTGTTCGGTTGAGTCTGACCGCCCTGCCCGTAATATCCAGCAGAAGGGAAGGTCTCCTCATAGTCTTGGAGATACATCTGGAACGCCAGCCCCAGTTGCCGGGTATTGGACAGGCATTGTGTCTGCCTCGCTTTTTCGCGGGTTTGCGCAAAGACCGGAAACAAAATCGCCGCCAAAATCGCGATGATCGCGATGACGACTAAGAGTTCGATTAAAGTAAACGCTCGAATCGGCTTCATGATGGGTTCTCAGAAAAAAAAGAGGGAACACGGAAGGGTCTGCGTTCCCCCAAGCGCCATTAACAGCCGTTGCTGAAGTGAAAAAGCGTTTCTAACAGGTCGCCATCATTCACAATGCCATCCCCGTTCAAATCTTCAGGACCGCCCGTGTTGCCGAAGGCAAACAGGACCGCCAGTAAGTCGGTGTCGTTCACGCAGCCATCACCATCCACATCCCCGCGAACCGCATAACGGATGGAAAGCACCGGACCCCGCCCCCCCGCATCGTTGCGCGAGTAGAAGCGATAAAATACCTGACCTCCCTGCTGTCCCGGGTCCATCGTCGAAACAAACGCGAAAGCCAGCTCGTCGCCGTTTTGAATGGCTTCGTTGAAATAGGTTTCAAAGTCGGCATCGCCCGCCATCAAATCCAGTGTGATAGGGAAGGGGGCATTCTCTTGATAATTCTCCATTGTGCCGCGCCCGAAAATCTGAGTTCCCGGAAGCGGGTTGTTTGGGTTGGTATAGTCCCAAGTAGTTTCATTGAAGTTAGGCGAAAGGTTGCGCGCCTCTAAAGGAAACGCCTGTCCAACCGTGAATGAGTAGCCGGGTGGCGTGGTCTGGGTCACGGTCAACTTCGCCTCCAAAACTCGATAGCGAACGCCCGGCTGAATGTTCCCCAGCGACCATTTGGCATAGCTGTAAGAGTAGTTCAATGTGGGGGGTAAACCTTGAGGGTCCAAGGCGTTGGTTCCATCACCCCAAGCGCGCAAGAAAGCCGTAAAACCTGCGTTGAAAGCATTGTCGTAATTCCAAACATCATCCGTGGGTTGCGATTGATACGTGTCTGCCGCAAATCCAGAAGCAAAGATTGCGGAAGCGCACGCTATAGCCAAAGTTTTTTTCATTTGATAGACCTCCGTATGCTGAACAATAGTATGAATGAAAAGAATAGGCAATTGCTAACGCGGGAACGACAAGGAATGACGCATTGCCGACATTTTGAAAAAAATCCGTTTCTATGCAGGAATTGTTCAGGAAAGAGAGGAAACTAAAGGAGTAAGCTGTGTTATCTACCAAGGTCTGTAAAAGAAAGCGGCTCCGACGGAACCTTCCGCCAGAGCCGCTTCTCTATTTGTATGGTTAGACAAACATCATCCGCCGTTGCAGTTCCCGTTGCCGAAGTTCAGGAGAACGATTAGTAGGTCAGTGTCGTTAATGATGAAGTCGCCGTTCAGGTCACCCGGCAGACCGAATCCAAACTCTCCAAAGTGCAACAGCACTTCCAGCAAGTCGGTATCATTCACGCAGCAGTCGCCGTTTGTATCGCCTGGCACGTCGCAAGGACCGCTTCCGCATCCATCATCTGCCACAAAGTAGGCGCCCTGCAGCGCGATTCGATAGCTTCCGCCGCCTGCTGTGTCACCAATCCAACCAGCGACCGGATTCGCCGCTCCAGGACCATCGGGCGCGCGCTCCACACCGAAAGGCGTATCTGCCCACAGCTCATTGCCGGAGTCATCTACCGGATCATAGTCGTACTGGCTAATAGCGAGCAGGTAGGTCGCGCCCGCCGTCAGGAATTGACCTGTGATGGTGGATTGAAGACCAACTGCGTCATCGTTGAAGGTCACACCTGTACCGTCGCAATTGAAGAGCCAGAGCTGCGTGTCGAAACCTGCCGTTCCAACGGTGCTGGCTTGGAATGCGCCTGGATCGGTGATGCAGATGACATACATATCGGCTTCGACGCCAGCCAAGTTACCGCGCACGGTAGTGATCGGAGTCGTACAAGGAGTCGCATTGGAGCGAGTGATGATCTGCGCAACATCAGGCAGTTCGCCCGCATCGCCACCGCCATCGTTGTCCTCGTCCCAACCTTCAAACTCGCAACGGTCGCGGGAAACGCGAGGAGTCGTGCAAACGCCAGTCAACAAGATCGTGTAGCTGCCAGAGCCGCCTCCGGTTCCTGTCCAACTGTCTACGCCCGAAGTCGCGTCGGCTCCGTCGGGCGCGCGCTCCACGCCGAAAGGCGTATCTGCCCAGATTTCGCCGCCGTTGCATCCTGCCGCGTCATGATCATAAGAACTGATCGCGATGTAGTAGGTGCCGGGACCGGTGATGAATTGTCCGGTAATGGTGGACTGTAATCCGCCTGAATCGTCGTTGAAGGTAACCCCGTTGCCGTTGGCATCAAACAGCCAAAGCTGGGTATCAAAACTGGTTGCTCCCACTGTCGTCGCGCTGAACGCTCCGGGATCAGAAATGTAGATCGCGAACATATCGGCATCGCTGGGGTCCAGGTTGCCAATAATCGCGTCAATCGTTCGCGCGCACTGCGTGGCAGCGGTCGATTGCGCGGTTTCAGGCAGTTTGCCCGCGTCGCCGCCGCCATCCGCTGCCTCGTTCCAAGAGTTTGCGGGCGGGGCAGTGATCGACGCTTCTATCAAATAGGGACCCTGTTCGGAGTGCGCGCCCGTATAGTAGCTCAGCGCGCTCTGACCGCCGCCGTGATAACCGGTAATCGCCACATAGTAAGTGCCTGTTGCCGTGGCGGTATAAGCAACTCGCGAACCAAAGCCAGGACCGCCGTCATCGTCAGACGTTAAAACAGTGGTTCCACTGGGGTCCACAATCGCCATAACGGTATCAGGATCAAAGTCATCGATGAGGGGAGTGGTCTGCACAATCAGAGTTTCGCCGACGGTTAAGTTGATTTTGAACCAATCGTTGTCTCCAGCGGGGTTGAATTCGACTTGACCGTTATCACTCCACGGCGTTGCGCCGCGGGTAATAGTCGTCGCTGTAGAGGAATCGTTGTTCGGCTCAGACTCGGTAATCACCGCTTGCGCGCTCATCACCATCGCCGCTGCTGCAATGACAGAAAAACAATATTTGTTCAATTGCATCTGCGTAATACGCTCCTTTGAAATTTTTTGGTAGGTTGGAAGAACTTGCATAAAGCCGCTCGTTATTCGAAAGGCTTGCCCGATAATACATAAATCGCCTTGAGCCATTCCCATGAACGCGGGAATTTAGGAAAGACAAGCACTTTCAAGAGGTTTCGTATTGAAACCAATAACGAACTTTTTTGATGAGTTCTACTTAGTTCACCTGCTAAATTATAGCATACTTTGCGCGATTTGGCGTGTTTGCTCAACATCTTTTTCGATTTGTCCTGTTAATTGTTTTAGGCTTTCGAACCGCCACTGCTCACGCAGCCGCTTCAAAAACTGCAATTCTACCACTTGTCCATAAAGCGGTTTCGAGACAAAATCGAGCAAATAGGCTTCCACTGTGGGTGGAGAATCGGGGAATTGAGGTTTAAGTCCCACGCTGACCGCTGCCGCAAACACCCCCTCTTGCAAGCGCGCCAAGCAGGTATAAACCCCCTCCGCTGGCAGCAGCAACCGGGCAGCAGGCAGCAAGTTGGCAGTGGGATAACCCAATTCGGAACCGCGACCCTCGCCGCGAACCGCGACCCCAGACCAATGCCAAGCCTCGCCCAGCAGATCGGCTGCTTCTTCCACTTGTCCCGCTATAATCGCCTGACGAATCAGCGAAGAAGAGATACGCTTATTCGTCGTGTCTTGGATATTACTGGCGACCTCTAACTGATAGCCAAGCGGTTCGGAGAGCTGTTGTAAAAGCGCGATGTTGCCTTGCCGGTCACGCCCAAACTGGAAATCGTCGCCCGTAATCAAATGCTTCATGCGAAGTGTTTGAACTAAAGATTGCTCAACAAATGTCTCCGCGCTGATGGCAGCAAAGGCGGGATGAAAGGGAATTATGAGTGTATGGTCAACACCCAAACGCGCCAACTTTTTCAGGCGGTGGCTCAGGGTATAGATGTATCGGGGCGCGATCTCAGGGCGCAGCGTTTCCAAAGGATGACGGTCAAAGGTCAACACCATCGAACTGTACCCTTGCGCGCGCGCCAGATAGACAATTCGTTCTATCAAGGCTCGATGTCCCCGGTGAACCCCATCAAAAACGCCAATTGTCACAACCGCGCCATCCCAAGGGGGCGGCGATGGCACCGAATCGAAGCCCATAAAAAGATTCATGCGCGTATCACCCGGACCGGTCTCAGCAAGGGCGGCAACCAGCGCGCAATCAACACCAACGAACAATCATTTTCCATCACTGCAATATGACTGCCTGGAAACCAAAGCGTGTTCTCCAATTGAAGAAAATTGCCGTTCAACAGTTTTTGCAGGGCAACCGGATGAGGCTGCCAACGCGGTAAATGCGGCACCGCTTCACAAGCGGGAATCAAAGCTGCTTGCGCCGCCTCCATGCTGGTTAACGAGTCTAAGGGGCGCGCTTCCTCTAAGGTGAAATGACTGACACGAGTTCTCAGAAGGTGTTCCAAGTACGCGCCCACTTTCAACGCGCTGCCAATATCAGCCGCTAAAGAACGAATATAGGTGCCTGCCGAGCACTCAATCAAAATTTTCAGGGCGGGGAAATCACCCGGTTGGAAGTCGATCAGTTCAAGCCGGTCAATCGTCACGACGCGGGGCTTCCTGTCCACTTCTACACCCTGCCTCGCCAATTCGTACAGCTTGACACCTTCATGACGCACCGCGGAATGCATTGGCGGTAATTGGAGTTGTTTCCCCAAAAAGGCTTTCAGCGCGTCAGCGGCAGTTTCACGGCTGATATGCGCGGCAGGAATGCGTTTAACCTCGCTGCCCTCGCCATCAAACGTGGTGGTGGTGATCCCCAATCGTACCAGCGCTTGATACTCCTTCGCGCGATTCTGCAGGAAGGGAACCAACCGGGTCGCGCGCCCCAGACACATCACTAAAACCCCCTCTGCCAGCGGGTCTAAAGTGCCTGTATGACCAATCTCTTTTTGATTGATGACTCGACGTAAGTGGTCAACGACATCATGGGAGGTTAAGCCGAGGGGTTTGTGGATATTGAGGACTCCATCCATGACATCACCTCCGCCAGTAGTCGTTTTTCGGCATGGGGCAGGGACATTTCCAGCGTGCATCCCGCTGCATTCTCATGCCCGCCTCCGTTAAACACGCGCGCAATCGCAGCAACATCTACTTTGCCCCGGCTGCGCAGGCTGACGCGAATCTTTTTCTCCTGCGCCTCTCTCATCATAAAGGCAATATCCACCCCCCGAATCGAGCGAACATAATTCACGATGCCCTCTGTCTCTTCTTCGGTTGCGCCTGCCTTTTCAAAGGTCTCGCGCGAAATTAACACCCATGCGATCCGCCCATCGGCTGAGCGTTTCAAAGTGGAGAGCGTCAAGCCCAACAGTTTAACACTGGAAAATGAGCGCGACTCAAAGACCTGCTCATTGATGTCACTGACATTCGCGCCTCGCGCCTGCAAGTCAGCCGCAATGCGAAGCGATTGGGGGGTGGTGTTGGGAAATTTGAAGGAAAAGGTATCCGTCACGATTCCAGTCAGCAAACATTGCGCGACCTCTGCCTCTATCGGATGTTTCATCGCCCGCAAAAGCCGGTAGACGATCTCCGCCGTGGCTGCTGCTTTGGTATCCACTAATCGCTCATCCGCAAAAGTCTCTTGCGGCACATGGTGATCAATTTGCAAAATCTTGCGCGCGGTTCTTGCCAAGTCCGCCTGTTTGCCTGCGCGAGTCAATTGGCTCATGTCGCACACAATTGCCAAATCAAACGTGGTGATGGGCTGCGGGTCTGAGTCAACTTCTTGCCAATCGGGCAGAAAACGATAAATCTCAGGCACCGGGTCGTGGCTGACCGCCTTCAAATGCGTCTTATGGTCGCTTTTAAGCGCATGATATAGTCCCAACACACTGCCTAACGCGTCCCCATCTGGATTCAGGTGGGGAATCAACACAATGGACTCCGCCTGTTGGATTAAATCTGCCGCCCGCCGAAAGTTCATGGGCTATAATTGTACCTGAGAACAGAGGAGGTGGACTGTTATGTCTGCACAAGAGTACCTTGCCGAGACCGCGCGTCGGATGGCAAAAACAATCGAAAGAACGGTAGCGCATTTACCCGAAGATAAACGCGAATGGGTTCCGATGGGGTCGGCGCGAACGGCGGTCGATATGCTGGCAGAATGTGCTTTCTACTTGAATTTCGCGACTTTGACCATGAAAGGGATGGCAACAACAGGGGAAGGGAAGGATATGGCTGCCCTGCAAGCGCTGCCCTTCAACGAATTGGTTGCGGAACTGCACAAGAACGCGCAGGCTTATGCCGAAACTATCGCCAGTTTGACCGATGAGCAATTCGTGCAAGAGGTAACGCATCCCATGACCGGCAGACCGACCGCGTTGGTGAATGTGGTCAACCTGCCCGCGATGAACTTGGTCTACCATTGGGGGCAGATCAATTACATGCAAATGATGTTGGGAGACACGGAGATGCATTGGTGAGAAAAGCGCGGGGAGGGAATAAACTTATTCCCTCCCCGCGCCTGGTCTTCTTGATTTGGAGTATGGAGCGCAGTTACCGCTTACGCCGTCTTGCTGCCAAACCTGCCAAGCCCACGCCCAGCGCGACCATCGATGCAGGCTCAGGAACCATCGCCCAATCCTGTTTGGAATCGCTTCGCAGGTAGAGATAGTTCGCTGATTTTCCAGCCGTATCTGCCAGCAACTGATCTGCGAAGCCGCGAATGGTCGCATCCTGATTGTAGCGGAACAGATTACCGGAGAGGTTATCGGGATTGCCCGCTGCGTGGTCATAGGCGATTTCCCACATAGCGATCTGGAACGCGGCAGCCCGGTTATTGCTTGTGACAAATGTGTCCATCATCTGGAGCAGCGCGCCAGCGCGTCCATGCGCCAGCCAGATTTCATATGTCACATTCTGACCCGCCGTCTGATCTAACTCCACACAGACCGCTCTGCCAGAGGGCAGCAGGTTGAAAATGCCCGCGCGGGTATCTTGATTATTTCCGTTCAAGGTAACTTCCACATTGCGCCCTGGACTTACATTTGAATAGCCAAAGACGCCTGTGCCAAGAAGAGATACTTTGTCGTTATTGAACTGCACATCGTCGGCATAAGCCGTAGAGAGGGATACCGCCACCAACGCGGCGGCAAACAACATTCCTTTATTAAGTCGATTCATGTGATACAAGCCTCCATTGAGTCAATTGAAAATGCCCTTATAAATCTATGGGCTCGAGTTCTTACTTCACCCTTGTCTCACAGCCAAACATGGTCTGTGGAATTAATTGGAAACAAAAAAAGAGTATACAATATTAAAACTGTAAACTGATCTTACCTTTGCCTTCCAAGTATATAGACTCGTAGTAGGCGCAAAACCGGACAAGAATCTGTGGGAATTTCGTTTTTTTCTTGATCACAAGCGGTTTTGTGAAGAATAGCGAAGCGGACTGTGAAGGTTCATTGAAAACAGCAGATGCCTCGGCTACGCTCGGCATGACAAATAGGCAGGCTCTGCCTCGGCTGTCATTCTGAGCGTAGCGAAGAATCTGCTTTTCAAAGGTTGGATTCCCGCGTTCCCCGCTTTCGCGAGGATGACCAACGGGAATGACGACAGGTTTTGAGACACCTTCACTGGGGGCTGCTCATCAGCGATTACAAAGGCTTATCCACGACGGGGCGTTTCGGATTGTTTGCAAGAGTCCAAGCGGTCGCGAAAATCGTTTGAGCGACTTTCCTCATTTTGACAAAGTCGATTTTATGGACTTCATCCCCCACTTGGTGATAATCTTGATGAATGCCAGAGAAATAGAAAATAATGGGGATACCTTTTTTGGCGTATTCGTAATGATCGCTGCGAAAGAAAATCCGTTCCCGGTCGTTGGGATCATCATAATGGTAGTTGAACTTGAGCTTCAAGAAACGGTTGTTTACCTCTTCCGATACCTTCCCTAAGTCGGTACTCATCTTTTTGGAGCCGACCAAATAGACCTCATCGGGACCCGACAGCAACGCATCGGCGGGATGATCGTTTCCGGGCAGTTTCGTTCTACCGATCATATCGATGTTCAATTGCGCGATGATTTGGCTAATCGGCACAGTAGGGTAAGTCATAAAATAGCGCGCCCCCAGCAATCCCTTCTCTTCGCCAGTATGCCAAACGAAAAGAATAGAGCGTTTGGGCTTGGGACCTGTCGCGAAGGCTTCCGCCATCTCGATCAATGAGACGCTTCCAGAGCCATCATCATCTGCGCCGTTAAAGATGAGGTCATCGCCGGGCGCGCCGCCCGTTCGCATTCCCACGTGATCCAGGTGCGCGCCAATCGCGATATATTCCGATTTCAGTTTAGGGTCGCTGCCCTCCACAATCGCAATGACATTGCGCGATTCCATCACGCTTCTTTCCGCTGACACTTTGAGCGTGAACGGTTTGCTGGCAGAAAAACGATAGGGCGTTCCGGCTTGGCGGTCGGAAAGCCGTTTCAGTAGTTCTTCTGAAGAGAGGTTCTCGCCTTCGCACAGCGCATCGAGGAAGGTTTTGGAGACGCTGATTTCAGGCACTCGATCCACCGCGTCACGCGCGATTTGACGATAACCCCCGCCACGCCGGGAGGATGCGCCGCCGCGATCCAAACGCTCACCGGTCGGATAAATGACGATGATGGCTTTCGCGCCATATTTGAGGGCGGTTTGGCGAGGCGTCAGCCAAGTGACTTTCGGCTCTTCCGATTCCTGAATCGCTTGTTCGATGGCGGGCGGCATCCCTCGCAAAATGACCATCATTTTGCCCCGGACATCCACCTCTTTGAAAGGAGTGATGCCCCGACTCTCATCTTCATAGCCATATCCCACATAGACCAGCTCTCCGCTGGTAAAATCGCAAGGGATCGACTCTGCCGCGAAGTCCGCGCCATATTCCAATGCTTTGCCGTTGACTGCCATGGCGCCGCGTTCCGGCAACAGGCGCGATGATTCAAAATGAAGGGATTGGAAGTAGGTTCCATTTTCGCCGCCTGGTTTCAGTCCCCAGCGTTTGAGGTGTGATTCAATGTACATTTCCGCCAGTCGCAGCCCGCGTGAAGGCGTGTTGCGCCCTTCTAACTCGTCGGACGCGATAAATTCTAAGTGCGCTTTCAAATCCTCGCTGCGAATCGTATTGACGCCGCCAAACGAAGGCGCTTTGGGGGCAGCGGATGTTTGGGGCAGCGCAACCGCATGAATCGATAGGAACAGGCAGAAAAGCGCGATCCACCGCGCATGCGGCATGCTTTTAGAAGAGATGAGTTTTTGCATAGTAGATGATACCTGAATCTGCAGGATAATAAAAAAAGAGGGCGCGAGGAGAGTGTCTCGCGCCCGATTCGGAGAGAGTGCTGCCGGGTTTATCTGACCGGTTCTGCCTGATGACAGTCGTGACTTTCTGGAAGGAAGGGACGGGAGATTATCACGCCAACCAGTAAACCCGAATCTTGGACGTCAGGGGATTCGGAAAGGTTCCCAAAAAAAATTGGAATTTTTTGGGAAGGCACTGCTACTTCGGCTCTGCGGTTTTTTGGGAAGCGGGCAGGGCGGCAATCGCGCTGCGCCGCCATCCGGTTAAACGCAGCCAAACGAGGTCGCGCAGCATCCGCGAACCGTCGCGCAGCAGGCGCACTTTGGAACCGGGCTGGTGCATCCAGCGGATGGGAACCTCCTCGATTTGGTAGCCCAAACGCCGCGCCATATAAAGCACTTCAAAATCGAAACTAAATCCATCCAGCGAACAGAGGTTGAACACTGCATGCGCCGCTTCGCGTTTGAATAGTTTGAAACCGCACTGCGTGTCTTGAATGCCTTTGACTGCCAGCATCTGCACCGCTTTGTTGAATGCGCGTCCCAGCCACTCCCGGTAGAAAGGCTGCCGAATGAGAAGGTTGGACTCTTTCAAAGGACGCGAGCCGATGACCACGTCTATACCTTTGAGCGCATGGGGCAGCAGTTTTTCGATCTCTTCGATGGGGGTTGCCAGGTCTGCATCGCAAAAGAGGATATAATCGCCTTGCGCTTTTAACACGCCATAGCGAACCGCGTATCCCTTTCCGCGATTGGGCTTGTAATCCAACAGTTGGACGTGGGGGGTACGCTGGGCGTAGGTTTGCGCGATCTCGTTTGTTTTATCGACGCTGCCATCGCTGACGATTTGAATGTCGAACGTATAGGGCTGGGATTGGAAATATTCCAACAGCCTGTTGAGGGTTCGTTCCAACCGCTCCTCTTCATTATAGGCAGGAACCACGACCGAGAGAGAAAATGGCTTCATCGTCAGATAATCTGCACTTCCCGCGTGCCGCGCTGCACTTCGCCAATCAGCCAGGCGGTTTCTCCCGCCATTTGCAGTTCCGCCAACACCTCTTGGGAGCGGTCACGCGGAATGAACAATGCGAAACCGATGCCCATATTGAAGGTACGGTACATTTCGTTATCCGGCACGCTGCCCAATTGCTGGATCAATTGAAAGATGGGTGGTACCTCCCAACCGCGCCGGTCGAGGATCACCCGGCAGTCAATCGGCGTCACGCGGGGCAGGTTGTCATACAATCCGCCGCCTGTGATATGCGCCATGCCATGCGCGACTCCTGACTCGAGCAGTGGGAATACGCTTTTTAGATAGACTCGGTGGGGCTGCAACAGCACTTCGCCCAAAATCTGATTGTATTCTGGCAGCATTTCATCGATGCGCATGTTGCCAATTTCAAACAGCACTTTGCGAGCAAGCGTGAAACCATTCGTATGCAAACCATTCGAGGCGATGCCGATCACCGCGTCGCCCGGCGTGATGTTATGGGGGCTGGGGATATGTTCTTTTTCGGCGACACCAATCATACAACCTGCTACATCGATTTCGCCCGGCATATAGACATCGGGCATTTCTGCGGTTTCGCCCCCCAGCAATGCAATTCCATGCTCTTGGCAGGTGGCTGCTGCGCCTTGCACCACTTGAATCAGTTGTTCTGGCTCCAAGCGAGCGGTCGCGAAATAGTCTAAAAAGAAGAGCGGTTTCGCTGCCTGCACCAGCAGGTCATTGATGGAGTGGGACACGATGTCGCGCCCGATGACCTCGTAGCTGTTCATCATTCGCGCCACGCGCACTTTTGTGCCGACCCCGTCAATGGTGGCGACCAGCACCGGTTGTTGATACTCCGAAAAATCGGCATTGAACATACCGCCGAACGCGCCCATATCAGACAGCACGGCGGGCGTGAAGGTGCTTTGAACAGTCGCTTTGACGCGCTCCAGAGCGACATTGGCTGCTTCGATGTCGACACCGGCGTCTTTGTAGGTGTATCCCTCATTCAGCATAGGTTTAGAGTATAGCACACATCAGGTCATCTTTTTTAGAAATGCGCGTTCGCCGCAATCGGGGTAGCCGGGACAAAAAAGACACTCCGTCCAGATATGGCTGGGCAGCGCGTCGCGGGGAACCGCTTGGAAGCCGACCTTCTCGAAAAACTCGGGTTGGAAAGTCAAGGCAAACACATATTGCGCGCCCAACGCTAATGCTTCGTGAAGGCAAGATTCGATGAGCAGCCGTCCATAGCCTTTGCCTTGACAGGCGGCATCGACCGCTATTGATTTGAGTTCTGCATACTGTTCATCGAACAGGTGAAGCGCGGCGCAGCCCACGATTTGATGGTCTTGTTCGACAACATGAAAGTCGCGCAAAATCAAGAAAATTTCAGGCAGCGTTCGAAACAGCATTTTGCCTTCATCCGCAAAGGCGTTAATCAAGGCTTGGATGGCAGCGGCGTCTTGCGCGCGCGCTTTTCGAACCTGCGTCTTCATCATCTGGGACGCATCAACCTGTTTACGGCGTCTTTCATGGCATCTTCAATGGTTTTCCCTAAATCGGGTCCGTGAAAAGAGACCGTCGCTTCATATCCACCTACATTATATTTCTCTGCGGTCAGGATGTAACCCACCCAATCATTGACCAGCGCGACCGGCGCGGCGTGCGCATAACCGCGTGATTCGGCATACTGTTTGAGACCGATTGCTAATTCGCTGATCGGTTCTCCGGGATAGCCCATTAAGAGCAGGGAGCCGATTTGCGCCAGCGATACGGGTGACTCGGGAGGCGCGACCTGTTTCACGATGGTCTTCAGCAGCGCTTCGGGAATTTTGTATTCGCGCCCCGCCGACTCTTGGAATTCGGGGTGGGGGCGAGGTTCAGGAAGCGAAACCGTCACGACACTGCTGAGCATGGGATCGGGCTGGGTCTTTGCCTTCTTTAAGAGCTGCTGCGCATGATTGAGCAATTTCGCGCCATAGATTTGGACGCGCTCGTCATCGTTTTTGCCCTCATCGGCTTCGGGCGAGACGTCTCCTTGAGCGCCGTTCATGAAGAGTGCGACCGCGTCGCTGCCAAACGCTTTTTCCAAGCCGTTCTGCAACACGCCCGGAAACTCGGCGGTGACCTCCATCATGGTATGCCCGTAAATGGTGGGGTGCGCGGCATAGACTGTCAAACAAGCGATGGTTTTTCCTTGCGGGGTTTTGAAATGCGCAACGGTCATGGTCGGATCGGTGACTTTCCAGCCGCGGCGGTTGCGGTTCATTTTGGGAATTGCTTCCGCATGCAGCGCAAAATCTGCGTCTTGCAGCCGTTTATCCGCTTCCAGAATCGCGCGCGTCACTTTTTCGGCAGTGAAACTGAGAAAGTCCGGGAGAAAGGAGCCGACTCCTGGCAGCGCGATCTTCATGCGCTCGTTCAGACCCATCGCGTCCGGCGCGCAGTGGGTGTGCGAGGCGGCCATGAAGAGCGACTGGGAGCCGATGCCAGTCGCTTGAATCCCTTTCAGCACTTCGCGGGTCAGGCTGGCGGGGACTAACAAATGGTCTAAAGCGACCAACGCCAGTTTATGATCGCCTTTTTTCAGAACCAATGCGCGCGCATAGATGGGGTCGCGCACGCCTTTGGGGGGCATATTGAGCCTTGCGCCATAGCCCCCCAGTTGAATCTTGATTTTGCCGATATCGGGAGTGATATCGACCTTAAACGCCCCTGCCTGCAATCTGTTTGAATTTCGCCGTTGCATGATAGGGACTTGTTCGAGTTAATGAACGTCGATTCCTGCCTTTTAAGCGCGTTTGCGCCGGCGCGCCGCCAAACTTAGAAGCCCAGCGCCCAACGCGATCATGCTGGCGGGTTCCGGCACTAATTCGCCATTTGCATTGAGGTTCAACTCAAGATCCGCGTCGGTTCCGATGCCGTTCAGGTTCAGGTTGAATATGACATTGGCAGTGCCGCCCGGAGGCAGAATCGTAGGTAAGGGCAGCTCAAAACCCGGCAGCGCGATATCCAAGGGAATGTTCTCGTCAAACGCGAGCGGCTGAAGGGAGGTCAGGCTGGCTTGATTGCCCACGAGAGTCACTTCGCCCATGAAGGGCAGCGCGAAGGGCAGCGTGTTTGCCAACGGGTTACCCAGCAAATCAGCCGCGAACGCCAGATCGATAGGAATAAGCGCGTTGAAACTGTAAGTATTGGGTCCGGTTGGAGTTAAAGTGCCTCCGCCCGCGCCCGTTTGGGTTGCGCTCAGGGTGGTTAAGTTCAGAGTGCCAATGGGGAGGGTCAGCGGAAAACCGCCAATGTAAGTTGAGTCTGGGTTGCGCGTTCTGAAACTCTCGTAAAGCAAAGTGATAGTGGCAGGCAGCGACTCGGAACCGCTGGACAGGAAGTTGGAGAAGAAGTTCTCAACCTGTACGAGACCATTGCCAATGTCGAACGACATGCGGAAGGTGCCGCTGGATTGGGTGCTTAGGTTGCCACCCAATTGCGCGTCCAAATCGACATTCACCGCCAAATTTTCGGTGCTGCCAAACGAGCCAAACAAGCCGGGTTTCGTGCGCGTGCCTGTAGGGTTGTTGGTCTGGTCGTAGTTGCCGATCAGCGTGCCGTTGGTGTCGACCGTCAGCGCGAGGTTGCCGTTCAAGCCGCTCTGATTGGACTTGATTTGAAAGTCGTAGGCTTGAGAAAATGCGGTCAGGGCGATACCCTGTAAGACTGCTAATGAAGCAATCAATTTGTATGTAGTCATGATGTCTCCTCTTTTCTGATGACCCCCGCCTGCCCGTAGAGAGCAGGCGGGGTTAAAACAAGTTGCGAATGAAAAAAAAGCGTAATCAGCGAGTACGTCGTCGTCGGGCAGCCAATAGACCAACCAAACCCGTACCCAGCGCGATCATGCTGGCAGGCTCTGGCACGGGACGAGTCGCGTTCCAACTGGACACGCTCACGGTTGCGCTGCCGATCGTGATCCAGGTATTAAAGGGACCCGGTATCTGGACATTTTGAATGGTTGCCCAAGTCGTGTTAGGGTTCGTGCTGAAAGGATCAGTGGAGGGAACACCCGTAATATCATGGACGCGCGGACCGAAAGCCTCGATGATTCCCGGGTTGATGCCGGTCGAATTCCCCACCAAGTTCACGGTGATGTTCTGCAAGCGCAGATCGAAGTTAACACCGCTGATGGTTCCACTGGGGATAATGACTTGTGCAATGTTCACGCTCCCCTTTACATTGGTTCCGGTAACGGTCGCATTCACCGTAGAATTGAAGTAGGGTGGGAAATTGACAGGAATGGTGATGGCAGTTACGCCGGACTGTCCGATGGTGATCGGTTCGTTGACAACGTTCAATGCCAATGTGCCGACGAGCGGCGCAGTGAGTACGCCACTCAAGTTGAACAGCCAATCGCTGCCTGCATAGCTGTCAGCGCGCGCAGCGGTGGTGCTGGTTAAAACAAGCGCGGATAAAACGCCAATCGATAAAAGTTGCTTCTTCATTGAGATAAACCCCCTTGTTGGTATTAAATGTAAGTTGTGAATACGGCTCAAAGCCAAGTGGAAATGATATATCATCTCCTATTTATGAAACAGAGCCCTTGTGAGAAGCCCGAACCAGACAAGAAAGCGAAATCTGAGAGAGATTTGCCCTCTTGTAAAGGAACGCCTCTTCATTACTATCTCCGACTAAGAGGCGTTCTTAGAATGGTCGTAAACCTACGAACCAAACGGCTTACTTCTTGCGTCGGCGTGCCGCCAAACCGAGCAAACCTGCGCCCAAAGCCAGCATGCTGGCGGGTTCAGGAACCGGACGAACCGCGCTCCAACTGGCGACTTCCACGCGCGCTGAACCAATATTCGCAACGCCGCCAAACATGACGCGCTCAATCGTTGCCCAGGTGGTGTTGGGATTGGTGCTGAAGGGGCTGTCGGAAGGCGTGCCAGTGATTTCATATACGCGCGGACCAAAGGCTTGGGAGTGTCCAGCGATACCAGTGGCGGTACCGGCTAAGTTAATTCGAACCTCTTCCAGGACCAGAGGCACATTCACGCCAGAAATCGTGCCAGCAGGCAAAGTAATGGATGCGACCAAGATTTGACCCGTGACGCTGGTTCCGCTGACGGTCATCGGAACATCCTGGCTCAGGTAGGGCGGGATGTTCATCGGGATCGTGATGTCGGTCATGCTGGTCTGCCCAATGGTGATAGCCAAATTGTTGGAAGTGACGGCAGTCGCTCCTACCAGTGGAGCAAACAGAGTCCCGCTCAGATTGAAGATCCAGTCGCTGCCGCCGTAGCTGTCAGCGCGCGCAATATTGCTGCTGTTTAAGACGAGTGCGGATAAGACACCAAGCGTCAAAAGATGCTTCTTCATTAGAATTAAACCCCCTTGTTGGTAACGAAAAGGAATGAACAAATCAATCTGATAACCTTCCTTGTTATGCAAAATGAAGGGGTGATATATCATCCCCATCAAATCATGACTCCAAATGAGCCAAAAACCGGACAAAAAAGTGAAAAAACAAGGAAATTACTGGGGATTAGGGGCGAAGTAGGGGATGTTGAAATGCAAAAACGCAAAAACGCAGACTAAGTTCGACATGACAAAACGGTAGACTCTGTCCCTGCAGTTATTCTGAGCGCAGCGAAGAATCTGTTTTTCAAAGTCTAAATTCCTGCGTATGTGGGCGTGACGGTAAGTTTTGGGACACCTTCAAATGGGTCTGCCCCTAGCAATTCTGCAGATCACAGTCCGATGTCGTCGGCAATCGATGTGAGGGCGTTGATCACCTGTTGGATATGTTCTTCCAACGTTAATCCGATCTCTTCTGCGCCTTTTCGCAGGTCATCGCGGTTGACGGCGCGTGCAAAGGCTTTATCTTTCATCTTTTTCAACACGGATGCAGGTTCTACAACGGCGATTTTGCGCGAGGGACGCACATAGGCGACCGCCACCACGAATCCGCTGAGTTCGTCGCAGGCGAACAAGGCATGCTCGATACGGCTTTCTCTGAGAACCCCGGTATGATCGGCATGGGACGCGACGGCTCGGATAAACGATTCGGGATAGCCGCGCGCTTTCAAGATTTCCAGACCTTGAAAAGGGTGGTCCTCCAAACTGGGGTATTGTTCATAATCCAAGTCGTGCAGCAGTCCCACTGAGCCCCACAACTCTTCGTCTTCGTTCCACAATCGCGCGTAATGGCGCATACACGCCTCGACGCAACGCGCATGGCGCAGCAGGTGCTCTGATTGCGTGTATTCTGTTAGAAGGTCCCAGGCTTGTTGTCTTGTGATTTGCATGATGATGGAGAGGATTCTAATTCACGGAGCAATCGCAGTTTCGGGCAGGTCGATGATATGAACATTCACTAACCCTTTCGCCAGTTTGAGCGCGGTTTCGACCGCTTCGGCTAAACGCGCTTCGATGCCTTGTTTCACCACCAATCGGTCGACCACGACTTCAATCGTATGTTGCTTATAGCGCTCCAATTTGATATCATCGGTGACTTCGTACATTTTGCCGTTAACGCGCACGCGCACAAAGCCTTGTTTGTGGATTTCTTCAAAGATCTGTTTGTATTCGCCTTTGCGCCCGCGCACGACTGGCGACAAGATTTGGATGCGCGTGCCTTCAGGCAGTTTCATCACTGAGTCGGTGATACCGTCCACAGTCTGCCGTGTGATCGGTTTTCCGCAGTTGGGACAGTGGGGTCTGCCCGCGCGCGCATAGAGCAGGCGTAAATAGTCGTAAATCTCCGTGACGGTTCCGACGGTGGAGCGGGGGTTGTGGCTGGTCGATTTCTGGTCGATGGAGATCGCGGGCGACAATCCCTCGATATAGTCTACATCGGGTTTATCCATCACGCCCAGAAACTGGCGCGCATAGGATGAAAGGCTTTCGACATAGCGCCGCTGTCCTTCCGCGTAAATGGTATCAAACGCGAGGGTCGATTTACCAGACCCCGAAATCCCTGTGATGACGACCAATTTGTCGCGGGGGATTTCGACCCGTATGTTCTTTAAGTTGTGTTCGCGCGCCCCATGCACAACAATCTTTTCTTGCATTTTGCGATCCGCTCTCATTGTAGACAATATTATACCCGTTCTAAAGCGAAGTGGAATCAAGGTATAATCCATAACGTGAGGTTAAATCTATGCTGTTAGAAGATTATTTCGACTTCTTAGCGCAGGACGATATTCGGATAAAAGGCACTCGTATCGGTATTGAAAGTGTGCTTTACGAATACATCCACCGAGCGCAATCGCCAGAGGAAATCGCGCAACGATTCCATACGCTCACGCTGGATCAAGTTTATGCCACCATTCTTTATTATTTGAGAAACAAGGAATCGGTCAGCGCATACTTGGCAGATTGGTTGGAATTTGGAAATCGAATGCGTGAGGAGCAGGACCGTAACCCGCCTCCCGTTGTTCGAAAATTACGGGAATTGAAAGCTCAGATGGCTAAGACTGCGAAATGATCCGCTATCTGCTTGACGAGCATGTTTCACCTTCCATACGCCAACAGCTTATACGCAAGTCGCCAGATTTAGTTGTCTGGATTATTGGTGACCCTGACGCGCCGCCGAAAGGCGCCAGTGATCCTGATTTACTGACTTGGTGCGAAGAGCATGAATTTTTCCTCATAACTAACAACCGAAAGACAATGCCTTCCCACCTGGCAGATCATCTCACAAATGGACATCATATGCCAGGTATATTGGTTGTAGACCCTTCACGAGATATTGGGCAACTTCTTGATGAACTTGTATTAATTGCCTATGCATCATTCGAAAACGAATATCGGGACAGGATCGTCTATTTGCCTTTGGAATTTTGGTGAGAAGCCCTTGTAACGCGCCTCGCGTTGAAGCGTCTATCGAGCGGTTTCCCATTTCGGGGTTGACCGGAGGAACTATCCCTATGAAATCGTTTTTTTCATCGTTTGCGCGTCCGGGGCTTGCCGCGCTTGTTTTGTGCATGTTTCTGCTGCCTGGTGTTGGACTGCAGGGAGGCACCGAATCGAGCCGCATGTTCGATGCCATTGTGCAGCCTTTGGGAGAGGATTCTTCGCCCGCGATTTTTCGTAAGCAGCCCGGCACACCGATCTCCCTTCGCGAAAGCGGTCAGTTGCGCTATCAAAGCGTGATTAACTGGTCGGAGGGCTTTATCGATATGGTGGGACAGGGCGCCGCCAAGCAGGGTGAGCGCAATCCTACTCTGCGACGGATTCAAGCGGAACGCGCTGCTGTGTTAGATGCGCAACGGCAGTTTGTGGAACTGATTCTGGGCGTGCAGGTGACTTCTAACTCGACGCTGCGCGACTTGCGGCTCGATGAGGACTTTGTGCAGTCTACTGCGCGCGGCTGGGTTCGAGGCGGGCGTAAAGTGGCTGCGCGTATGCTGGATGAAGAGGTGGCAGAAGTGGTGTTGAGAGTGCCGATCCGGGTGGTTTCAGAATTCGCGCGCGATCTGTTCGAGACGCCCGACCGCTATGGCTGGAGCGAGACCGACCGGGACCGAGCTGTTGCGCCCGCGCCTCCACGTTTGGCGGAGCCTTCGCGGCGGGAACCGTCTCCTCACTTATCCTCCCCTGTGAGTCAAGGACCGTATACCGGCGTTGTGATCGATTGCCGGAACCTAACTTTTTCGCCCAGTATCGCCCCCAAAATCCGGCGTCCCGATGGCAAAGAGGTTTGGGGAACGATGCGAGTCGATTTCAATACAGCTCATGATACGGGTATCGCAGGGTATGCTCATTCTGTAGAGGATTTGCGTTTGCCAGAGTATCGCAAACGGATCGGGGATCGCTATATGGTGATTCGAGCCATAGGCGTGATGGGACCGGCGGGCGCGGACGCGATTATTTCGCATGCGGATGCCGACTGGCTGACCTCTGAGAATCGCCGGACCGGTTTCTTAGAGAAGTTGGGTGTGGTGTTTCTGCGCGATTACCAGCGGTTGAATTTGTAAGCGATTTCCATCAGAAAGTGTGGAGGCGGCAGGAGTCTGCGTTCTCATCCCTAAGTTTCTAAAGCGTGCTGAATGGCGGTGGGAACCAGACTCCAGTCCACGAGACTCCGATTCAAGCGACTCCAACCCAAAAGGGCGCGACGCTGCGCATTGTGTTGTTTGCTCTGCTGGTCATGCCCCTGAACGCGCTGTGGCTTGTCTCGTTGGAAATAGTGCGGTATGCGGGGCAGCCGACCACCATTTCCATCTTCTATAACGCGGTTTTTATGCTGGTGCTGCTCAGTCTGTTGAACCGCTTTCTTGCCCAGACCTTTCCGCGCTGGAAACTTTCTCCCGGCGAGCTCATCACCTTCTATGTGATGATGAACCTCTCCTCCGCAATTGCTGGTCATGATATGCTGGAGGTGTTGACTCCCACTTTGGCGCATGGAACCCAGTTCGCCACCGAAGCCAACCGGTGGCAGGAGACGCTGCTGCCTGTTTTCCCGGATTGGCTCATCGTCAAAGATAAAGAGGTCACCCAGGCTTTCTATTCGGGCGCGACCAGTCTTTATGTGCCGCGTTATTGGCAGGCGTGGTTGACTCCGGTGCTGATGTGGAGTCTCTTTATCACCGCTTTGACCGGGGGCATGCTGATGATTAACCTGCTGCTCCGGAAGCAATGGACTCAGTCAGAGCGGCTGTCTTACCCCCTCATTCAGTTGCCAATGGAGATCGTTTCTGAGCGTAACCCCCTCTTTAAGCAGCGTCTGTTTTGGATGGGCGTGGGATTGGCTGCCAGTATCGATTGCTGGAATGGGATGCGGCTGTTTATTCCCGCACTGCCGGAGATTTCCGTCAAGGCAGTCGATTATAATCAAGGGCGGTTCACCTCTCCTTGGAACGCGATTGGTTGGCTTCCCATCGGGTTTTTCCCCTTCGCGATTGGTTTGGGCTATTTGCTGCCGCTTGATTTGCTGTTTTCATGCTGGTTTTTCTTTTGGTTCTGGAAGATGCAAGCGGTGGTTTCTGAATGGATGGGCTGGAGCGCGATTCCCCGTTTTCCTTATGTGAACGAACAGGCATTTGGCGGCTATATGGCCATTGCGCTGTTGACCTTGTTGAGCGGGCGGGCGATGTGGGCGCGGGTTTGGCAATCCATCAAGACCCGTCAGGGCGACGAAGAGGAACCACTTCGCTACCGGACGGTCGCGCTGATTTTGGCGGTTTGTTTGCTGTTTTTGGGGGGATTCTGTTACGCGGCAGGGATGACGACCTGGGTTATTGCGGTTTTCTTTCTCATCTATTTTGCGCTTTCGCTGGCGATCACGCGCATGCGCGCTGAGTTGGGACCACCCGCGCATGACCTCCATTTCAGCGGACCGGATCATCTGATTCCCCATATCGCCACGCCCGGCAAGCTCGCGAAAGAAGATTTGGCGATGATGACATGCTTTTTTGGGTTCAATCGCGCTTACCGCGCGCATCCGATGCCGTTCCAGTTGGAAGGCTTGAAGATGGCGGAACGGGGTCGGTTTACCTCTTCCGGGTTTGTCTGGGCGATCTGGCTTACTTGTGGTTTGGGCGCGATTGTGGGGTTTTGGGCGAACTTGCATTTGATGTATCAAGTGGGCGCAGCCTCCAGTGTCGCGCCACCGGTGGTTCCGCAAATTTTTGGCGGGGAGGCGTGGAACCGGATGGATGGCTGGGTGAAAAATCCCACAACGGGCGATGTAAAGCCTGCCGCGATTGGATTCGGATTCGCCTTTGCTATGGCGCTGGGTTTGCTCCGGCAGAAGCTGCTGGGCTTTCCTTTTCATCCGGTGGGCTATGCGGTTTCCAGCAGTTGGTCGCTCTCGGTATTGTGGATGCCGCTACTGGTGGCGTGGCTCATCAAAGCGCCGATTCTGCGGTTCGGAGGTTTGGCTCTTTACCGGAGGATGATGCCTCTCTTTTTAGGGTTGATTGTGGGCGAGTGCGTGGTGGGGGGCGCATGGTCGCTTATCGGGTTGTTCTTTGGGCTTCCTATTTATGGGTTCTATCCCTACTAAATCAAGGCATCTACCAAGACACCTGCGTCGAATCGCACCGGGTCGGCGCATGGAAGTCCGGTCTCGCGCTGCGCCTCCTCAGTGGCTTTTCGCGCCTCTGTGTCGTTGAGTTCGGCGGTGTTGAGCGCGATTCCGGCGACTTTGGAGGGTTCAAATGCGCCGCCAAACGCCGCCATCTGTTCGTACACTTGGATAACAACAGGTAGGGGAGGAATTGGCACATGCGGGTAGCGGCGGATGCAGTTTTGTCTCGCTCGATGAACCAAAATGAGGTGGGTGGGTTGAGAGCCGCGAATTAAGGGCAGGGTCGCGGTGGAGGCAGGGTTGCCGAACGCGCCTTGACCCTCAATGTGGAGGATGTCATGCTCCACGCCATACTTCATCACGATCTGCTCAACCGCTCCCGAAGCGAAATCGACGCGAATCGCATCCAACGCAATGCCATCGCCTTCTATCATAATGCCCGTCTGACCGGAAGCGATGAACTTTGAGCGTATGCCTCGCTGCTGGCAAACGTAATGCATTTCCAGGCTGGTCGACATTTTGCCGACTGCCATATCGGTTCCCACCGTCAACACGCGCTTGCATTTGAGAGAACGCGCCGCGCCTGAACCGACTCCCAAGCCTGGAGGTTCTTGGCGCGCGTCCCAAACCCATTGACCTTTGCGCGGTAGCGATTGAAATTGCGGTTTCGTGGCTAAGGGTGTATGTAAGCCGTTTACGATATTTAAGCCTGCTTGAACGGCGGTCTCGATTTCTCGCTGCCACGCTTCTGGCAACAATCCGCCGGGCGGCGCAATCCCAATGACCAGTGTATCCGGCTTCAAGGGGAGGGCATCGGATACGGAGGCGACCACCGGCGCATCGCGCTCCAGTTTTGTAAGCGCGCGCAGCGACTGTCCCGCACACTGGGAGTCGATGACGGCAACGATGGGGACGCGGCTGTATCGAAGCAACGCGAGACCCGTTTTCCCAAACGGACCTCGAATGCCCTCATGCAGTAGGATCGCCAAGCGGTTTTTAGGGGTTAGCAAAGAATAAGACTCCTTTCTACAGTTTCCGCAATCTCGCGTTTATTGGGGCTCTGTAGAGCACGGTGTAGGCAAGCAAATGTTGTGAGGTCTACTTTCCGGCACAATAACGCTTCCAAATAGTAGACCATCTCAACAAACTGAAAACCAAGAGGGCAATCCAACTCAGCGACCAGGTCGACATCGCTGCGTTTATGTGGTTTGCCGGACGCGAAAGAGCCGAACAATCCGATTTTTGCGACCCCATATCTTGATTGGAGGTTAGGGAGTTCTCTTCTCCGAATGTCCATCAACTCCTGTCGCGTTTGCACAGGTTGACGATTCTGCCTGGAATTAGAAACACTTCTATTCATATTTTTATCCAGATCAAACCGTAACGCGCGCAAAATCCAACACTTTGGGGCAAGGGCAATCTTGCTCTTGCGGCAGGCGTTCGATCATCGTGAAAATCACCTTGCGGATCCGCTCCGCGTTCTGATGAAACACATGCATCACCTCTTCGGCGGTCACTGGCGACACTTCACCCTCCGCCACCAAGCCGCTATCGTAGTCGGTGATCAGCGAGATATTCACTACACACATCGCTAATTCGCGCGCCAGGTACGCCTCTGGGTATTGGGTCATATTGATCACTTCCCAGCCCATCGAGGTGAACCATTTACTTTCGGCTTTGGTGGAGAATCGCGGTCCTTGAATCACAACGACGGTTCCGCGTTCGTGGCAATCGATGCCGGTTTCACGGATCGTTTCCACAGCGATTTTGCGCATGGTGGGGCAGTAGTTGTCGGCAGGAGAAACGTGATGAACGGTGGGACCGTCATAGAAGGTGTCGGCGCGTCCGTTAGTGCGGTCGACAAATTGATCGCACACTACGAAATCGCCGGGTTTGACATGCTGCTGCAAACTACCTGCCGCGCAGGGACTGATCACGCGCTTCACGCCCAGTTCTTTCATTGCCCAGAGGTTCGCGCGAAAATTGATTTTATGGGGCGGTATCGAGTGATTGCGCCCGTGCCTTGGTAGAAAGGCGACTTTTCTGCCCGCAATATCGCCCACCATGAGCAGATCGCTGGGCGCGCCATAGGGCGTGTCGACTTTGACCTCCTCCACGCGCTCCAAAAATTTGTAAAATCCAGACCCTCCAAACACTCCAATTTCAGCCAATGGCATCGTCAAAAGACCTCCTGTTTTTATTGATATTCTCGATAGCGTTCGCCGCCGCGCTTTGTTGCGCTTGTTTTTTGCTGGAGCCTGAACCAGACCCCAAAACAACCTCTTTCACACGCGCCTCCACGACAAACGTTTTGCGGTGCGGTGTGCCTTTTTCATCCACCACCTTATAGGAGGGAACTTTGCGCCAGTAGGCTTGGGTCAACTCCTGTAGCTGAGACTTATGGTCGTGGACCGGCATCTCCCCGCGCTCCAACTTATCCAAGGCAGGCTGCAGGTGTTCCAGTACAAATTTGCGCGCTTCCTCTAAACCCCGGTCCAGGTAGATGGCTGCTACGACCGCCTCGAAGGCATCGCTCAAAATAGACGCCCGCTCACGTCCCCCCGAAGCCTCTTCACTGGGACTCAGTTTGAGCATGGAGGAGAGATTGGCGTCGACTGCCGCGCGCGCAAGGGTGCTTTCGCGCACTAAGCTGGCTCGCGCCTTCGATAAGTGTCCCTGATCCCAATCGGGGTGATTCTGGCACAAGTATTCGCTCACGATCAGCCCCAAAACCGAATCGCCCAAAAACTCTAACCGTTCATTACTGGCTTGCAGTTCGCCCTCGGTATAGGAGCGATGGGTAAAGGCTTGCTCCAACAGGGCTTTATTGCGAATAGGCAGTGTCTGATTTTCCTTCGAACGCCGAAACCACACTCCCCAATTATACCTGTCGTCTGGAACTCTGAGCGCGCGCTGGGCGGTATAATTGTAACAATGAAGCGTATGAATAACTCAACCTATATTGCAATGATGGAGGTTCACCTAAGACAATGAGTATGATGAAAACGGCTTTAATGCTGGCAACACTCACAGCGTTGTTTGTGTGGCTTGGTAATTTGTTCGGAGGCGCGACCGGTATGGTCATCGCGCTGGCATTCGCGCTGGTGATGAACTTTGGAGCCTATTGGTTCAGCGATAAGATCGTGTTGGCGATGTACCGGGCGCAGCCTTTAGAAGAACATCAAGCGCCTGAACTGTATCGTATGACTCGCCATCTATGTGACCGCGCAGGGATGCCGATGCCGAAACTGTATCTACTGCCGGAAATGCAGCCGAACGCATTCGCGACAGGACGCAATCCGCAACATTCGGCAGTCGCGGTGACGCAGGGGCTTGTGAATTTGATGAACCGCGACGAGGTAGAAGGCGTGATCGCGCATGAACTGGCGCATATCAAGAACCGCGATACGCTGACTATGACAATAGTGGCGACCATTGCGGGCGCAATCTCCAGCTTGGCGCAGATGTTCTACTTTATGTCGATGTTCGGCGGACATAGCAGCGACGATGATGGACCGGGCAGCAGCCCGTTGGGTTTGGTGGGCGGTCTGTTGATGGTGGTGCTTGCGCCTATTGCCGCAATGATTATTCAGATGGCGATTTCGCGTACCCGCGAGTACGAAGCGGATCGGGTTGGCGCAGAGATTGCTGGCAATCCGAACGGTTTGTCGAACGCTCTGTTGAAATTAGAGCAAGCCTCGCGCCAGATTCCGAACCCCCATGCGCAACCTGCCACCGCGCATCTGTTTATCGTGAACCCGCTGAGCGGCGGCGCGCTGATGAATTTGTTCGCTACCCACCCGCCAATTCAGGAGCGTGTGAGACGGTTGGGACAGATGACGGGCGGTTATGTTCGGGCGTGAAAATTGAAGTGATGAATGCGCAAGGCAGTAGAAAAAAATCTGTTGTCTTGCGCAAGAAATTTGCACGTTTGTGGGCGCATTCCTGAGCAAACTAAGCGTGAAGGCGGGGCGGGTATAATCTTTTCCACTTATGGATGAGGGCAAACCAGTCATCGTCATCGCCAGCCATAACCAGGCAAAATCGCGTGAAATCGCTGCCATTTTAGAACAAGGGTTGAATGATCTGTCGGCAATAACGCGCCTGTTAGCCGATTACGAGGGCGCGGCAGAACCGGAAGAGAACGGTTCTACTTATGCGGAGAACGCTTTGATCAAAGCCACCGCATGTGCCAAGTTCACCGGTGAAATCGCGTTTGCCGATGACGCGGGACTGGAGATCGATTTCCTGAACGGGCAGCCTGGGCTATTCTCCAGACGCTTTGCGGGCGAGTCAACCCCTTTCCCCCAGAAGATGGCGATCATCTTGGCGCAGATGGAAAATGCGCCTGATGCGGAACGAACCGCGCGATTCCGGTGCGCGGTGGCGATTGCGCTGCCCAATGGTCACGCCGAAACTTACGAAGCCACTTGCGAAGGCATCATCACGCGCTCCCCGCGAGGCAGTGGAGGCTTCGGCTATGATCCTATCTTCTTCTTACCGCGTTTTGGATGTACGATGGCGGAACTACCCCCCGAATTTAAGAACCGGATAAGCCACCGGGCGCAGGTGATGATGAAAGCGATCCCTGCCTTGCGCGCCCTTTTCACAGGAGACTCTCATGCCAAAAACATTGAAGCCCAAAGCGGGTGATCTTAGCCAGCGCGCCGCAATCCGAAAGACTTACAAATTGTATATTGGCGGGCAATACCCGCGCAGCGAGTCGGGGCGCGCTTTTGAAGTGTCGGATGCGAAGGGCGCGTTTTTGGCGAACGCGGCGTGGGCATCGCGCAAAGATGCGCGGGATGCGGTCAGCGCAGCGCGCAGCGCGCAATCGGGCTGGGCGAAGCGAACCGCCTATAATCGCGGGCAGATTCTGTACCGGATCGCGGAGATGATGGAGAGCCGCCTCGATGAGTTTGCAGAAGAGATTCGCAGAGCGACCGGCGTCTCTTTGAAAACGGCGCAGGCAGAAACGCAGTTGTCAATCGACCGCTGGGTTTACTATGCGGGCTGGAGCGACAAATGGAGCGCGCTGCTTTCGTCGGTCAATCCAGTGGCTGCTCCGATCCACAATTTCACGCAGGTGGAAGCGACCGGCGTTGTGGGGTTGTTTTGTCCTGATGATTCGCCGCTGCTCGCGCTCACTTCGATGCTGGCTCCAGTGATCATGAGCGGGAATAGCGCGTTCGCGTTGATCTCTGAAAAGTACCCTACAGTGGGCATGATATTTGCAGAGGCGCTGCCCGTTTCCGATGTGCCTGCGGGTGTTATCAATCTTTTGTCGGGTTACCGGGCGGAATTGTTGGAACCCATCGCGAGTCACTTGGATGTCGATGCGCTTGGGTATGCGGGATTGCCTCAGGAGCAGGTTGTCTTATTGAACCAGCGGGCTGCCGACTCGGTGAAGCGGGTGTTCGAGTTTCCGATGGACAGCGAGGCGGATTGGCGTTCGGAGGCGGCACAAGGCTTGAGCTTTGTTGAGCCGTTTGTGGAAGCCAAAACGGTCTGGCATCCGATGGGTTATTAAGAGTGGTCTGATATCTCTGCATCGACCTCTATCTCGATCAGCAACTCAGCCGCGATGAGACCCTGCACAACGATGAGAGTCGCTGCAGGTTGTGTTTCCCGGAAAAATTCGCCGTGCGCGCGCCCCACCGCTTCCCAATCTTCGCGGCGAATGATATACATCCGCGTTCGAACCACATCGCTCATCGACGCGCCTGCTTCAGTGAGCGCGCTCTCGATTTTCCGAAAAATGAACATCGCTTGAGCATAGGGGTTGTTCTCACCCACCAGCCGCCCTTCTTCGTCCACAGCGGTTGTGCCTGCCACATAGACACGGTTGCCCACGCGGATTGCGCGGGAGTAACCCACTTCGCGCTCCCACGCCGTGCCTGATGAAACCCTCTGTCGCGGTTGTTCTTCGTTCTTTTCCATGATGCTTTATTCTACCACAGGGTACACTTATAGTAGGGATGTTAGACAACTCAAAAAGACGGGTATGCTAATAAGTCAAGGGGGCTTGTCTCCCCCTCGCTCGAGTAGAATCTCGATAGAAACCATCAGAACCAAAGAGGAGGAAACAAGCATGAAGAATCATACCCGACTGAACGGGCAAATCTGCCCCAGAGAGTTTGACTGGTTTGTGGGAATGGATGTAGATACCCATCACTACGCCATCACGATCATGAATAGGGAGGGAGAGAAGCAGTCTTGGACGATGCCCCCCAAAGCGGAGGGGCTGATCCAGCGATTGCAGCGGGTCTGCGGCGACCTCACGCGGATCGCGGCGGTGTACGAAGCCGGTCCCACGGGGTTTGGGTTGTTTGACGCTTTCGTGCAAGCGGGCATCGCCTGTCTGGTGGTCGCGCCGACGAGTTTGCCGGTGTCGCGCACGCAGGATGTGAAGACCAACCGTTTGGACAGCGAGCGGTTAGCCCGCTGGTTGATGGGCGGGCAACTGACCGGGATCCGGGTTCCCAGCGCCGCGTATCGGGTGTTGCGGACGAAGGTGGCGAACCGCCAGCGACTGCAGAAAGCGGTGGGAGCGACGAAGAACCGGATCCGCGCTATGTTGCACCAATACGGGGTTCCCTTTCCGCAAATCGGGCGCACGGCGTGGAGCCGCGCGCGTGTACAGGCTTTGCGCGACTTGGAGGTGGCTCCCGGGCTGCGCGACGAGTTAGACGCCTTGTTAGAGGAGCTCGTCTTTTTTCAGCGACAGGTTCAGACAACGACGCGTCGGATCCGGGCTTGGTGTCAGCAACACCCGGAATTGAGCGATTCGCTGCGCTATGTGTGCAGCCTGCCCGGAGTGGGGTTGGTGGTCGGCAGTACGCTGCTGGCTCGGATTGGAGATTGGCGGGGCTTGCGTCGGGTCGAGGAGTTGGCTCGCTTTTGTGGTCTAACCCCGACGGAGCATTCCTCGGGCGACCGGGTGGTGCGGGGGGCGATTACCCCGTTTGCGAACGGCTCGTTGCGCTGTGTGTTGATTGAAGCGGCGTGGTGTGCGGTGAGGCGGGACCCGGAACTGCGGGCGGTGTATGAGCGTTTGAAGGCGCGTCGGGGAGCCCACAAGGCGATTGTGGCGGTGGCTCGTCATTTATCGGCGCGGGTGTATGCGGTGTTGAAAGAGCGTCGGCTGTACGAAGTGCGTTCTTAAAGTCTTTACGGGGATCTCAGGGGCTACCGCTCAGAAGGGGAGCTTCGGGGCATCTGCAGTCGGTGCGGCGACGTTGAAAAGACAGAAGTCCTTTTGAGCAAGAGCGACAGGTGCGGATGAGTTTCCGAGAGTGGACGCGATCGGGCGTGCCACGGATAGCAGACAGTAAGCCCTGAGGTTCAATGGAGCGTACGCAGTGTACAGTAGCGCGGGTGAGCAAGAAAGTGAGCAAGCCAATGTGAGGAAGCCAATGTGAGGAAACCATCGAAGCGAGAGGGTCGCCCCCTTGACTTATTACATAGCAGCAGATGCCTCGGCTACGCTTGGCATGACAATAGGCATTGTCACCCTGAGCGCAGCGAATGGGTCTGCTTTTTCGGCGAAGACGGAGCTTCGCCCTCCAATAGGACAGACATGCGAACTGGTACTGAAGGCAGTCTTTGATTAACGATTATGGCGCAAGAAAGCTCAGGTGGAATCAAAATTGTGACAACGAACCGCAAGGCTTACCACGACTATAGTGTGGAAGATAAGTTTGAGGCGGGGATGGCGTTGATGGGTTCGGAGGTCAAATCGATAGCGGAAGGGAAGGCGAACCTGACCGACTCGTATTGCCAAGTGGAGAATGGCGAGTTGTGGGTTTATGGCATTCATATCAGCCCCTATGATCCCGCATCGCGCTTCGGGCATGACCCGCGCCGGAAGCGAAAACTGTTGATGCATAAGTATGAAATCAACCGTCTGCGCGGCAAAGTGGAGCAAAAAGGGTTCGCGATTGTTCCCTTAAAGCTCTATTTCCGGCGCGGTAAAGCCAAACTGGAGATCGGGCTTGTGAAAGGCAAACGCCAATTTGACAAACGCGATACCATCAAAGAGCGCGACATGCAGCGCGATTTAGAGCGCGAATTGCAACGTTGATCAACTGAGAATCGGTTTCAATAGCTCTCCGAAAACATCGGTCAACCGGAAATCCCGCCCTTGATAGCGGTAGGTCAGGCGCGTGTGGTCAATTCCCAGCAGGTGAAGAATCGTCGCATGCAGGTCATGCACGCTGACCGGATCCCGGACGATGTTATAGCTGTAATCGTCGGTTTCTCCATAGGTCATGCCCTGTTTGATACCCGCACCCGTCAACCAGAGGCTGAAACAGCGCGGATGGTGGTCGCGCCCATAGTTGTCCATCGTTAAGTCGCCTTGAGAGTAAACCGTCCTGCCAAATTCGCCGCCCCATACCACCAGCGTATCCTCCATCAATCCGCGCTGCTCCAAATCTTTGATGAGCGCAGCGGTCGGCTGGTCGGTATCTTTGCATTGCCCGCGAATCGCGCTGGGAAGCCCGCCGTGATGATCCCAGCCCATGTGGAACAACTGCACAAAGCGAACTCCGCGTTCGCTCAACCGGCGCGCCAAGAGACAGTTGTAGGCGTAGGTTCCTGGTTTCTTCACATCGGGTCCGTACATATCCAGAACATGGTCTGGTTCTTTCGACAGGTCGATAAGATCGGGAACCGAGGCTTGCATGCGGAATGCCATCTCATATTGGGAGATGCGCGTCGAGATCTCTGGGTCTTTCACCGTGTCGTACTTCATTTTGTTCAGTTCGTTCACTTCGGCGATCATTTCGCCCCGCGCTTCGCGGTCGACTCCCTCTGGATTGGAGAGGAACAGAACGGGGTCGCCTACATTGCGGAATTTGACGCCCTGATGCTGGGTGGGCAAGAAGCCGGACCCCCATAGGCGGTCATAGAGCGGTTGGTCATCGGGTCTGCCGGTTCCCCGCGAAGTCAGTACCACATAAGCAGGCAGGTCTTTGTTTTCTGTGCCTAATCCGTAAGAGAGCCACGAGCCGATGCTGGGTCTGCCCGCCAATTGGAAACCGGTTTGGAAAAAGGTGATGGCGGGGTCATGGTTGATCGCGTCGGTATGCATCGAGCGAATCAAACAGATTTTATCGGAGATGGTTCCTGTGTGAGGCAGCAGTTCGCTCAGCATCACGCCGCTTTCGCCATGCTGCTTGAACTTGAAAATGTTGGGCGCGACGGGGAACGATTTTTGCCCGGAAGTCATGCCGGTCAAACGCTGTCCCATACGCACACTATCGGGCAATTCTTGCGCGCGGAACTTTTCCAGTTGGGGCTTATAATCGAACAGCTCAAACTGCGAGGGCGCGCCCGATTGGAACAGGTAGATGATACGCTTCACTTTGGGCGAATGGTGGGGCAGACCGGACAGTCCTCCTGCTCGGCTTTTCGGCTGGAGTGGGGCGGCTTGCGCGGCGTAGCCCTGTTCTGAGAGCAGACTGGCTAATGCGGCGAAACCCAGCCCTGCCGTTTTTGAGATAAACGCCCGTCGGTTCATTTGGTCCTGAACCTGCCATATATGATTGAGCAATTTCCAAGTGTCCATCGTTCCTATTCCTTTGTAATCGTTTCGTCTAAATTCAGAATCACGCTTGCCGTGAGGGTGTAGGCTGCCAATTCCGCCACATTCAACTTTTCGTCGCGGATATATTCGCCCATACTGACCAGCTTTAAGGCGGCTTCTTCATCCGACTGATAGCGCGCCAATCGCTTTTGGAGACCGTCCAACAGGACCCGCATTTCGGCGACTGATGGCGCGCGTCCCAGTACCCAGCGATAGGCATAACGGATCCGTTGTTCGGGAGTCCTGCCGCCATATTTCATCATGCGTTGAGCCAGTACGCGAGAGGCTTCGACATAGGTGGCTTCATTCATCAGCGCAAGCGCTTGCAGCGGGGTATTGGTGCGCGCTCGGCTGACCCGGCACATCTCTCGTCCCGGCGCGTCAAACAGGGTCATGGTGGGGGGAGCCGCCGTGCGTTTCCAGATCGTATAGAGGCTTCGGCGATACAAGTTGGCGTCCTTATCGTGCTGGTAGTTCAGCAGGTTCCCATAGTTATTGGTTTCGTTCCAGATGCCTTCCGGCTGGTAGGGGCGAACGGAGGGACCGCCCGTCTTTTCCACCAGCAGACCGCTGACCGCCAACGCCTGATCGCGAATGACCTCGGCGGGCAACCGGAAACGCGGACCGCGCGCTAACAGCCGGTTTTGCGGGTCGCGTCTTAACAACTCCGGCGTTGCTGCGGATGACTGGCGATAGGTCGCGCTCATCACGATTTTCTTTTGAGCGGCTTTCAGATCCCATTTGAGACGGACAAGCTCGGTTGCCAGCCAATCCAACAGCTCGGGATGACTGGGGAGTTCGCCCCGTGTGCCGAAATCTTCAGAAGTGCGCACTATGCCCGCGCCAAAGAACCTTTCCCAGAGTCGGTTGACCGTTACGCGCGCCGTTAAGGGGTTTTGGGGGTGCATGATCCATTTTGCCAACCCTAAACGGTTGTTGGGGGATTTGGCAGGCATAGGGGGCAGCACAGCAGGAAGCCCGGCGGAGACGGTTTCGCCTTTTTGATCATATTGTCCCCGAATCAGCACATAACAATCTCTGGGTTGGGGCATTTCTTCCATCACCATGACGGTTGTGATTTGCGAATCTAACGCGCCTCGCGCTTTCTTTTGCTGGTCGAACTCTTCCGACCATTGCCGGTATTCGGAGTCATACTTTTTGGACCAAAATCGCGTTAAAAGCAACTTCTGTTCTGGAGAGCGTTGCGCTGGGGGGATCGCCGCCAATGAGCGCGCTGTGTCGCCGCCTGCCAACGCCATCACCTCTTCAGAACTGAGCGCGCGCCGGTAGATAACAGGGTCATCCACTTTGCCAGCAAACTGATCGGACCCGGTTCGGGTGCCGACTTTTGTGGTGACTTCGGTCCGAATCGTTTCGGTCAACGTATTGACTTCGATGGTGGTTTCTACGGGCTGCCCGTTGATATAGATCTTCAAGCCTTCGGGTTTGGCGGAGCCGTCATAAGTCACGAGGATATGCGACCACTGGTTTACCGGAACCGTCTTTTTGGAGACCACTTTCAGAGTGTTGGAGGGCCAGCGATGGATAATATGAGCCATTGGTCTCATCCCAGCCAAATAGAGGTCCCAGCCCCGAAAATCGTTGCGCGAATCCATTCGGGCAAGGGGCGCGCCGTTGTTGCCATTGGCGGGGTTCACCCATGCTCCATAAGAAAAGGATTGATGCTTTTCAAAATCGCCTGCGCCTCCCAAATCGATATGTCCGCGGGTGGTGTCGACCGCGCCGGAAGAGTGTCCTGCTTCTTCCTTAATCTCGCCTGAGACCACGGGAGGTGAAGCGTCGCCTCCTGATAATTGTGGTTTCAGCGAAAGCACGTATCGTCCCACCACATCCTGAGTCAGCGATTTTTCGATGTCGCTGGCGTCATCCATTTGCCAAGCCATCGCCCGCAGCTCGTTGGCGGTCAGGCGCGTTTGGATTTGATTTTCCAATTCGCCGATGCGTTTATCATAGGCGGTCAGTTGTTTGGCTTGTTGCGGGGTCGGCGCTTTCAACAGGGGCGGGTGATTGACCGGGCGTTCTTCGCCGGTCCCCGATTCAGGCACATTGTTGAAGTAGGCGTAAAATTGGTAAAACTCTTTTTGGGAGATGGGGTCATATTTGTGGTCGTGGCAGCGCGCGCAGCCCATCGTTAAACCGAGCCAGATAGTAGAGGTGGTTTCTACTCGGTCGATGACATTTTCGACCCGCCACTCTTCCGCGATGACGCCGCCCTCTGTGTTGATGCGATGATTACGACTGAAGCCGGTCGCTATGCGTTGTTCCAGAGTCGCGTTTGGCAGCATGTCGCCCGCGATCTGCTCGATAGTAAACTGATCGTACGGCATGTTTTTGTTAAAGGCGTCGATGACCCAGTCACGCCAGCGCCATTGATAGCGTTCAAAGTCGGCTTGATAGCCGTTGCTGTCTGCATAGCGCGCATAGTCCAGCCAATCCATTGCCATGCGTTCGCCATAGCGGGGCGATGCCAACAGGCGGTCGACCGCTTTTTCATAGGCATCAGGCGATTTGTCTTTCAGAAAGGCGTCCATTTCTGCCGGGGTTGGCGGGATGCCTGTTAAATCTAACGAGACGCGGCGGAGCAGGGTAGCGCGGTCCGCTTCGGGGGAGGGTTTCAACTTTTCGCGTTCCAAGCGCGACAGGATAAACAGGTCGATTTCGTTTTGCGTCCAGTCTGGATTTTTCACTTTGGGGAGCGCAGGGCGTTTTGGCGCGACGAACGCCCAATGCTGCGGCGCCGACTCTTCCCAGACCGCGCCTTGATCGATCCAGGATTGAATCGTCGCGATTTGCTTCTCATCAAGCGGTGGGAACATCAGGGGCATTTGAGGCGGGTCTGAGCCATTGATTCGTTTCACCAGCAAACTGGATTTGCCTTTGCCGGGCAGGATCGCGGGACCTGAATCGCCGCCTTTCAACATCGCCTCCCGGCTGTCTAATCGGAGACCCCCCTTCTGTTTATCGGGACCATGGCAGCCGAAGCATGAGGCTTTCAGAACCGGCAGAACCTCTTGCGCGAACGATACCTGGGGGGCAGGCGCGGATGTTTGTGTCGCTGTCGACCATGTTAGCAGCGCGGGCAGCGCGCCCCAGAAAATGCCTGACCAAGCCTGTTTCCATGTCATATCGAAAATATTGGCTAATTTTGGTCAGTTTCCTGCGTTATCACAGGATTTTTGTTCTGGTCTCGAATCCTTTCATCATTCCATTTCTCTAACGAATATATGATCTCTGCATGGATGGGCGCATTCGCCATAGGTTTAAGTTTAGGATTATTGGGCGCAGGCGGGTCGATTTTGACCGTGCCTGTGCTGGTTTATTTAGTGGGTCAGCCTGAGAAGATCGCGATTGCCGGTTCTCTTGCGATTGTGGGCGGTATCAGTTTGGCAGGGTCAGTTCCCTATGCATTAAAAAAACAAATCGATTGGCGGAGCGCGTTCTTCTTTGGCGTGCCTGGCATGGTGGGAACCTATGGGGGCGCGCAACTCTCAACTTACTTTTCTGGCGCGATGCAACTGGCATTGTTCGCGGTAGTCATGATATTGGCGGCGTACAAGATGATTTCACCCTCTTCCAACGCGCCTGAGGAACCTCACGTCCCCAAAGCATTTTGGAAGATCGGGCTGGATGGCTTGATTGTAGGCATCATCACGGGATTAGTGGGAGTGGGCGGCGGCTTTCTGATTGTGCCAGCGCTGGTCTTTTTGGGCGGACTCCCGATGCGGCTGGCGGTGGGAACCAGCCTGCTGATAATCGCCGCGAAATCTTTCAGCGGTTTTTATAAATATTCGCGCCTGCTGAGCGAGTCGCATCTAAATCTGGATTGGAATATTATCGCGCTCTTCACGGCGATTGGGGTCGTGGGCAGTTTTCTGGGCAGCGCGCTTAGCGTTCGTATCCCTCAACAAAAGCTGCGAAAAGGGTTCGGCTATTTCCTTGTTTTGATGGCGGTCTATGTGTTGGCGACGACATTGCCCAAGTTGATTTAATCAAAAAATCTGCTAAATCACTTGAAGTTTAAATTCTGAGGTATACTATGTTCCGCATGCAGGGCGAAGAGGCGTTGCCCCTTGTGGTTATTTTGGGTCCAACAGCGGTTGGAAAGACGGCGGTCGCTATTCAGGCGGCGCGCGCGATGGACGCGGAGATTATCTCTGCGGACTCCATGCAGGTATACCGAGAGATGGACATTGGAACCGCAAAACCGACCTTGGAAGAGCGCGCGCAAGCGCGTTTTCATTTGATTGATGTGGCGGACCCGGACGAACCTTTCAGCGCGGCGCGATTCAGCCAGATGGCAGGCGACGCTTTGAGCGAAATCATGGCGCGCGGGCAGCGCGTCATCATGGCGGGGGGAACCGGGCTTT
Organism: Fimbriimonadia bacterium; assembly: GCA_026129765.1. Classification (GTDB taxonomy): domain Bacteria; phylum Armatimonadota; class Fimbriimonadia; order Fimbriimonadales; family GBS-DC; genus JAHCHP01. The sequence continues at coordinate 42,542 of JAHCHP010000018.1, read as the reverse complement.
ACCTTCGCGCGTTTCTATCAGGGTTCACGCTTGCGCCCAAGGTGGATGCCCATTTACGAGCGCAACTCATCCAAGAGTCGCAAGCGCTGGGATTGACGGCTCTACACCAACGGCTCAGCGCATTGGACCCCATTGCGGCAGAGCGCATTCATGCCAATGACTCGGTACGGATTATTCGCGCGCTGGAAGTGATTTTGACGACTGGCAAACCAATCAGCGAACAGCAGGCACAGACAGGAAAACCGGTCCGCGCGCAGAAATTTGGTTTAACCTTGCCCAGAGAGCAGCTGTATGAGCGAATCGAGCAGCGCGTGGATTCAATGATGGCAGAGGGTTTTTTGCAGGAGGTTGAGGCTCTTCAGGCGAAAGGTTATCATGCCGGACTGCCCAGCATGAAGAGTCTGGGATACCGCCATTTAATGGCTTATCTACAGGGAGAATGGAGCTTGGAGTCCGCAGCGCATTATTTGAAACGCGACACGAAGCGGTTCGCGAAGCGTCAAATGACCTGGTTTAGACGCGAAGAGGATGTGCAATGGCTGGATGTGAGTGAAGGGTTGGACAAAGCAGCGCAGATGGTGATACACAGCATGAATAGAGGGAATCATTGGGAGAGCTAATATGGCAAAAGCGATCAATTTGCAGGATATGTTTTTGAATCAAGTGCGCAAAGAAGGGATCGGTGTGACGGTCTATTTGATGGGGGGAGTGCAGCTGCGCGGCATGGTACGCGGGTTCGACGCTTTCACTATTTTGCTGGAAAGCCCCGGAAAGCCGGTACAGTTAGTTTATAAGCATGCGGTGACTTCCATTGTGCCAGCGCGACCCGTGCCGGGCTACGGCGGGCGACCCGATCAGCCGGGCAGCGCAACGGAGAATTTCGGCGAAGAGTAAGCCCATGCGCTTCTCCAAGCTCCAGGGATTGGGCAACGATTTTGTTCTGCTGGATGCTCTACGCGCCCCGCTTCCCAATCAAGAACGGGGTCTGATCGCCCAATCTCTCTGTAAGCGAAGGCGCGGTGTGGGCGCGGATGGGCTGTTGATTTTGGAACCTGCCCGCGCAGCAGACTGCGCAATGCGCGTTTACAATGCCGATGGCAGCGAGGCTGAGATGTGCGGTAATGGCATTCGCTGTCTCGCGCTGTATTATCATCGTTATCATTCTCCCTCTACAAATACCATTCAAATTGAGACGGCAGCCGGACTTAGGACGGCGCATCTCTCAGAGGAGACAAACACGGAAGCGAGTCAAGTATCTATCGATATGGGCGCGCCTCGCTGGCATTATGGCGACATTCCTATCCTCTCTGAGACTCCCGACCTGCCCGCGCTTGATCTACCGCTGTCTGTGGAGGGTAACTCGTTTCAATTGACCTGCATCAATGTGGGCAATCCCCATGCGGTCTTGTTTGTCGATTCGGTCGATTCCTTCCCTTTGGAGCAGATCGGTCCCCTCGTTGAGCATCATTCCTTTTTTCCAGATCGTATCAATTTGCAGGTGGCGCAGGTACTTTCGGAGCAAGCGATTCGATTGAGGACTTGGGAGCGGGGCGCGGGGCTGACGCCTGGCTGCGGCACAGGAGCATGCGCCGCGGTAACGGCAGGCGTTTTGAAGGGGTTATTGAAACGGTCCGTGTTGGTTCATCTGCCAGGCGGCGATTTGCGAATCGATTGGATGCCGGATCAATCGATTCAGATGACCGGTCCGGCGGTTGAAGTGTTTCAAGGCGAATGGCTGTTGTAGAAGGTTTGGAAGGTTTTTCGGAAATCACCCCAGCGACTGGAGTAAAATTCGATTCCCCTTACCGCTGAAGGTATCCTCCGGAAGTAGATTCAAAACTCAATAGCAGACCCTTCGGCTGAGCCCGGCTTGACAAGGGGGATGTCACCCTGAGCGAAGCCGAAGGGTCTGCTTTTCAAAGGCTGCATTTCCGAGTTCACGGGAATATCGACAGGCTTTGAGATAACCTCTTACCCCCTTGACTCCTGCCTGCTCCAGACTGGTTTCTTAACCATTTCTTAACAATCTTTACAGGTAGAATCTTACTGACTAAAATCACTTTGTCGAGGGTATATGAAACGTCAACTTTTTTTGATCCTTATGTTGTTTGTCGTTGTTTTTAGCCTGGTCAGATGTCAATCTTCGTCCGACTCTGCCAATGGCTCTTCCAGTTCAGGCAGTTCCGATTCCTCTCTTTCTGGTTCGGTCAAGATCGATGGTTCCAGTACCGTTTTCCCGATTTCTCAAGCGGTCGCCGAAGATTTCAAAGCGAAATACCCGAATGTCGAGGTGGCTGTCGCGCAGTCTGGCACGGGCGGCGGTTTTAAGAAGTTCTCAAAGGGTGAAATCGACATTTCCGATGCGTCTCGTCCCATTAAACCGGAAGAGGCAGAGGAGTGTAAGAAGAATGGCGTGGAGTATATCGAGATTCCGATTGCCTTCGATGCGTTAGCGGTGGTGGTGAATCCCAAGAACGATTGGGTAGAACACCTTACAGTGGAAGAATTAAAACGAATTTGGGAACCTGCCGCGCAGGGCAAAATCACGAACTGGTCGCAGGTTCGCCCTAACTTTCCCGATAAGCCGCTCAAACTGTTCGGCGCAGGGGTTGATTCAGGGACTTTCGATTACTTTACCGCCGCGATTGTCGGCGAGGAAGATGCCAGCCGAGGCGATTTTACTGCCAGCGAAGATGACAATATTTTGGTGCAAGGCGTCGCGGGCGATGCGGGGGGGCTTGGCTTCTTTGGCATTGCCTATTTTGAAGAGAATCAGGACAAATTAAGAGCGATCCCGATTGATGACGGCATTGCCGATAATGGCGACGGTCCCCAGCATCCTACCGCGGACAACGTGATTTCTGGGGTGTATCAGCCTTTGGCGCGTCCCATTTTCATCTACGTCAACAAGAAGGCATTAGACCGCCCCGAAGTGAAAGCCTTTGTGGAGTTTTATATCGAGAACATGGCGGCTTTGTCGAAAGAAGTGGGCTATGTGCCGCTGCCGGATAACTTGATGCCGTTGTTAAAGGCGCGCTTTGAGAAGCGGGTGACCGGCTCCGCATTTGGCGAGAAAGGTTCTATTGTAGGTGTGAAATTAGAAGACCTCTATAAAGCGGAGGAGGGCAAGTAACCCCTCATGATCGAGCCTGCTTCGGAAACGCCTGCCACGACTCCACCGGTGATCAGTCATGCGGTGGCGCATGTCGCGGTCTCTTCATCAAGGCGCAAACGAGTGCGTCTGGAGGAGAACATCGCGCGCAGCCTGTTGTTTTTATGCGCCAGCATCAGCGTGCTAACCACGATTGGAATCGTTCTGATTTTGCTGAACGAAAGTGTGGGATTTTTCCAGAAGGCGGCGGGTTTGAAAGAGGTTTCGCTGTTGGCGATGGTCAAGGAGTTTCTGACCGGGACCCAGTGGACCCCGCTTTTTTCCGATAAACATTTTGGCGTTTTGCCGCTGGTGGCAGGTACGCTGTTGACCAGTGGAATCGCGTTGTTAATCGCCGGTCCGCTGGGGCTGATTACCGCGGTTTATCTCAGCGAGTATGCCCATCCCCGCGCGCGCCAAGTGGTGAAGCCGGTGCTGGAGGTACTGGCTGGGATTCCCACCGTGGTGTATGGCTACTTCGCGCTGATCTTTGTGACTCCTTTGTTGCAGAAGCTCTTTCCCGGCGCGAGTATTGAGGGGTTTAACGCGCTTGCGCCCGGCATCGTGATGGGATTGATGATCCTGCCCACCATTGCCTCGTTAAGCGAAGACGCGCTGTATGCCGTTCCCAGCAGCTTGCGTAATGGCTCGCTCAGTTTGGGAGCCACCCGGTTTCAAACCGTTTGGGGCGTCGTGGTTCCCGCGGCGGTATCTGGTATCTCCGCCTCGTTCTTGTTAGGTATTTCGCGCGCCATCGGCGAAACGATGATCGTTGCCATCGCGGCAGGTTCACAGCCCAACTGGACAATGAACCCCTTAGAGAGCATCGCCACGATGACGGCTTACATTGTTTCGGTGAGCAAGGGCGACACCCCGCGCGGCACGCTGGAATATCAAACGATTTTCGCGGTCGGTTTGCTCTTATTCATTATGACTCTCGCGCTGAACCTCATCAGCGATATGATCCGCCAGCGCTATAAGGGGGCGCGCTTATGATCGCGCAACCCATCCAGACCCCGGCAGGCTGGCGAAGGCGTGAGCGTATACGCGAGTCGCTCTTCAAGGTGATTGGCGTTTCAGTGCTTTTGTTCGCGATGATGGCATTGACTGCGCTGTTGGTCAATATTCTGCTGGATGGCTTTCAGCGGTTGGGTTTTGATTTCCTCAATAATTATGCGTCCCGGCGCGCCGCGCAAGCCGGAGTCAAAGCCGCGCTGGTAGGCAGCCTTTGGATGGCGGTTTTGACGGCGATGATTGCGGTTCCCATCGGAATTGGCGCCGCGCTCTATTTGGAAGAGTTCAGCCGGAAAGGGGGTTGGGCGCGTTTTATTGAAATCAATATCGCGAACCTGGCAGGCGTGCCTTCGGTGATTTACGGGCTGTTGGGCTTACAAGTTTTTGTGCGCGTGTTTGGATTTGGCGAAAGCTTGCTGGCAGGCGCATGCACGCTTGCGCTGTTGGTGCTGCCTGTGATTATCACCGCCGCGCGGGAAGCGCTTCGAACGGTTCCTCAAAACATTCGCGAAGGCTCGCTGGCATTGGGCGCGACGGGGTGGCAGACGGTGCGCTTCAGCGTGCTGCCTGTGGCGTTTCCCAGTATGCTGACCGGCGTGATTTTAGCCTTATCGCGAGCCGTGGGCGAGACCGCGCCTCTGATCGTTGTGGGCGCAGCCGCCTATATCGCTTCGCTGCCCTCAGGCGCGCTTTCCAGCTATACGGTGCTGCCCATTCAGATTTACGATTGGGTTTCGCGTCCCCAGCATACGTTCCATCAAAACGCGGCAGCAGCGATTATTGTGCTGTTAGTGATGCTACTGAGCTTGAACGCGATTGCGATTTGGCTGCGCAACCGGTTCCAAAAGCGGCTTGCGATATGATATAATACCCCCATGCGTTTTCTATTGACCAACGATGACGGGGTTCATGCAGACGGCATTCTCCATCTTAAACAAGCCTTAGAATCTCTGGGTGAAATTTTTGTGGTTGCGCCTGACCGGCAGCGCAGCGCAAGCGGGCATGCAATCACCCTGCACAAACCTTTACGCCTGAATCCCGCGAAACTGCGCGACGGCACTTCCGCTTTCGCTTCCAATGGAACCCCAACCGACTGTGTGACTCTGGGCTCGCATATCGTGATGGATAATCAGGTGGATATGGTGGTGTCGGGCATCAATTCCGGTCCGAACCTCGGCTGGGACCTCACCTATTCAGGCACAGTAGCGGGCGCGATTGAGGGCGCGATTTTGGGCTATCCCGCTTTTGCCATTTCGCTGGTGGAAACCCATCATCATGAGGAAGCGCATTATGAGACGGCGGCGCAAGCCGCGCTTTACATTGCCCGAAAGTTGATTCAGCATTCCCTGCCGCTTCACACGTTTTTGAATGTGAATGTGCCTGATTTACCTCTGTCTGACATCAAAGGCTACCGGTTGACTACTTTGGGCAAACGCCAATACGCAGACCGCTTAGAAGCGCGTTCCGACCCGTGGGGAAGACCTTATTATTGGCTCAGCGGCAATCTGGTGGAAGACCGCGACCAGCCGAATACCGATGTTTATGCCGTCACTCACGGCTATATCTCCATAACACCGGTGCATATGGATTTCACGGCGCATGCGATGATCGATACGATTTCGGGCTGGTTTGACGAGTGAAACAGGAACCGGCAGACAATCACAGAAATAGTTTGCTTCGATGAGCAAACTGAAAATCGGTTTTGTGGGCGCGGGCATGATGGCGCAAGCGGTCCATTTGCCCAATTTCCTCTCTCTTCCTGACGGCGAAATTGTCGCGCTGGCGGAAACTCGCCCCCAATTGGGCGAGCGTGTGGCGCGCCGGTTTGGGATCCCCCGCGTTGTGGAGTCGCATCTTGCCTTCGCGGAGGACCCGGATATCGAAGCCGTCGTGGCGATTACGCAAGAGTTCCTGCATGCACAGATCGCAATCGACCTGTTGAAGACAGGGAAGCATGTTTACATCGAAAAACCGATTGCCGGCTGTGTCTCGGATGGGGAAGCCGTTCTGCGCGCCGCTGAGGAATCGGACAAACAGATGATGGTGGGTTATATGAAACGGTATGATCCGGGCGTTGAGGCGGCAAAGGGGTTGATAGACTCGCTTCAAGAATCGGGTGAGTACGGCTCGGTTCGCTATGTTCGCGCGCATTGCATGGGGGGCGATTGGATCGCGCGTCCTTTAGAGGTGATGGGGACGGATGAGCCTTACCCTCCCATGGAACCGCGCTTACCGGCTTGGCTGCCCGGCGATCAAGCGCAAATTTTCAACCATATCCGCAATGTCTACTGCCACAATGTCAATCTTCTTCGTCATTTGCTGGGCGAGATACAATCGGTGGAGGCAGTCGAGTTGCGATTTCCGACCCAACATTTTACGTTTCAATTTGAGGGGTTTCGCGCGCACTTGGAAACGGGGCATCTCGCGCATGGCGATTGGGATGAAGGCTTGACGATCTATTTTCAGAAAGGGCAGGTAGAAATCAGAACGTTCGCGCCCTTGTTGACTCAATCGCCCGCGCAAGTTACCACACTGGATTCATCCGGGACCCGGACGCTTCGGGTGAAAAGGGAATGGGCGTTTTGGCGCGCGGCTCAGCATTTCGTCGAGTGCTGTTTGACGGGGCAGCCTCCCCGCTCCGGCGCGGCAGACGCCCTGCAAGATTTGCATATCATCGAGCAGATGTTTAGGACGTCTTGACTCGTAAAGAAACAATTTGTTTTATTTTTTTGGTATAATTCATTCGGTGATGATAATGGAACGCAGATACTGGATTATCTTGATGATTTTGACCCTAACCTTTGCTGTACAAGTAACCTCTTGGCTGGTGGTTGATTTTAGCCGCGCGCCCGGCGGTCTGCAAGCGCAGACTACTAAGCCTCACGCGCTTCCCACCGGCACCCATATCAGCCCGCCCATTGGCACCCTCGGTCTCTGTGAGCTCACGGTGGATAACACCAACAAAGATGTCGACGCGGTTGTCAAGTTGGTTCGCGTGGATAATGGGGCATTAGCGCGGTTCTTTTATATTCAGCGCGGCAGGCAGACCACCATCACCGAAATCGAGGCGGGGACTTACAAATGTTATGCGCATACAGGGCTGGATTGGAATAGCGTTAAGCGTAAATTTAATCGCAAACCGACATACTCGAAGTTTGATCTCAATCTGACTTTTCGAGAGATTGAGACTGAAGACTCCATTGAATATAGCACGATTAAGATTACCTTGTATCAAGTGCGTGATGGCAATGCGAAAACGAGACAAGTGAACAAAAAAGAATTCCAGGCTCAAGGAAGACAGTAATAGTTTTTGCTACTCAATCCAAAGGATTAAACGACTCATAGCGGTTGGCGGCGACAGTGGTTAAGAACACGGTCGCCATCGCGTTTGCGCCCAGCACCAGAATCGCGTTGATGACTAAGGGGACTTTGAAATAGAAACTGAGCCCCAGCAAGATTAAGCCGGGCGCGCCGCACAAAAAGATGATCGGGAACATCAAGACGCCCAAAAGTAAACGCTGGGTGTAGTCGGTTTGATCCGGGTTCATTAAGACCAGAATCAGCAGCCCTAAACTGATGGGCAACATAAAAGAGAGCTCGATAAACAACAAGTAGAGCCAAAGTCCCGCGTTTTGTGGGAAGAGCGCAATAGAGATGAGGGTGAGCGGAATAAGAAGCAAAGCGAGTGTGAGGATGGTAGGCAATACCTCAATCAAGACCACATGCGAGGCAGGCAGCGGCATTGGTTTTTGGAAATCCATGCGTTTCAAGATATCCATAATCCCATAAAGACTGCCCACAATGAAGAGCAAGGCGATTATATACTGCGATAAACCGGCGACAACGACGACCAGCTTGTCCGCTTTTTGTCCTCCCCAAATTTTGACCGCCATGAGCGCGCCTGCCCCCAAGAGCAGGATCACCGTCAGCATAATCAGGTTCGTCATGCCGCCCAGACGCCAGCCGATAAGAAGGTCTCGCCAGAACAATGCCCAGACCCCTGTCGGACGCCAGCGTTCTAAGAACGGGACTCGCAATGTCTTGATCTTTCCCTTTTGCGCGTCTTCCGCGACCCGGTCCATCATGGCTTGCAAAGGGTTCTGTTGAGCGGACACCGCGCGCGCCCGCTTCTGCGCCGAGGCTCCCGCATATTCATAGAGCCAAACATCCTGCGTTTTTAGAGCGCGGTTAGCAGCCACCAACACTCCCAACCAGAACACCGCGCCCAACACCACCGCCGCGGACCAGCCATTGTAGACGATCATTGCCGCGTCCGCTGGCGCGCGCAAGGGAATTAACAGCGCGTAGAGTACGGGATGATTCATCCCAGCGATGAGCCCGTCTACGACAGATTCGCCTTTTTGAGCGGCTTGCAAACCGAAGAACGCCATCGCGACCGCAACCCCTCCCAACCCTACGCCCAGAACCAGCCAGACGCGTTTCCAAAGCGCAGGATTGTGGTAAGCCCGAATGCCAATATTGACACTGACAAACAGCAAGCCCATCGTCATCAAACTGTAGATGAGGGGGTAGGTCATCAGTCCCCAAGGACCGACTTGCGGTTCGATATTCAGCGCGCTGAGCTGCATCAAGGAACGTCGTCCGAACACCGCGTAGTAGAACACGATGAGCAGCATCAACATCAAACTGCCAAACATCCCGCGCGCCAGCACCAGAAACCGGAACACTTTGAACCGTTTGAGCGGGGTCGGGAAAAGATAGTTCACATCTGGCTCAAGGAAAAATCCCGCGTAGCTTTTCGCGGTTGAGGGGAAAAACGCCGCCGCGACCAAAGCCAAATGCAGCAGGGTCATCAGCCCAATCAACTTGTCCACAATCAGGCGCGGATCTAACATCATATTGGCGGGCATCGGGGGGGGCTTTGAATCGCCAAAGAACATCGACAGCACATTGCCCGCAAAAGTCAGAAAGAAAAAGCCCAGCACCAGCAGCGTCAAAATCGCGCGCAGCGGGTTGCCAAACGCGCGCTTCAGACTATTGACCAGTACCCGAGTCGTTAGAAACCATAGGGGCTTCACGCTCTGCTTCCTCCGTCATTCGCAAGAACACTTCTTCCAACGTCCTGCCGGTCATGGCAGATTGCGCCTGCAACTCTTCCAGTGTGCCTTCCGCCCGGATGCGCCCACTCTGCATAATAATGACCCGGTCACAGAGCCGTTCTGCGGTATCCAATTGGTGCGTGCTGACCAACACCGCCGCGCCCTCATCACGCATAAGTTGCAGCTCGGTTTTTAATTCGTGCTGCCCTTTAGGGTCAATACCCATCATGGGTTCATCACAGAGAAACAACTTCGCGTTATGGACGAAGGCGCATGCGACTGCCAGTTTCTGCTTCATTCCCTTTGAGAGCGTCGCGACCAGCGCGTTTTCTTTGGACTTCAATTCGTAACGGTTCAGCAGGGTTTCAATATGCTCTTCAAAAACGGGCAGGGTATCGTAGCACATCGCCACAAACTGAATATGTTCGCGTACGGTGAGCAGTTCATAAGGGTTAGGCATTTCGGGGATGAATGCCATCAATTGTTTGGCTTCGCGGTCTTGGGACTGGATGTCGTAACCACCCACATGAATGATCCCGCTATCAGGATTCAGGATGCCGCAAATACATTTAACCGTGGTTGTTTTGCCCGCGCCATTGGGACCCAAAAGCCCCACAATTTCCCCCGCCTCCACGCGAAAACTGACATCGTCTACCGCGCGGAAGCCCTTGAATGACTTGATCAGGTTCTTAACTTCCAGCATAGATGGTTATCCCACAAAAATTATACCTGCTGGCAAGAGAAAATAACTTGTTTTGGACAGGGAATTGGCAAAGATTATTCTAAACCATAATCAAACCAACTGCGCGGCGTTTCATATAACCGCACCCGATGTAGGCGGGGACTGGCGGCAAAATGAGGCGATAGGCGGTCCCAAACAAATTTCACCAGGTGTTCGGTTGTGGGAACCTGGGTCTTGAATTCTGGAACATCCCGGTTCAGATAGGCATAATCCAGCGTCTGCAACACTTCTTGTTGAACGCAGTTATCCAGCTTGGCAAGGTCGGTGACCATACCTTGTTCTGGGGTGATTTCGCCTGCTAAGGTCACTTCCAAGCGATAGTTATGCCCATGCCCGTTCGGACTGAAGCATTTGCCAAACAACGCGCGGTTCTCTTCGTCCGAAAGCGCGGGATTGAACAATCGATGCGATGCGGTGAATTCATAAGCGCGGGTGAAATACACGGTTGAAACCTCCTGAGTGCCTGACAAGGAACGTTCGCCCCGAAAAGCGGCGGCTAAACGATTCGATTCGCAGACTTGAATCTGACACAGTTGAACCGATTCGGGAAAGACCGCCAGCAACCGATCCCAGATGTAGAGCGCGAGGTTCTCGGTCGTGGGCAGGCGGGTGTGGAAATAGGGATGGTCTAAGTTGATACAGGTATGGTCGAGTTCTTTGATGACCGTTTCGCGCAAAAGGCGGTCGATGTCCTGCGTGTTGATGATCCAGCCTGTTGTGGGATTCAATGCGCCTGTCAATCCCACATGCAGCAAGTAGTTATGCCCATGGTGCCGCGATGCCAGCCCAAAGCGAGCGGCATTTTCTTCGTCGCTTAAATGTGTTAGGCGGTAGAAATGGGACGCCTCAAATGCTGCCATGCGGGTCACTTGTAAAAGCATAAGTATGCAAAGTGTACCTGATGGCGGAGAATTTGGGGAATAGGCAGTTCTTATGAAGGTGGCTTGAAACAGAAACAGTAAATGCCTCGGCTTCGCTCGGCATGACCCTGTAGGGTCAGACACATAGGTCTGACCCATTATGCAGGCGCACACGCAGGTGCGCCCCTACAAGGCGTTCACTCTATACGAAGCCGAAGGGTCTGCTTTTCAAAGGCTAAATTCCCGCGCTCACTGGAATGACGGATTTGTCTACCCAGGGATTGGAAGGCGGAGCTCCGACTTTGCCGCAAAAAACAGTCCCTTTCGCTGCGCTAAGGCTGAAAGTTTATGATGGGTTCCCCCTTTTTTTTAGGGGGAACCTTAGGGAAAGAACCGTTATCACAGTCCGCGATAAGTAGAAGCCATCGTACTCATGCGCGATGCTTGCCCGGTTGTGAATTGGAACATGCATGCGTCATCGGTGTAATCCATGAAGTTTTCGATGGGGTCTCGTCCCGCTTTGTTGCGGCAGGTGTCGGGGTAGGAACCGGGGCAGCCATAGTACGCGCTTCTTTCGTAAGGCGTATCAGAAACGTAATCGCCATTCCCATTACAGCCGCCTTGGAAGGTGTGGTACAGTCCAAGCCAATGTCCCACTTCGTGGGTAGCGGTGTCGCCTAAGTTATAGGGCGCTGCGCTTCCACCCGGTACCGTAGAATGGAGAACTACGACACCATCTTTGCTGGGGCTGGAGGTGTAGTTCCATGGGAAGGTCGCCCATCCCAAGAGACCGCCCCCTGGGTTGCATGTGTAGAGGTTCAGCACATTTGGTCCTCCCACGCGGAGCGCCGCTTTGGCTTGCGCTTCGGCGGTGCTGCCCGGCGACATCGTGTACCATGTGTTGTTCGCTGTGCGCGTGATACCGCCTAAGACAAATGAAAAGCCGGTGTTGGCAGTGGGTTGCGCGGAAGGTCCTTGCCCGCTGCGCGGTCCGTCCAACCCGTAAAGCGGCATTGTTAAGAACGTTGATCCGGGGCATTGATACGGCTATCCGAAACGTTTCCCGCGCCGGAGGTGTTGGTAATGACCGTGAACATAGACCGTGATGTGGTACGGGCTGACGGTAAAAAGTCTGAGCCGGTGTAAAGGTGAGCGGTCATCTTCCGATCAACTCCATAGCGCTCATCGGGGTGGATGGTGCCGCAGCGCGCCGCTTGATGAACGCTGCCGACTTGGATAAACATAATCGCCCATCACAAAGGGCTTAATCTGCTTCGTAGACGCCAAATGTTTTCATTGTAGGGATCGACACAAGACCAAAACTGCCACTAAAACCTCGAATGAATCCAATTTCGAGAATCCCATTTGGAAAATCCTCCACAAAAGTGATAATTAATCGGTGATATGTCAAAACTTCCATATCACTCGCATATAAAATTGTATGAAGAAGCGAATTTCCTGCTTATTTGTATTTATCTATTGGTTTTCAGCAATACACAGAGCGAGGTGACAAGCCTCGTCTCCTGAAGTTGCACACCGGACAAGTGGCAAACTTCAGGGGTCAGACACATAGGTCTGACCCCTGTTGAAGGCGCACACGCAGGTGCGCCCCTACAAGGTGTTCCCCCTAAAAACAAGAGGGAACCTTAGGGAATGAACCATTATCACAGTCCGCGATAAGTAGAAGCCATCGTACTCATTCGTGATGCTTGCCCGGTTGTGAATTGGAACATGCATGCGTCATCGGTGTAATCCATGAAGTTTTCGATGGGGTCTCGTCCCGCTTTGTTGCGGCAGGTGTCTGGGTAGGAACCGGGGCAGCCGTAGTACGCGCTTCTCTCGTAAGGCGTATCAGAAACGTAATCGCCATTCCCATTACAGCCGCCTTGGAAGGTGTGGTACAGTCCAAGCCAATGTCCCACTTCGTGAGTCGCGGTGTCGCCTAAGTTATAGGGCGCAGCGCTTCCACCCGGTACCGAGGAATGGAGAACAACGACACCATCTTTGCTGGGGCTGGAGGTGTAGCTCCATGGGAAGGTCGCCCATCCCAAGAGACCGCCCCCTGGATTGCATGTGTAGAGGTTCAACACATTCGGTCCTCCCACTCTGAGCGCGGCTTTGGCTTGCGCTTCGGCGGTGCTACCTGGAGACATCGTGTACCATGTGTTGTTCGCGGTGCGCGTGATGCCGCCTAAGACAAACGAAAAGCCGGTGTTGGCGGTCGGTTGCGCGGAAGGTCCTTGCCCGCTGCGTGGTCCGTCCAACCCGGCAAAGGCGTTGTTAAGAACGTTGATCTGGGCATTGATACGGCTATCCGTAACGTTTCCTGCGCCGGAGGTGTTGGTAATGACGTGAACATAGACCGTGATGGTACGGGCTGCTGGTAAGAAGTCAGAACCGGTATAGAGGTGAGCGGTCATCTTCTCGATCAACTCCATGGTATGCTCATCGGGGTGAATCGTGCCGCAGCGCGCGCCGCTTTGGATGAACGCTGCCTGACTTGGATAAACATAATCGCCCATCACAAAGGGCTGACTCGTTTCGTAGACGCTAAATTGCGCCATTGTAGGGATCGACACAAGACCAAAAACTGCCACTAAACTCGAGTGAATCCACTTCGAGAATCTCATTTGGAAAATCCTCCACAAAAGTATTAATCGGTGATAGGTCAAACTTCCATATCACTCGCATATTAGTTTGTATGGCGAATCGGAAATTCCTGCTTTCGATTTGGATAGATTGAAAATTGTTTTGCTGAACAGTATCCGTACAATGGGTTCTTGTCAAGAGATTCGCATGGAAGTCTCTCGAAAACAATTGCCTTTGCCGGATTCCCGCGTTCCCCGCTTTCGCGAGGATGACCAACGGGAGTGACAGCGGTGTGCCTGCTTGTCGGCAACCTTTGGAATGGTAAATGCGCGATATGGGGCTTCTCAGCAGACCCAAAATCAAGTTTTTTTAAGCCTCCGATTTCCGATTTCTCAAGGATCGTTTAGGGAAACTCAATACCCAAAATTCCCCCTCATTTTTGCTGTAAATACCCCGTATAATTGCCGATAATCGCTTCTGAGTATGAATGCGATGATTCAAGCCTTTGGGAACGATGGGTGGCTTTGGAGCGCAATGCCGGAAGGCACGCCTGCTTTGGACGAGCCAGGTATTGCGCTCGGCAGTTTCGAGACGCTCTTACTGGCGCTGGACGTCGAACCGGTTTCTCAAACGGAACCTACCTTAGAGAGTACCCCCTCTCCCGAATCGAACCCGAATTTAGCAGCTTTATTGGCGGCGATGATCCCCGCGTCGCCCACGTTCCCAGTCATGCAGAGCGATTTCTCATGGACAGTGGTTTCGGGGCAAGAAGCAGGTCTGGAACATTCTTCCCTCGCTCTGAACAGCGGTTCGGAGTATGCCGCCCTAACCGAACACTGGCAGGAGCGCAACGGCTGGATTTTTCCAAACGATTTGAGTGCGCCGGACCTGCTTCCTGCCTTAACCTCTCACCAGACTGAGGAGGCTCCCAGCGCAGGGGAACGGGTTGCTGAAAGAGTGAGCGAACGGTTATCTGACAGTGAACTTCCCGGCGTTTTCACAGTGCCTGCAGATGAGGCTGAAACCGCGAGCCGTCATGTTATGCCTGCTGATCTCTCAAGGATTTCGGACACAGCAACGGATGAATCTCTGTCTGGGGAGAGCAGCGGGTTGCCTGTGGAGGCGCCGGGCGCAATGGCTGATTCAATGGGACAGGCGATGGGGGAGCGGCAAGATGAAAGGATGGTAGACGGGAGAAATGCCGATCCATCCGTTTCCCATGAGGAGGGGATGTTGGTTCTGGAGCGTCCAACCCATCCATCAGGGGTTCAATCAGCACACGCTATCCCTCTCCATCCTATCGCTCAAGCGGCAGGCAGCTACCGCGTCTCTGAGCGTGGTCACGCGATGGCGGCGGAAGCCTCGCCCCTCTTTCAACAGATTTCAGAGCATTTAGAGCGTATGATCGTGTTGCCTCAAGAGCGAATCGCGCATGTGCGATTGGACCCGCCGGAGCTTGGCGCGGTGCAGATCGCGATTCAGGTGAATGGTTCCGAAGTGCAGGCACAGTTTACCGCCAACCACGAGATGACACGCCGGATGTTAGAGCAGACGGTGGAGCAGTTGCGTCAAATGCTGGAGGAACGAGGATTGCAACTGGGGCAGATGGATGTTTTTCAGGAGAACGCTTCAGGGCAGCCCTTCCAGCAAACCCAAACGAGACAGTCCTTTTCCGAAGCGCAAAACAAGCGCGATGACAACAGCCCTCGTTTGGACACGCCTTCTTGGAATGTTTGGGGACGGATGGGGGCGTGGGCATAATGAATAGAAGAGTAATCAAGCGGAGGTATGACCCATGGAAGTGAACGGAATTCAGAACGCGTTGGGAAGCTCGGAAGTGAGCGGTACAAACCGGGCTCAGATGGATACCTATGAATTTTTGAAGCTCTTGATTATTGAGCTGACCAACCAGAACCCATTGGAGCCACTGAAAGACCGTGACTTTATGGCGCAGATGGCACAGATCAACACCGCGCAGAGCATCGAAAATCTGGGCGACTCGCTGACGGGCTTGCAAGCCGCTTCACTGATCGGGCGTCAGGTTGAGGCGTATAATGTTGCAGGAGAAAAGATTTCAGGCGAAGTGAAAGCGGTGGAGATGAGTCGAGGGCGGATTTATCTCAGAGTCGATGAGCAATTGGTCGATTTCAACACAGTCCGAAGAATTTTGTAAGGAAAGTAAGAATTGATTATTCAAAGTTGTCCATGAGTAAGGAGGATGTAAATTATGTGGCAAGCCATGTTGTCGGGTGTCGCCAGTTTGAAGGCGCACCAGGCGAAAATGAACGTAATTGGTAATAATATCGCGAATATCAATACAACCGCTTTCAAAAGCGGGCGCGCTCAGTTTCAGGATTTGATTTCTCAGACCTACCGGGCTTCCAGTCCGCCCTCTGCCGCGCGCGGCGGCGTGAACCCCGTTCAGGTCGGTCTGGGCGCAAAGTTAGCCGCTATCGATGTGATGATCAATCAAGGCGCGCTGGAGTTGACCGGCAGGTCGACTGACTTGGCGATCCAGGGGCAAGGTTATTTTATGGTCTCGAATGGGAGAGATGTACGTTATACGCGGGACGGCGCGTTTGATTTGGACGCTTCGGGAACTTTGGTGCATCGCAGCACGGGATTCAAAGTGATGGGCTGGCGGGCAAGCCCCAGTGGCACGGTCGACATCAACGGCGCGATTACTTCTGATTCGGTGTTGCAATTTCCTGTGGGGTCCCAGGCAGCGGTTCGACAAACCACTCAGGTGACATATTCAGGTAATTTGAACGCCAATTCCGACAGCAGTTCATCGTGGGCAACCACGATTCGAGTTTATGATGCTTTGGGAGGTCCGCATGATGTCACGCTGACCTTCAAAAACCGCCAATCGCCTCCGGCAGCAGGGGGTCCTGCAGGCGCGGCTTCCTCTTGGGAATGGACCGCGATGGAAGGCACGAACCTGGTGGGAGATCACACCTCAGGAACGAATACACGGCTCTATTTTGACTCGTCTGGTAATTTAGTCGGAAACGGTGTGCAAGGGGTCACAGTCACACCCACAAATGGCGCCACGCCCTTCAATGTCAACTTGGACCTGTCGCAGGTGACCTCGTTGGCGAGCGAGTCGATTGTGCAGCCGATTTCGCAGGACGGCTTTCCCCCCGGCACGCTGCAAGAGTTCGCGATTGGGTTGGATGGCACGATTCAGGGCGTATTCTCCAACGGTCTCAGCCGAAGTTTGGGGCGCATCGCCATGAGCCATTTCGCGAATCCGGCAGGTCTTGAGCGCGCGGGCAGCAGTCTTTTCCGTCCAACTGATAACTCGGGGCTTTCGTTGGTGGGCGCGCCCACAACGGGCGGGTTGGGAGAAATTAACTCCGGCTATCTGGAGCAGTCGAATGTGGACCTGGGAGGCGAATTTGCGGATATGATCGTGACTCAGAGAGGCTTCCAAGCCAATACCCGTATCGTCAGCGTTGTGGACGAATTGCTGCAAGATGTTGTGAACATGAAGCGGTAGTTTTTTCCTGTCAGGCGCCTCCTAAAAAGGGTTTCCTCACGGCGTTCGCGCTGGGGGAAACCCTTTCAAACATCCACATAATAACGCAGATACCACGCATTATCGCGCGGTTCGATTTTCAATTGATGGTAGGTTGCCGCTTTTACGGGCGCGCCGCGCCACTCGATCCCGGCAGGCTCCACGACCGTGCCTTTAACGGCTGCGCGCAAGAGACAGGTCTCGCCTTGTTTTAGTTCAAGCGCTTCAAATTGATGGAACAGGCGATGATGAACTTCAAAATGGTACAACAATTCATTCAGCCACCGTATCATCAAACCCTCTAAATCGCGCGCGTGAACCTCTATCGTTTCGGTGTGGCTGGCAGGGGTTTCGGAAGGCTCGATCATCAGCGCAAAAAGCCCTTCAGCGGCGACTTCAAATAGACTCTCTAAGGTGGGACAGATCGCTTCAATCCCTTTATCTGCTGTGTGTTCAAGGATGGTATACATCATGAAGAATGATACCTGAAACCCAAACGCAAGCGGGGGAACCGCTTCATCAGCGGTTCCCCGTCTCGACCTTGGTAGAGTAGGTTTTACTCGCAGCCCATTCCGAAGTTGAACAGGACAATCTGCAAGTCGTGGTCATCGATAATGCCGTTGCCGTTCAGATCGCCGGGCATGTTGCTGCCGGTTTTTCCGAAGTTAATCAGCACGGTCAACAGGTCCTCATCATTGACACAGTTATCACAGTTCGTATCGCCCATTAATTTGGGGATAAAGGCATAGCGCGTTGTGAAGTCCATAATCGGGACAGGCAAACACTGGGCTGCCCAACTGAGAGCATTGTTGCGCACTTGGAACATGCGGATGCTGCCTGTATCGTTGAGCCCCTGGTCTACCACTTTCACCCACCAGTATTGGCTGGGCAGAGGAGGCAGGTGCATGGCAAGAGAAGCAATATCGACTTGGCACCATATGTTATCCAATGAGGCGCCTGTACCGTTGGCAATTACTTTTGTCGCTAAAGGCGCGTCTGTGGGACCGACGCCAACGATAACCGTCAGGTCACCCCGGTAAGTATGCTCAATGTCGATCAGCGCGTGCTGGGTAGTTCGGGTTGGCACATACGCCATCGCGGTTCCCAAGTCAGGGATGGCATTGGGGATATTGCCCGTTGAGTAAGTCAGCCCATTGCGCACTTGGAACAGAGTTAATGTGCCTGTGTCGTTCGGCGCGATGTCTCGCACCTTACAGTACCAGACCACGCTTTCGCTGGGCGTTTGATAGAAGGAAGGCGCGTCTCCGATGCTTTCCATGGTGGTGGTCGCTCCGCTGGAATTGCCGCCATCCGAGCTGCGGATGACTTTGCTCCACAGGGGGGCATCCGGGTTCCCGACGCCCACTTCAATGACCAAGTCGTTCCAGTAGGCATGGGTGGTATCCACTTTCACATAGGGGAACTGCACGTGCTTAACGATAGCGAAGTCGTTTCCGGCAGGCGCGCTGTTGACCGTATAGCCACCTGTATAGATGTTGCCGTTTTTGACTGCAATATCTGTGCCGAAGTCATTCATATTGCTGGGACCATTGTAGGTCGTTGACCAGTGCAGTCCCCCTGTGGCATGGTATTTAGCCGTGACCATATTGGTTCCACCGCGTGTGGCATACACGTTGTTAGAGGAGTCGAGCGTCAATGCATTGTAGCCCTCATTGACCACCCAAGAGAGGTTGCCGTTGGGCAGATATTTCATCGTGTAATGGCTGCCGGTCATGACGGGGTTATCGCCGCCATCTAAGGTCATATCGCGCAAGTATTCGTCATCATTCAGGTTGCCATATTGTCGAGACCAGAGGGGATTGCCGCTGCCATCCCATTTTGCGAGAGCATAATCGAAGAAAGGCGTGTTTTCGCCGTTGATGTTGACGACATTGCGCATGACGGTTCCCGCCACATACACATTACCTAAGCTATCTACCGCGATATGGGTAGCGGTATCCTCTATGGTATCACCAAAGCCGCCTTCATAGTTGCCTCCATAGCTGCCGTTGAAGTTGCGGATGAAGAGCAAATTGCCGCTCTGATCATATTTCATCAACAGGAAATCTTCTCCGAAGGAGCCATGATGCGAATGTCCCGCGACCCAGATTGTGTTTCCCGCGATGGCGATGGCGTTGGCTGATGTCTGACCGGAATTGTCAAATCCACCGAACGCGGATGCCCAGAGTTGGTTCCCATTGGTGTCGTACTTGATTAATACGGAAGAACTGCCCACCCCATAGCTTCCACAGACATAAACGTTGCCCGCATCGTCGATAACCAGATCCTTCATGTAATCTGCGCCGCCGGGACCATCGTAGACCTTGCTCCAGAGCAGTGTGCCGCTACTGTTATATTTCAGGGTTATGAAGTTGACGCCAGTGCCGTTGCTGGTGGTGATACCGCCGACATAGACGTTGCCACTGATATCGACCTTCATCGCGGCCGGTTCATCTTGACCATTGGCGGTGCCATTAAATCGTTTTTCCCAACGCTTAAAGCCGTTGGATGAATACTTGATAGTTAAAATGTCTGCGCCGGTGCCGATGGAACTGCCCGTCACATAAACGTTGCCTGTTGGGTCGGTCGCTATCTTTTTGACCATATCGGACCCGTTTCCTGCGCCGTTCTGGGTTCTTGACCACGCGAGCGCTACTTGCTGCGCATTTGCCGCGAGCGCCATGCTTGCGAGAGCGACGGTGATCGCCCATACCTTATTCATCCACTGCTTCTGAATCCTCAACATAATTGTTTCCTCCACGTTGCCCATTGGGGCGGGTTGCTGGCGCATAAATCGCGCTTCTGGTTCTGTTTTTGCCCACCCGATGGGGGCGCGCTTGTTTTATGTAAGAAAGTATAATCGTCGACTCTGACAGAACTCTGACAAGATTATTAATTTATAAAAATGATCAGACAGAGAGTTAATTTTCGTCAGAAAAGGGCATTTTTTAGGTAAGAACTGGGCAGGAACCACTGCTGAAAAGGCGAACTAAACTGCCATGCAAACATCGGGGCGGGGTGTCCCCTTACATCTCAAAATCTTTGCTGGATTGGCGTTTGGCGCGGCGGCGGGCGCGCTCTGTCAAGCTCTTTTGGGGTATGACCATCCGGGCTTACAAGCCTTTGTAAAAGATTATGCGCAGCCGATAGGTCAGCTCTTTCTGCGGTTAATTTTCATGATCGTTGTGCCTCTGCTCTTTTCCGCGTTGGTGCTGGGTGTGGCGGAGATTGGCGATGCGCGGCGTGTGGGGCGGGTTGGCATGCGTTCGTTGCTGCTGACGGTGGTGTTGAGCAGCCTGGCAGTGATTTTGGGCTTAACGTTGGTGAATTTAATCCAGCCGGGCGCGGGAATCGATCCGGAGCGACGCAATGAGTTGATGCAGTTGTATGCCAAACCTGAAGATGCCGCCAAATCGATAGAGCAGGGGAAGCAAGCGACCTCGTGGTTGCAGACGCTGGTGGAAATTGTGCCGCGAAACCCCATCACTGAGTCGGCGCGCGCGCTGGAGGGGGGATTGTTGCCGTTCATGTTTTTTGCGCTGGTGTTCGGCATCGCAATGGCGAGCGTAGAGGCAGAGAAGACCGCCGCCGTCAAGGCGTTTTTGGAAGGTGTCTTCGCGATCAGCATAAAAGTGATTGAATTTGCGATGCGGTTCGCGCCGGTAGGTGTCTTCGCGCTGGTGTTTTCCACAACGGCGGTGTTGGGATTGGATGCCATCGCTGCTTTGGGCAAGTATGTGTTGCTCGTGCTGTTCGCCCTGGCATTCCACCAGTTTGGCGTCTACAGCCTGACTTTGAAACTGTTGACGCGCCGTAACCCGATCCAGTTTTTCCGCCAAATCCGGTCGGTGATGCTGACGGCGTTTGCCACCAGTTCCAGCAACGCGACGCTGCCGACCGCGCTCCGCTCGGCTCAAGAGGATGTGGGGCTGCCGCGGGATGTAAGTTCGTTTGTGTTGACGATTGGCGCAACTGGCAATCAGAATGGAACCGCACTGTTTGAGGGAATTACCATTTTGTTTTTGGCACAGTTCTTTGGCGTGGATTTAACCCTTTCGCAACAATTGACGGTAATGGGCATGGCGATTGTGGCGGGTGTCGGGACGGCGGGCGTGCCGGGCGGCGCATGGCCGATGATCGCGATAATTCTACAGAGTGTGGGCGTTCAGCCCGAAGCCATCGGTATCGCGTTAGGGATCGACCGCATTTTGGATATGAGCCGCACCGTGTTGAATGTGTCGGGCGACATCGTGATCGCGGCATGCGTCAGCGATTGGGAAGCGCGGTCTGAAGCAAAAGGATAGGAGGTTTTATCGATGTTCCCTCTGAATGGTTCTGAAAAGTTAGCGAATCCGGGACGCCGTTTGCGAGCGTTGTGGCGCGAACGCGAAATTGTGACGATGCCGGGCGCGTTTAATGCGGTCACGGCTCGTCTTGTGGAGCGCGCCGGCTATGAGGCGGTGTATTTATCGGGCGCAGGCGTGACCAATAGTCTGCTGGGGATGCCGGACCATGCATTTATTACTCTGCCTGAAATGGCGCAGGTTTGCGCCTATGCAACCCAAGTGATATCGATTCCTGCGGTTGCGGATGCCGATACAGGCTATGGGGAGGCTTTGCAAGCGGCGCGCGCAATTCAAATGATGGAACGCGCCGGGCTGGCAGGCATTCATGTGGAAGATCAGGTCAACCCCAAGCGATGCGGGCATTTGGATGGAAAAGAGGTCGTTCCGGTGGAGAGTATGACGGAGAAACTGCGCGTGATGGCGCAGGCGAGGGAGAACCCCGACTTCGTGATTATCGCGCGAACCGATGCGCGCGCGATTGAGGGGTTGGAGGCTGCCATTGAACGCGCCCAACGGTATTTAGAGGCAGGCGCGGATGCGGTCTTTACCGAGGCGCTGCAAACGCCGGATGAATTCGAACAATTCGCGCGCTCTGTCGATGCGCCTCTGATGGCGAACATGACGGAGTTCGGAAAGACGCCTTACTTGTCCGTTCAGGAGTTCTCGCAGTTAGGTTATAAAATGGTGATCTTCCCGATGACTCTGTTTCGCGTGATGATGAAAGCGGCGGAAAATGCGTTGGAAACGATGAAGCAGACCGGGACTCAGCAAGGCTTTTTGGACGAGATGCAGACTCGTAAGGAACTGTACGCGCTGCTGGATTATGACGATTATTTGAAGTTAGGGGAGTAGATTGGTATTATCCATTCCCCTCTCATTCTTCTTCGATGATATAGCGGGCAGAGACCGGAACCTGCTCGCGAATGCACGCCGTAGCAGAACAGTAGACCTCATCAGACAGTTGCACAGCGCGTTCCACTGCGTCGGGATCCAGGTTCTTGCCTTTGATATGATGTTCGACCACTACGCTGGTAAAGGCTCTGGGATGTTGGTCGCGCCGCTCGCCCACTAATTGCACCGAATAGGAAGTCACCTCTTGCCTCATCTTTTTCAGGATCGCGATGACATCCATCGCTGAGCATGCGCCGACGGCTAACAGCAAATGCTCCATCGGGGTAGCTGCCGAATTGTCGCCTCCCGATTCTTGACCGGTGTCGAAATGAACGGGATGTCCAGTGCCGGAGATGCCCTCAAATCGCAGCTTGCCTTTCCACACTAATTTCGCTTCCATCACGGGTATTATACCTGCATGACGATTTTAACGCGCGCTCATTCGCACAACGATTACTGGCGTCCGCGACCCTTGCTCGACGCTTTGGAGAACGGATTTTGCAGTGTGGAAGCCGATATTTTCTTGGTGGAGGGCAAGCTGCTGGTGGGACATGACCCCAAAGAACTCAAACCGGAACGCACCCTACAATCGTTATATCTGGACCCTCTGCGCGCACTTGTTCGCCGCAACCGGGGGCGTGTCTATGAGGACGGTCCGCTTGAGTTCAATCTGCTTATCGATATCAAGGAACAGGGCGAAAAGGTTTATGAACATCTTCGGCAGGTTTTACAACGCGATTACCGGCAGATATTGACCGTTTTTGATGAACGCGAAAAGAAACCCGGCGCGGTCACTATTGTGATTTCCGGCGACCGTCCCCGGCGCATGATGGAAGCGGAAAAGAGGGACCGGCTTGCCGGGTTCGATGGTCGTATCGAGGACTTAGACAAAGGCATTTCGCCCGCCTTTATGCCGCTTGTAAGCCAGTCTTGGATGTCGCTGTTCAAGTGGATGGGCAGCGGAGAGATGCCTGCGGACGAGCGCGCCCGCCTGCAAGATTATGGGTAAAGAAAGCGCATGGGCAGGGCTACAAAATCCGGTTCTGGGGCGCGCTGGATGTTCCGGCGATCTGGCAAGCGCAATACGAGGCAGGCGTCGACTATATCAACACCGACCGGGTAGCAATGCTGCGCGAATTCCTGCTGAAGCGCGGGTGAGGGAATCACCCAAAAGGCAGGGATTGATTTTTCCAACCCCTGCCTTGTTCTTAAGTTATCGTCTGCCGCCGCCAGGGAAGGGGCTTCCCATCGGCGAGCCGCGGCTTTGGGCGGGTGGTCCACCAGTTTCTTGAGCGGGCATCTCAATGGCGGTGATAATCTCCTCGTCCTCTTCCAAGCCGGACAATATCTCGGTGCGCTCGTTACCCACAATACCGACTTCCACCGGCGCGCGTTCGGGTTTGCCATTCACCAGAATCTCCACATACTTGCCCTCTTCCGAGTCTTTGACGGCTTCGCTCGGCACATTCAGCGTGTCGGTTTGGCGTTTCAAAATGAACTCGCAAGTTGCGTTCATGCCTGGCTTCAAGCGCGCATCGGGGTTCAGGACTTCCACCCGCACCCGCACAATCGTCACGTTCTGCTCTAAGACCGCTTGGGGATCGATTCGCGTGACCTTTCCTTCAAAGATTTCGTCGGGATAGGCGTCAATCGTGATGTCTACATCCTGCTCCTCTTCTACGGAGGCGATGTCGGCTTCATCGACAGAGACTTCTATAAAAAGGCGGTCTGTATCGGCGATCTGCAGCAGGGTCGTGCCTTGAGACACGAGGGAGGTTCCCGCCGGAATAATCGTGCCGACCTCCACATTCTTCGTGATGACGACGCCATTGTTTGGAGCGTAGATGGTTGCGCTGTCATATTGCACTTGCGCATTGGAGACCTGGGCATCAGAGCGCGCTTTCTGCGCCTGAGCGGTGGTGATGTCGCCTTCGCGCACTTGAATCTGGATGCGGTTCGCTTCCGCCTGCCGCAGGGCGGCTTCTGATTGCGCCACCTGCGCTTTGGATTCTTCTAATGCCTGCCGGGTTATGTCAACTTGGATTTGGTTCGCTTCCGCCGATTTCAAGTTCGCTTCCGCCTCTTTCACGCGCGTTTGCGCATTAGTGGTTTGCACCGACAAGTCATCTTCCAAAGTTCGCAGGCGTTCTTCTGCTGTGATAAACGCGCTGCGCGCCGATTCCAACTGGCTGGTCGCGTTGTCGACTGCCTGCTTGGAAACATACCCTTTCTCCAGCAAGCCTTTCTGCCGGTCCAAGTTGCGCTCTGCCACATCCCGCTGTGTTTTGGCGGAGTCGAAGTTGGCGCGCGCTTGCGCTCGGGTTTGGGGGATGGTTACCTTCAGCAGCTGTTCCAAGTTCTTCTTGGCTGTCTCCAGAGCCGAGCGCGCCGATTCGACCTGCGCATTGGTGATGGCGGGCTGGGCGTCCGCGCGTTTCTGCGCTTGGGTCAGCCGCGCTTTGGCAGCCTCTAAACTGGCTTTGGATTGACGAATGGAGGCATCATTCTGCAGTTTTTGCAGTTCCAAATTCTGCTTTGCCTGCTCAATTCTCGCGACAGAGGAGGATAGGTCCGCCTTCGCCTGATTTAAGCTGGTCATGGTATCAGACGGGTCGATGCGCGCTAAGAGGTCGCCTTTGCTGACCACGCTGCCCACATCCACATTCAGTTCCACAATGGGACCGCCTGCGCGGGATTTTACATCGACAATCAAATGAGATTTAATCGTGCCAGTGGCTGTGATGGAGCGGACGACGTTGCCTCGCTCGACCTTCGCTGTTCGATAGGTCGGCTCTGCTGCGCCCGCAGACTTGGAGTTTGAAAACCACCAATATCCACCCCCACTTAGCAAGATCAGAGAAGTGATTGCGATTGCTTTTTTGCTCATGGGTTATTCTCCTGTTAATGGCTCGCCGACCGCCAGTTTTAGCTGCGCTTCGGCAATATAGTAATCATAGATCGCTTGTACATAGTTGGTTTCTGCAGTGATTAAAGACAGTTGAGCGGTGATCACTTCGATAATGGTGCCTGCGCCTTCTTGCAGCGAATCGCGCGCCGCTTCATAATTTTTGCGCGCTGCGGCAACCGCTTTTTGGCTGGCATTGAGACGCCGCTCGGTCTCTGATAACGATAAATAGGCGATTTCTACATCAGCAAGCGCGTCCCGCTTGGTCTGCTCCAGTCGGTATTGCGCGCTTTGTAAGTTCGCTTCCGCGCTGCGTAAATTGGAGCGTGTTAAGCCCCCATCAAACAGCGGGTAAGACGCCGTGAAGCGCAGTTGGCTCAGATCGCTGTTGCGCGGCTCAAATTGGCGCGCTGCGCTGGCGCGGAGTTGGAAACTGGGCAGCGTATCCAAGCGCGCCGATTGAATCGATATCTGCTGCAACAGCACATCTTGTTCGGCAGAGCGCACATCGGGACGTTGCATCAAGGCTTGATCCCAAAGACGCTCCAAAGGCGGCAGCGCGGTTTCTGGCTGGGGCGCCTCCGGGTCAATGAGATCGGGTAAAGCGCGTGTGAGCTGCCAGCCAATGACCCGCTTCAGCTCGGTTTTGGAGGTTTCCAAGTTGTTCTGCGCCGAAATCTGCTGGACTTCCGCGTTGGCAAGGTCTGCTTCTGCCTGCAGCACATCTTTAACGGGCGCGGTTCCGATGGCGGGGTCTGCCTGGAATTTCGCCAATTCTAACAAGGTCCGCGCGCGTTCTACGCTGGAGTCGGACACTTTCAGCAACTCTTTACGCCGGAGCAAATCGTAATAGGAGCGCGTGGTTTGAAAGCTGAGATTGCGCAGGGTGTTCTGC
This sequence comes from Fimbriimonadia bacterium, assembly GCA_026129765.1. Classification (GTDB taxonomy): domain Bacteria; phylum Armatimonadota; class Fimbriimonadia; order Fimbriimonadales; family GBS-DC; genus JAHCHP01. Next base: position 16,569 of record JAHCHP010000018.1, on the reverse strand, counting down.
GTGTTCAAACGAGTGGCTTCTAAACTGCGCGATGATTGACGCACATTCAAGTCGCGCTGTCCCGAATCGATCAGCAACCAGTTGACGCTGAGACTCGCGCTACGATCATCGGAGGTGGTGCTTCGCCCATTCACATCGCTGCGGGAGCGGGTATAGGAATAGTCGGGCGAAACGGATGGCAATAACGAGGCGCGGGAACCTTGAAGGCGCGCTTCCGCGCTGGTGATTGCGCTCAGAGAAGCCAGCGCGTTGCCATTATTTTTTAATGCAAGGTTAATCGCCTCATCTAAAGATAGTTTGTCTTGACTGAAACCGGCGCAGAGCATGCTGAATAAGCAGACAGCGATGCCCCCTAAACGAGTTGTAAAGGTGTATTTCATATTAAATTGAGTTCCCTCCGTAGCATTGCCTTTTCCTATATGAAGCAGGCATAACGAATAACACAACAATCTTCCCTTCCAATTAGACGAAAAGCAAGCCTATTTGTCTTTACTTATTTTACCTCGTCAAGGTTTCTGCGCGAGAAAGTGGAAGGGTTCACGACTCCCGAAACACGCGCCAGAACAGTCCCGCTTGCTGACGGAAACGCGCTTGCTGCCCGGCAGTCATCAGGGTGAGCGCAGCCCAGAGCGACCATCGCCCTAACGCGCCCATCCGGTTCAGCCACCGGCAAACCTTCGCATGGAGCGGGGAATGAAACTTTCGAAAAAAGCGTTCTTTGCCCCGGTTATAGTAGATCACCATGTTGGCGCGCGCCGACTCGCCGCTTGCTCCCAAATGGTGGATGAAAACGGCATCATGAACATAGTAAAGCACGCCGCCCGCCTGCCGGAGACGCCAGCAAAGATCGGTATCTTCGCAATAGAGAAAGTAATCCTCATCAAAAAGAGGGAAGGGGGCATCGGTCTGACTGCCTTCGCGCCTTAGCAGCAGGCACGCGCCCATAAGCTGTTCCACCGCGCGCGTTTGATTGAAATCCCACCATGTTCGCCAATACCCGCCAAAGAGTTTCGTGTTGGGGAACAGCTTGGCGAGCAGGGTTTGTTCGCAGAAAACCGCCCACAGCGTTAAATCGCCTGCGCAGGAAGGTTGAATGGAGCCGTCCGGATTCAGCAGTTTGCCACCGCAAGCAGCGGCGTCAGGATGTGTCTCCATAAAATGGAAGAGCGTTTCCAGCGCGCCCGGTTCCGCGCGAATATCCGCATTCAAGATCAACGCATACCGCGCGGTGGCTGCGCGAAGTCCTTGATTGCAGGCGGCTCCAAATCCCCGGTTATCGGGGTTGGCGATGAGGGTCACTTCTGGGAACTGTTCCCGCACCTGCTGCGCGCTTCCATCCGAAGAGGCGTTGTCCACCACGATGGTCTGCAGCGAAATCGCTTCCGTGGTGAGCGACTTCAAACATGTCTCCAACAGATCGCGCGTGTTATAGCTGACAACAATCAGAGCGAGAACGGGCGCATCCATGCCGCTTTCTATTACTCCGTAAACGCTTTTCGCGCCGATTCCAGTTCGCGCAACGCTTCATTCCGGTTCAGGATGGCGGCATCCAAATCATCTTGCTGGCGGTTCAGCAGGTAGCGCGCCATGCGCTGAGCCGATTGGGTCAGCAAACTGTTCGCGAATTTCAATTGGTCGTGAATGCGTTTGACAGGCGGTTCCGGTTTCAAATAATCTAACCATCGCCCGAATGCCAGCGTTTCTTGATTCAGCCGTTCGATGCGGGGTTTCACTTTGCTCAGGGTGGGATTGGGGTCGGCAAGCGCGGTTTTTAAGTCCATAATTTGCGCGCTCAATTCGCTCAATCGCGCCGCGCTGATTTGGAATGCCGCGCTGTAACGCTCCGATGTCAAGGTCGGCAGGCTGTCCAGGGGGTGCTGGACGGCAGGCTCATAATCGCCCTTTGCGCCCATCAACAAATAGAACCGCCACCGCGTTTCGGGCGACTCAGGAGACAAGTTGGCAGCGCGCTGGTAGGTCAAGGAGGCTGCCTCTCTGTCTGCCATCGTCATTTCTAAGTCGAACAACGCCAAAAGCAGCGGAAACGCCTGCGGATTTTTCAGTAAGCGTTCATTCAAGGCAGCGCGCGCTTCGGGCAGTCGGTTCTCCGCTTGATAGAGGTTCACCAACGCGATAAAAAAGTCCTCTCGCTGCGGGAACAGGGTGATGGCGCGTTCACATTCTGATTGCGCATGCGCGTTCATTTTTAGTTTCCGGTAAGCATCGATCAGTCTGAGCCGCCAATCTGCCTCTTTGGGCGATTCGTTGACTGCCAAACGCAAATAGGGCAGCGCGCCTTCATAATCGCCCCGCTTCAGCATTTCCAACGCCTCTTTTTTCGGATTAAGCGCAGATACGGGGGGCGGACTATCAGTCGTGGTTGTGGTGCCCTCCGGCGATTTGATAACCGGCAAGTCTTGTAAAGCGGCGGCGTTCATTTTCAGCGTTAAGGTGCGCGCCATCGATTGCAGGGCCGCGCTGCTGCCCTGATTGGAACTGGTTTGGACCAACTGCTGGGTTCCTCGCTCGGACCAAATCACATCGCGTTTGCCCACCTGCCATAACTCTACCTGATAGGCAATGGGTTGTTTGGGGTCTTCTTGCAAAGCGAGAACCACCATCCAATAGCGCGCGCCCCATTCGCGGGCGATTTGTTGCAGCATGGCGCTGGTTGGCGCGCTTAACTGTTCGGGTTTCCATTTTTTTTCACGGGCGATTCGTTCGACGGTCGGATGTTCGGGCGAGTAGAGAACCGCTTCCAATTTGTCCAGAGAGCGCAGCTGCGCCGCAAACGCGGTTGAAGCGGGTACATTGATGTCTCTCTCTTCGTTGTTTTCTTTGACAGGGGGCGCCATCTGCTGATAGATCAAAACGATGGGCTTATCCACTTGCGCGGGCAGCGCAGAAAGCATGAACCCGCAGGCAGCGAACAGCCAGAATAGCTTGAAAAAGGATGGCTTGAACCGTTTCGTGTTTGTTTTCATCGTTCTGACCTCATAGGCGCGTAAGGCACCAGCACCGCATGCGCGCCGGAGACGCTCAAGGCGTTATACGCCGATTCGTAGGACGTTTGAGCCTCGTTCAGCGTTAGCGCGATTCCGACCCGCCGCTGGATGGCTTCGGGTATAAGGGGCGTTAAGACCGCCTCGTCATTCGGCAACAACGCGATCTCAAAGGCGTCATGGAACCGCCAAAAGGCAAGCGTTTTCAAGGGATCGGTTTCGCAAGCAAGCCCTAAAAAGCCAATCTGCCCTTCTTGTTTTGCCACTTCTAAGGCTTCCAGCGCGCCCACGATCTGGTACTCCTCCAGTGGTTGGGAATAGGCGAGGAAGTAGAAATCGATCCGTTCGCGCCCCACACAGCTGAGCGTTTCGATGAGATGCGCTTGAATCTGCCGCGCCGCCGCCGAACTGTCCGGCGCAAAAGCGAGCCCCGGATGACGAAAGACCGTTGTTAGACGCAATGAGGGATTTTGATCGCGAATGGCTTGCCCCCAATAACTGGGCGCGCGGCTGATGTCGAACACCTCGCATCCCCACGCGTCTGCCTGCTGGAACGCGCCCGTTGCCCAGTCATCAGGGATCGGTTTTTGCGCGGGGAGCCTGCCTTGCAGCCAAAGCGGGTTTAGGCGGAGGTTGGTTCGTCCTAAAAGCGTCATGCAGATATTATAGCAGGTTGACGGAACTTGTATTCTGGTTAAAAAAGAAAACCCTGCCGAAACCTTCTTCTGGCAGGGTTTTCAAGGGTTATGTTGCAGTTAGATTAGCAGCCATCGCCGAAGTCAAACAGCACGTTCAGAAGGTCGGTGTCATCTACGCTTCCATCGCAGTTGGTATCGCCGCCGAATTCGCCATCAGTACCGAAGTTGAACAACACTTCCAGCAGATCTTCGTCATTCACGCAACCGTCGCCAGTCAGATCGGTGATCACTTCAAATGCCTCTTCCAGAGTCGCGCCGCCATTCAGCAGCATGTAGAAGGAAGCGCGCGGAACGCCGCCGAACCAGTAGATACCAGGACCCAGCGCGCCGCCGCAGCTGACGTTGCCATCCCAATAGAAGACGTCATCTTCAAAGTCGGGACCGGAAGCCATCAACAGACCGGGACCGCCTGCGCAGTTGCCCGCGCCGAAATTCGCGCCCAACCAGAAGTAGTCATAAGTTTGACCATCTCCCGGATTGAAGAAAGGCTCGCCTTCCACTTCCAGCGCAACGCATGCAGGATATTCAAAAGTAATGATCCAAGCGCCAGCAGTCAAAGGCGCGTTGAAGGTGCCAAGCACAGTGCGGGTAGCCGCATCGGGTCCGCCGGTAATCGGGTCCACTAACGCGCCCACAACATCCATGCTCACGACCTGATCAGCCGGAATGAAGAGTGCCAGAGCCATAGATGTGATGTAATAGATGTTATCGCCGTCGGTATCGCGGGTGTCCGGGATATTGGCGTCATCCATTACGTCATTGGGTTGCGGGAAATAGAAGCCGGTAGTGGCGGTGTTATCCAACAGGGTAACATTCGCGGGAAGAATGGAACTGTCGATGCCCGGGTTAACATGCATCTTCGTAGGGAAAATGCTGGTAACAGGCTTTTGGCTGTTCAGCCAAGGCGCAGGGCGCACAGTGACGATGGGATCGCCTTTCACGCGAATCTGCGCTGATCCACAAGCAACAAGCGCGGCAGCCGCCGCTAATAAAACAAATGTTCGCATAACGAACCTCCTTTCTGGTGTGTTTGTTATATCGCGGCTTCTCCCTCTTGAATCTGAAGAAGCCTGACTCATATTATAGCACGTTTTTCCCCGTTTAACCAAGTTTAAGGGTGAAAATGATGAATAACCCCCGAAAAAATACGAGCAATTTGGCGTTGCATAACCGACATGGCTTCTGAGACTTCGTCATGTCCCAGTGGATGGGGACTGAGTCCCGTGCCTAAATTGGTGACTCCCGCAATCGCCGCGTATTGGATTCCAGCTTCCCGGCAAAGCGCGGCTTCCGGCGCGACGGTCATCCCCACCACATCGCCGCCCAGCATGCGGTACATACGAATTTCGGCAGGCGTTTCGTAGCGGGGACCGGGCGCGCAGACATAGACTCCTTCGGAATGAATGGGGACTCCCTCGGTTTGGGCTGACTCGATGAGCGCGGTTCGCAGAGCGGGACTGAAGGGCTGAGAGAAATCGGTATGGACCACCTCTTGGTCATAGAGGGTATAGACTTGGCGCATAAAATCCAGGAAATCGCTGAGAACGCAAAGCGTGCCTGTGTTCCAATCGGTTCGCAGCGACCCCACGGCTGCTGTTGCCAATACGGCTTGGACCCCATGCGCTTTCAACGCGCGGATATGCGCCCGGTGGTCAATTTGGTGGGGCGGGACTCGGTGTCCTTTCGCATGGCGCGGGAGCATCCACACCGGTTGCCCATTCAACTTGCCTTCGTAGAAGGTGATGCCTGAATCCAAAGTGTTCTCTTGGATCAGTTCAAAGCCCTCGACCTGCTGCATGCCGGTTCCGCCAATGATGGCTATTTTCATGGTTTCGGATTCTTTCGGGGTCTGCCTCTCGGTTTAGGAGGCTCCGTTGCGCGCTCTTGCTTTTTGGGCGGCGCGTCCTGTTCATAGGCTTTCTGGATGCTCAATCGGATCAGTTCGGTGATGCGATTTAATTCGGTTGGGTTCGCTTGCTGAGCAGCTTCTGGGCGTACCGAGACCTCCAGCCAATCGGCAACGCGAAACCGGTGCCACTGGGTCGGAGCCGGGTAGGGGTTGGAGGCATCCGCTTCTGCCTGTTCATAAACGATGGCTGAGGGCTTCGCCATTCCTACCGCCGCCGCGCCCATCTTCTGCGCTATTTCCAGATCGGAACGCTGGGACAATACATCGGCAATCAATTTCTCCATTTCCGAATCTTTTTTGCTTTCCATCATGCGGCGGACTGCTTTCAAGGGGATATATTGGGCTTGGAGAAGTTTTAAGGTGACTAATTGCAGCAGGTGATGGTAGGAGTAGAGGACGCGATTTCCTTGACGCTTGGTGGGTGGGTCGATTAATCGCTGCGCTCCGTAGAACCGAACGGTCCGGACATCAGGATAAGCCACAACTTTATACCGGGGCTGTTGGGGCGCCCACTGGCTGAGAAGCGTGCTTGTGATTGCCACCAATTCCTCGATAGTAAATAAGCCGGGCTTCTTAAACTGCTGAAGCTGCTCTATTGGTTTCATAACAATAACAGTATACCTGATATTGCATGGGGGTCAAGGGGGATGCGCATCGCCTTGTCAGAGCAGGTATAATCTATGTCTGGCTCGGGGCGTAGCGCAGTTTGGCTAGCGCGCCGGCTTTGGGTGCCGGAGGTCCCCGGTTCGAATCCGGGCGCCCCGACCATTTCCGAGCCAATGCAGGACTCGCCCCCCCAATCGCTAAATTAAAAGGTGAATTGTTGAGGGAGGAAACGAAATGGAATTTGGAATTGCTTTTGCGATTGCGATTGTCTCGTTCGTGTTGATGATCCTGCGAGCCTCGTTGCGGGTGCTGCCTGAGTGGGAGCGCGCTGTTGTGCTGAGGTTAGGGCGTTTACAGGGTGTGCGAGGACCAGGATTGATTTTTTTGATCCCGGTGATTGACTCCGCGCGCATTGTAGATACGCGCATTGTGACCATGGATGTACCGCGTCAGGAGACCATGACCAGCGATAATGTGCCTGTGATGGTGGACGCGGTGGTGCTGTTCAAAGTGGTGGAACCGAAAGATGCGATTGTGCAGATCACCGATTTCATCCGAACATCGAGTCTGATTGCTCAAACGACTTTGCGCAGTGTGATTGGGCAGGTCGAGTTGGACGATTTGCTGGCAAGGCGCGAAGATATCAACTTGCGCTTGCAGACGATTATCGACGAGCAAACGGAGGCGTATGGAGTCAAAGTGAACAGCGTGGAAGTGCGGGATGTTTCTTTGCCCGAAGAGATGAAGCGCGCGATGGCTCGCCAAGCAGAAAGTGAGCGTGAACGGCGCGCGAAGATCATTAACGCAGAGGGCGAATTCCAGGCGGCAGAGAAACTGGTGCAAGCCGCGCGAATGATTTCGGAACAGCCTGCCGCTTTGCAACTGCGCTACCTGCAGACCTTGGCGGAAATCGCGACCGAGAACAACTCGACCACGATTTTCCCGGTGCCGATTGATCTGCTGCGCGCATTTATGGAGAAAAACAACAAGTAAGAACACCAGCGGTTCCGTCGGAACAGCCTAAGTAGGCAGGAGTCTAAGGAACAAGACCGGCGGGAAGACCGCCTAATTATCGCTTCAGAGTTCTATTTTTATCAATTGTAAGGGGTATTCGAACAGAATGAGTGGAGAAACAATGAATTGGGAACAAGCCTATCGCGAGTTGTTGAAACAGTTCAATCAACTCAAAACAGATAACCAGCATCTGACGCACCGAGTGCAAGAGCTTGAAGCTCAACCGCAGGGCTCAACACGAATATCTCAGGCTGATTCCGCAACCGACATCACAGCGCCGACCGATTATGAAGCCACCTTGAAACGGTTAGTCCGGCAGATCGCTGCTATTATGCAGGCAGAGAAAGCAGTGTTTATGCTGCATGACCCGGAAGAGGGCGAACTGCGCGCGATTTCGCCCGCCTTTGGCATGAACGACGATGAGCTGAAACTATTCCGTGTGCGCGGTTCGCAAGGCGTTTCTGGCGAAGTGTTTCGGGATGGTAAACCGGTGATTTTTCATGATGCGGTGGGCGACCCTCGCACAGTGAAAGAGAATGTGTCGCTTTTTCATATCAATAACGGTGTGAGCGTGCCGTTGATTCTGGAAAAGCGCGACGAAGAGAACCGCATTGTGGACCGTCAAACGATTGGCGTGCTGCATGTATTTAATAAGCAGCGCGGCAGCTCCTTTATTGATGAAGATGTCCGAATCTTAGAACGTATGGCGCGCAACGTCGCGGCGGTGATTGCCGGAATGCAGCTTTATAAGGCGATCATCGAAGAGAAAGAAGAACTGATTCATACGATTGAGAGCTTGACGGCGGGGCTGCTGCTGGTGAACGCGAATGGCAAAATCGCGCAGATGAACGCAGCGTCCCGACGGATTTTTGGCGCGAAGCCCGATTCCGTCAACAAGCTTTATTCAGAGGTAATTAACGACCCCGTTGTGCAAGGGCAGATACACGCTGCTCTGGAGGCAGGTAAAGAGGGTGAACTGCTGGAAATCACCGTGCAACTGGAGGGCAAAGAGCATATCTATCAACTCCAAAACGCCATTGTGCGCGGCGAGGATAATAAGCTGATGGGAACGGTGGTGATCTTTAACGACATCACGGACATCCGCAACTTAGAGCGCATGAAATCCTCCTTTGTGGCGATGGTTTCGCATGAACTGCGCACACCGTTGACCGCGATTAAGGGGTTCATCTCGACCTTATTGATGGATTCCGCCGACGAGGAGATCAGCACGTTTACCTTAGAAGACCGCCGCGAATTCTATACCATTATCGAGCATGAAGCGGACCGCTTGACCCGTCTTATTAATGACCTGCTGAACATCGCGCGAATCGAAGCGGGCGAATCTTTGAAGCCTGTCTTCAAAGAGGTCGATGTCTATAAGCTTTCTCAGAGAACCGTCACCGTTCAAAAAGCCGCCACCAACCGCCACCAGTTATTCCACGATGTGGATGAGAGCCTTCCCAGCATTATCGCCGACGAGGATAAGGTGGACCAGATCATCACGAACCTGCTGAACAATGCGATTAAATACTCGCCCAACGGCGGCGAAATTCATGTGAAGGGCTGGGTTGACGGCGAGGATATTGTGATTTCCGTTTCCGACCAGGGCATGGGAATCCCGAAAGAGCATTTGACCAGAGTGTTCGAGAAGTTCCATCGTGTGGATAATACCGATACTCGGAAGCAGTACGGAACCGGCTTGGGCTTGCACCTTGTGAAGCACTTAGTCGAAGATATCCATGGCGGGAAAATCTGGGCGGAAAGTGAAGTCGGGGTTGGCTCCACCTTTTTTGTGCGTTTGCCGAAAGTGCCGGCGAAGGTTCAGTCCGGCGAAGAAGAAGTCATCGGCTAATTTGCTCTCATCATCATGCGTGTTCTTATCTCTCGCGAAGCGCGCGCCCGGGACCTGCCTATCCCGCATTATCAAACGGCAGGGTCTTCAGGGGCTGATCTCTACGCCGCCGTAGAGGAGCCTTTGACGCTTGCGCCCGGCGCGCATAGCCTCGTTCCGACCGGCATAAGAGTGGCAGTTCCCGATGGATATGAGGCGCAAATCCGCCCCCGCAGCGGGCTGGCGGCAAGCCATGCGGTGGGGATGGTCAACAGCCCCGGCACGATTGACAGTGACTTCCGGGGCGAAATTCATGTGATATTGGTCAATTGGGGTCAGGAGCCTTTCACCATTCACCGGGGAGACCGGATAGCGCAAATGGTTATTGTGCCGGTCCAGCGCGTGGATTGGGAAGAGGTCGAGCATCTGCCTGAAACCGAACGGGGTGAGGGTGGTTTCGGAAGCACGGGGTTACGAGGGGAGGATCATCATGTCTAAAATTCGCGCGCAGGCATTGACCGAGTGGGCTAAGCAGGCGTATCACGGCAGCGCGTACCACAGTTTCCAAGCGGTTGTGAAGGGGTTGACTCAGGAGGAAGCCGAATGGAAGCCTCCTATCGGCTATGCGGGGTTTCCTTGGGCGGATGGCTCCATCGTGAAAATCATTTTCCATACCGGGGCAGATAAGTTGGTGCAGCTCTCTACGGCGTTGGGCGAATCGAGTCTCGATTGGCAGGCGATGGAGAACCAATTTCGCGCGATGCACGGCGACTTGCAGGCAGCCTTAGCGATTGCGCGTGAAGGACATGAAGCGGTTCTGGATGCGCTGGAATCGCTGTCAGATGATGATTTGGATGTGGAGAGACCGGTTTATGGAGGCGAGCGCAAAACACTTTACGCGCTGTTTCAAATGCTCATCGAGCATGACTTCTATCATGCGGGTCAGATCGCTTATGTTCGCGGGCTGTACAAAGTGAACCAGAGATAGATAGAGTACTTTGCCTTCTTGATCCGTGAATGACTTTGCGCCAATATAGATGCAAAGTCCGCCTGTGCTGGCTCATGCGCAACCTCTAAAGTGCAGTTATTCAAAACTCAAAAGCAGATGCCTCGGCTGCGCTCGGCATGACGAAAGCAGATGCCTCGGCTGCGCTCGGCATGACAAAAAACGTAGGGGTAGACCTATGTGTCTGCCCGCCAAGAGGGCGCACACGCAGGCGCGCCCCTACAAGCTGTCACCTCTAAGCATGGTGAATGAGTCCGTTTCTTAATGCTGGATTCCTGACTCAAAAACCTCACTCTACATTCAGATTCTGGATGTAGTTTGCCAATGAACTTCTTTGCGACTGCAGGCGCGTGTTCAGGCTGTTGATTTCGTCCCGCAGCCGTTCCAACTGCGCCTCTTGATCGGTCAACTTCTTCACATACTGCTTGTAAAGATCAGAGGTTTTCTCTAACTGCTGCATGTTCTGGCGGATACGCGCTTGGTCTTCATCAATCGATTTGATCTGCGCTTGCGCTCTGCCGATTTCCGCTTGGGTCTGTGAAATTTCACCCTGTCGCTTGATAATCTCTTGCAGCGCGGTTTTCAGCGCATTGGAGGCTTTCGGGTTACGCAGGTACAGTCGTATCTGGTCCAAGTCCATTGCCGACAGCGCGAAGGTTTGGCTGACGATAATCTCTTCTACAGTGGAGAGTTCCGACGTTTTGTCAGCGGCTAATTCCACGCGAAAACGGTAGAGGTTTGCCGTTTTTTCTTCTACTTTTTGGGGTTCAACCAATTCCCAGCCTTCGTTGATTGGCTGCTCGATAATCAAAGAGCGGGTTTTGGTGTCCCGGTTACGAATCACATATTTGCTTTGGATTCGGTTTTTAATTGTTTCGTCTAAGACGCCTCGGACGATTTTCAAAGCCACCACTTGCTGGCTGTTGTCGCCCCCTTCGCGGTTCACCTCGACTTTCATATCCAGCGCGTAGGTCAAGTATCGTTCGCCGCCCGGCTCGATGGTTTCAATCAGCGCGTCCCCTCCATAAGAGTTGTCCAGGTAGACGGTGATCGGTCCTTCCATCAGCGTTAAAGGAGTCGCGTTCTTCAACTTTGCGCCATACAGCGGGAAACGCGCATTCGTGTTGGGGTTGTAAACTGAAAGCGATTCCGCTTCTACACGCTGGTTGATGACGGGCAGCATGGCGGATTGCTGGCGCAAGATAGTGACGGGTTGGTCGATGCTGTATTCAAACAGCGCGCCCACCTCTTGACCCGTCGCCATCGCTTCCACACTCTCGCCCATCGATTCCATATCCATCATCGCCCTGCCTGCCGGACCGCCTCCACCGCCTCCGAAGCCGCCGCGTAATCCGCCCGCTTCGGTAGGGGGCGATCCAGGAGCCGCTGCCTTCGCTCGCTCATTCGAGTCGCGTCCGTCCGCTTTTTTGTCCCACTCTTCCAACGCGCCTGTGTAGGTTTGGGGCAACAGACCCGCGTCAATTTGGGGCGTGAAGACCGGGCGTTTGTTGTAAAGCGGTTGGTAGAGGTTCTGGATGAAACTGACCGGTTTGCCTGATACCAGCGAAATCTGAACATTGCGCCAATCCTCTTCGCTGGTGTTTTCGGCAATTGCCCAGCCCTGTAACAGAGAGGGACCGCTGTCTGCCAGCACTAAGCGATAGCTCATTTTCCAGACCGGCATTTCGGTGATGTAGCCTACCAGGACACGGCGTTTTCCACGCCCGCTAAACTGCAGTTGAACCGGTTTGCGGGTGGTGTCCAGTCCGCCTGCCAGCGTCTCCAGCGCGGCTTGCATTTCGTTTTGGATGCGTTCGTCCAGCACTTTGAACTGCTTGATTTGGTCGCAATTGAGGGTCTGTACCCCTTCGGAAGTCATCAGGTGCAGTTCATCGTAGCTGGTGGTAACCCGGTCGTTTGTGGCTTGGCGCGCCTGCACGCTGATGACGCGCCCGCGAATGGGTTTGTCCGACGGAGTGTTCATCACTACCTCGATAGAGACTCCTCGTAATCGCTGAAGCAACACGCTGCGTGAGGGGTTATCGCCTAAATTCACTGCGAACGATCTCATTGTGCGGTCTAAGGGGTCTTGCGGGGGGTATTGCACAGGCAAGATACGCCCTCCGTCCAGGTCTTGCAGCACTAACGATTTTAAGAGATCGTTCATTTGATCGGTTTTCAAATTCAAAGTCAGGCTCCCCATACCGTCTACCGATCCACTGCGTTCAATGTAGCCCACGCCGCTCCGAAACAGGATCACGCGGGTGATGGGGATGTCTTCTGCTTGCGCTATGGTTGTTTTTGCCATGATTAACACCGTTGCGGTGATTAGGGTCCGCTGCCAATGTCGCATTTGTTGGGTCCTCCCAAATAGAATTGCAGGTCAAAGACTGCTGCTTGATTACAGATTCAAATCTTTGTGAAAACGTTTAATGTTTTTTTTCCCTCATGACGAGCGAAACGAAACGGGGCAGATTTTTCACTTTGCCGATTTTTTTCGGGTCTTGCAGTAACCGCCACAGCCATTCCATCCCGACCGCTTGGAACAGTTTAGGCGCGCGCTTCACTTTGCCAGAATAGACATCAAAGCTGCCACCCACGCCGATACTGACTGGGACATTCAAGCGGTCTTTATGACGCATCAGCCATTTTTCTTGTTTCGGCATGCCCATCGCGGCGATTAAGACATCGGGCTGCGCTTGGCGAATCTGTTCCAGCAGCGCGACTTCGTCGCCCTCGGAAAAGTAGCCGTCCCGGATACCGACGAAGCGCGCTTGAGGATAAGACTTGAGAAGATTTTGAGCGGCAGCCTCCGCAATGTCCGGCGCTGCGCCCAACAAGAAGAGTTTATAACCGCGCTCGTGGCTGAGACGCGCCATCTCGCGTACGATGTCGACCCCAGAGACCCGCTCCTTGAGGGGAGTACCTGCGCGTTTCGCTGCCCACAATAGCCCCACCCCGTCCGGCGTTACTAAGTCGGCGCATTGCCAAATCGCTTGGAATTCGGGGTCTCCATGGGCGATGACAAAAGCGGTCGCGTCCGCGGTCAGCACCAGATGCGGTTCACGGCTGACAATAAAAGACTCGATGCATTGCAGGGTTTGATCCATTCCCACCGCATGCACCTTTGCGCCCAGCACTGTGATTGTTGGTAATTCCAAACTGCGCTCCCGTACCATCCTTGTTGTCCTATGCCTCACAGGATTATAGCATGGAAGCCCTCAAAATCGCTATTCGCGGTCGCGGTAATTTTATTTACCACCATTAGAAAGAGGAGGCACAAACGCGCGCCAAATTCCCCTGCCGTGTGTGGCGATATAAACCCGCCGGGTGAGGGCATGATAATCCAACTTCAGAACCGTGAGATGGGAAGGTAGGTTGCCTGTCCAACGCATCCAACTCCGACCTGAATTTGCGCTGTAGAAGACCCCGATGTCAGTGCCGATGATCATGGCATCGTCGCTATCGGGGTGGAACAAGAGGGTGTTAACTGGAACATCGGGCAGGTTACCGGACGCGCTGACCCATGTTCTGCCGCCATCCTCTGAGCGATAGACATGCTCCGTTTTGAAACCGCCCATTGTCACGGCGATCCGGCGGGGATTGCTTTGCGAAACGGCAATCGCGGTAAGGGGGCGCGCGGGAAGTTTGGGGGTACACAGTTCCCAACTCGAGCCGTAATTCTCGGTGCGATAAAGCCTGCCATTGACCAGCCCTGCATAGATCAGGCGCGGATCGGAAGGCGCGACCGCGATGGCATTAATAGGCGATCCCCAATCGGGACTGATCGTCTGCCAAAAATCGCCCTCATTTTCGCTGCGCGACACCACCCGGCTGCCCGCATAGAGGCGGCTGGGATTAGAAGGGTCGGTGATGAAAGGCGATACGAACTGCGCGCCTTGCCGGTTCAGTCCGCCCATGATGGGCTGCCAAGTCGCGCCACTATCCCGCGACCGGTACAACTCCAAAAACACATACTCGATATAGAGTGTGCTGGGGTCGCTGCTTTTGAACGCGACGGCACCACTGTCGCCCCAGAAGTTCACGCGCCAAAACAGGCTGTGTTCCGGTTTCATCAGACTGCCATTGTCCTGGGTGCCGCCTAAAACGATGTTATGATTCGTGGGATGAACCGCCAGGCTGTAAAACTCCACATTTGCCAATTGCATGGTCAAGGATTGCCAGCGTTCGCCTCGATCCAACGACTTATAAACGCCGCCATCGCATGCAGCGTAGACGATTTGCGGGTCGTAGGGATGAACCACAAGATGATGCATATCGGGATGAAGCCCACCGCCAGAGTAGGAACGCCCCCGATCGCTCCAAGTCAAGCCGCCATCGTTCGAACGCCAAAACGAGAGTCCTCCCAGATAGACGATGTCGGGGTTCACCGGGTCAACGGCAATCGCGTTGTTATACCAAGATTGCTGCGCGCCATAATCTGGCGCGGTGAAAAGCCGCTGCCAGCGTTTGCCGCCATCCAGGCTTTTGTAGGTTCCGATTGTGCCGCCCGGCGCCGCCGCGAAGCTGAGATAGATGACATTCGGGCTGCCTTTGCAAAGCGCGGCTTCCACGCGCCCCACGATGAAACCGGCAGGTAGTCGCTCGGCGCGTTTCCAAGTGAGACCGCCATCGGTTGAGGTGTAGAAACCGTTCGCTGGGTCGCCGTCCGGATCGCCCAATGTAGCATGGAGCAAAGAGGGGTCTTGCGGATGGATCATGAGCGATTGCGCGAAACCTTTGAGGGTGGGCGTCCAGCGCGCGCCGCCATCGGTCGATTTGTAAATGCCGCGGCTGGTGGCAGCGTAAAGAGTCGTTCGCCGGGTGGGATCAATCACGATTTCACTGATGCGCAGGTCGCTGAGCGCGCCGCCATCTAACTTTTCCCACGTGAGTCCGCCGTTTTTGGATCGAAAGATACCCGCGCCCCCGTAGCTGTTGAGGCTGAGCGTATATTCGCCGGTTCCGTAATAAATCGTATTCCGATCTACGGGGTCAATGGTGATTGCCCCGCTGCTACTGGTGGGCAGGTCGTTGCTAATGCAAGTCCACGACAGACCGCTGTCAACGCTTTTCCATAAGCCGCCGTTGCCCGCGCCCGCATAGAGAATCGCCGGGTCAAACGGGTCGACAGCCAACGCCACCACTTGTCCTGCTGTGGGGGTTCCATTCCAGCCGTTCTCGATTTGCTGCGGTCCGAAAAACTCCCAAGGGGACTGGTTCCACTGGTGTCCTTGCCTGGCTAAGTCCGGCAATCGCTGCGCTTGTTCCCATGCCATTGCCCGCAAACTGCCATAGGGTAATCCAGTGGGAATCAGTCTTTGTCCGAAGAACCAGCGATACCGTTCACGCACGAATTCGCCCGGCTCGGCAAAGTCGCGCTCCCCAATGGTCACCTGACCATCGGTTCCGCCCGGGTCTTGCGCGTACGCGCCTGACACCATGAATAGGCATAATGCGGATACTGCGATCCAACCGCTTTTCATACACCGCCTCCTCTCTATATTATAACCTATTGAGGGAACAGGTTGGTTTTCTATCGTTAATTTAAAAGCAATGAAACTAAATGGAAAGGGTCAAAATCAACTCAGAATGGGGAGACTGTATCGAGGTCACGTGGATAGAAGTGTCCAGAGTTACCAATGTACCGCCATTTTTCTGGCACAACCCTAAAAGGTATATATCAGTAAGTTGGCGGTGCCCAAGAATCATTTCTGGTTTAAACAGTCTGTGGTCTCGTAGAGAAATGTTATCGCTCCAAAAGTAATGTTTTTTTTCATAATTTCGAATCATGTTTTCTAAAACAAAGATTGCGTCGAGAATGCTCTCAACACGATTAGGATAAGCTTCTTGCGTTACAATGCGCAAGAAACCATTTTCTGTAAGTGGACAGGTTGCCCAACCGTACTGTCCTTCTTGTTCAAACCAGTTATGAGCAAGGTCATGTCCGACATGTTTTGGGTCGTGAAGAGCAATTAGCAGGTTAACGTCTAACAACTTGATAGACACAAATTAATCCTCGCTCAATTCCTTTACCATCTCAACAGTAACAACCTCTTCAGGTTTTTTGGTAGGAAGCAAAATCAATCCGTTGCGTTTTTTCGCGTATTGGAGAGAAGAGTTCGGTAAGGATTGATCATGAGGTTCTGTCTCTGAAATGACTACACGCAAACGCTTGTTAGACAAAAAAGGTAGTGCGCTTAATTGTTTTTGTACCTCTTCTAAAGTGCCTTCGATAACTTGTGTTTTCATGATAGTAATGAATAATTCAGTTTAAAAGCTTTGCCTGGTAAGGGACACCAAGCGTGCACGACGCCCAGGATTCATTGAGATTGATTTTTCTGAAAAGGCTTACAAGTGTATTATACCATAAACTCTTTTCAACGACAGAGATCACACCCTCCTCTGAACCTGTCAAAAGCGCGGGCAGGAGTTTCAGGGCGCGCGGCGAATAGTAAAAGGCGTATGAAACCAATGATCGCAGTATGCCGTCTTTGCGCTTT